>CAWGNY010000001.1:0-482550 GCA_963824025.1 Ilumatobacteraceae bacterium
CTGCGGACGCAGCGTCGTGCTGACCGCCGTCAAGCGCGTGGTCGCTGACCGTCGCAGAAGGCTCCGGCGTGCCGGCTTGAGCGTCCAGCGCCCATGTGATGATCCGCTCTTCCTGGGCCAGGACGTGCTCGCTCGTCGCCTGGCGTGCGACGGGCTCGATGTGCAGCGCCCGCCCATCGGATGATCGGCGAGACGAGTTCGGTGCTGCGGGGTCGAGGTCGATACAGGCATCGAGCACGGTGTCGACGGCTTGGGCGAGCGCGGCCGCCCAGGTTTTGGCGTCATGTCCGGGCTGAGGTGTGGCGAGGTCGGAGATGGCGCGCAACACGTCGAGGCGGTTCCACGTCGAGCTGCGTTCAGCTAGCGCCTCGAGGACGTCGGCAACCGTGATCGGCACTGCCTCAATCGGCCGCCGCTGTGCCTCGGCATTCACGGCGTCGACGAGTGAGACGGGGTCGTGGCCGAGGGTGGCGGCCTCGCGTGTCCACCGTGCTCGAAGTTCGGTGGCACTGAGTCCGGTCTTGCGGGCTCGGGTGTCGCCGGATGCTTCGCGTTCCATGGCGGAGAACTCGCGGTGGCTCGGTTCGCGGCCGTTGCTGTCGATGAACTCCGCGACGCGGTGGTCCATCTCGACGGCGATGTCGTGCGCTCGCTTCGAGAACTGGTGGAGCAGCTCGGTGGGGACGCCGGCGATCTCGGCTTGGCCGTTGACGATGGGATCGAACGCGACGCCGTAGCGGGCGGTCAGCTCGGCGCGCAGGACCGATTGGTAGAAGTAGCCGAACGCCTGCTGATGTCGTTTCAACACTCGCCCGTCGAACGCGTACCAGCGGCCGTCGGCGGTCTGAACCTTGGAGGAGATGACGACGTGGGTGTGGAGCTGCGGGTCGTCGGCTCGGCTCGTCGACTGGCGGAACACACCGATCGTGAGCCCGCGGGTCTCGGGATGGAGCCGTGTCCCGTTCGACCGTATGCGGGTCGTCGAGCCGTACTTCTCGATCATCTCGATCGCTGCGTCGACGGCTCGGTCGTGGCACTCGGCAAAGCCGTCATCGCCGGTGAGCCCCCACAGCACCGACACCGACTTCGGTGCCGAGAACGTCGCGTCGTAGCCGGCGACCGCCTTGATCACGTTGCCCTTCTGGTCGATGCGGTCGAGCAGCTCCCGGCCGAGCGACTCCCCCGTGAACGGGTGACGACCGAGCAGGACCGCTTCGAGACGGTCGGGTGTGACCTCGCCGATGAGTCCGAGGTCGGGTGCCTGTTTGCCAGTCCACTGGCCGGGAAGCTCATGTTTGTTCTTGGTGAGGTAGTCGCCGTAGTAGGCCGCCGTTGCTTCGGCGGTGCGAGCGAACAGCGTCGTCACCCGGATCATGATCGGTCCCGACCGCCGGCGGGCACCTGTCTACGGGTTATTGATTTGTGGTTGTGGTTGGTTGGTTCGTTCATTGGGGGTGTTCCTTCAGGGGTTGAAGGTGAGGGAGAGTTGGCCGGTGTCGGTCGTGTTGGCCGTGTCGGTGGTGTTCGTGGTGTTGGTGGTTCGACGGTGTGTTGTCGGGTGAGGTCGTCGGTGGTTCGTCGTCGTTGATGTGTCGACGGTGAGGCAGACGGTCGGGACGTCGAGTCGGTAGGAGCCGGTCTGGAAGACACCGCTGTCGGAGCGGCGTTGTTCGGCGTGGATAACGCCGAGGTCGCGGAGCCGTCGGACGGCGCGAGCGACGGTGTCCTTCGCGAGGCCGAGTGACGCGGCGAGCGAGCGGATCGACACCTGGGCGACGACGTGATCGCTGTCGCCGGTCGAGCGCTGCATCATCTCTTCGAGCACGGTCCATGCCGTCGAGCCGACGTAAGCGCGCAGCTCGTGCGCCCGTGGACCGAGGACAATCGTGCGGCGGGTCGGGTCAGCGTGCAACGGAGGCCCCTTCGACGGGTGCCTCCGCATCGCACAGCCGCACGACCCGGCCGGTCGTCACGAGTTCCATCAGCGCCCAGCGCGGAACCCGGTAGCACTCCTTGCTGAACCGGATCACCGGCAGCCCGGACGTGCCGCCCGAATTCAAGTACTCGTGAGCGAGTTGGTAGCCGAGCGTGCGGCCAATGCGCAGGATCTTGGTGGCCTCGCGCATCGTGAGAAGCGGGTGCTCCTCCGACTCAGCGAACTCCTCCAGCGACGACATGGACCATCAGAAGTACACCCATGTCATTCGCGCGGCAAGCCCCGTGTTTGTTGGGGTTCCGGACGAAACGGCACGAACGAACACCAACGGATACGAGTGGACATCAGCGGACACGTGACGGACGATCTGATGTGACGAACAACACACCGCTCTCGCCCGTCCTCCTATTCATGACACGGCTCCGAAGCGCGCGGTGCGCGTCCTGAACGCCGAAAGGCTCACGCCGAGTTGTGAGGAACGACGGAGCCGGGGCTGATACGCGTCATTGAGAACCACCTTGCGAATGGCGTTTCGATCGGCGCATACTTGAAGGTGCCTCGGGTGAGTACCCGTAGGAAGTGGACCCGGTTGCCTACCCGTAGGTAGGGGAGCCGGGTTCTGCGCGTTACGGGGCAGTGTCGACGTCGCCGCCGTAGATCGGCTCGATCAGTTCGCACCACTCGCCTCCGGTGCCTGCCGCCCAGGTGATCGCGTCGGCGACCCAGAGCAGCGGTTCTTCCTTCGGTCGCCGATGCTCGAACACGAGTCTCGGCTGCGTGGATCGCACGCGTTCGATGAGACGCACGTCCTCCCGGTCGTCTTGGCGACTCTCCAGCACCATGCGCCCGACCTCGTCGCGTTGGAGTTGTCCCACGATCGTGCGCAGGCACGCCGATCGTGCGTCGACCTCCTTGACGCCATGCGTGCGGCGGCACACGACGACGAATGACCTCACCGGAAGCGACGCGATCAGTTCGAGGATCTCGCGACGCCGCTTCGGCGATTCGTTCGTGAAGTGGACGCGACGATTCGCGATCTTGATGTCGACGAGTGCGCGGCGGACGGTGGTCAACGAGCGCGCCTCGACGAGCACGCAGCCGAGTAGATACCGCTGACCTCGAATCGATTCGTCGACGAACGCGTCGGTCGGGGTGAACGGCCTACTCATCGGTGCCGTCGTCTCGGAGCAGATCGCCCAGCCCCGCCGCCAATGCCTGATCGGCGGCGGCGAAGGCGTGGGCGTAGACGCGCAGGGTCATCGCCGGGTTCGAGTGACCGAGACGGCCGGCGACGGTGCGGACGTCGTGGCCTTGGCCGATCGAGACCGTCGCCGACCAGTGGCGCAGATCGTGAAGGCGCCACTTCATGTCGATGCCCGAGTTCTTGCGCGCCCGCGTCCACCACCACCCGATGTGATCCGGCGGAACGAGATCGGGGCCGACGCCGAACATCCACGGTCCGTACGGCTCGCGCTCGCGGCGCAGCTCCCAGATCGCATTCAACGTGTCGGGGTCGAGCGTCATCGTCCGCGCGTTGCCGGTCTTCGTCGGCGCATCACGCAACTCGCGCGGCTCACCCGGATGGCGGATCACTTCGATCGCCGAGTCGATCGTCAACATGCCGTCGTCGTCGACGTCGGTCCATCGCAGCGCGGCCAACTCAGCCCGACGGGCGCCGGTCATCGCAGCGAGACGCAATGCCAACGCAGCCGCCGGGTCGAACTCCGCGGCAGCAGCGATTGCAGCTCGAACATCGTCGAGCGACATCACTCCCCTGGGCTGCTTCTTGGTCGTCTTGCGTTGCGCCATCGCCACGACGTTCTGACTGACCCAACCCCATCGCAACGCCATGCCGAACGCAGCGCTCAGCGCGCCATGTTGGTTGCGGATGCCGGCGTCTTGCATCCCGTCGCGACGGAGCCGAGTGTGCCAGCGCTCGACGTCGGCAATCGACAACTGCGCGATCGGGATGCGCGCGATCTTGTCCTGCTTGATCGAGCGCACTCGGCTCTGCTGGTCACGCGACGAAGCAGGCGCCCACGTGTCGATGTTCTGATCGATCCACGCGTCGAGCACGTCTTCGACGTTGCGACCGGCTGGCGACGAACTACCGGGGCCGACCTCCAACGAGGCGGCCATCCGTTGCGCGTCGCGCTTGCCGCCGCGCACGGTTCGCGAGATCTGCGTCGGGCGTCCGCGGGCATCGTTGCCCGTGAAGACGCGGACCTCCCACACGCCTGGCTTCTTCTCGCGGATCGTCGCCATGCAGACGACAGTACGCCAGGGGTGTCACAGTCCGCCAGCGGAAATCACTAGGGATGAAACTAGGGATGGCCGGTCAGCGACCGAAATCGCCGATCGTCAAGATCCTCAAAATCACTCGATACGCAGGCCTGATATCGCCCGGCTGATGACCAGCTGCTGGATCTGCTCGGTGCCTTCGAAGATGTCGTGGATCTTCGCATCCCGGTGCCACCGCTCCACCGGGTACTCACGGGTGTACCCGTAGCCACCGAGGATCTGGATGGCGCGTTCGGTCACCCAGGTCGCCGTGCGACCGGCCTTGAGCTTGGCCATCGAGCCTTCGGCGTTCTGGAACTTGCCGTTCTTGCCGAGCCACGCGGCCTTGTAGATCAGCCCACGGCACGCCTCGATCTCGGTCGCCATGTCGGCGAGCATGAATGCGATCGACTGGTTCATGATGATCTTGCGGCCGAACGCCTCACGCTCCTTGGCGTACCCGAGCGAGTACTCGTAGGCGGCGCGGGCCACTCCGAGCGCCTGGGCGCCGACAGCCGGACGCGTCGCCTCGAACGTCTGCATCGCGGCCTGGGCGTTGCCCTTCTCGCCACGGCGAACCCGGGCGAGGCGCTCGTCGAGCTTGTCCTTGCCACCGAGCAGGCAACGTCCGGGGACCCGGACGTCGTCGAGCACGACCTCGGCGGTGTGCGACGCACGGATCCCGTGCTTCTTGTACTTCTGACCCTGCGACAGGCCCTTGGTACCGGGCGGCACGACGAAGCTGGCGTGACCCTTCGAGCCGAGCTCCGGATCGACCACCGCGACCACGACGTGGATGTCGGCGATGCCTCCGTTGGTGATCCACGCCTTGGTGCCGTTGAGCACCCACTCGTCCGTCTTCTGGTCGTAGACCGCCGAGGTGCGGTAGCCGCCGACGTCCGATCCGGCGTCGGGCTCGGAGGCAGCGAACGCGCCGAGCGCCAGGCCGCCCTTCTCGTTCGAGTAACACTGCGGCACCCACTCCATCAGCTGTTCGGGGGTCGCCGACGAGGCGATGCCCGCAGCCGCGAGGCCCGTGCCCATGATCGCCATTCCGAGACCGGCGTCGCCCCAGAACAACTCCTCGATCGCGATCGGCATGGAGAGCCCGGTCGGGTCGTTGAACATGGTCTCGGCCATGAACTCCCAGCCGTAGAGACCGATCGACCTGGCCTCCTCGACGACCGGATACGGGAACTCCTCGCGCTCGTCCCACTCCGAGGCCGCGGGCCGCATGACGTCTTCGGCGAAGCCGTGCACCCACTTCTGGAGGGTCAGCTGATCTTCGTTGAGGGCCATCGAGAATTCGCTCATGAGACGAAGTTACCAGCGGGTAACCACGCGCGTCTACTCAGCGGTAACTTGGCGACCGCGTGGTCCGATCAGCGTCGGAGTGCGGTGCCGTCCTTCGTCGTCTCGACCGTCCACCCGTCGGCCTGGAGCTCGGCCCGGATCGCGTCTGCCGCGGCATAGTCCTTGTCGGCGCGCGCCGAGTCGAGCGCAGCGGCCTTCGCCGCCACGTCGGCGGGAACGTCGTCACCACCACCCGACAACTCGAGACCGACCGCCGAGCAGATCTCGAACACGGCGGCCGCCAGCGACGCCGCCGAACCGTCCCCCGAGTCGATCGCCGCATTCGCGGCCCGCACCGTGTCGAACACCAGCGCCATCGCCCTGGGCGTGTCGAGGTCGTCTTCCATGGCCGCGCTGAACGCAGCGAGCACCCCTGGGTCAGGGTCGACGGTCGCCAACCCGGCGGCTCGTGCCGCGAAGGCGTCGAGGCCCGCCAGGGACGAAACGGCCTGGTCGATCGCCGCCTGTCCGAGCTTGACGGGGCTGCGGTAGTGCGACTGCAGCAGCACGAGCCGGTAGGCACGCGGGTCGTAGTGCTCGATCAGGTCGAGCAGGTTCGACACGTTGCCGATCGACTTCGACATCTTCTCGCCCTCGGCGTCGACGACGAACCCGTTGTGCATCCAGTGATTGGCGAACGTCTTGCCGAGCGCGACGGCCTGCGCTCTCTCGTTCTCGTGATGCGGGAAGCGCAGGTCCTGTCCGCCGCAATGCAGGTCGAACCCCTCGCCGAGCAGGTCGAGACTCATCACGACGCACTCGCTGTGCCAGCCGGGCCGACCCTCGCCCCACGGTGAGGGCCATGCCGGCTCGCCCGGCTTGGAGAACTTCCACAGGACGAAGTCGGCCGGATGCCGCTTCTGATCAGCACCGAACACCTCGCGGTCGCCGCCGCCGGCGCGCATGTCGTCGAGCGTCTGGAACGCGAGTAGTCCGTAGTCGTCGACCGACTCGACATCCATGTACACACCGTCGTCGGTGGTGTACGCCTTGTCGCCGGCGACGAGTTCGCCGATCATCTCGACCATCTGCCCGACGTAGTCCGTCGCGTGCGGCACGTCGGTCGGCCGTTGCACTCCGATGCCATCCATCGCCCGGAACCACATCGCCTCGCACTTCGTGGTGATGTCCTGCCACCGACGGTCCTCGTCCGCGGCGCGAGCGATGATCTTGTCGTCGATGTCGGTGACGTTCGAGACCAACCGGACCTCGAGGCCCGTCCATTCGAGATAGCGCCGCAGGATGTCGTAACTGAGCGTCGCCCGGCCGTGACCGAGATGAGCCGGGCCGTACACGGTCGGTCCGCACAGGTAGATGCTGACCTTGCCCGGTTCGCGGAGAGCCAGCTCGCGCACGGAGCGGGTCGCGGTGTCATACAGGTTCAGCACGCCGCCGATCCTACGTCCGCGCCTCGCGTCCGACGGCGAGGGATTCGTCCGGATGCATCAGTGACTCGCGGTCGGTGGCTGGAGCCGGTGGCCGATCGCCTGGGTACCACGATCGAGCACCACCGCCATCAGCACGATCGCCAGGCCGACCTCGAATCCGAGCCCGACCTCGCTGTTCTTCACCGCACTGATCGTCTCGAAGCCGAGCCCACCACCACCCACCAGGCCGGAGATGATCACCATCGCCAACACCATCATGATCACCTGGTTGATCCCTGCCATGATCGTCGGCGCTGCGAGCGGGATCCGAACGCCGAGCATCGTCTGGCGCGGCGTGGCCCCGAACATCTGTGAGGCCTCGACACTCTCGGGCGCGACCTGTTTGATCCCGAGCGCCGTGATCCGGATACCCGGCACGATCGCATAGAGCACCGAGGCGATGATCCCGGGCACCACACCGACGGTGAAGAGGGTGACGGCCGGGATGATGTACACGAGTGACGGCACCGTCTGGAGGCCGTCCAGGATCGGACCCAGGACCGCTTCCACCCGACGGCTGCGGCCCGCCCACACGCCGACAGGCACGGCGATCAGCACCGACACCACCACGGCCGCGAGCACCTGAGTGAACGTGTCGAGCGTCAGCTCCCACATCCCGATCAGCCCGACGACCACGAGGCTCACCGAGTTCAACGTGGCGAGTCGCCATCCCCCCAGCCGCCACCCGATCCACCCGGCGAGAAATACCAACGCGGGCCACGCGATGCGGTCGGTCAGCGTGTCGCGGACGGGCAGGTAGAACCGCGTCACGATGGTGTCGTTGATCCAACGGGTGAGCCACCGGAAATTCTCCTGAACCCAGTCGATCGCATCGTCGATCGGATCGAACAGCTTCGTGTCCGAGACGGCCGGAAACGACGTCCACGACATCGCCCGGCCGATGACGACCAGTGCCACCACGCCGGCCACCACGGCCCACACCGCCCGCCGCGAAACCCGCACGCGGTCGGTGCTCGCTGCGGCGCGACCGAGTCGTTCGAGCACGATCGCCACCGAGACGATGGCCAGCCCGGTGGCGATCCCGCGGCCCGTGCGCCGCTGACTGAGGGTGTCCATCACCTCCTGGCCCAACCCACCGGCGCCGAGCAACGTCGCCAGCACGACGATGCCGAGCGCCATCATGATCGACTGCGCGATCCCGGTCAGGATCGTCGGCATCGCCATCGGCAGCTGCACCTTGCGCAGCGTCTGCATCGGGCTCCCGCCGAACATCTTCGACGCTTCGACCGCCTGGGGTGACACCTCCTGGATGCCGAGCGTGGTGAGTCGCACCACCGGGGGCAACGCGAACACGACGGTGGCCAGCGTCGCGGGCACCGCGCCGATCCCGAAGAACAGCGCCATCGGCACGAAGTACACCGGTGCCGGCACGGTCTGCATCGCGTCGAGGAGCGGACGCAGCATCTGCTCGGTGCGCCGGTTGAACGCTGCGAGCACGCCGAGCGGCACCCCGATCAGCGCACACAGCACAACCGCGATCGTCATCAATGCCAGCGTCTCGATCGTCACCTCCCACAGGTCGAACACACCCGGGTACAGCAACGCCAGTCCGGCAGCCGTTGCCGCCCACCACTTCCCCGTCCGCGCGATCAACACGAAGACGATGACCGGGAGGACGAACCACGGCATCCAGAGCAGCAGCGACTCGACGCTGTCGAGGCCCCAACGCACGAAGTCGGTGATCGGATTGAAGACGTACGTGAACAGCCAGTGGTCACGGCGGTTGCGTTGCGACCACCGTGCGAGCTCGTCGAGCGGGTCCGAGAACGTCGAGTCGAGTCCGACGGGCACGACGGCCGACGAGAACGCGACCTGCAGGGCCACGAAGCCGCCGACGAGCACCGCCCACGGCAGCCACCGCCGGTCGACGGTCACCGCCGACTGCGTGGACACGGTGACGATGCTCATGACCCCGTCGCAGCCGGCATCACGTCGGCGAGAATCGCAGCAACGGCCGCCCGATCGACGATGCCGACCAACCTGTCCGACGCATCGGTCACGCCGATGTCGCCTCGACCCGACAGCAGGATCGGCAGCACCGACTCCACCGACGAAGCGGCCTCGACCGTGGTACTCGGAACGGGCGTTTCGGCCGGAGCGTCACGCATGACCGCGCGCACCGTGAGCACCTTCGCCCGCGACACGTCCTTCGTGAACTCGCGGACGTAGTCGGTTGCAGGCGCCGCGATCAGTTCCTCGGCGGTGCCGACCTGATCGAACTCACCGTCCTTCATGATCGCGATTCGGTCACCGAGCTTGATCGCCTCGTCGAAGTCATGCGTGACGAACACGATCGTGCGGTTCATCTCGCCCTGCAGACGGAGAAGTTCGTCCTGCATGTCGCGCCGGATCAACGGATCGAGCGCGGAGAACGGCTCGTCGAAGAACAGCACCGTGGGTTCGACGGCGAGCGCCCGCGCCAGACCCACGCGCTGCTGCATTCCCCCCGAGAGTTGGCCCGGGTAGTGGTCACCCCAGCCATGCAGACCCACCAGGTCGAGCACGTCGTTCGCGCGCGCGTGGCGCTCCGCCCGCTTGATGCCCTGAACCTCGAGTCCGTACGCGACATTGTCGATCACCTTGCGGTGCGGGAACAGCCCGAAGTGCTGGAACACCATCGACAGGTCGGTGCGGCGAACCTCGCGGAGTTCGGTGTCGCTCATCGCCGTCAGCTCGCGACCTTCGAACTCGATCGTTCCGCGTGTCGTCTCGATCAGCTGCGCAACGCAGCGCAGCAACGTCGACTTGCCCGATCCGGACAGACCCATGACGACGAAGGTCTCACCGGCGGCGACCTCGAACGACACGTCGCGCACACCGATCGTGTTGCCGGTCTCGGACAGGATCTCGGCCCGGCTCGCACCGGCGTCGGCCATCGCCAACGCACGGTGCGGTCGGTTCCCGAAGACCTTCCACACCCCCGAAGCCGCGAGGCAGGGGTCGGTCACCGACGTCAGCCGATCCAGGTGGACCAGACGTCTTCGTGGGCTGCGATCCACGCGGCGGCCACGTCTTCGACGTCTTCACCGTCGATCTCGGCCGACGGCAGCATCTCGAGCTGGTCGTCGTTCGTGATCGTGAAGTTCGCGAGGAACGAGTGCACGTCGGGGGCATCGGTGGCGAGTGCCGGGTTGGCGGCCTTGATGATGACGTCCTCGGGGTACTCGCAGTCGACGCCGCCGTCCTCGGCAGCAGCGGCCGCTCCGCACTCCTCGGTGTACGGCGGAAGCTCGACCTGCACGAGGTCGTACTTGCCGACCGCCGCGGTCGGTGTCCACCAGTACATGAGCACCGGTTCGTTCGCCGAGACGCGGGCGTCGAGTTCGGCCACCGTCGCCGGCTCGGAACCCGAGAACTGCACTTCGAACGGAAGTCCGAGGTTCTCGATGATCTGGGCGTCGAACTCGGAGTACGAGGGATCGGTGCCGAGGAAGCGGCCCTTGTCGCCGGTCTCGGCGGTGGCGAACAACGCAGCGGCTTCGGGGGTGGTGTAGCCCTCCCACGTCGCGAGCTCGGGATGCTCCTCGACGACGTACGACGGCACGTACCAGCCGATGCGTCCGACCGCGCCGAGTTCGCCGAGCTGCTCGACCGAGCCGTCGTCGAAGAACGCCTGCTCGGTCTCGGTGATGCCGGACGGCCAGATCTCCAGCACGACGTCGGCCGTGCCGTCGGCGAGGCCGGTGAACATCGCCTCGTTCTCGTCGATGTTGACGACCTCGGTCGGGTACCCGAGTTCGCTCTCGATCAGCTGACTGGCGACCTCGGCGTTGAGCGCCGACGCGGTCCATGGATTGACCACGATGTCGATGGTCGGTTTGTCGCCGTCGGGCGCCGCGGCCGGAGCCGCCGTGTCGTCGGTGCCGGCGGCCTCCGGTTCGGTCGCGGGGCCGGATTCGCCCGGATCATCGCTTCCGCATGCGGCTGCGATCAGCGACAGCACGACGATCGGTGCGGTCAGCAGTCTCTTGTTCATGTGAGGTCCCCCTGGTTCGTGTGCGGCTCGGCCGAGACTCCCGACCGCTGCCATCCGTGTCGACGCGAACATTACTGATCGCGGACGCAGCGCCGCGCCGAAACCCGCGCCCGCACGGAGCGGGCTCCGCACAATGGAGCGGTCCGGGCGTGGGTCGGCTCGGTAGCCTCTCGGGCGATATGGCGAACATTCCCGACCGGCCGACACTCGACGGCATCGAAGAGCGCTGGGCCGGCAAATGGGAGGCCGACGGCACCTACCGCTTCGACACGTCGGCGCAACGGACCGAGGTCTTCTCGATCGACACCCCTCCCCCGACCGTCAGCGGCTCGCTGCACATGGGGCACGTGTTCAGCTACACCCACACCGACCTCATCGCCCGCTACCAGAGGATGCGCGGCAAGCAGGTCTTCTACCCGATGGGTTGGGACGACAACGGCCTGCCCACCGAGCGCCGCGTGCAGAACTACTACGGCGTTCGCTGCGATCCCCACGAGCAGTACGTCGAGGGCTTCGAGCCCCCGTTCCGCGGCGACCCACCGAAGAAGCATCAGCCGGTCCCCATCTCACGTCCCAACTTCCTCGAACTGTGCGACGAACTCGTCGAGATGGACGAGAAGGTGTTCGAAGCGCTCTATCGGCGCCTCGGTCTCAGCGTCGACTGGTCCCAGCACTACGCCACCATCGACGAACGCTCGCGTCGGGCGAGCCAGCGCGCGTTCCTCCGCAACGTCGCCCGCGGCGAGGCCTACAGCCAGGAAGCACCCACGCTGTGGGACATCGACTTCCGTACCGCCGTGGCCCAGGCCGAGATGGAGGATCGCGAGCGTCCGGGCGCGTACCACAAGATCCCCTTCCAGAAGGCCGACGGCGCGGGGCAGATCGAGATCGACACGACCCGTCCCGAGCTGCTCGCAGCATGCGTCGCCCTCGTCGCGCACCCCGACGACGAGCGCTTCGCGCCCCACTTCGGCACCGAGGTGATCGTGCCCCTGTACGGCCAGAAGGTCGCGATCAAGGCACACGAGCTCGCACAGCCCGACAAGGGCACCGGAATCGCCATGATCTGCACCTTCGGCGACACGACCGACGTCACCTGGTGGCGAGAGCTGCAACTCGACCTGCGCGTGATCATCGGACGCGACGGACGGCTCCTCCCCGACGCTCCCGACGGCGTCGACCCCGCCGCGTACGCGCTCATCGCCGGCAAGTATCCGAACCAGGCGCAGCGCATCGTCGTCGAGCAGTTGGCCGAGCAAGGACTCCTCATCGGCGAACCGCGGCCGCTGCAGCACCCCGTGAAGTTCTACGAGCGGGGCGAACGACCACTCGAGATCGTGACCTCACGCCAGTGGTACATCCGCAACGGCGGCCGCGACGCCGATCTGCGGACCGATCTCGTCGAGCGCGGCAACCAGATCACGTTCCATCCCGACCACATGCGCCATCGCTACGAGAACTGGGTGGAAGGTCTGAACGGCGACTGGTTGATCAGCCGGCAGCGGTTCTTCGGTGTGCCGGTGCCCATCTGGTATCCGCTCGACGAGTCCGGCGAACCGGTCCACGACGAGCCGTTGATCCCCGACGAGGACATCCTCCCGATCGATCCGTCGACCGACGTCCCCGACGGCTACACCGCCGACCGGCGCGACCAGCCCGGCGGCTTCACCGGCGATCCCGACATCTTCGACACCTGGGCGACGTCGTCGCTCACCCCGATGATCGCCGGCCACTGGGAGGAGGACGACGGTCTGTTCGAACGCGTCTTCCCGTACGACATGCGCCCGCAGGGTCACGACATCATCCGTACCTGGCTGTTCTCGACGATCACCCGCAGCCACCACGAGTTCGACGTCGCGCCGTGGACCCACGCCGCCCTGTCGGGCTGGATCCTCGACCCCGACCGCAAGAAGATGTCGAAGTCGAAGGGCAACGTCGTCACCCCGATGGATCTGTTCGACCAGTACGGCACCGATGCGGTCCGCTACTGGTCGGCGTCGGGACGTCCGGGCGTCGACACCGCCTACTCCGAGGACCAGATGAAGGTCGGGCGCAAGCTCGCCAACAAGCTGCTCAACGTGAGCAAGTTCGTCCTCTCCTTCGGTGACGTCGACATGGACGCGCCACTCGCCGACACCGTCGATGATCCGATCGATCTGTCGATGCTCGCGAAGGTCGACGCCGTGATCGAGGAGTCGACGACGGGTTTCGAGGCGTTCGACTACGCCCGCGGACTCGAGCGAACCGAGTCGTTCTTCTGGTGGTTCTGCGACAATTACGTCGAGCTCGTCAAGAACCGTGCCTACGAGGCGATGGGGCCCGATGCGGCCGCCTCGGCGCGCCGTGCCCTGCGCGAGGCACTGTCGTCGCTCCAGCGATTGCTCGCACCCTTCCTCCCGTTCGCGACCGAGGAGGCGTGGAGTTGGTGGCACGACACGAGCATCCACGCGAGCGAGTGGCCGTCCCCGACGGGTCTCGGCGGCGATCCGTCGCTGGTCGACCCGACGATCGAAGCGCTCACGCTCGTGCGTCGCGCGAAGTCGGAGGCCAAGGTGAGCCAGCGCGCCGACGTCGAGTCGGCTCGGATCGCTGCGCCCGCGTCGATGCACGAGGCGTTGATCGCCGGCCGGATCGATCTGGCTGCTGCCGGATCGATCGCCGACGTGTCGATCGCGACATCCGACGACGGGTTGCTGACCTGCGACGTCTCGATCGCACCGATCGACGGCTGACCCGCACCCGCACCCGACGACCATCCACCACCCGCGAAATCGTCATGGTATCGTCAAGTGGTTTGCGGTTGAGTGACCATCGGCACTCGATTGCCGCTAACCTGCTGGTCATGCGTTCGCGTGTTGGGGACCTTCGCATCAGGATCGGGGCGGTCGTTCTCGCCGCGTCCTCCGTTCTGTCGATCGGCTCGGTCGCCTCGGCGGTCCCCGCCGAGGACTCGACCACGGTGCCCGAGTCGTCGACCACCGTGCCGGACGACACCACCACGACCGTCGACCCCTTCGGCGCTCCTGCCTGGGGTGACCCGTTGGAGAACGGCTCCCGGCCCGGCACGACCGTGCAGACCAAGACGCCGCCACCCCCGCCGACGACGACCACGACGACGCTCCCGCCCCCTCCCCCGACGATCCCGTCCTGGATGCTGCCCGCGAATTCGGGATCCGGGCGCCGCGCCGTCTACTCGAAATCACGCCAACGGCTGTGGGCCGTCGACAGCGACGGCACGGTCCTCAAGACCCACCTGGTCTCGGGCAGGCTGAAGTGGTGCGACCCGCGGGTCGGTGAATACCGGGTCTTCTCCCGGTCGCGTTACACCAACTCGATCCAGAACCCTGCCGTCACGTGGGGCTACATGATCCGCTTCACCCATGGCTGCAACGGCGGCAACATCGGGTTCCACGAGATCCCCAAGAAGTACGGGGTTCCGCTCCAGTCGATCTGGCAGCTCGGCACGCCACTCTCGTCGGGCTGCGTGCGCCAAGGGCCCGACGACGCAAGGTGGATGTGGAACTGGGCTTGGGTGGGCACCAAGGTCGTCGTCCTGCCCTGACCGAGCCGGTGGTGCGGGCCCCGCCGGGATCCCAGTCGCGCCGATCGAGGACGGATTCGAGTGGATATCGTCTCGTCGGTCATGGACGTCGACAACACACACGATGCCGCACGGACACCGTTGCGGCGCACCTGGCCGCAGCGGCTGCTGATCGTCGGCGTCGGCTGCACTGCGGTGGGGAGCCTCCTCGCCGCAGGTCTCGTCTGGATCGCACAACAGCAGCTCGAGGATCGCCAGCTCGTCGCGCTCGACCAGCCCACCGAGGTCGACCCGGCCGCGGCTCCCACCGGTGCCGGCTCGTCGGGCGGCAGGGACGGCGCCACCGATGAGGCGTCGGCGGACGACGGAGCCGAACCGAGCCCGACCGTCGATCCGAACATCCCGGTGGAGACGTTCCCTCCTGCCGAACCCGGCGCCCGCAACATTCTGATCACCGGCGCCGACAACAACGCATGCCTCGACCCGGACTCCCCGTTCGCGCCCGCCTTCGGCGACCGTGACGGCCTCGGCGAGCGCAGCGACACGATCATGATGTGGCGCGTCAACCCCGCCACCAATCAGGTGGCGATCCTGTCGTTCCCACGCGACCTGTGGTTGAAGATCGACGGCCGGTCGAGCAAGGGCCGGATCAACGAAGCGTACGAACGCGACGATCCGCAGCGACTGATCAACACCATCAGCCAGAACTTCGGCATCGAGACCGACCACTTCGTCCAGGTCGACTTCTGCGCATTCAAGGAACTGGTCGACGCCGTCGACGGCGTGGCCGTCCCGTTCGACACCCCGGTTCGCGACGGTGCGACCGGCCTCGTGGTGCTGGAACCCGGGTGCTTCACGTTCAGCGGCGAGCATGCGCTCGCCTACGTGCGTTCGCGGAAGATGGAGTACCTGACGGAGGACGGGCGTTGGGAACGTGACGGCACGTCCGACCTCGGCCGGATCTCACGTCAGCAGGACTTCATCCGCCGCGTCGGCGACGAGCTGCTGGCGAATGCGTTCTCACCTGACGTCGTCCGCACCCTCTTCGACGTGAGCCGCGAGTACATCGTCACCGACACCGGCCTCACCCTCGACAAGATCCTCGAATTCGCCGGGGTGTTGCAGAACTCCGACCCGGCCGCCATCACCACGTATCAGATCGAGGCGCGGGGAACCACGATCCAGGGCAACTCCGTGCTCGAACCGCGCCTCGGCGGCGACAACATGCAGGCCGTTCTGAAGCTGTTCCGCGGCGAGGTCACCCTGGCCGATCGGCCCGAGCAGGTCATCGATCCGGTCACCGGCGAGGCGGCTGCGGGAACGGTTCCCCCCACCACGACGCCGGTCGTCGATCCCGACATCGCGACCACCACGACGAGGGTTCCCGACAGCGCCCCGTCCACCGAACCGGCGCCGTTCGACACGGTCCCCGAGGTCGAGGCCGAGGACATCGTCTACGGCGTGGTGCCCGACAGCAACGTCTCCTGCACCTGACCGGGCGGTCAGGAGTCCAGCACGCGGGTGAGAGCCGCCGCAGCGTCGGACGGCCCGGCAACGGTCGTGATCCGAGCACCGGTCATGCGGGCGAGGAACTCCGCTTCCTCGCTGTCCTCGTGCGGAGCCACGATCACGAGTTCGTCCAGCCCCGCTGCGGCGCCGATGGCGTCGCCGTCGACCGTCGCTCGGCAATCGGACAGGAGCACCGTGATCTTGCGCGCGGCGGTCGACCGAGCGAGTTGATCTCGCGCTGCCAGCAGCGCCCCCGCGACGTCGGTCGTGCCGAAGCCACGGAGTGCGAGCACCGAGTCGACGACGGCTTCGTTCGACTTCGTGGCGTCCTGGGACTTGGCGACGACGACGTCCTTGCCGAACGAGAGCACCGAATAGTCGTCCGGCGCCCGCCACGCAACCGCGGACGCGGCCACGGCATTGGTCGCCAACGGCTTGCCTCCCATCGACCCGCTGCGGTCGACCAGCAGACAGATCGCGGTGCCGGGTGTCGACCAGGACCGCACCCTCAGGTCGTCCGGGTCGACGACACTCCCCGAACTGCGCGCCGTCAACACGGCGTCGAGACTCGCGTCGAGATCGAGATCACCGCCGTCGGGGCGGTACCGCTGCGTCGCGAGCTTCCCGGTCCCCCGCGGGCGCGCGGGACCGCGTCGTGCGACATCGAGGAACAGGCGACCGGCGAGGCGTCGTGCGAGGTCCCGCAGTTTCTGATCGGTTGCGCCGGTCAGGTCGGCGAGCATCGCGAGCATCTCGTCGGGGTCGTCCCGCATGGCCTGTTCGACCGCCGCCTCGTCGATCTCGCCCACCTCGGGCGAGACCTCGTCGAAGTGCGGTTGCTGGGCGAGGTCACGCCGGGACGTCGTCTTCTTGCGCGCCTCCGCGACCTCGTCGTCGGCCGCGTCGCCCTCCTTGGCGGGAGGCGACCTCAGCGGGATGTCGTGGCCCCGGTCGGGGCGCCCGCTTTTCCCTCCGCATCGCCTCCGCCGTCCCCCCTCGACCGATTGAAGACCGATTCCCACAACTCCGTGATGATGTCCTCCGGTGTCCTGGTCGTTCCCTCCCGCACCCGGATGCGACCCGACAGCGCAACGAGTGCCGCGTCGAGCGACACCTTGGGGGCGAGCACGGGGAGCCCTCGCAGCTCGGCCAGCGAGTTGGCGACGAACACCATGTCGATCGCACCGCGCACCGACGAGCCGACCCGGACGTCGACATGCGAGCGCGTCGAACGGGCGAGTTCGACGGCGAGATCGATCCAGGCGGCGTCGTCGACGGGGAGGTCGTTCCCGGCCGAAATCGCACGGCGCACGATCGTCGTCTCGTCGGCCGTGGACTGGTAGCCGACCGCGATTCGGCACATGCGGTCGTAGATCGCCCCCGAGATCCTCGCGGTACCGACAGCGTCGAAGGGATTCATCGCCGCGACGAGACGGAAGCCCGGCGCAGCCTCGAGGCGACCGAGTCGGGGCACGGTGATCTCGCGCTCACTCATCACCGTGATCAACACGTTCAGCGTCTCCTCGGGAACCCGGTTGAGCTCCTCGATGTAGAGCAGCGAACCGTCACGCAGCGCCGACGCCAGCGGGCCGGGGACGAAGACGTCGGGGTCGTAGCCGTCGCTGAGCACCCTGGCAGGGTCGAAGTGGCCGACCACACGCGCCGGGGTGAGCTCTGCGTTGCCTTCGACGAACTCGAACCCGATCCCGAGCTCGCGTGCGACCGAACGCAACAGGGTCGACTTCCCGGTGCCGGGTGGACCCTCGATGACGATGTGACGATCGGACGCGATCGCTGCGACCGTGAGCTCGATCTCACGCACTCGGCCGACGACCGACGCCGACAGACGATCGACGAGTTGGTGGAGCCCGCCGGCCACGACCGCTCCGGGGTGGGCCTCACCCATGCAGGATGACTCCGCGGATGTTCTCGCCGTCGCGCATGGCGCGGTACCCTTCGTTGATCTCGTCGAGGGAGTACGTCTTCGTGATCAGCTCGTCGAGCTTGAGCTGCCCCTCGCGGTACATCCCGAGCAGGCGCGGGATGTCGGCCCGGGGGTTGAGCGAACCGAAGATCGTCCCCTTGATCTCCTTGTTCCACATCGCCAGCTCGAACAGGTTGACCGACGACTCGGTCTGCGTGATCGGTGCGATCCCGGTGACGACGATCGTCCCGCCCTTCCCGGCGAGTGCCGTCCCCAGCTGCATCATGTCCCCGTGCAGCACCCCCGGTGTCATGATCACCTTGTCGGCCATGTGACCCCACGTCATCTCCTGGACCTGTGGGAAGGCCTCCTCCATCGACGCGAACACGTGCGTGGCCCCGAATTCCATCGCCTTCTCGCGCTTGAACTCGACAGGGTCGATCGCGATGACATGCCGCGCACCGGCGACTTTCGCACCTTGGACGGCGTTCATCCCGATGCCGCCGGTGCCGACCACGACGACGGTGTCGCCCGCCTGCACGTTGCCGCGTTCGGTCGCCGATCCGAACCCCGTCGCCACCCCGCACGAGACGAGCGCCACGGCCTCGAGAGGAAGGTCCTTCTCGACCTTGATCACCTGGGACTCGGCGACGCACGTGTGGTGGGCAAACGTGCCGAGCTTCGCGAGCATGTTCAGTTCGGTGCCGTCCTCCAGGCGGTGGCGACTCGTCTCGTCGGTGATCATCCCCTTCTTGAAGGTGCCACCCCCGGCATCACACAGATTCTGACGGCCGGTCGAGCAGTAGCGGCACCGCCCGCAGGACGGAACGAACGACGCCGAGACGTGATCGCCGACCTCCACACTCGAGACCCCGGGGCCGACCTCGGCGATGACACCGGCACCCTCGTGGCCGCCGATCATCGGCCACAGGCTCTCGATCCCGAGCGCCTCCCAGGCCTCTTCCGGCGGGACCATGTCGCCGGTGATCATGTGTTCGTCGCTGTGGCACAGCCCGGCGGCCATCCATTCGACGACGACCTCGCCCGCCTTCGGCGAATCGACCTCGACGTCGACGACCTCCCAGTCCCTGCCCACGCCGCGCAGTACGGCTGCTCTCGTCTTCACGATGGTGGTCCTCTCGGTCTCGGGGCGCCGGTCGGCGCCTGCGCGAAATGTAGTTGCCGAGCGCGCCGGCCTCGGGGTCGAGCCGCTCACGTGGCCGGAAACCCGCTTCGTCGGACCGCGAGGTGAGCCATCGAGGACGCTGCGCGACGTACGTCAGACCAGAGCAGCGAGCTTCGCGGCCACGTCCTCGGTGACCGGTGGCCCGCCGTGGCCGAACGCGACCGTGGTCGTCGACAACGCGGCGAGCTTCGCAACCGACGCAGCAGCCGCGCCGAGGTCGCTGCTGAAGTCGGGGTCGGCCCCGGAGAGACCGCCCGTGCCGTCGCCGTTGATCGCGTCGCCGGCGACGAGGATTCCGGACCCGGTGTCGAACAGCGAGATGCTGCCGGGCGTGTGTCCCGGGGTGCCGATCACACCCATCCCGAACACCTCGTCGCCGTCGTTCAGTTCCGTGAGCGTGAGTGTCGACCGGATCGAGCCGATGTCCGCAGCCCCGGCGTGCACGGTCGCGCCGGCCAACTCGGCCTCGAGGTCGCCGAGGCCTCCGATGTGGTCCCCGTGATTGTGCGTCAGCACGATGTGGCGGACCGCTGACGGCATGACGGCCAGGGCGTCGAGGCCCTCGAAGATCGCGTCGCGGCTTCCTGACGTGCCGGTGTCGACGATGGCGGCCTCGCTCCCGCGCACCAGCACGTACGCGGACACGAACCCGAGCGACACGTGCTGCAGTCGCAGTTCGCCGCCGCTCTCCGCTCCCTCATCGGGGATGGACGACTCCGGCTCGGAGGACGAGGACGTGGCCTCCTCCGGCATCGGTGCTGTGGTCGTCACCGGGTCGGTCGGTTCCACGTCGGTTGCCGCCGATGACGGCGGTGTGCTGCTCGACCCGGATGAACCGCCGCACGCGCCCAACACGATCAGGCCGACCCCGGCGGCGCCGAAATCGGTGAGCAGCGTCCGACGGGTGAGGCGGACGATCGGACGGGGCATGGCTGGAACCTGGGCGAGACTCGATGCGGATCGACGCCCCGCCGCGCGGTCCCCGAGAACTCGGACCGCTCGGCGACGTCGATCGCCGAGCGACATCAACTCGTGCGGAACGATCAGTCGTAGACCATCACGCCGCGGATGTTCTTGCCCGCGCGCATGTCGTCGTAGCCGTCGTTGACGCCATCGAGGGTGTAGGTCCTGGTGACCAGGCCGTCGAGATCCAGCTGGCCTTCGCGATACAGACCGAGCAGCTTCGGGATGTCGGCGCGGGGGTTGCCCGAACCGAACAGCGAACCGACGACCTGCTTCTCCATCAGCGTGAGGTCGAGCAGGCTCATCGATGCCGACATCTCCATCGCCGGATGGATGTTGGTGACCACGACGCGACCCCGCTTGGCGGCGAGTGCCAGTGCTTCGATCATCACCTCGCCGGAACCGACCCCCATGGTCATGATGACCTTGTTCGCCATCGTGCCCCACGAGGCGGCGCCCAGCGGCTCCATCGCCTCCGCCATCGATGCAGCCGTGTGGGTCGCTCCGAACTCCATCGCCTTCTCCCGCTTGGACTCGATCGGATCGATCGCCCAGATCTGCTTGGCGCCGGCGAGTTTGGCACCTTGGATGGCGTTGGCACCGATGCCGCCCACCCCGACGACCGCGACGACATCTCCCGGCGACACCTCGGCGGCGTACACCGACGAGCCCCACCCGGTGACGACTCCGCACCCGAGCAGACAGGCACGGTCGAGCGGGACGTCCTTCTCGATCTTGATGCAGCTCGCCTCGTTGACGACGGTGTCGTGAGCGAAGGTGCCGAGCATGCACATCAGGCCGAGGTCCTTGCCCTGGCCGTGATGCCGCGAGGTTCCGTCGGATGCCTGCATGCCGAGACCCATCAGGGCGCCGAGGTCGCACAGGTTCTGATGACCGGTGGAACAGCTCGGACAGCGGCCGCACGACGGGATGAAACCGAACACGACATGATCGCCCTCTTCGAGCCAGCTGACACCGGGTCCGACCTTCGTGACGACGCCGGCGCCCTCGTGCCCACCGATGATCGGCAGTTCGAACGGAAGGTCGCCCGTGACGAGGTGTTCGTCGGAGTGGCACAGACCCGACGCTGCCAGCTTGACGCGGACCTCGCCCTCCTTCGGATCGTCGAGTTCGATGTCCTCCACGCTCCACGGTGTGTTCGTTTCCCAGAGAATTGCTGCCTTGGTCTGCATCATCCAGACAGTACGTCAGACGTGACCTCGATCACGTACACGAGCGCGACGCTCGAACAGGCCGGAAGGAGGTCGCCGGCGGCCATCATCCGACGGCGTGAAGTACCCCGCTGCCACAATGGGCGCCCATGGAAGAACCCGACGACCTGTTCGCCGACGCGCTGCTGGCGATGATCCGCGACATGACCGACGCCGAGTTGCACGGCGTGTCCGTGGTCGTGCGCCAGGTCCAGATCGAGCGAGCGATCGGCACCGGCGACGAGGACGCGATCATCGCATCGGCGTTCGAGACCGCATTCGGTCGTGACGGGCTACCGGTTCTCCCCTGGGTCGAGGGCAACGTCGTCGTCTGCCCCGGCGGGATGGTCTCGAAGTCGAGGACGAACCACAGGTGCCGGTTCGTGAGCGTCGACGACACGTGGATCTGGGAGTCACATCTCCTGTTGCGCGAGGACAAGCGGTCGTCTCCGGGCACCGATGAGGGATTTCGCGCCGTTGCGCTGCTCCCGCTCGTCGACGGGACAGGGATCGATGTCGTCAGCGGCAAGGCCCGCAGCGGGCAGCACTCGGTCGATCACGTCGTCAGCTACGAGATCCGCGGCGGGGAGCTGGTCGAGGTGTCTCAGCGCACCGTCAACGCCCGCCACTGAGCCGCGTCGACCACTTCGCACGACGAGCGGCGGTCACCCGAGCGGCACGACGCGGACTTCGATGAAGTCCGCAGGTGAGATCCACGCGCCGATGGCCCTCTGCACGTCGCCCGCGGTGATGCGCTGGATCAGCCGCTTCTGGTTCGTGAACTCGTCGAAGGAGGCGTTGCCCTCCGGGTCGACGAGAACGGCGAGGACCTCTTCGTTGATCTGCGCGTTGCTGATGAAGTCGAGTTGCTCACCGACCGCCGCAGCGGCATTCGCGAACTCCCGATCCGACGGGCCGTCGTCACGGAGGGACCTCAGCTGTTCGACAACCGCCGCCGAGACCTCTTCGAGAAGTTCGGGAGCAGTCGACA
Source organism: Ilumatobacteraceae bacterium (assembly GCA_963824025.1). Taxonomy (GTDB): domain Bacteria; phylum Actinomycetota; class Acidimicrobiia; order Acidimicrobiales; family Ilumatobacteraceae; genus Ilumatobacter_A. The sequence continues at coordinate 22,319 of CAWGNY010000001.1, forward strand.
CCGAGATGTACGTTTCGACGGCCGGCGTCCCGCCGCCCCCGAGGTCGACGGCGGCGAACGGCGAGTACGAATCACCGAGTTCTTCGCGGATGAAGTCCGTCAGCCGGTTGCCGATCACGTCGCGGACGACCCGGGCGACGATGTCGTCGCGACGATCCGCCGAGGCCGACGACGTGAACAGGAACGACACGTTCGCCGTGTCGCCCACCCCGGCCTCGGTCTCGACCAGGACCGACCCGGCCGGAGGAGGCGGTTCCTCGAAATCCAGCGGCTCGACCGCGCGCGTCGCGGGCAGCGTGGCCATGTAGGAACGCGCCAGTTCGATGGCGTCGTCGAGGTCGTAGTCGCCACTGAGTGAGAACGTCCAGTCGCCGGCGTCGCCGAATCGATCGACCGCAACCCGCTCGATCCCCGCCGCGTCGACCGTCGCCAGCGAATCAGGTGTGGGGGGAAGGAATCGTGGATCGTCGTAGCGCGCGTTCAGCAATGCGTCGACCTCCGCGTATCCGACATCGATCGACGGGTCCTGCGCGAAGGGGAGCCGGTCGTCGACGTAGCGCTGGACCGCTGACGCATCGACCCTCGGCGCGGTCATCAGCAGGTGGATGATCTGGAAGAGGACCTCGAGATCATCGGTCGCGGCGGCGCCGGAGATGCCGTCGGTGAACTGGTCGACCGTCGGCGCGAACGAGACCGACTTGTCATCGAGGAAAGCGTCGAGCGCGACACGATCGAGATCGCCGGCGCCGCTGTCCGCGATGACGGTGCCGAGCGCCGAGGCATCGGCCACATCGGTATCGACGACCGCTCGCATGCCCCCTGGGCTGCGGGCCTCGACGAAGACCTGACGTTCGACGATCGTCGTCGTGTTGAACGACACCCGTACGCCGTTCGGGAACTCGAGGACGAGCGGATCGAGCGCGTCGGTGAACGGCTCGGTCGCGAGCCGCTGCCGGGCCGTCTCCTCCACGGGGTCCGGCCGCTCCATCAGTGCGTCAGCGACCGCCTCCTCCACCGCGGGTGGTTCGGGGTCACGATCCTCGGCTCCGTCGATGACGGCGATGAGCTCGTCGGCCGCCCCGACGAGTTCGAGCTCGTCGTCGGGGACTGCGACGAATGCGTCGACCTCGTCCCCGAGCCAACGCTCGACGAACACCTCGGCGACCGACTCGGTCGTCGCTGCATCCAGGACGGCCGTGACGAATGCGAATTCCTGGTCGGCGGTGACGTACCACCGGTCCTCGAGCGCGTGCCGGACGTACTCGTCGGCGTACGACACGTCCTGCCGGGAGCCGCGGCCGTCGAAGTCCCGTTCGGCGGAACTTCGACGCGACGCGACGGCACGGTCGAACTCGGGCTGCGTGAACCCGAATCGCTCGACCCGCGCGAACTCGTCGACGATCGCCTCCACGGACGCGTCGACGCCCGCACCGCCGACATCGACGCTGATCCCGGGCGCGTCGAGGCCGCGCACGAACGACGCGGACGACACCCCCGCACGCTCGTACGGCGCGTCGCCGCGCAAGGCAGCATTGTCGAGGCGTGTCGCAATCATGTCGAACGCGAGCTGTTCGAGCATCGAGCGCTGCTCGTCGGCCTCGACCGACTCGAGGATCACCGGCGCTGCGGGCCGGGGAAGGGCGACGCGGACGAATCCCTCGGCCAGCTCCGGGTCGCCGACGACCTCGACCCGGGTCGTCCCGGTGGGTTCGACCACCACGTCCGGACGCTCGGGATCACCGCCTCGCGATGTCGCGTCGTCGAAGCGTTCGATGATCCACTGCTCGACCTGTCCGGGATCGATCTCGCCCACGACGATCACGGTCGCGTTGTCCGGCCGGTACCAATCGTCGTAGAAGCGTCGGATGTCGTCGGCCGTGATCGTCTCGATCGCATCGCGTCCGCCGATCGGGCTGCGCCCTTCGTAGGCGCTCCCGGCGAGATGGAACGCAGCGAGCGCGTCGGACACCCGCCCGTTCGCGCTCTGACTGCGGGATCGCCACTCATCGAGCACGATGCCCCGCTCGGCCTCCACGTCGTCCGGGTCGATCGTTGCGAACGACAGCCACTCCTCGAGGACGTCGAGGCCGGTCTGGACGATGTCGTCGTCGTTCGGAACGGTCAGTTCGTAGACGGTGTCGTCGTAGCTGGTGGTGGCGTTGATGTCGGCGCCGAACCCCGCCCCGAAGCTGCGGAGGACGGCGACGAGCTCGTTCTTCGGGAAGCGTTCGGTGCCGTTGAAGAGCATGTGCTCGACGAAGTGTGCCCCGCCCGACTGGCGCTCGTCCTCGAGCACGGAGCCGGCATCGACGGCCAGTCGGAGCTCGGCCTTGCCACCCGGGTTGTCGTTGTCGCGGATCAGGTACCGCACACCGTTGTCGAGGGCGCCGGCGACGGTGTCGGGGTCGGGCGTGGTGAGCGTCGGGAGCCCGGCCGACGTCGGCGAGGTCCGGGATGGTCCGGGAGCTTCGTCGCCGTGGATCCGCGCGGCGGAGTCGGTGGCCACACCGTTCCGCGTCGTACACGCTGCGGCCATGACGGCCGCAGCGAGCATCCACGCCACCATTCGCCACACGCTGCGCCGCCCGTCCATCGTGCTGACACTATGGAGTCGGCCGGCACGATGGGCATCGCCGATGCCCGCAGCGGGCCGCCACCAGGGTCGTCGCTCGCTCCGGCCGGAGGGCCCCGATCCCTTCGCCTCGGTCGGGTGGGTCCGAGAACCAGCGCCCGGCCGGCGACCGCCCCACGCCGACACGGCGGCACACTGAACGAGTGGACCTCCCTCCCCCCACGTTGCAGTCCGTTGCCTCGCCACTCCGGATCGTCGGACTCACCAAGCGGTTCGGCGACAAGGTGGCACTCGACGAGCTGACCCTCACGATTCCGCATGGCGCGTGCTACGGGCTCGTCGGCCCGAACGGCTCGGGCAAGTCGACGACGATGCGCACCGTCGTCGGGCTCGCACGCGCCGACAGCGGCACGATCGAGGTGTGCGGTGTTCGGACCGACATCGACATCATCGGTGCACGGCGCACCATGGGGGTGATGCTCGACCCACTCCAGCTCTTCGATCGCCTGTCCGCCCGAGAGTTCATCTCGACGATCGGCGCACTTCGTCGCCTCGACGTCGACGTCGTCGCCGCACGCAGCGCCGAGATGTTCGACGTGTTGGAGATCGACGACGACGCGGACCGGCCGATCGCCGGGTACAGCCACGGCATGCGCAAGAAGACGGCACTGATCGCGGCGCTGATCCACCGCCCGAGACTCGTCCTGCTCGACGAGCCGTTCGAGGGCGTCGACCCGGTGTCGACACGCACGATGAGGCTGATGCTCGACCGCTTTCGATCGGGTGGGGGCACGGTCGTGTTGTCGACCCACGTGATGGACGTCGTCGAACGGGTCTGCGACCACATCGGGGTCATCCGGGGTGGGCGGATCGTGGTGTCGGGTCCGATCGACGACGTCCGCGCCGGCCGGCGTCTCGAGGACGCGTTCATCGACGCCGTCGGCGCCACACGCGCCCGCGGCGCCGAGCTCGAATGGCTCGGATGAAGGCCCCGACCATCGAGCCGGTCGCCACCACCGAACTCGGCACGGGCGACATCGTGAGTCTGTTCGCCAGGCTGCGCTGGCGCCTCCTGCGTGGCGCGATCCGCCACGGCGGTGCGCAGCGCGTCGCGGTGATCGTCGGACTCGTCGCGTCGGTGCTGATCGGCCTGGCCGGGAGCCTGTTCGTGGCCGTTGCCGCCCGCGTCGTCCGCGACCCTGCTCCGGGGCTGATCGTGTTCCCCGTTGCACTCGTCGTCGCGGTCGTCGCGGTCGGCGTGATCGCCGGCGTCAGCCAACCCGTCGACCCACGGGTGATCGCCACCGAACCGTTGTCGGACCGTCAACTCGCCGTCGGGTTGCTCACCGCGTCGGCATTCGGCCCACCCGGCATTGCGACGATCCTGCTCGGGATCGGACTGCTCGTCGGCGCGGTCGACGGTGTCGGTGCCGTGATCCCCTGCCTGTTCGCCCTGGTCGTCTTTCTCTCCACCCTGCTCCTCGTCTCGCGGACCACGATCAACGTGCTCGGGCTCTTCACCATCCGCTACCCGCGTACGGGTCAGGTGATGATCGGTGTGGTGAGCCTGGCGTTCTACGGCTTGCTCCAGTTCGTGCCACAAGCCTTCGCGCGCCTCGACACCGACGAACAACGATCGGTCGCGGCGGTCGTCCGCGTGTCGCCGCCCGGGCAGGTCGGTGAGGCGTTCGCCACTGCCGGTTCTGCGCCGCTCGAGGCCGTCGGCCACGCCGTGCTCGGCGCTCTCTGGCTGCCGGTGCTGGCCTGGGCGTTCATGACGACCACACGCCGCGTGCTGCTGTCGTCGGGATCGTCGAGCCAGGGCGGCGACGCGTCCGGGTCGTCCGTCGGACCGATCGCGTCGACGATCCGACGCCTGTGTGGTCGCGGTGCGGTCGGAGCGATCGCATGGCGCAGCGTGAGGACGCGAATGCGCCACCCACGGACCGCTCTCGAGACCTTCATCGGCGCGGGGATCGGTCTGGCCGTCGTCCTGGTCCCGGCGTTGTCCCGCGACACGCCCGGCGCATCGGCGGTGCTGGTCGGCGGAGCGGTCCAGCTCTCGGTGCTGTTCATGGCGGGGAACAGCATCGGCTCCGACGGCCCCGCCCTCGGCGCCGAGGTCCTGTGCGGGCTCGAACCGGAGGTCGTCGTACGCGCCAAGGTCCGATCCATCGTGGTCGTCGCCTCACCGCTGGCGGTGATCGGGCCCCTCGTCGCCGCCGGCGTCACCGGCGAGTGGTGGTACCTGCCGGCGGCGATCGCGCTCGGAATCGCCGGTCTGCTGGCAGGAGCGGGCGGCGCGATCGTGCAGTCGACGATCGTTCCGATCGCGGTTCCCGAATCGGACAACCCGCTCGCATCGGGTGACAGCGGGAACGGGCTGCTCGCGGCGTTGGTCCTCGTCGCCGTGCTCATCACCCTGGCGGTGGTCACCCTGCCCGCCGCCCTCGCGATGATCTGGGCCCTGACGACCGACTCGGTCGCGCTGGTGACGGTGCTCGCCGGTCTCACCACATGTGCGGGATGGGCGGTGATGCGGCTCGGCGAGCGGGCGGCGGCCCAGCGCTGGCGTCGGCGAGAGCCCGAGATCTACGACGCGATCATCCCGACGCGTTGACCGACTGCCCGAGCGCGATTCGGCCGGGGGTCACGACGAGACAACCGATCGCGAGGAAGGTCGAGCGTTCGGCGTTGATCGACCGCAGCACCTCGAGGTCCCGCTCGAGTCCCGGCTGTGGCCGCGACACCATCACGCAGCGGTCCACCTGTTTGGTGACGTCGAGCACCGTGTCGCCGATCGAGACGCGACGACCGACGAAGTCGTCCTCACCCGAGCCGTCGACGATGATGTTGGTCCGGAACCGTCTCCGATCCCAGTCGCCGAGCGTGGCGGTCGAGACCATCGAGACGCGCGTGCGGGGGGAGTCGTGAAAGGCGCCACCGGGTCCGGTCCAGCTCACCCAGTCCGCGTCGTTGTCGGCATCGAGCGGAACCTCGTACACGCCACCGGCGTCGAGATCGTGGGTTGCCGAGCGGAGTTCGACATCTCGACCGAGCCACGTCGACAGCCGTGCGCTCCCGTCCTCGCCGACCTCCGACCCGTCGGGCAGTGTGATCACGAGATCGTCGTCGACGAGTCGCGCCGACGCGAACAGCAGCTCGGGCGTACGCCGGGCGGTCAATGTCGTCCCGGTGGCATCGTCGTACAGCGACCAGCCCCGATCGCCGACGATCCCCAGTTCCGACACGTCGGCACGGAGGAGGGTCTCGCCTCCCATCGACTTGACGGGGAATCGCCAGATCTCGGTGACGCGCATCGTGGAGACGTTAGTTCCGCGCGCGTCTACGGTGGCGGCGATGTCATCGTCTCCGCCGTCCTCGCTCGTCTACGTCGCCGGACCCCTCTTCGATGACGGCGAGCGCTGGTGGATCGAGCGGGTCGAGCAGACCGTGGCGGCGGCAGGGTTCGCCACGTTCCTACCGCACCGTGACAACCCCGACAAGACCGCGGACAACGTCGCGGAGATCTTCGCGAATGACAAGCACGGCATCGATCGCTGCGACATCGTCGTGGCCAGTCTCAACGGTCCGACCACCGACGACGGAACCGCATGGGAACTCGGATACGCGTACGCGACCGGCAAGTACCTGATCGGGCTGCACACCGACTGGCGGCGACGTTTCGACGACGAGGTGGTCAACCTGATGATCGAGCACTCGCTGCACGAACTGGTCCATTCACTCGACGACCTGACCGCATCGCTCACCGCATGGCGCGTCGACCGCGGCTGACACTTGCTCCGAGCCGAGCGATGACGGGTACTCTGGCGAGATGGACGACACCACCGAAGTGAACGACGACAACATCGTCGAGACCGACGAACTCGTCGAGGACGATCTGCTCGTCGAGGAGATCTCGATCGACGGGATGTGCGGCGTCTACTGACGCCGTCGACGTGCTCGACTCCCGCCTCGACCTGCACCCGCAGGTGGCACTGCGGCCCGAACCGTTCGGGGCGCTGGCGTATCACTACGACACGCGCAAGCTCGTGTTCCTGAAGCATGCCGACGTCGTCCGTGTCGTCGAGTCGCTCGCCGACCACGACACCGTTGCCGATGCACTCGCCGCGTGCGGGATCGACGAGCGGCGTTGGCCGTCGTTCGACCGGGCGCTCACCGCGCTCTACGAATCGGAGATGCTTCATGACCGCCCCTGAACGTGCGGTGTCGGGAACGACCGCCCTGGTCGAACAACTCAAGGGTGGGCTGGACGCCCCGATCTGCCTCACGTGGGAACTCACCTATGCGTGCAACCTCGCGTGCGTGCACTGCCTGTCGTCGTCCGGGCGACGCGATCCGCGTGAATTGAGCACCGACGAGGCGAAGGCCGTCCTGGACGAACTCCACGACCTCCAGGTCTTCTACATCAACATCGGCGGAGGTGAGCCGATGATCCGCCGCGACTTCTTCGAGCTCGTCGAGTACTCGATCGGCAGGGGCATCGGCGTCAAGTTCTCCACGAACGGTGCCTTCATCGACGCCGACAAGGCCCGTCGGCTCGCGGCGATGGACTACCTCGACATCCAGATCAGCCTCGACGGCACCGACGCGGTGACCAACGACGCGGTCCGCGGCGACGGCTCGTACGCCACCGCAATCGAGGCGATGGAGCATCTGCGCGACGCCGGTTTCGGCGAGTTCAAGATCTCGGTCGTCGTCACCCGGCACAACGTCGACCAGCTCGACGAGTTCAAGGCGCTCGCCGACACCTACGGCGCCCAACTGCGGATCACCCGGCTTCGGCCGTCGGGTCGCGGCGCCGACTCGTGGCACGATCTCCACCCCACGCAGGTGCAGCAGCGCCAGATCTACGACTGGCTGCTCGCTCACGGCGACAACGTGCTCACGGGCGACTCGTTCTTCCACCTCAACGCCCTCGGACAGGAGAACGGAACCGGGTCGCTACCGGGCCTCAACATGTGTGGCGCCGGCCGCGTCGTCTGCCTGATCGACCCGATCGGCGACGTCTACGCCTGCCCGTTCGTGATCCACGACGAGTTCAAGGCCGGGTCGGTTCGCGACGAGGGTGGGTTCGGTGCGGTCTGGAAGCGGAGCGAGCTGTTCGCCGAACTGCGAGAGCCGCAGTCGGCCGGCGCGTGCGTCTCGTGCGGGAGCTACGACGCGTGCCAGGGCGGGTGCATGGCGGCGAAGTTCTTCGTCGGCATCCCGCTCGACGGACCCGACCCCGAGTGCGTCGGCGGCTACGGCGAGGAGGCGATGCTCGCTGCCGCGGGGACCGACGCGTCGCCACCGAAACCGATGATGGACCACTCGAAACCGGCACGGGTCCCGGTCACGCTCACGAGACGCTGATCATCGGCGCCGCGCGTCTGCCGATCCGACGTCCGGCCGTCGCCCGGAAAAGCCGGATGTCGGTTGTCCGGATCGGCCCGCGGGCATGCAAGGATCGTTGTCGTGCCCGTGGTCCTGATCGCCGTCGCCTACGTCCTCGGCACCTTCCCGAGTGCGACGCTCATCGCACGGGCGAACGGCATCGACATCTCGACGGTCGGTTCAGGGAATCCGGGCGCCTCGAACGTCACCCGCGCACTCGGGTGGCGCAAGGGGGTCTGGGTCTACGCGCTCGATGCGCTCAAGGGCGCGATCGCCACGGCGATTCCGCTGATCGTCGACGGGCGACCGCTCGCGTACCTGTGTGGGGCCGCCGCCATCCTCGGACACATGTTCCCGGTGTTCCGTCACTTCCGCGGCGGGAAGGGCGTTGCAACCGGCTCCGGTGTCCTGCTCGTCCTCCACCCGATCATCGCGCCGTTCGCCGTCGCCCTGTGGTGGTTGGTGACGCGGATCACGGGCAAGGCCGCCGTCGGATCGCTGGTCGCCGTCGCACTCGTTCCCATCGGGCTGGCCGTCCTCGAACGTCCGGCGTGGGAGTACGTCGCGGTCGGCGCGCTCAGCGCGCTGATCCTCGCGAAGCACTGGAAGAACTTCGCCCGGATCCTCCGCCGCGAGGAACACGCCATGAGCAACTCCCGCTGACAGCGATTCGACGCCGACGCATCGATGCGATGACAATCGGTTCGATGAACGCCATCGGCAAGTTCGACATGACCGGCAAGGTCGCCGTGGTGACCGGCGGATCGAGAGGTCTCGGACGCCAGATGGTGCTGGCCTTCGCCGAACAGGGTGCCGACGTCGTGATCGCGAGCCGCAAGATCGAGAACTGTCAGGCCGTAGCCCGCGAGGTGGCCGCGCTCGGGCGCGAGGCCCTGCCGGTCGCCTATCACGCAGCAGAGTGGTCCGCCGCCGACGATTTGGCCGACGCGGTCTACGACCGTTTCGGCCGCTGCGACGTGCTCGTCAACAACGCCGGGATGTCGCCGCTCTACCCGAGCGTCGACGCCATCAGCGAGTCACTGTTCGACAAGGTCGTCGGCGTCAACCTGAAGGGGCCGTTTCGGCTGTCGGCCAACATCGGGACCCGCATGGTCGCAGCCGGTGGCGGCTCGATCATCTTCGTGTCGTCGATCGCCTCGACGCGTCCGAGCGCCCAGGAGATCGTCTACGGCGCCGCGAAGGCCGGCGTCAACAATCTGACGTACGGTCTCGCGCGTACCTTCGGGCCGACGGTTCGCGTCAACTGCATCGTCCCGGGACCGTTCCTCACCGACATCTCCGAGGCATGGGACATGGACCAGTTCGAGAAGGGGGCCCGGACCGGATACGCGCTGGGGCGAGGGGGTCGACCCGACGAGATCGTCGGCGCCGCCCTGTACCTCGCGACCGATGCCTCCAGCTACACGACGGGCACCACGATCGAGGTCGACGGCGGCCCGCGCTGACCGAACCGGCCCGATGAGCCGCACTCGGTGCATGCGGTCGGGCGTCGCCGGTCGGCCGACGATCCCGCACGAGCTGTCAGGTTCCGGTCCGACCGACGAACACCACGAGCGCGGGCTCACCGGGATCGGCGACGACGAAGTAGCGGCCGGTGCCGTCCTCGCAGACGTCCGCAGCATCGAAGTCGGTCATCAGCACCTCGAACAAGGTCGGTCGAGTGCTTCCGAAGCAGCGTTGCAGCGCCTCGGGCTCCAACGCCGACACGGTCGACGGCCTGGGCGACCCCGCGACACCGTCGGTGATGTCGAGAACCGAGTGGGTCCCCTCGACACCGTTCCAACGAAGCGCACGACCGATGGTTGCGGGTCGCCGTGAGCGGGTCAGCGTCGCACCGACGGGCATCGCAGCGCCGACGGACGGCACCTCGGCCAGGTAGAACATGTTGGAGGCAAAGACGTCGCGGCGCAGTTGCTGGAGGGTGTGCTGGACGTCGCCGCTGAACGGCCGAATGTGCTGCCACGACGTCGCTGCCATGGCACGTGTTCGACGCCGGAACACCCTCGCTTGAGGAAGTAGAGCCAGTCTTGAGACTCCCGCCGAACACATCGCCCGCCGCATGGCGATCGACACGACGCCGTGCCCTACGATCGGCACCATGGAGATGCATTTCGCCACCGTGTGGGAATCGATCGCCGACGCGATCCCGGATCATGTCGCCATCACCCACGCCGACACCTCGCGCACGTGGGCCGAGTTCGACGATCGTGCCGCCCGGGTGGCACAGGCCTTCACCGATGCGGGACTCGGACCCGATTCGAAGATCGCGCTCTACATGTACAACGGCAACGAGTACATGGAGGCGCACTACGCCGCCTTCAAGATGCGTGGCGTCGCGATCAACGTCAACTACCGGTACCTCGACGAGGAACTCTGGTACCTGCTCGACAACTCCGACTCCGAGGCGATCGTCTTCCATCGGTCACTCGCCGACCGCGTCGGACGCGTCGTCGACCGACTTCCGAAGCTGAAGCTGCTGATCGTGGTCGACGACGGCCCGGGAGCCGACGTACCCGGCGCCGTGGAGTACGAGCAGGTGATCGCCGACCACCCGCCGATGCCGCGCATCGAGCGCAGCGAGGACGACATCTACATGCTCTACACCGGCGGCACGACCGGAATGCCGAAGGGCGTGATGTACCAGATCGGTGGCCTCACCGAGGGCTTCATCGTGCAGGGATTCCCGATCGTCGGGCTCGAGCCGCCCGCCGACGCCTCCGAAGTCGCCGAGAAGGTGAAGGGCGCCGTCGAGTCGGGCAACCCGCGCATGGTGTCGATCCCGTGCGCGCCGCTGATGCACGGCACGGGTTGTTGGATCGGGTGGTTCATCCCGATGTGCGCCGGCGCCGAGATCGTCACGTTGACCAGTCGCAGTCTCGACCCGCACGAGGTCCTGCGGACCATCGAGGAGCACAAGGCGACCACGATCACGATCGTCGGCGACAGCTTTGCCAAGCCTCTGGTGCGAGCCATCGACGAGGGAAAGCCGGACGGCTCGAAGTACGACCTGTCCTCGGTCGGGATGTTCCTCTCGTCGGGTGTGATGTGGACGACCGAGGTGAAACAGCAGATGCTCGATCGCATCGAGCAGGCCGTGCTCGTCGATGCGATGGGCTCGTCCGAGGGGTCGATGGGGACCCAGATCATGATGAAGGGCGTGACCACCGAGACCGCCAAGTTCACGCAAGCGGCCACCACCAAGGTCTTCACCGACGACGACCGTGAGGTGACCCCCGGTTCGGACGAGGTGGGGAAGGTGGCAGCAGGCGGCAACGTGCCGATCGGGTACTACAAGGACGAGGAGAAGTCGGCGCGGACGTTCCGCACGATCAACGGGGTGCGGTACTCGTTCCCCGGTGACCTCGCGATGGTCGCCGAGGACGGCACGTTGATCCTGCTCGGGCGGGGCAACCAGGTGATCAACACCGGCGGAGAGAAGGTGTTCCCCGAAGAGGTCGAGGAAGCCGTCAAACGGGTCGACGGGATCGTCGACTGCCTCGTCGTCGGCGTGGAGAACGAGAAGTTCGGGCAGGCGGTCACGGCCGTTGCGTCGGTCGCCGAGGGCGCCACCGTCGACGAGGCGACGGTGATCGCCGCCGTCAAGAACGATCTGGCCGGTTACAAGGCACCGAAGTCGGTGGTGTTCGTCCCGACCATCCCGCGCGCTCCGAACGGCAAGGCCGATTACAAGACCGCACGATCGCTCGCCGAATCCGCGTCGGCCTAGCTGTCGGGGGACGTCAGGAGTTTCTCCACGAAGAAGTCGAGGACCCGCTCGACGCTCTCGTCGTCACGCTGCTCGGTCAGCACGGAGTGATCCGACTTCGCCTTGCTCGGCAGTTCGATCGCGATGAAGGCGTCGCCGAGTTTCTCGCGCAACGTCGCGAACCGGGTCCCCACGGCGCGGTCCTCGGTGAACCTGAGCCCCAACACCTGGCAGCCGTCCTGGGCGCGTTGGATCACCGCCTCCTCGTCGTCGGGCGACAGGTGCAGACCGGCGGCTCGCGCCGAGCCGATCGGGAGTGGCATCGATGGCTGGGCCAGCACCGGAGCGAGCATGATTTCGTCGACCATCATCCCGAGGGCGAACCCCCCGGAGAAACACATGCCGACCGCGCCCACCCCGGGGCCACCGACTTCGTCGTGGAGCCGCCGGGCCAGCGCGCGCAGCCAGGCGATCACCGGCGACGTCGTGTCGAGAGCGAACGCGGCGAATTCGCGAGCGACGCAGAGCTTCGCCATGCCACCCATGATGTACGGCGTGCTCGGGGGCTTCCCGGGGGTTCCCAGCAGGTCGGGCATCACGACGGTGAATCCACGGGCGACGACCTCGTCGGCGAACTGAGCCACCTTCGGCGTGATGCCGGGGATCTCGTGGATCACGACGATTCCGGGCCCGCTCCCCTTGCGGTAGGTGTCGTGGGTGATCCCCGCAGAGGTGAACTCACCACGTTCCCAGCCGTTCATCACGTCCTGTTCGCTCATCGACCCAGTCTGGCAGGAGATGCTGCTCAGCGTGACAGGGCGGCCAGCGCCTCCGAGGCGAGCCGTTCGGTGCCCATCTTGAACCCCTTCATCGTGTCGGGGTCGATCTGCTGGTCACCCATCGCTCCGTGGAGGAACCGGGCGTACACACCCTCGGAGATCACCGCGAGCCGCCACGAGGAGAAGGCGACGTAGTAGCCGATGTCGGACAGATCGCGCCCGGTGCGGAGCGCATACCGTTCCAGGAGATCGTCATAGGTGGGGAAGCCCGCGATCCCGGTGGGGTCGTTGGGACGGGCCTGTTCCTCGCCGGGGTCCGACCAGTACACACCGAGGTACCCGACGTCGGCCAGCGGGTCGCCGAGCGTGCACAGCTCCCAGTCGAGCACGGCGGTCACCCGGGCGGCATCGACGTCGACCAGGCAGTTCCCGAACCGGAAGTCACCGTGGGCGATCGACACGCCGTGCTGCGTCGGGAGGTCGGCGGCGAGGCGGCGGCCCACTTCGTCGATCGCGGGCAGGTCCCGGGTCTTCGACTTCTCCCACTGCATCGTCCAGCGTCGCACCTGCCGCTCCACGTACCCGTCCCGCTTCGCGAGGTCTCCCAGCCCCACGGCGTCCACGTCGACAGCGTGGAGGTCGGCGAGGACGTCGATCAGGTGCTCCCCTGCGCGACGCCGCTGATCGATGCTCATCGGTGCGGCGCGGTCGGCGCTGTCGAGGACGACGCCGTCGACGTGGCTCATCACGTAGAACGGGGCACCGTTGACCCCGCTGTCGGTGCACACGCCCATCGTGCGCGGCACCGGCACGTCGGTCCGGCCCACCGCCGAGATGATCGTGTGCTCGCGGACCATGTCGTGCGCCGACGCGAGCACGTTGCCCGTCGGCGGTCGGCGAAGGACGACGACGACACCCGAGCGATCCGTGACGCGGTACGTGAGGTTGGACCGACCGCCGGTGATCAGCGCGAAGTCGTACGGACCCGCAATCCCGTCGATGTGCTCGTCCAACCAGGCGGTCACTCGGTCGACGGCGATCGGCGCGGCGCTCATCGGCTCGAACGTAGACGGTTCGCCGTCGAACCGAATCAGCCGGGACGGCCGACGCCGGAGACCTTGCCCCAGTTGACGCCCGAGACCTTCACGACGCTGCCGGTGTTCGGTGCGTGAACGAGCTGCCCTCCACCGAGGTACACGCCCACGTGACTGATCGGGCTGTAGTAGAACAGCAGGTCGCCCGGCTGGGCCGAACCCTTGTCGACGTGGGGAATCGACGCGTACTGCGCCCGGGACTGGTGCGGGAGGTAGACGCCGGCCTGGCCCCAGGCGTAGGCGGTCAGCCCCGAGCAGTCGAACGACACACCGGGATTCGACGTGGCGTATCGATACGGCACGCCCTGCTGGCTGAGCGCAGCGCTGACCGCGACGCCCGCCCGGGAACTGGGGGGCGGTGCGGCCGAGGGAGGTGTCGGAGCGCTGCCGCCGCCCGTGCTGGAACCACCACCGCCACCGGAGTTGTTGCCACCCGAGTTGTTTCCACCGGAGTTGTTGCCACCCGAGTTGTTTCCACCGCCACCCGAGTTGGTGTTCCCGCTGGAGGTGTTGTTCGACTGCGTCTGGGAGGCCTGGAGCTCGGCCTGGAGGCGTGCGGCGGACTCGGCGGCGCGACGCGCCTCTTCCTGGGCGATGAGCTGGCCGAGTTCGGTCTCGGCGTCGATCCGCGCCTGCTCGTACTCGCCGGTGAGCCGTTCGGTCTCCTCCTGGGCACCGACGAGCGATGCCGCGAGGGCTTCGGCCTCGGCCACCTTGCCTTCGAGCACTTCACGATCGTCCTCGAGATCGCTGACGAACGCATCGAGTTCGTCGGTGCTGACGTCGCCGGCACTGAGCGCCACCTGCGCGAGCTGGTCGCGCTGGAGCACGTCGTTGATGTCCGATGTGTCCTCGAACAACGGCCCGAGCGGCGTGGTTCCGGATCCGACGTACGACCGCACGGCCATGTCGCCGAGGTCGGCGCGGAGTTCGGCCAACTCGACTTCCTTGGCGGCGATGTCGGCTTCGAGTTCGACGATCTCGGCATCGAGCGTGGCCTTGGCGTCGATCGCCTCGACATAGTTCTCCGCGATCTCGTTGGCCCTCTCCTCGAGCCGTTCGAGTTCATCGACGATGCTCTCGACGCGAGCGCGCTGCTGGTCGACCGGGCTCGCCGCGGCCACCTGCGGGTTCATTGCGGGAACGACGAGCGCGATCATCAACGCGATCGGGGCAACACGGAGCAGCTGCTTCACGAGCGGCAACTCTACCGAATATGACGAAGAGGTTGCGAAATGACGTAGAAATTCACACGTGACACATGAGGACCGAATTGTCAGACCAACGTCAATTGGCCGCTGTTCGCCTCACCGACCCTGCACGGCCGGTTCCGCGCTCATTCCCACTCGATCGTGCCGGGCGGCTTCGAGGTGATGTCGTAGACGACGCGATTCACCCCGTCGACCTCGTTGATGATCCGCTGGCTCATGATCTCGAGGGTTTCGTACGGGATCCGGGCCCAGTCGGCGGTCATCGCATCGTCGCTGGTCACGGCCCTGATCACGACCGGATGCCCGTAGGTTCGCTCGTCGCCCATCACGCCCACCGAACGGACGTCGGCCAGCAGCGCCGCGTACGACTGCCAGATCGCACGTTCGAGCCCCGCGGCGTGGAGCTCGTGGCGCACGATCGCATCGGCTTCCTGCAGTACGGCGACCCTTTCGGGGGTGACCTCGCCGATGATGCGCACACCGAGTCCGGGGCCGGGGAACGGCTGGCGCCACACCATCTCGTCCGGCAGCCCGAGCTCGGTGCCCAGCGCCCGCACCTCGTCCTTGAAGAGATCGCGCAGCGGCTCGATCAGTTCGAGTTCCATGTCGTCGGGCAACCCGCCGACGTTGTGATGACTCTTGATCACCGACGCGGTCCCATCGGTGCCACCCGACTCGATCAGGTCGGGGTACAACGTCCCCTGCACGAGGAACTTCGCCTCGCTCAGCCCGCCGGTGTACTTCTCGAACACACGGATGAACCGCTCACCGATCGCCTTGCGCTTCGCCTCCGGCTCGGTCAGCCCGGCGAGAGCGTCGAAGAACGACGCGCCCTCGTCGGCGTGGATCAACTCGATGCCGAGGTTGCGCCGGAAGGTGTCGACCACCTGCTCCGACTCGCCTTTGCGCATCAATCCGGTGTCGACGTAGATGCAGGTGAGCTGGCTGCCGATCGCCTCGTGGACGAGGGCGGCCGCCACCGATGAGTCGACCCCGCCGGACAGGCCGCAGATCACCCGTGCGTCGCCGACTCGGGCACGGATCTCGGCGACCTGCTCGTCGATCACCGACGACATCGCCCAGTCCGCGCCGATTCCGGCGTGCTCGTGGACGAAGCGCGCCATCGCCGCCATCCCGTAGGGCGAGTGGACGACTTCGGGATGGAACTGGACGCCGTAGATCCTGCGCGCGTCGTTCTCGAGCACCGCCACCGGAGCGCCCGGCGAGGTGGCGGTGGCGACGAACCCGTCCGGCAGCTCGGTGATTCCGTCGAAATGGCTCATCCAGCACTCGTGGGAGTGCGGTGCGTCGTCGGGAAGGATCGACGAGTCGCCCGTTCGTTCCAGCAGGGTCCGCCCGTATTCTCCCGCCATCCCGCGGCCCACGACTCCCCCGAGCTGCTGCGCGATCAGCTGAGCGCCGTAGCAGATGCCCAGGATCGGGATCCCGAGGTCGTAGATCGCTGCGTCGAGCTGGGGTGCTCCCTCGACGTGCACGCTCGCCGGACCGCCCGACAGGATGATGGCTTTCGGCGCCCGCTCGGCGATCTCGGCTGCAGAGATCCGGTTCGGAACGATCTCCGAGTACACGTGCAATTCCCGCACCCGACGCGCGATCAGCTGCGCGTACTGGGCTCCGAAGTCGACCACGAGCACCGTGGCCCGATCGGCGGACCCCGCCGAATTCGATGTGGGATCGGCCGGGGTCTGCGGTTGACTCACCCCATGGATCGTAGAGGCCCGGCCCGGTGCATCCTGGCCCTGTTCGTCGCCGTCATGTCGGTCCTCGCTCCCGCCGCTGCGGCCCGTGCCGGTGGTGAGGCGCCTCCGGCCACGCGACCCGACGCCCGACCCGCTGACGAACCGGCGGTCGAACCGGCCGACGATTCCGACGCAGATCGCACGGTGCCGACCGTTTCGGACTTCTACCCCGAAGACAGCAACCTGAGCGACTGCCTTGGGCTGGTCGAACGACCGGGCTGTGGGAGCAAGGCGCGCGGCGGATGGCGGCAGGTGGTCGTCTTCGGCGCCCTCCTCGCCGGACTCGGCCTCATCTTCTGGCGGATCTCGGTCGGAGTCCGCCGCAACCGCGCCGATCCGTCCAGCGAGGCAGCGCCCGATCAGGACGAGTCACTCACGTGACCCCTGACGACTTCCGCCGCAGCGGACACGAACTGATCGACTGGATCGCCGAGTATCTCGAGGGTGTGGACGACCGACCCGTCCAGGCGACGGTGCGTCCCGGCGACGTGCGCGCGGCTCTCCCCGAACATCCCCCGACCGAACCCGAGTCGTTCGACGCCGTGATGTCCGACGTCGAGCGTGTGATCATGCCGGGCGTCACCGACTGGCAACACCCGAACTGGTTCGCCTACTTCCCGGCGAACAACTCGTACCCGTCGATTCTCGGCGAACTGCTGTCGGCGGGACTCGGAGTACAGGGCATGAGCTGGGTCACGTCGCCCGCCTGCACCGAACTCGAGACGTTGATGCTCGACTGGATGCAGGAATTGCTCGATCTGCCGGAGAACTTCCGCTCGACGAGCGCGACCGGCGGCGGTGTGATCCAGGGATCGGCGAGCGAGGCGACGCTGGTGGCCATCCTGTCGGCACGGTTCCGGACGACGTCCGGTGCGGTGAACATCGACGGCGACACCTCGAAGCTCGTGGCGTACATGACCGCGCAGTCGCACTCGGCCGTCGAGAAGGGGCTCCGCATCGCCGGCATCGGAACCGACCGTCTCCGCGTCGTTCCCCACGACGACGAGTTCGCGATGCGCGCCGACGCCCTCGCCGAGATGATCGCCGCCGACCGTGCCGCCGGGCTCGTGCCGTTCTTCGTCTGCTCCAGTCACGGCACGACCTCGTCGAGCGCGTTCGACCCGACGGCGGTCATCGGGCCGATCTGCCGCGAGGCCGGCGTCTGGCTGCACGTCGACGGCGCGATGGCCGGGATCGCCGCCTTGGCCCCCGAATTCCGTTGGGTCAACGACGGCATCGAATTCGCGGACTCCTACTGCACGAATCCCCACAAGTGGATGGGCGTCAACTTCGACTGCACGACCTATTGGACCGCCGACCGCGCCTCGCTGCTCGGAGCACTCAGCATCCTGCCCGAGTTCCTCCGTTCGGCCGCCGCCGATGCCGGTGCCGTGATCGACTACCGGGACTGGCAGGTGCCGCTCGGCCGCCGGTTCCGTGCGCTCAAGTTGTGGTTCGCGATCCGGTGTGACGGCGTCGACTCGTTCCGGCGGATGATCCGTGAACACGTCGCGACGGCCCAGGAGTTGGCGGGCTGGATCGCCGACGACGAACGGTTCGAGATCGTCGCGCCCCACCCGCTCAACCTGGTCTGCGTGTCACTCCGGGCCGGCGACGCGGCGACCGACGCACTGATCGAGGCGGCCAACGCGAGCGCGGCCGGCCACTTCACCCGCACCGTCCTCGACGGCCGATCCGTGCTGCGGATCTCGGTCGGTGCGCGCAGGACGACACCCGAGCACGTGCGCGACATGTGGACCATCCTCCGCACCCTCCCCTGATGTTCGTTGGTCCATGTTCGTCGGTGCCAGGCACCGACGAACATGTTCACTGGTGCCTGGCACCGACGAACATGCGACGATGCGGGCATGAGCGCGTCGGCACGCCCCGTTGCACTGATCACGATGGCGACCGGCTACGTGGGCCCGGCGCTCGCCCGGACGATGGCCGAGCGCGGCTACGACCTCGTGCTGCAGGGCGCGTCCGGGGACGGGCGCATGGTGGGCGTCGAGCAGGCGTTCGACGTACAGGTCCCACAGCTCGAGGCGCTGGGCGCCTCGGTCGAAACCGTCACCGACGTCGACCTCACCGGCGCCGAGGGGAATCGAGCCCTCGTCGCCCGCAGCCTCGACCGGTTCGGCCGGCTCGACTCCGCCTGCTTCGTGACCGGTGTGATCATCGTCGGCAAGTTCCTCGACATGACCACCGAACAGTGGGAGCAGATCAAGCGCACCAACCTGGATATGGTCTTCCATGCGCTCCAGGCCGCGCTCCCACCGATGATCGCGGCCGGTGCGGGACAGATCGTGGTGTTCACCTCGTCGACCGGCGGCCGGCCCGACCCGATGACCTCGATCTACGGGGGGACGCGGGCGGGGGCGAACGGCATCGTGCGCGCCGTCGGCCTCGAGCACGCGCGTGACGGCGTGCAGGTGAACGCCGTCGGCACGAACTTCATGGACTTCCCCGGGTTCATCAAGGCGTCGGGCGCCGACGACCCCGAGCGACGCAAGCGCATCGAGGCCCGGACACCGATGCGCCGCCTCGGCACGATGGACGAGCTGGCGAACGTGACGGCCGTGCTGCTCGACGGGACCAACCGCTTCCAGACCGGCCAGTTCTTCGATTTCTCCGGTGGCTGGGGCGCCTGACCGGCGTTCCGGGCCGGCCCGACGGTGTCAGTCGGCGGAGGGCATGGCACTCGGACCTTGCTGACGCGGCAACGTCAACAGATCGACGAGCATGCGCGCCGTGGCGCCCCAGACCGTCTCGTCGTCCAGATGGAAGAAGTGGAGTGGCCGGTCGAGTGGCGGGATCCCCCACCGCTCGCGGTGGTAGGTGCCGGGACGGGTCAACTCCGCGACCGGTGTCCACATGACCCGGTCGGCTTCGGCCGTGCGCGGTTCGAGGTCGAGCCGCTCGTCGAGCGTCGCGACCACGGGGACGATGTAGCTCTTCGACACGATCGTCGAGAGATGCTCCAGCTCCCCCACCACGACCGGGCGGCCCATGTCGAGACCGACTTCCTCCTGTGCTTCTCGCAGCGCCGTCTCCACCGGCGTCTCACCGGGATCGCACCGACCACCGGGGAAGCTGATCTCACCGCGGTGGCTGCGCATGTGCAACGACCGGCGCGTCAGCAGGACCTCGGCGCCGTGCGGACCGTCCGACACGACGATCAGCACCGCTGAGTGGCGGGCGTCGGGGAACGTCGGCAGCAGCGGCGCCGACTCGGCCGCGACCGGAGCGACCAGCTCGTCGACGGTCCAACGCGCACCGAGCTCCCAGGGCGCATCCAACTCCACGACCGTGTTGTGAGGGCGCGGGATGACCTGCCGCCCACCCGGCCGACGGATCGAAGCGGAATCGGTCACGAGGCGTCGTCGGTCGAGGCATCGTTGCGGCGGTCGTCGACGACCGCCTTCTTGAGTCGCTTGGCCGCGAGATAGGTCTCCGCGGCCGAGCGCCCGGCCGACCGGCCGAATGCCTCGGCGTCGGGAGTCGGGGTCCGGCGGCGACGTTGCCTGCGCTCGTCCTTCGACGCGAAGTCGGTGTTCCACCACACGAAGGCGAGCACGACCCCGAGCATCGCGATCAGGATCCGCGCGTTCGCGTCGATCTCGAGCCAGGGCTGCACGACCGCGACCACCACGAGCGCGAGCACGACCAGGTCGAGGATCCGGTGCACCCTCCGGTCGACGAGCCGGAACGCTGCGGCGGGCCCGGTGGTGATCGCCGCGTTCAGCATGACGATCACCCCCAACACTGCGGGGACAGCAGGTGTCGGGCCACCGAAGCCTGCGGAGATGAAGACGGCACCGATGATGTATTCGACGACCTGATGCATCCAGAACGGACGCATCGCTCCATGTCCGAGTCGGGCCACGCCGTCGAGGGTAGCGAGGTTCGCTGGTCGCCCATCGGACCGATCGGTAACGTCTGTGACGTGCCTGCCCCCGATGATCGAGCTGCCCGTTTCGATCCATCCGACCCCGGGTTCATCGCCGACCCGTACCCGGTTCTCCGCGAGCTGCGGGAAGCAACACCGATCTTCTGGAACGACGCGAGCCAGCAGTGGATGCTGACGCGGTTCGACGACATCGCCGCAACGCTGCGTGACCGCCGACTCGGCCGTTCATACACCCATCGGTTCACCCACACCGAGGTGGGGCGCCCCGAGCCCGACCCTCGATGGGCGGCGTTCCACGAACACGAAGCGTGGTCGCTGTTGGCATTGGAGCCGCCCGACCACACTCGCCTGCGTCGATTGGTGCAGAAGGTGTTCACACCGAGGGCGATCGCCGGACTCGGCGACGGGATCGTTGCGGCGGCCGGCGAGCTGCTCGACCGCTGCGGCGAGCGGGAGACGTTCGACCTGCTGGCCGACTACGCGCAGCCGTTCTCCATCGGCGTCATCTGTTCGATGCTCGGCGTACCTCGGGCCGACTCGCAGGCTCTCCTCGACTGGTCGCACGCGATCGTGAAGATGTACGAGCTGAACGCCGACGATGCGACGAAGCACGCGGCGAACACCGCTGCCGGTGACTTCATCGCGTACACGCGAGCGCTGATCGACGACAAGCGACGACGACCCGACGGGCTCCTGGTGTCCGAACTGGCTCTGGTGGAGGACGGAGGTGACGTGCTCAGCGAGGCCGAGATCGTGTCGACGACGATGGTGCTGCTCGAAGCGGGACACGAGGCGACGGTGAACACCCTGGGAAACGGGTTCCGGGCGCTCATGCATCATCCCGATCAGTGGCGACGGCTGACCAGCGGCGAGATCGGCGCCGATGATGCGGTCGAAGAACTGCTCCGCTGGGATTCACCGCTGCAGATGTTCGAGCGGTGGGTGCTCGACGACGGCGTCGAGATCGCCGGTCAGGAGATCGGCGTCGGACAGGAGATCGCGATGCTGTTCGGCTCGGCCCAGCGCGATCCGCGGCGATTCGACGATCCCGACCGCTTCGACATCGGTCGCAACGACGCTGCGCACATCGGTTTCGGAGGCGGCATCCACTTCTGCGTCGGCGCGCCGCTCGCCCGACTCGAGCTGGCCGCATCGGTCGCCGGACTGGTCGAACGCTTCCCGGAACTCACACTCGCCGCGGAGCCGCGGTACCACCCCACCTTCGTCATCCGCGGCCTCACCGAGCTCCTGCTGGCACCACGCTGACGATCGACCGGGTCTGCCACCTTCCGGACCTCGTCGATCTGGCTCCACCCGGAACGCGAACGAGCGGACCGGCCGAAGCCGATCCGCTCGTGTCGGGAATCGAGTGACCGGCCGCTCGTAGCACGAGCGGTGCGGTCGGGCCGGAGCGGTGCCCCGGCCGGGTCTCACATCATGCCGCCCATGCCGCCCATGCCGCCCATGCCGCCGCCGGCGCCCTCGGGCTCCGGCTCGTCGGCGACGAGGACCTCGGTGGTGAGCAGCAGCGCTGCGATCGAGGCTGCGTTCTGCAGACCCGCACGGGTCACCTTGGCCGGGTCGATGATGCCGGCTGCGATGAGATCCATCATCTCGCCGGTTGCGGCGTTCATGCCCATCGGACCCTTGGCGGCCTCGACCTCGCGGACGACGACGGAACCTTCGAGGCCGGCGTTGTTCGCGATGTTGCGGCCCGGGGCGAGCAGAGCTTCCCAGACGGTCTTGGCGCCGGTTGCCTCGTCGCCTTCCAGCGACTCGACGACCTTCTGCACCTCTTTGCGGGCACGGATGAGGGCAGTGCCGCCGCCGGCGACCACACCTTCTTCGATGGCTGCACGCACCGAGGACACGGCATCTTCGATGCGGTGCTTCTTCTCCTTGAGCTCCACTTCCGTGGCGGCGCCGACCTTGATCAGTGCCACGCCGCCGGCCAGCTTCGCGAGACGCTCCTGGAGCTTCTCACGATCCCAGTCGGAGTCGGTGTTCTCGATCTCGGCCTTGATCTGGTTGACGCGACCGTTGATGTCGTCGGAGGTGCCTCCACCGTCGACGATGGTCGTGTTGTCCTTGGTGATCACGACGCGCTTGGCGGTGCCGAGCAGGTCGAGTGTGACGTTGTCGAGCTTGAGGCCGACCTCTTCGCTGATGACCTGGCCACCGGTGAGGATCGCCATGTCCTGCAGCATCGCCTTGCGACGGTCGCCGAAGCCGGGGGCCTTGACGGCCGCGGCGTTGAACGTGCCGCGAATCTTGTTGACCACCAGGGTGGCGAGGGCTTCGCCCTCGATGTCCTCGGCGATGATGACCAGCGGCTTGCCGGTCTGCATGACGGCCTCGAGGGTCGGCAGCATCGTCTGGACGGTCGAGATCTTGGCGCTGTGGAGCAGGATGTACGGGTCGTCGAGGACGACTTCCTGGCGCTCCGCATCGGTCACGAAGTACGGCGAGAGGTAGCCCTTGTCGAACTGCATGCCCTCGGTGAAGTCGAGTTCGGTGCCGAACGTGTTCGACTCCTCGACAGTGACCACGCCGTCCTTGCCGACCTTGTCGATCGCGTCGGCGATGACCTCGCCGATCGACGCGTCCGCGGCGGAGATGGTGGCGACCGAGGCGATGTCCTTCTTGTCGTCGACATCCTTGGACTGCTTGGCGATCGACGCCACGGCTGCGGCCACGGCGGCCTCGATGCCGCGCTTGAGCGACATCGGGTTGGCCCCTGCTGCGACGTTGCGCATGCCGGCCGAGATCATCGCCTGCGCGAGGACGGTTGCGGTGGTGGTGCCGTCGCCGGCGATGTCGTCGGTCTTCGTGGCGACTTCCTTCACGAGCTGGGCGCCCATGTTCTCGAACGGATCGTCGAGCTCGATCTCCTTGGCGATCGACACACCGTCGTTGGTGATCGTCGGTGCGCCGAACTTCTTGTCGAGGACGACGTTCCGGCCCTTCGGGCCGATGGTGACGCGAACGGCGTCAGCGAGTTTGTTGACGCCGGCTTCGAGTGACCGGCGGGCCTCGTCGTCGAACTTCAGAATCTTTGCCATGTTGTGTTTTCTCCTAGCGATCTACGAATGAATGCGATGCGATGTGGGGTCAGCCGACGATGGCGAGCACGTCGCGGCTGTTGAGCACGAGCAGGTCTTCGCCGCCCGAGTTGACTTCGGTGCCGCCGTACTTCGAGTACAGGACGGTGTCGCCGACGTTGATGCCGACTTCGATCAGTTCACCGGTGGTGTCGGAGCGCTTGCCCGGTCCGACGGCAAGAACCTCACCTTGCTGGGGCTTCTCCTTGGCGGTGTCGGGGATGACGAGACCGGAAGCGGTCTGCGTCTCGGGCTCGGCGGGCCGAACCACGATGCGGTCATCGAGTGGCTTCAGGTTCATGGGTTCATGCCTCCATTGGCAGTCACGGTGTTGCGGTTGAATCAGAGCCTGGACGGCACTTGGCACTCTCCCAGGTCGATTGCCAATGCTAAGCCGCAGATCCCCGATTGGCAACCGCCAATCGAGAGTGCCAATGAGAATCCTCCCGCTGACCACCCCCGGCCAGCAGTGGACCGGCGAGTCGGCCTCAGCCGAAGTCGGGCTCGCGCTTCTCCAGGAACGCCGCGACCGCTTCCCGGTGTTCGGGCGTGGTGTACGCGACCTCGAGTGCGGCCAGTTCGCGCCGCTGCACCAGTGAGAGATCCGATTCGGAACCGTTGTCGGTGAGCAGTTGTTTGGCGAAGCGCAAGGACGGGGGTGCGTTCACCGCGTAGCTCTCGGCGCGGGCCACCGCAGCGGCGACGACGTCGTCGGCGACGTCGTCGACCAGACCGAGCGCTTTCGCCTCTGCGCCGAGCACCGTCCGACCCGACAGGACGAGATCGGATGCGTTCCCCCAGCCGCAGCGTTGGACGAGGAAGTGGGACGAAGCGAGCTCGGGAACCACCCCCATCTTCACGAATCGCACGGAGAGTTTGGCGTCGGGATGCGCCACCAGGAAGTCCATCGAGAGCGTCATCGACAGCCCGACGCCGATCGATGCGCCATTGATCGCTCCGACCACCGGCTTCGACGCCCGCATCAGGGCCACCCAGTCGCCTGACCGTCCGGCCGCTTCGTCAGGCCGGTCGCCGTCGACCTGCCGCGCGAACACCTCGGAAACGTCGGCCCCCGCGCAGAAACCACGGCCGGCGCCGGTGACGACGAACGCGCCGACGGATGAATCCTCGTTGCCGACGGTGAAGGCGTCGTACAACTCGCGCTGCATGGTCGGGGTCCACGCATTGAGCTTCTCGGGGCGGTTGAGGGTCACGACGCGGACGCTTCCGCGATCGTCGACGGTGATCTGTTCGTACTTCATCGGCACTCCTCCTCGCTCAGCTTGCCAGGCGTCGGGCGACCGGGGCCCGGTCGGACGTGGCCTCCGGCGCTCGCCGCCGGGCCGGCGATTCGCGTCAGGTGTCGGCGACGACTCGGAGCATCGCGAGCGTCTCGGCCATCGGGAGCCCGATCACGTTGGTGACACTGCCGTCGACGCGCCCGACGAATGCTGCCGCCGCCCCCTGGATGCCGTACGCGCCCGCCTTGTCCTGCGCCTCACCCGTCCCGAGGTACCACTCGATCATCCGCGGCGTCAGTTCGACGAACGTGACCGTCGTGGTGACGACGAAGCTCTGGATCACCGAATCGCTCCGGATCGACACGCCGGTGTGCACGTGATGGTCCCGGTCGGAGAGCATCCGCAACATCGCCGCGGCGTCCGCGTCGTCGACCGGCTTCTCCAACACCCGCCCGTCGACCTCCACCGTGGTGTCGGCGGCGACGACGATCTCGCTCGGCCCGAGTACCGCGGCCGACTTCTCGAGCGACAGCCGACGCACGTACTCGCGAGGCGTCTCGTAGTCGTGGGGCGCTTCGTCGAGGTCGGCGGGTCGCACGTCGAATTCGAGTCCGGCCCGCGCCAGGAGCTCGCGGCGGCGCGGCGACGCCGACCCGAGTACCAGCGACACACCGTGATGAAAGGTGATCATCCGCCCGAGAGTGCCAGGACGTCGGCGTCGTCGGGCACGGACGTGTCGGTATCGAGGTCGTGGCGGGTCTGCCCATCGAGCCAGCCCTCGGGGATCGCCACCTTGATCGGGCCGTTGGTGTGCCCACGCTTGATCCGCTCGCCACCCTCGACGACGGTGGTGTCGGCACCGACCTTGTCCAGCATCGCGGCGAGGACGTCGTCGAGCTCGGCCAGGGATCCGATCAACGAGAAGCGCCGGCGGATCTCGGAGCCGACCGGATAGCCACTCATGTACCACCCGGTGTGCTTGCGGAAGTCGCGCATGGCGTGATCCTCACCGAGGTGTTCGGCGAGCATCGCCGCGTGGTCGGCCATCACGTCCGCGACCACGCCGAGCGATCGGCTCGACGGGACGGGACGACCGTTGAGAGCATCGACGAGGTCGCCGAACAGCCACGGGCGACCGAGGCACCCCCGGCCGACCACCACACCGTCGCAGTCGGTCTGCGCCATCATCGCCACGGCGTCGGTCGCCTCCCAGATGTCGCCGTTGCCGAGCACCGGGATCGATCCGCCGAGGTCGAGAATGTGCTCCTTCAGTTCGCCGATCGCCTCCCAGCGCGCCTCGCCGGAGTAGTGCTGCTCGACCGTCCGCGCATGCATCGCGATCGAGGCCACGCCTTCCTCCGCACACACCTCGCCGGTTCGCTTGAACGTGAGCCAGTCGTCGAACAGACCCATGCGGAACTTCGTGGTGACCGGGATCCCGTACGGAGCGGCGGCGACCACTGCGGCGCGGACGATGGCGCGCAGGAGTTCGGGTCGAGCCGGCACGGCCGCTCCGCCGCCACGTCGGGTCACCTTGGCGGCAGGGCACCCGAAGTTGATGTCGATGTGATCGACGCGGCCGTCGTCGCACAGCTGGCGCACGGCCTCGCCCATGATCACCGGATCGCTCCCGTACAACTGCTGGCTCCGCGGGTGCTCGTCGGGCGCGAACGTGATCATCCGGTGCGTCTTCGGATTCCCCTGGACGACCGGGGTCGCCATCACCATCTCGTTCACGTACGCGAGTCCGGGAGCGAAGCGGCGGCACAGCGCGCGGAACGGCGCGTTGGTCACCCCGGCCATCGGGGCCAGGACGACCGGCGCCGCCAGTTCGTGTCGGCCGATCGAGTACGTCATCTCCACATCACGGTATCGGCATCGCTCGAGGCCTACGGTTGCGGCTCCAGCGCGACGTCGATGACGTGCAGGATGCCGCCGTCGACCACGTGGTCGGGATCGATGATCTCGGCCGGACCGATCGTGGGTGGGTTGGCTGCGGCGTCGATCGGCTGCGGCCCACCGAAGTCGACCGCGATCTCGGCGAGTTCCGCCAACTCGGACAGCGACAGCGAGTCACCGATCGACAGGTGCGCCCGAAGCAGCTGCTCGACGGCGGCGTCGTTGGTGAGGTCGGGGCCGGTGGGGTCGTTGCGCAGATCGTCGATTGCGGCGTTGTCCGGAGCGAAGAACGTGTACGGCTGGTCGAGTGCCTCGATCTCGGCGAGCAGGCCGACCTGTTCCAGCAGCGCCTTCGTCTCGGTCAGGCCGAGCGTGTCGAGCGCGTCATCGAGGGAAGGATCAGCGGAAGCGATCGTGGTGGTCGTGGTGGTGGTGGTCGTCGTGGTGGTGGTCGTGGTGGTGGTCGTGGTCGTTTCGGGGACAGTGGTGGTCGTCTCCACAACGGTGGTGGTCTCGGGGAGCGTCGTGGTCGATTCGGGGGCGGTCGTGGTCGATTCGGGCATCGTCGTGGACGGCGCGGTCGGAACAAGGTTTCCGAGCGTGCACTGCACGCGGTCGCCCGCTCGGAAGCGCACGTTGGGGAACGTGTACGAGCCGATCCCCGTGAGGGGATCGCCGACCTCGTCGGGTCGCACATCGGCGAGGACGACCAGGTTCTCGGTCGACTCGCCACGTTCGAGGATGCACTCCGCGCGGAGGCCGGTGACCGCGGCGCCACCCTCCGGCGCGACGAACTCGGCGAATTCGACCGACGATGACCACGTGGCCGCGTCGGCGCTCGCCGGCGGAGCCCAGCGGAACTCGGTACGACCCGTTGCGTCGGTGTCCCGGGTGGCCGGCTGGCCGACGATGCCGTCGCCGGGAACGATCCAGGCGTACGCATCCGGTGCGGGTTCCTGCGTGGTCACCACAGCGCTGATCGTGGTGGACAGTGGCCCACCCGCCGCGCTCGTGCGAACCATCACGAACGAGACCGGCTGCGGGTCCAGTTCGCTTCCGCCCTCGTCGTCACCACGGCCGAGCAGGAACAGCAGAGCGATGACGCCACCGACGAGCACGACACCGGTCACCACGGCCGCCACCGCTCCCGGACGCTTGAACCAGGGTGGCTCGGGCAACTGTTCGGTCGGGACCACCGGCGCACCCGGTCCGCCGGGTGTTCCCGGCACGGGCGGCGGAGTGCCGATCGGCGGCCCGGCGACACCCGGATTGGTCGGCGGCAGGGTCGGGGTGACCGGCATGACCTGCGTCGAGTCGATCGACGGTGTGGTGGGCGCGCCTTCGCCGGGTCCCGCCGCCAGATCGCCCAGGCCCGTCTCGGAGCCGTCGGGTGAAGTCGGAGGAGGGAAGTCGTCGTTCGACATGCCCGAATTCTCTCACGCTGGGAGCGACGATCCCGGCACCCTCCGACCCTCCTCCGGCGGGTTCAGTCGACGAACGGAAGCTTCAAGTTGGGAACTGCTCCGGCGTCGAGCGGCGTCGGTCCGTCGGTGCGCAAACGATGCCAGCCGGCGGCGGCGATCATCGCGGCGTTGTCCGTGCACATCGCACGACTCGGGAGAAATCCTTGGATCCCGTCGGCTTCACACGCCGTCAGCAACTCCTCGCGCAGCAGGGAGTTGGCCGCCACGCCGCCGCCGAGGACGATGCCGGTCGCCCCGACCTGGGCCGCGGCCTTTCGGGCCTTGTGGACGAGCACGTCGACGACGGCCATCTGGAACGCGGCGGCGACGTCGGCATCGCTGACGTCGGGGTGTTTGCGGACGTAGTTCACGACCGAGGTCTTGAGCCCGGAGAACGAGAAGTCGAGTCCATCGTCCCTCATCGCACGCGGGAACGCGATGGCATCGGGGTCACCGCGCATCGCCGCGGAGTCGATCGCCGGACCTCCGGGGTACCCGAGGTCGAGGAATCTCGCGACCTTGTCGAACGCTTCTCCCGCAGCGTCGTCGATCGTCTGGCCGAGCATCCGGTACCGGCCGTGGTCCTGCATCTCCACGAGCATCGTGTGACCGCCCGACACGAGCAGCACGACGAGTGGGAACTCCAACGTCGGGTCCTCGAGTGATGCGGCGTAGAGGTGTGCCTCCATGTGGTTCACCCCGACGAAGGGTTTGTCCCATGCAAGCGCCAACGCCTTCGCGGCCGAGACGCCGACGAGCAACGCACCGACGAGACCCGGTCCGACGGTGCAGGCGATCGCGTCGATCCGTTCCTCGTCGACGCCACCTTCGACGATCGCCCGGGCGATCACCGGGTTCAGCGCGTCGAGATGGGCGCGCGAAGCGACCTCGGGGACGACCCCACCGAAGTCGGCGTGCAGATCGACCTGTGTCGACACGACGTTCGACACGACGTCGTTGCCGCCCATCACGAGCGCGGCCGCAGTCTCGTCGCAGCTCGTCTCGATCCCGAGGACGAGTGTCGACTCGTCGACACGAACACCGCCGACGCCGGTCATCGGTCTCCTCGGATCTCGGCGAGCCGCGCCGCGTACTCGGCACCCTGGATGTCATGACACCACATCACGATCGCATCCTCCACGTTGTCGTAGTACCGCTTGCGGACACCGGCGGGAACGAACCCGAACGTGCGGTACAACTCCCGCGCCCCGGTGCTCGATGTCCGGACTTCGAGCGTCCAGGCGTCGCAGCCGCGAGCGATGGCCTCGGCGGCGAGTGCGAGCATCAGCGCGGTGGCGACACCGCTGCGACGTGCGTCCGGATGGACCGCGACGTTGGTGACGTGCGCCTCGTCGACCGCGAACCACAGACCGGCGTGTCCGACGATCCGGCCGCGACCCTTGCCCCCTGTGGGTCGGCGCGCCGTGAGGTAGTAGCGCGAGCCGTTTCTCATCTGGTCGATCTCGCTCTGGAACACCCCGGGCGACCACGGGGTCGGGTAGGCGTGCCGTTCGGTTTCGAGGACGCCCTCCTTGAGATCCCGCTTGCGCATCGGCGACAGCACGACGCCACCCGCACCGGGGACGTCGTCCGATTCACGTCCGAGCATGCGTTCGATGACGCTCATCGTTCCGACCGCGTCTTCCAGTTGATGAGTGCGTCCGGAGCGCGCAGGTAGATCGGTTCGATCTCACGTGGATTCACCCACTCCTCGCGCAGCGCCCGGGCATGGGCGAGCTGCACGAGCGGGCTCGCCGACGGGTACGCGTCGCCATCGATCTCACAGTGGTACCCCTCGAGGATCTCCTCGGAGTACCGCCGGGCACCGTCGCCCACACACAACGTCTCCTCGTTGCGTGCCATCAGATCGGCGACGAGTTCGTCGACGGGCCCGACCTGCGGTGGAGCGACCTGCTGGATGCCACCGGGAACCTGCTTGTACATGGCGTAGAACACCTCGCCCTTGCGGGCATCGATGACCGGCACGACGACGCGCTCGGTGTGACGACACGGGAACGCCAGCAGGTCCAACGACGAGATGCCGATCATCGGGATCCGCAACGCCTGCGCGATCGCCTTGGCCGAGGCCAGCCCGACGCGCATCCCCGTGAACAGCCCGGGGCCCACGTCGACGGCGACGACGCTGATCTCGTCCATACCGATGTCGGCCTGCCGACACGTGAACTCGATCGCCGGTACGAGTGTCTCGGCATGTCGTCGCCCTTTGGTGATCTCGAACAGGCCGATCACTCCCTCGTGCCCTCCGATGGCCACGCTCACCCGCTCGGTGGCGGTTTCGATCCCGAGAATCAGCATCGGTAGGCCTCCAGCGCGTCGCTGAGTCGCTGCCAGCGACCGGCCCAACCCGGGCCGACGGCACCGATCTCGATCCGACGCGTCCCGTCGAGCAACAGAGCATCGTCGGCATCGGTGTGGGCACCGACGTCGGCACCGGGCGCGAGATGGATCACGAGGTGGTCCCCGAACAGGTCGACGACGTCACCCCATTCGACGAGCACGATGCCTGCGAACTCGGCGAGTTCTCGCAACCCGAGATCGGACACCTCGGCCGTGCGTTCGAGGCGGTACAGATCGGCGTGATGGAGGGTCAGTTTGCCGGCACGCGGTCCTCGGTCGACGGGATGGCTGTGCACGAGGGTGAAGGTCGGCGACGTGATCCGATCGGAAACGCCGAGCGCCGATTCCGAAGCCTTGCGCGAACGCCGTCTTTCCCGCACCCATCCCACCGGAGAGCACGATGATGTCGCCCGCCCGCGCGAGTTCCGCCACCACGGCTGCGACGGCATGCGTGTCGGCGATCGAATCGGCGTGCAGCGCGAGGGTGTGCTCGGACATCAACCGTCGATGCTACGGCGCGGAACCCGCGGGATGCGCTTCGACACACCGCACACGATCTCGTAGCCGATCGTGCCGAGTGCGTCGGCCCAGTCGACGGCTCGGATGGCCTCCGGGTGGCCGCCGGGCCGGCGTTGGGCGCCGAGCAGTGTCACGTCGTCGCCGATGCCGACGTCATCGTCGCCGCAATCGACCATCAGCTGATCCATCGTGACCACGCCGACGATCGGGCGGCGGTGGCCGCCGATCAGCACCTCACCGGAGACGCCGGAGAGCCGACGCGGAACGCCGTCGGCGTAGCCGATCGGCACCGTCGCAACGGTCGTGTCACGGTCGAAGCGGTGCCGGAGTCCGTAGGAGATCCGGCTCCCCGCTCGGACCTGCTTGACGAACGAGACCCGGGCCTTCAGCTCCATCGCCGGGCGAAGATCGCCGCACAGATGGTCGACACCGTGCCCGGGAGAGATTCCGTAGATCGCGATACCGGCCCGCACGAACGACAGGCGGGCGTCGGGTCTGGACAATGCCGCCGCGGAGTTCGCTGCGTGCACGTAGGGGACGGCAGGCAACTGCTCGAGCACCGTGCCGAATGCGGCCAGCTGCCGGTCGGTGAACTCCACGGACGCCCCGTCGAGGTCGTCGGCGACGGCGAGGTGCGTGAACACCCCGGCGAGACGCACGGCGGGCGCGCGCCGTGCGATCGCGGTGGCCAGCGAAATCGCGTCGGACGGGTGGGCACCGACCCGCTGCATCCCGGTGTCGACCTTCAGGTGCACGGGCAGGTCGGTCGGGCGTTCGGCGACGAGCGCGTCGAGGAAGGCCGTGCGGTACACGGTCGGCGTCAGACGGTGCGCGACGATGCGCGCCGCCGACTCCGGTGGCTGCTCGCTGAGGATCAGGATCGGGGCGTCGATCCCGGCGCGCCGCAACTCGATTCCTTCCTCGACCAACGCCACGCAGAGACCCTCCGCACCGGCCGCCAACGCCGTGCGTGCGACATCGACGGCGCCGTGCCCGTAGCCGTCGGCCTTCACGACGGCCCACAGCGCCGACGGAGCGATCCGCTCGCGCAAGGTGCGGACGTTGTGTGCCACCGCGTCGAGGTCGACCTCGGCCCAGGCCCACCGGATCGGCGGGCTCACACGAGTGCACCGATCGCCAGGGGGATCAGCTCGATGATGTCGCCGGCGAGCAACCCCCGTTCCGGACCGAGGTCGGCAGCCGCCCCGTGCAGCCAGGCCCCGGCGGCAGCAGCGCGAGCCGGTTCGATCCCCGCAGCGAGCAGTGCGCCGATGAGTCCGGCGAGGACGTCGCCCGATCCGGCCGTCGCCAGCCGCTGGTCACCTCGATCGACGAGCAGTACCTGCCCACCCGGTGACGCCACGATCGTTGTCGGACCTTTCAGGAGGATCGTCGTGTCGAATTCGGCAACCGCGGCTCGAACCGCTGCAATGCGATCGTCCCCGGGGCGTTCCCCGGTCAGCAGCCCGAACTCTCCGTCGTGTGGCGTGAGGACGGTCGGGAGCTCGCGATCACGGAACAGAGGACCGGCGCCCTCGTGGCTCCACGACGCGGCGAACAGCGCGTCGCCGTCGACCACCACCGGGACCGAGGCCTCCCCGATGCACTCCCGAGTCGCGGTCAGAGTTTCGTCCTCCCGACCCAGACCCGGCCCGATGACGAGCGCCCCGAACCGGCCGATGTCCGACAGGGCCTCGGCGCAGAATCCGCCGGCAGGAATCGGGTGCTGGACGATCTCGCTCCGGGTCCGCGGGCGGCACCCGGGAGCCGACAGCGACACGAGCCCGCTGCCACCGCGGGCTGCCGCGGCCGTGCACAGTTCGGCGGCCCCCGGCATGGCGGGGCTGCCCGCGATGACCTTCACGGCGGCGTGCCACTTGTGGGCATCGACCGCGCGGCGGGGCCACCACTGCGCGACGTCGGATTCCTCGACGAGGTGGCACGCGATGTGGTCGGTGCCGAGCCCGATGTCGGCAACGACCACCTCACCGGCGAGCGTCGCGCCGCGGCCGAGGAGAAGGCCGGGCTTCAGCGCCTGGAACGTGACCGTGCGGTCCGCACGCAGCACACGGCTCCCTGCCCCACCGGTGAGCGCGTCGATGCCACTCGGGACGTCGACGGCCAGCACCGCCGCTGCACCGATCTCGGGGGGACGCCACAGTCGATCGGGCCTGGCCCGATAGCCCGTGCCGTACGCGGCGTCGATCACGAGGTCGGCAGCGGGGAGCTCCGCCGGGCAGTCCGACGCATCGAACACCCGAACCCGAACGCCGAGGGCGGCCAGCCGCTGCGCCGCGTCGCGGCCGTCGGCGCCGTTGTTCCCGGCTCCCGCGACCACGTTGACCACACGGCCGTACGTGCCGCCGAGCATGCCGATCGCCTCCCGAGCGACCGCGGCCCCGGCTCGACGGATGAGCTCGTCGACGGCCTCGGGTGCCGCGGCATCGATCGCCCGCATCTCGTCGGGCGTCACCACCGGGATCATGGAGCGAGTCTGTCAGAACGTAGCGGTGTGGGTCTGACCCACTCCGTTACGCGATCAGCATGTCGCGCAGTTCGCGCTTGACGAACTTGCCGTTGGCGTTGCGGGGCAGCCCGTCGTCCATGAACCAGATCCGCTCCGGGATCTTGAACTTGGCGAGCCTGCCGTCGAGGAACGCACGCAGCCCATCGTCGTCCAGCGTTGCTCCCGGGGCCCTCACGATCGCAACACCGACGATCTCGCCGAGACGATCGTCGGGAACACCGAAGACCGCTGCCTCCGCCACGTCGGGATGCTCGTAGACGGCGGCCTCGACCTCGGCGCAGTACACGTTCTCGCCGCCGCGCAGCACCATGTCCTTCGCGCGGTCGACGATGAAGACGAACCCGTCCTCGTCGATCGTGGCGATGTCACCGGTGCGGAACCACCCGTCCTGGATCGCCTCGGCGGTCGCCTCCGGCCGGTTGAGGTACCCTTTGATGACGATCGAGCCGCGCACGCACAGTTCTCCCCGTCCGCCGGGTTCGGTGACCTCCTCGCCGAGTTCGTCCACCAGTTTGGCGTCGAGCGTGGGCACCACGCGCCCGCACGAAGCCGGCTTCGCGGTGTAGAGCACGCCGGAATTGGCCGTGACGATGCCGTGGGTCTCGGTGAGCCCGTAGCCCGTGCTCGGCACTCCGCCCTTCAGCGACTTGTCGATCTTGTCGACGAGATCGGGCTGCAGGGGTGCGCCACCCCCGCCCATGCCCACCACGGTCGACGTGTCCCGCTTCTCCCAATCGGGGTGCATCAACATCTCGCGGCTCATCGTCGGGACCCCGGAGAAGTTGGTGACCCCCTCGCGTTCGATCAGCTCCAGCGCCCGACCGGCATCCCACTTGTACATGAACACGATCCGCGACCCCGAGATCGTCGCCGGGTGGAGCAGACAGTTGTTGGCGGTCACGTGGAACAGCGGCGTCGGCGCCATGAACACGTTCTGCGCGGCCACGGCCGGGGTGTCGTCGTCGCTCGGATCCTGCACGCTCGCGGCCGTGCCCACCTTGGCGGCCGCAGCGGTGCTGACCGCTGCCATGAAGGCGAGGTCCAACAGATTGTGGACCGACCCGCGATGGGTGAGCTGGGCCCCCTTCGGAAAGCCCGTCGTGCCCGAGGTGTAGAAGATGCAGGCGTCGTCGTCGGGATCGATGTCGACCACCGGCAACGTCTCCGGGGCGGAGCTCGGGTCGATCACGTCCTCCCAACGCGCGGCGTCGGTCGGGAGATCCCCGTCGTAGCGGACGGTGATCACGTGCAGTGGAGCGCCACCATCGCCGTTGCGGAGGTCATCCAGGATCGGGGCGACCCGCTCGACGCGTTCGGCGTCGCAGATCAGCACTCTGGGGCGGGAGTCGGACAACCCGTACCTCATCTCGTCGGTCGTCCACCACGCGTTCATCCCGACGCACGCCGCACCGATCGACACGATCGCCCAGTACGAGAAGACCCACTCCGGGTAGTTGCGCATCGAGATCGCCACGCGGTCGCCGTGCTGCACCCCGAGGTCGTCGACGAGATGCCGGGCGAGCGCCTTGATGATGGCGTCCGACTCGGCGTACGTGTACCGCTCGTCCTCGAACACGACGTAGTCCTTGTCCCCGTTCCCGGAGGCCAGCTCCCAGACGAACCGCATCGACGGTGGCGCCGAATCGAACACTCGCATCGGCACACCGCGCACCTCGATCTCGGTCATCGCGAACGGACCGCCCGGGGCGATCAGCTCGTTCCAGGCGTCGGTGTACTCCTCGATCATGGGCGCCATGATCGCAGTGCGACCCGCGGTGTTCCAACTGCGGCGGGCCGGCAGATGCTCACTCGGCGATCACGTAGGCGCCCGCGGTCGACGCCGAGTGGGTCAGGCTGAGGTGCCACCGGCTCACGCCGGCCGCGGCGGCCAATTCCAGCGCACGGCCCGTGACCGCCAGCGAGGGTTCCCCCGACTCCGCCCGCTCCACCCAGACCTCGTGGAACCCGAACGCCCCGAGGCCCAGCCCGAGCGACTTCATCACCGCTTCACGAGCAGCGAAACGGGCGGCGAGCGACGGGACGGGGTCGGTCTTGGGAGCGACGTAGGACAGTTCGACGTCGGTGAACAGCCGCGTGCGCATCGACGGTGTGCGTTCGAGGGACCTTCGAAAACGTTCGATGTCGACCAGATCGATGCCGATCCCGATGATCGCCACCTGCTCAACGCCTCCAGAGCTCGGCCGTGTCGACCACCGGTCCGATCAGCAACTGCTCGACCGCGATCTCGCCGAGCAGCGACTCGTCGAACGAGCCCTCGGTTTCGGTGACGGTGTCGACGAGACGGTCGTAGCGACGGTCGTACCCCTGGAGCACCCCGCGCATCACGTGGTCCGGTCGGAGGTCGTGGAACTTGACGTGGAGGAGCGTCAGTCCGGTGGTCTGGCCCCCCTTGACCTCCGGCACGAAGATCAGCGTCCGACCGTCGCTGCGGCCGCGGCCGACGAGTACGTCGCGTTCGGACGCGACACGATGCTTCGTGCCGCGCAGCGGCGCGACGCCGTCGACCCGGCTGGGCAGATCGCGTGAGATGCCGCCGCGGTCGATGATCGTGATCGTTCCGTGCTCGGGATCGATGTCGTACCTCGTGAAGCCCCGAACCGCAGCCACGGCCGGATCCAGGTCGGCGAGGATCTTGAGCGTCCGGTAGCTGAGGACGTCTCGTCCGGCGCCAGCCCCGAGCACGGCTTGCACGAGTGGGCGGTCGATGATCCCCTCGTCGCTGCGCGAGATACCCACGGTCACGGTCTTCGCCTGATGCTTGATCGTGTCGACCGGGCGGGTCAGTTCGTCGATCGCCGTCGTCAGCGCAACGACGAGGGCGTCGATGAGCGACGACGGGGTCGCGACCTTGCCGGAGACGCGCTGGTAGGAGTTGACCGGCTGGTCGGCGAGCACGTGGCCGAGCATCTGTGAGAGCTCGACCGCGGTCGACGCTTCGAGATGTCCGTCGTACAACCCGGTCCTGAGTCCATCGTGGAACCGGTCGGTGATCGGGGCGAGATCGCGGTGCAGCCGATCGAGCGCGTCATCGCCGGACACCTGATCCCCGACGAGTTCCTCGACACGCTCCCGGGCGGTCCGCAACGGGTGCGCCGACGCGTCGATCGCGAGTGCAGCCTCGTAGCCGAACAGGTGCCCGACCATCGCCGACAGCACGAAGCCGAGGGTGGGATCGACCTGAGGGACCTCGATCACCGCGTCGGCGTCGAATCGCGTCTCGCCTTCGGTGGCGAACACGATCGGTGTCGCCTTGTGTGCCCTGAAGATCGCGACCTCCTTCGCGACGTCGTCGGCGGTCGATCCTTCGAGGCCGGCGGCACACACGAGAATCAGCGGCTCGGACGAGAGGTCGATGTGCTTCTTGTCCTCGGTCGAGTCACACGCCATCGACTTGTAGCAGAGCTCGCTGAGCTTGATCCTGACCTCCTCGGCGGCCACCTTGTTCGGGCCGTTGCCGACCACCGCCCAGTACCGCTTGAACGGTGCGAGGCGGCGCGCGGCGTCTCCGATCGCATCGCGACGCGTGAGCGTCGTGCGCATCGCGTCGGGTAGCGCCCGCAGCGACTCCAGGAGTTGGCTGCGCCGTCGTGGATCGCCGAGTCCGGTCGCCTCGGCAATCGCACACGACAGCAGCGCGCCGGCCGCGACTTGCGCGTAGAACGCCTTGGTCGAAGCGACGCTCATCTCGACGTCTCGCCCGTCGGAGGTGTACATCACGCCGTCGGCCTTGTCGGTGAGATCCGAACTCCGCCGGTTGACGATGCCGATCACGTGGCCGCCGCGGGCACGGATCAGATCAACCGTGCGATTGGTGTCGGTCGTGGTCCCCGACTGGCTCACGGCGATCGCGAGCGTGTCGCTCATGTCGAGTCGCAGATGAAACCCCGAGAGTTCCGTCGCGGTCATCGCGTCGACGTCGAGCGACGAATCCACGAGCTCCTCGAGGATCGCCGCCGTGCTCTGGCCCGCGACGGCCGCCGTCCCCTGCCCGATCACGCGAACGCGCGAGATCGTTCCATCGGCGAGCTTCGCCACGATCTCGGGGGGAAGCGCGCGGTCTCCGAC
Source organism: Ilumatobacteraceae bacterium (assembly GCA_963824025.1). GTDB lineage: Bacteria > Actinomycetota > Acidimicrobiia > Acidimicrobiales > Ilumatobacteraceae > Ilumatobacter_A. Next base: position 59,963 of record CAWGNY010000001.1, read on the forward strand.
CACTGCGGCCAGCGAGCCGTCGGCATGGGTCGCGATCTTGCCGCGCAGCGTCTTGGCGAAACTCGCCGGCGATTCGGAGATCTCCTTGAGCAGGTAGTGCGGTGCGTCGCCGCGATCGATGTCGCGAGTCGTCACCTCGGCTGCGACGACCTCGGATGGCTCGACCGGGATCCGGGTGCCGTCGTAGGCGTACCGCCGGATGCCGTCGAGTTCGCCGGCGGTCGTGGCGTCGATCGCGATGATCTCGCCGCCGTGCTCGCCGTCCATTCGGACGTAGCGTGATGTCTCCTCGACCACACCGTACGGTTCACTCGCGACGACGTAGCAGTCGTCCGCCAGTCCGACGTACAGACCCTGCCCGCTTCCCCGGAGGGCGAGCAGCAGCGTCGAGGGCGACGCGGCGGTCATCGCACCGATCGCAACGGAGCCCTCGAACGTCGACACGGTCCGCCGGAACGCCTCGACGGTGTCGAGGCCGTCGGCGAGGTGACGAGAGGTGATCGTCGGGATGACCTTCGCATCGGTCGTGATCGGGCCGGGGATCTGCAGTTCGTGTTCGGCGCGGAGGTCGCCGTGGTTGTCGACGTCACCGTTGAGGGCCGCCACGACGTAGGGGGCGCCGGCATGCTGTTCGACGCCGGATCGCTCGACTTCCTGCGAGTTGAGCGGATGGGTGTTCGGCTCGCTGATGATCCCGACGCTGGCCCATCGGGTGTGCCCCATCAGTGCAGCCTGGGCACCCGGAGACGACACGGCTCGCCGCAGCAACGCGTCGGCGGCGAGAGCGCTGCGGAGCGCCGCCGTGTTGTCGCCGAGTTCGCCGATCTCGGCCGCCTGCTTGTAGACGAACGAGAGGACGGACCGACCGTCGGCGTCGTGAGTGGCGACCACCGACCCGTTCTCGAACAGTGGGTCGTTCCCGCGCTCGGCAACGAGGGCGCCGAGCGTGTCGGCGTCGATGTCGTGATTCCAGACGTACAGGTGGATGCCGGCCGAGTCGCGGCCGCGTACCTCGAGGCGATCGATCGCGGAGAACGCCTGTTGGGCGACGAGGTACGCACGCATCGCCGGGATCGGAGCCCGGCGGCCGGCCAGCGCCTCGACCTCGCGAGCCGTCCGAAATCGGTCGTTTCGTATCGCCCAGAGGACATCGGCGAGCTCGAACAGCGCCGCGTTCGCCTGTTCGAGCTCGTCGGCCGACAGTTCGCCCGCATTCGCATCGAGTTCCGCTTCGCGCTCGGTGCGGAACCGATCGAGTCGATCCAGTCGCGTCGTCAGCGCCGCGACGAGTTCGGGCTGACCGGTGAGAGCGAGCACGCCGGGCAGGCCGCGCAGCGCGATGTCGACCTCGCGGGTGGCGGCCGCGACCGCGACCACGTCGGGGATCGATTCGATCGCCGCGTCGAGTCCTCCGAGGAGATTCTCCGCTCGCGGCGTCGGTCGAGTCGGAGGTCGGCTCAGGACGCCGATGATGCCGCACATGGCCCTCCACGCTACCGACCCGGCGGGGCGCCACCCGATCACTCCGGGCGACGACGGTCGGTTGCGCCTGCGCGTCGACGTCGGTGGCGACACCGGCACCCTGCTCGAAACGGTCGGCTCGCCGGGACGCCGTTGACGATCTCGGCGATCTCGGTCACCGGCCGGCGGTCCGCTCCGCCGAGTTCGAGCGTGACTCCGGCGTCCACCAGCTCGTCGAGCCGCGATCCCACACCGAATCCGTCCGGTGTCGACACGGTCGGGTCGGCGATCCGGGCGAGAACGCCCGGCAGACGGGTGAACATCTCGAGAGTGGTCGGGTCACCGTCCAATGCGATCCAGGGAGCGAGAGAGCAGTGTCAGGCGGAATGCCTCGCCACCGTCATCGATGGAGAACGGAACGTCGTCGAGTTGGAGCTGTTGCTCCGATCCACACGGAGACGCCGGTGCCGTGCCCGACGTGTGGCGAATTCGGCCATCGTCGACATCGACCTCGTCCGACCACTCGTCACATCCGTCGAACGCGTCGACCCGACCGTCGGAACCGAAGGCGAGTCGCGGCTCGCTCGGAAGCGGGAATTGCTCGACGACCGGCGTGCGTGCCCAGTCATGACCGGCGAGCGGGACCATCGACGGTGCGACATCCTCGGTCGTCGTGGTCGAGTCGTTCGTCGTGTTCGGTGCCGTGACGACCGTGATGCGGTGACGTGCGCCGGTCCAGTGCCACACGTCATTCCGTTCGCCGGGGTGACGACCGGCGGCGGGTGGGGACTCGCGGAACGTCGATGATCCTCGTCCGAGGCTCGTACGAGTCCGAGCTCGTCCGGCTTCGTTCAGCGATCGCGTCAGGCCTTGACGAGGCAGAAGGGATGGCCGGCAGGGTCGAGCATGACGCGCCAGCTGTCGGGTTCCGGTTGGACCCGGGCCGTGATGGCGCCGGCATCGATCGCATGCCGCTCCGCCTCGTCGAGGTCCGCCACCTCGAAGTCCAGATGAACCTGCTGCGGCAGGCCGTCCGGCCATTCGGGAGCCCGATGCTCCGGATCGAGCTGGAACCCGAGATCCGAACTCGAATCGATCGCCAACTCGACCCAGTCGGGGGAGGCGTCCGTCGCCTTGATCTCCCCGCCCACGATGCGTTGGTAGAACGCGGCGAGCGCGTGGGGGTCACGACAATCGAGGGCGACCAGGCTGAACCGTGCGAACGACATTGCACGACAGTAGGCCGTGACGCTCACCCGCTGCGTCGGGCCGGTCGGGTCGACCCGTCAGGTGAAGCGCTGTCGCGCGACGTCGGCGAGTGCGTCGGCACTCGACTGGGCCAGCTCGGGTGTCGGGGCCTCGACCATCACCCGGACCAGCGGTTCGGTCCCACTCGCCCGGAGCAGCACGCGACCCGACGGGCCGAGTTCGGCTTCAACACGCGCGACGTCGTCGGCCATCAGGTCGGCGACGTCGGGCACGCGGGTGCCGACCCGCACGTTGACGAGCACCTGTGGCAACGAGGTCATCGTGTCGGCGGCGATCTCGACCAGCGGGCGGCCCGACCGGTGCACGACATCGAGCAGTGCCAGTGCGGTCAGCACGCCGTCGCCCGTGGTGGCGTGGTCGGTGAAGATCACGTGCCCACTCTGTTCGCCTCCGAGCGAATACGGTCCGGCAGCCAGTGCCTCGAGGACGTAGCGGTCGCCGACGTCGGTGACGACGACGTGGATGCCTGCTGCCTCCATCGCCAGCTTGAACCCGAGGTTGGTCATCACGGTGACCACGACCGTGTCGTGTGCGAGGAGACCCAGCTCGCGCAGATCGAGCGCGCAGATCGCGATGACGTGATCGCCGTCCACGACGTTGCCCCGGTGGTCGACGGCGATCAAGCGATCGGCGTCACCGTCGAGGGCGATTCCCACGTCGGCGCCGTGCTCGACGACCGCAGCGGCCACGGATTCCGGATGGGTCGCCCCGCAGCGGTCGTTGATGTTGCGGCCGTCGGGTCGATCGGCGATGACGACCACCTCGGCGCCGGCGGCCCGCAGCGCGAGCGGCGCGACGCCGAACGCAGCGCCGTTGGCGGTGTCGAGCACGACCTTCAGCCCGTCGAGCCGGCGACCCTCCAGGATCTTGAGTACGTGGTCGACGTAGCCCGACGTTCCGTCGATCTCGACGACGGTCGGCTCGACGTCGTCGAGGTGCCGCACCGGCGCGGCGACGGACGATCGGGCCAGGTCGTCGAGTTCGGACTCGATGCGTCGTTCGACATCGTCGGGGAGTTTGGTCCCGCCGGGCGCGAACAGCTTGATGCCGTTGTCGTGGAACGGATTGTGCGATGCGGAGACCATCGCACCCATCGCGTCCAGGCGTTGCGCCTCGAACGCCACGAGCGGCGTGGGCACGACTCCGAGGCGGATCACGTCGACGCCCTCCGCCCGGAACCCGTCGGTGAGCGCAGCGTCGAACGCCGGCGTCGACTCGCGGGTGTCACCGCCGATCACGACCGTGCGCGTGCCGTGCGTCCCCAGAACGCGAGACGCCGCCCGTGCGAGCCGGGCGGCGAACTCGGTGGTCAATTCCTCGTGTGCGATGCCACGAACACCATCGGTGCCGAATCTCATCGCGACGGCCGGCTCAGCGCTTGGTGAACTGAGGTGCCTTGCGGGCCTTCTTGAGGCCGTACTTCTTGCTCTCCTTCTTGCGTGGGTCACGCGTCAGGAGGCCGGAGGTCTTCAGGACGTTGCGTGACTCCGGGTCGAGCTCGACCAACGAACGGGCGATCGCCATCCGCAGCGCGCCGGCCTGGCCGCTCGCGCCGCCGCCGTGAATCGTTGCGGTGACGTCGTAGGACTCGCGGGTGTCGGTGACGTTCATCGGCTCGGCGACGACCATCTGCGAGGCGTCGGTCGGGAAGTAGGCCTCGAGGCTCTTGCCGTTGATCGTGAACTGGCCGGTGCCGGGGCGCAGCGAGGCGCGGGCGACGGCGCGCTTGCGGCGGCCGGTGGTCTGGGTGAGCGGTGCAGTCATGTGATTCTCGTTCTCTCGTTGTCGTCAGTCGTCGGCCGCTCAGCGGGCCTTCGCGTGGTCGATCGCCATCGGCTTGGGCGATTGCGAGCCGTGCGGATGTTCCGGGCCGGCATAGACCTTCAGCTTCGTCAACTGCTGGCGACCGAGCGGGCCCTTGGGGAGCATTCCGCGGATGGACTGACGCACGGCCTCGGCCGGCTTGCGGGCGTGGAGCTTGGCGTACGACTCCGACTTGATGCCACCGGGGTACCCCGAGTGGCGATACTTCATCGTGCGCTCGGCCTTGCCCGAGGTCATGACGATCTTGTCGGCGTTGATCACGATGACGTGGTCACCCGTGTCGATGTGGGGTGCGTAGATCGGCTTGTGCTTGCCCTTGAGGACACGAGCGACCTCGGTGCACATGCGACCGAGGACCATGCCCTCGGCGTCGACGACGTGCCACTCACGCTGCGCCTGGATTTCACTTGCCTTGGGACTGTACGTCGTCATCTCGGGGCCTCTCTCTGGGTCGATCTCGACCGGGTGGATTCGACTGCTCCCGGCACCGGCCGGAACGCAGCATCCGAGGACGGGGTGTGGAATGACCACCCCGCTCCTGGGAACCCCGCAATGCTACGGCGCCCCCCGCCGGCACCCAACCCCGGACGGACCCTGCCGATCTGCGAAGATGTGCCAGTTCGTGGACGGGCGCACCTCGCGCCCCGAACCGACCGACTGGCCATGACCAACCGGGAACCATCCGACGCATCAAGATTTCGTCAAGATCGCGACGACCCGGCTCACGGTGAGGTGGGGAGGAGCCGATACTCCTTCGTGAGCCGTGCGGACCTCGCAATCCCCGAACCCTCGCTCGACGGCCTCCCCGATCCCGTGATCGCCATCGATGCGGACGGGGCCCTGCGCTACGCCAACGAGCGGGCGGTCAGCGTGCTCGGTTGGACCCACGAGGAGTTCGTCGGCCGACCGGTGTTCGACGTGATCCACCCCGACGACCTGAACATCGCCATCTCCTCGCTGTCGACGGTGACCCAGAAGGACACCGGCGACCTCATCATGGTGCGCGTGCGGAGCGGAACCGGGGTCTGGATCGCACTCGAGGTACGCGGGACCATGCAGCGGCTCGACGATCGAGAGGTCACGGTGTTGATCGCCCGCGACACGAGCGATCGACACCGGCTCGAACTCGACCAGGGCGAGGCGGCGGTGCTGAGGGCCGTGATGGCGAACATGCACGGCATGGTCGCACTCGTCGATCCGGACGGCAAGGTCCGTTCGATCAACGGTGCGGTGACGCGCCTGCTCGGCCACGACCCCGAACTCGTCCCCGGCCGGTCGTTCATCGGCTTCGTGCACGAGGACGACCGTGAACCGGTCCTCGACGCCGTCACGGTCCTGCGCCCCCAGGAATCGGTCCACCTCGACGCCCGCTTCATCTCGACCACCGGCGAGCACGTCACGTGCGAGTTCACCGTCAGCAACCTCGTCGACGATCCCACCGTGGGCGGCTACGTCGTTTCCGGCCAGGTGGCGACCGCACTCTCCGACGCTCGCAATCGCGTCGACTTCCTCGCGGACCACGACAACCGCACCGGCCTGCTCAACCGCGACGGATTCATGCGCGCCGCGTACGACCTGATCCGCCAGGGTGGCGGTCTCGGTCTGATGATCATCGACATCGCGCAGTTCCGCTCGGTCAACGAGCTCTACGGCGAGCCGGTCGGCGACCGGGTGCTGTCCTCGGTCGCCGGACGAATCGACGAGATCCGGTGGCCGGACCTCGTGACCGCTCGTTTCGGCGGCGACGAGTTCGTGCTCGCCGTTCGCTCGTCGAGCTCTGCATCGATCGAGATGTTGCGCGACCGGGTCCGCCGCGACGTCGCACAACCGGTCGTCGTCGACGGCCAGGAGATCAACGTTGTCATCAGGACCGCGACGGCGTTCGAGGCGCGACCGGAAGGCCTCGAGTCGTTGCTCGCGAGCGCCAGCAACGAGTTGATGCGGATCAAGCGCAACGCCGCCCCGGAGTCCGGCGGCATCTCGGTCGATTCGATCAACGAGCGGCGCCAGCATCTCGATCAGCTCCGAGCCGCACTGGCCAGCGGTGAGATCCAACCGTTCTTCCAGCCGATCGTGGCGGCCGACGGCCGAGTGCTCGCCGTCGAGGCGCTGGTCCGGTGGGTGCACCCCGTGCGCGGTGTCCTCGGGGTCAACGAGATCCTGCCCCTGGCGCGGATGGCCGGCCTCGCCGAGGCGGTCGACGCCCAGGTGCTCCGCATGTCGCTCGCCTTCGCCCGTCGGCTCACCGACGCCGGGTTCGGTGACATCGAGGTCCACGTCAACGTGGACCCGAAGGTCATCTCGCGCGCGGCGTTCGCGGCGAGTTTCCTCTCCGAGTGCAGCACCCAATCCGCGGACCCCCACCAGATCGTCGTCGAACTCACCGAAACCGACCTCCTGGCTCCCGGCGTCACCGCGCTCGACAACATGCAGGCCTTGCGGCGGGCGGGCACCCACGTCTCGATCGACGATTTCGGAACCGGGTACTCGAGCCTCTCGCACCTGCTCGAACTTCCGGTCGACGGCGTGAAGATCGACCGCAAGTTCGTCGCCGGCATCGACATCGATCCGGCCGCCACCAACCTCACGACGGCAATCCTCGGCCTGAGCGAGAGCCTGCAGCTCGGGTGTGTCGCCGAGGGCGTCGAACAGCCGTACCAGCTCGAACGCTTGGCCTCACTCGGGTGTACCGCCTTCCAGGGCTGGCTGTACTCCCCTGCCGTGCCACCCGACGAGCTGATGAGTCTGTTGCCGCGCATCGCACTGACGACCGCCGACTCGCGCGTCTGAGACGCTCGGCGATCACAGTTCGTCGATCGCAGACGCCGGATCGTGCTCAGGCGTCCCAGCGGGTGCCGTCGTAGCCGACGTGCCAGAGCACGAGCCCGGTCGGCGGGGCAACCGGCCCCGCCGCCGCACGGTCGAGCGCAGCGAGGGTGACCGGGATCGATTCGGGCGTTCGGCGGCCACGCCCGACGTCGACGAGCGTGCCGACGACACTCCGGACCATCTGATGGCAGAAGCTGGTCGCGGCGATCTCGAAGCGCAGCCGCGCCCGTGGGAGGTCGTCGTGATCCTCCCGGACCCACACGGCACGGTGCACGATCCGCACGAGCGACTTCGCGGGTCGATCGTCGGCGACCTTCGGGCGGCGACAGAAACTCGTGAAGTCGTGTTCACCGAGGAGACGGTCCGCTCCGAGGTTCATCGCCTCGACGTCGAGCGTGTCGGGAACGTGCCAACTGGTGCGGGCGACGAGGGGGTTCGGCTGCGGATGGTTCCACACCGCGTAGCGGTACGCGCGCGACGTGGCGGAGAAGCGAGCATCGAAGGTGTCGTCGACCCACTCCGCCGATCGGATCGCGATCGACGGCGCACACATCCGGTTGACGGAGCGCTGCAGCCGCACGAGGTCGGAGCTCGCCGGGAAACGCCCGGTCACGACCTGACCCCAGCCGTGGACGCCGGCATCGGTCCGTCCGGCAGCGGTGAGGTCGAGCTCGACCTGCAGGATCTGTTCGAGCGTCGCCCGCAGTGTCCCCATGACCGTGACGACGTCAGGAGACTCCGCGAACCCGTGGAAGTCGGTCCCGTCATACGCCACGACCAACGCCACGTTGCTCGAAACGGGACCGGAGGGTGACGTCATCAGATCCGAGTCTCACCGCAGGGGCGGTGCCGCAGGCACTCCGGCGACGAGCGGAGCGAGGTCGCCGTCCGCGGAGCGGCAGAACGGCGATCCGGCTCCCTACACCAGTTCGATGCGAGCCATCTCGGCGTTGTCGCCGTGGCGGGTGCCGAGCTTCAGGATCCGCGTGTACCCACCGTTGCGCTCCATGTACCGCGGGGCGATGTCGTGCACCAGCTTGTAGGTCATCTCGCGATCGCCGAGCTGGCTCTGGATCTGGCGGATCCGATGCACCTGCATCGGCCCCTCCTCCTGCGCCTTCTTGGCCTTCGTGATCAGCTTCTCGGCGATCGGACGAAGGTGCTTGGCCTTCGCCTCCGACGTCGAGATCGCTTCGGCGGCGAACAGCGACGCGGCGAGGTTGGCCATCATCAGCTTCTGGTGCGAAGCCGAGGAGCCGAAGCGGCGGGAGCGGCGTGGGGTGGGCATGGTTCGTTTCCTTCTTGATCCGGCGGACTCAGCCGCGCAGCGTCAGGCCGCGCTCGTCGAGCTTGGCCTTCACTTCGTCGAGGCTCTTCTGGCCGAAGTTGGTGATGTTCAACAGGTCGTCCTCGGTCTTGGTGAGCAGTTCGCCGACCGTGTTGACCTGGGCCCGCTTGAGGCAGTTGTTGGGGCGCTCCGACAGGTCGAGATCCTCGATCGGGAGGTCGAGGTCGGGAGAGCTGACGGCGACGTCGACGACTTCACCGAGTTCGAGGCCCTGCGGCTCGTCGGACATCGAGGCGACCAACTCGGTGAGGGCCTGAAGCGTCGCACCGGCCGACGCCAACGCCTCGGCCGGGGTGATCGATCCGTCGGTCTCGATCTCGATCACGAGACGGTCGTAGTTCGTCGCCTGTTCGACGCGGGTCGGCTCGACGTCGAACGACACGCGCCGGATCGGGCTGAAGATCGCGTCGATCGGGATCATGCCGATCGTGCGGTTGTCGTCCTCGCGCTTGCTCGACAGGTAGCCACGGCCCTGCTCGATGGTGAGATCGATCGCGAGGCGTCCCTTCGAATTGAGCGTGGCGATGTGCAGCTCCCCGTTGAGCACCTCGACGTCGGACGGGCACTCGATGTCGGCGGCGGTCACGTCGGCCGGTCCACGCACGTCGAGACGGGCCGTGACGGCCTCGTCGCTCACGGAGGTGACCACGATGTCCTTCAGGTTCAGGATGATGTCGGTGACATCCTCGGTCACGCCGGAGATCGTGTCGAACTCGTGGAGCGACTCGTCGAAGCGAACGGTCGTGATCGCGGCACCGGGGATCGACGACAGGAGGGTCCGGCGGAGCGAGTTGCCGAGCGTGTGGCCGAAGCCGGGCTCGAGCGGGCCGACCGCGAACCGCTGACGATTGTTCGATTCCTCACCGAGGGCTTCGATGGTGGGACGCTGCATGACGAGCATTGGTGCGAGGACCTTTCGGGTGTTCTTGTTCGAGACGACGTGAACGGGGGAAGCGACGAGACGCTGCGAGCCCTTCGGTTACTTGGAGTAGAGCTCGACGATGAGCGATTCGCGCACCGGGATGTCGATGTGGTCGCGTTCGGGGAGACTGCGCACGGTGACTTCCTTGCCGCCGTCGCCCTGCTCGAGCCACCCCACGAGTGAGCGATCGAGGGTGTCGATGTTGTGCTGGATCACGATCATCTTCGCGGCCTTCGGCGCCAGCGACACGACGTCGCCCTTGCGCACCGTGTAGCTCGCGATGTCGAGACGCTTGCCGTTGACGCTGATCAGACCGTGGTTGACGAACTGACGGGCCTGGGGCCGTGTCGACGCCCAGCCGGCGCGGTACACCACGTTGTCGAGCCGCTGCTCGAGAAGGCGCAGCAGGTTCTCACCCGATGGGCCGTCGAGGCGGACGGCCTCGTTGTAGGTCTTCTTGAACTGGCGCTCGAGGACGCCGTAGATGTACTTGGCCTTCTGCTTCTCCTGCAGCTGGGCGAGGTACTCCGAGCCGGCGTTGCGACGACGCGTGCGGCCGTGGGCCCCCGGCGGGAACGGACGACGTTCGAGGACCTTGCGGCCCTTCTCGTTCTCGAAGATGTTGGTGGACAGACGGCGCGAGACGCGCAGTTTGGGTCCGGTGTAACGAGCCATGACTCAGCGTCCTTTCTCAGCCGCGCCGGCGCTTCGGCGGCCGGCATCCGTTGTGGGGAACAGGGGTGACATCCTTGATCGACACCACTTCGATGCCGGTCTGCTGGATGCTGCGCACGGCGGCGTCACGGCCGGAACCGGGACCCTTGACCTGCACTTCGGCGCGTCGCAGGCCGTGCTCCTGGGCGGCGCGGGCGGCTCTTTCGGCGGCCAGCTGTGCGGCGAACGGGGTGCTCTTGCGGCTGCCCTTGTAGCCCGCGACACCTGAACTCGCCCAGGCGATGACGTTGCCCTGAGGATCGGTGATCGAGACGATCGTGTTGTTGAACGACGACTTGATGTGGATCACACCGGTCGTGACGTTCTTGCGGTCCCGCTTGCGCGGCCGGCGTGTCTGAGTCTGTTTTGCCATTTCGATCTTTCTCCCGGATTACTTCCGGACGGCCTTCTTCTTGTTGGCAACGGTGCGCTTGGGTCCCTTGCGGGTGCGGGCGTTGGTGTGGGTCCGCTGGCCACGGACGGGCAGACCCTTGCGGTGACGGACGCCCTGCAGGCAGCCGATCTCGATCTTGCGCTTGATGTCGCCCTGCACGTTGCGTCGCAGGTCACCTTCGATGGTGAGGTTCTGGTCGACGTAGCCACGGATCTGGTTGACCTCGTCCTCGGTCAGGTTCGACACCTTGGTGTTGGGGTCGAGGTCGAGGGACTGACAGATGGTCCTCGAGGTCGTCAGACCGATCCCGTAGATGTAGGTGAGCGAGATCTCCAACCGCTTCTCGCGGGGGATGTCGACGCCGGCAATACGTGCCATTAGCTGTAGCTCCTTCAGCCCTGCCGCTGCTTGTGGCGGGGGTTCGTGCAGATGACCATGATGCGACGATGGCGACGGATCACCTTGCAGTTGTCACACATCGGCTTGACGCTGGGTCGGACTTTCATGGTTGCTTCTCTACTCGTTCGTTCGGATCGTGAGGTGTTCGAATGGTCGGGTCGGTCACGTGGACCGGATCACTTGTACCGATAGGTGATCCGACCTCGGGTGAGGTCGTACGGGGTCAGTTCCACCTGGACCTTGTCGCCAGGGAGGATTCGGATGTAGTGCATCCGCATCTTCCCGGAGATGTGCGCGAGCACCTCGTGTCCATTGTCGAGTTCGACCTTGAACATGGCGTTCGGCAGCGATTCGAGGATCTTGCCCTCGAGTACGATCGCATCTTCCTTTGGCTTGGGCAGGGGATTCTCCTCACCTGGTCGTGCTCATCGCCTCTGCAGAGGCCGCTGGTGCCGGCGATGGGCTCGGTTTTCGCTGTGTTGACGGTTTCCGATCGAGCGGCATGGCTCGACCTGGCCTGCGGACAGGCCGGGAATCGATGCTAACGGTCGATCGGCGCGACTCCACGCGCGAAATCCGCGGCGACGCGAGTCACGCGTGCTCCGGCGAGGACCCCTGGTCGGGCACCGGCCGGACCAGCTCACCGCGCATCACCGCCATGATGCTGTCGATCGCTCGGCGATGCTGCTCCAGCGATTCGCTGGAGCCGTCGGTGAGGCCGACGAGGATGATTCTGATGAACTCCTGGAGCAGTGCGGCGTCCTCGCGGCGGACCTCGCCGGAGGAGATCCCGGCCTCGACGATGTCGGTGAAGAACCGCTCGCGAGCGTTGTTGGCATCGCCGAGCGGTTCGCGGACCTCGGGATACCGCCGGGTGTCGGCGCGTACGGCCCCGACGAACTTCGTCAGTGAGGGATCCTCCCGATTCATGTCGTGTGCCGCGTCGAGCACCGCTTCGAGCTTGCCGATGAAGGTGTCCTGTGACGATTCCGCGAGCTGGAACCGCCCGTAGATCTTGGTCTGCATGTCGCGGTGGACCTCGAGGTACAGGTCGAGCTTCGATTCGACGTAGTGGTACAGCGCGCCCGTCGTCACGCCCGCAGCGGCGGCGAGGTCCTTGTTGGTCACCGCCCCGTAGCCGCGTTCCCCGAACAGCTTGCGGGCACCGCTCAGGATGGCTTCCCGGGTCTCCGAGGATTTCGTGTCCGGCGGACGGCCACGGCGACGTGGTGCCTCTGTGTCGGATACTGCCACGCCGCGAGTATGACGGACGGCACATCCCGGCGCGCTAGCGGACGGACCCACTCCGCGGCGGCCGCAGGATCGTGCCCGTCGAGGTGGTTGCCCGCACGGTGTCCCGGCGACACGCCGTTCCCGCTCATCGGCGATTCTGTTCGACGGCGTGCACGAGTCGTTCGAACACGGCGTCGGGGTGCCCGATGCCGTTGACCACCGACAAGCGGTTCTGATCGCCGTAGTGGCGGATCAGCGGAAACGTCTGTTCCTCGTAGAGATCGAGCCGTCGATTGACCGATTCGGGGGTGTCGTCGTCGCGCTGCATGACGTCACCGCCACACACGTCGCAGATCCACGGGCTCGGGTCGTTGCCGGTCGCCGTGTAGTTGGTGCCGCAGTCACGGCACACGCGACGGGAGGAGATGCGCTCGAGCACGATCTCGCGCGGCACGTCGAGGTCGAGGACGACATCGATCGGCTTGCCGATGTCGACGGTGATGTCATCGAGGGCATCGGCCTGCTCGATGGTGCGCGGGAACCCGTCGAGGATGTACCCCCGCGTGTCGGCGTCGGCTGCCTTCAACCGATCCCGGATGATCCCGATCATGATGTCGTCCGACACCAGCCCACCGGCGTCCATCACCTTCTTCGCCTCGACACCGAGCGGCGTCCCCTCGCGCACGGCGGAGCGCAGCATGTCTCCGGTGGAGATGTGCGGGACGACGAAGTGACGACTCAGGCGCACGCACTGCGTACCCTTGCCGGCACCCTGTCGCCCGAGGATGATGAGGCGGGCGCCCGGGATCATGCGCCGCGACCTACTTGAGGAAGCCCTCGTAGTTGCGCAGCGTGAGCTGACTGTCGATCTGCCGCATCAACTCGAGCGCCACGCCCACGGAGATCAGGACGCTCGTGCCGGCGAACCCGAACGAGTTCACGTTTGCGGCGAGGAGCAGCAGGTAGGGAAGGATCGCGATGATCGCGATGAACACCGCACCGGGCAGCGTGATGCGGTTGACCGCCTTGCCGAGGTACTTCTCGGTCTGCGGACCGGGCCGGACACCGGGGATGAAGCCGCCCTGTTTGCGGAGCTGGTCGGCCTGGCGCACCGGGTCGAAGGCGATCGAGTTGTAGAAGTAGGCGAACGCGATGATCAACAACGCGAAGATCGTGATGTAGACGAGGTTCGAGGGGTTGACGATGTACTCGGTGATCCAGCCCTGCACGCTCGAACGCCAGCTGTCCGGGTCGGAACCGCCGAGCACGTTCGAGAAGATCACCGGAAGCAGCAGGATCGAGCTGGCGAAGATGATCGGAATCACGCCGGACTGGTTGACCTTGAGCGGGATGTAGGTGTTCTGGCCGCCCATCATCCGCCGGCCGACCACGCGTTTCGCGAACTGGACGGGGATTCGACGTTGACCGAGTTCGACGAAGACGACGGCCACCACGATCGCGACCGTGAGGAGGATCATGGAGACGAACCAGAACTCCTTGTTGAGCTGGAGGATTCCCCAGAAACCGCCGGGCAGCGACGCGACGACCGACGCGAAGATGATCATCGACATGCCGTTGCCGATGCCGCGCTGGGAGATCAGTTCGCCCAACCACATCAGCACCGCGGTACCGGCGACGAGCGTCGGGATGATCAGGTAGCCGCGCGGCCAGATCCCACCGGTGAGCAGCGGCACGTTGGTCGGCGGACCGGACGTGAAGAACGCCTGGCCCTGTCCGGTCCCGAAGATGAACACGAGGCCCGTCGCCTGCAGCGTGGCGAGCCCGATGGTCACGTAGCGGGTGTACTGGGTGATCTTGCGCTGCCCGACCGCGCCTTCCTGTTGGAGTTCTTCCAGTTTGGGGATGACGACGCCCAGCACCTGCATGATGATGCTGGCCGTGATGTAGGGCATGATCCCGAGCGCAAAGATCGAGAAGGACTCGAAGGCCCCACCCGAGAACAGGTTGAGGAAGCCGAGCGCTCCCTGCTGGTTGGCGGACGCACGCAACTGTTCGATCGCGATCGGGTCGACGCCGGGGACCCGAATGGCCACGCCGAGGCGGTACACGGCCACCATCAGGAGGACGAAGAGGAGCTTGTTGCGGAGGTCGCTGATCTTGAAGACGTTCAGCAGATTGGAGAGCATCGGTGACTTTCGGACGGGGTCGAGAGAGAGACGAGCGCGACAGCGCAGACCAGCGGCGAGGCTATCAGCGACTCTGCGCCCTTCCCGAGTGCCCGACACGACCTCGACGCGAGGTCGCGGACCGGACGAACCGCCGGGAAGGGCCTGTTGCGAGGACGACGGAGGCCCGCACCTGCCGGTGCGGGCCTCCGAGGATCGAGTTCACGATTCGAGGATCGGATCGTACGAGACGAGGACACATCGGCCCGGTCGCCTCCGGGCGACGAGCGGTCGGGTCCGATGCAGGTCTCGGGGCGACCGAACCGAATCAGCGGTTCATGAATTGATTGCCCTGGGAGGCCGGGCGACCGGCCTTGCCCTCTTCGTTGAACGGCAGGGTGATCAGGGTGACCGATCCGCCGGCGGCTTCGATCGCGTCGACCGCGGCCTTCGACGCACCGTGTGCGCTGACATCGACCTTCGTGGTGATCTCACCGCGGGCCAGGATCTTCACGAACGCACCCTTGCGGACCAGTCCGTGCTCGACGAGCACGTCGGGCGTGATGTCGGCGCCGACCCGCTCGACGAGGTCGTTCAAGGTGTGCAGGTTGACGGCCTGGTACTCGACCCGGAACGGGTTGTTGAAGCCCTTGAGCTTCGGAACCCGCTGCTTGAGCGGCATCTGGCCGCCTTCGAACCCGCGGGCGACCGTGTTGCGGGCGCGCTGGCCCTTGGTGCCGCGGCCCGCGGTCTTTCCGCCCTTGCCGCCGGTGCCACGGCCGACACGCTTGGCCTTCTTGGTGGAGCCCGCTGCGGGCTTGAGGTCATGGACCTTCATGTCAGTTGTCCTCGCTCACTTCGATGAGGTGGGGCACGCGCGCGATCATGCCGCGGATCTCCGGGCGATCGGGCAGGGTGTTGGTCTGGCCGATCCTGCCGAGACCGAGCGCGCGGAGTGTGCCGCGGTGCTTGGGCTTGGTGCCGATCGCCGACCGGGTCTGGGTGACGGTGATGTCAGCCATCACTGGGCTCCTGTTCCAACGGCGGTCGTCGCGTCGTCGGCCGGCGTGTCCGCACTACCGGACGAGCCGGCCGTCGGTGCCTTGAACCGGTCCTTGTTGCTCTCCGTGTACGCGTTGAGCAGGCCCTTCGGCACGAACTCGTCGGGCCGCAGGCCGCGGCGCTTGGCCACGTCGTCGGGACGCTGCAGTTGCTTGAGACCGTGGATCGTGGCCCGTGCGACGTTGATGTGGTTGGCCGAGCCCAGCGACTTGCAGAGCACGTCGTGGACGCCCGCCTCTTCGAGGATGACCCGGGCGGCACCACCGGCGATGACGCCGGTACCCGACGCGGCGGGCTTGATCATCACACGGCCGCCCCCGGTGCGTCCGAGGACTTCGTGGATGACCGTGCCACCGGCCATCGGCACGGTGAACAGGTTGCGGCGCGCCTCCTCGGTGCCCTTCTGGATCGCGAGGGGCACCTCCTTGGCCTTGCCGTAGCCCAGGCCGACGCGGCCGTTGCCGTCTCCGATCACCACGAGCGCGGTGAACGAGAAACGACGACCACCCTTGACGACCTTCGCGACACGGTTGATCGTGATGACCCGCGACTCGCGCAGGCCGTCGGGATCGGGAGCGCGTTCGCGCCCACCGTCACGGCCACCGCGGCCACCCTGGTTGCTTCCTCCGAAACCCATCAGAACTCCAGTCCTGCGTCACGTGCAGCAGACGCCACGGCCGCGATACGACCGTGGTAGGCGAATCCACCTCGGTCGAACACGACCGTGGTGATACCGGCGGCCTTGGCGCGCTCGGCGACGAGCTCCCCGACCTTGGAGGCGGCGGCGACCGATGCGGTCGACCCTGCCCCACGGACGTCGGCCTCGGTGGTCGACGCCGCGGCCAGGGTGACGCCCAGGTCGTCGTCGATCACCTGCACCGACAGGTGCTTGTTGGAACGGAACACGGCCAGGCGGGGCCGGGCGGCGGTTCCGTGGATCTTCTTGCGGACACGACGGTGACGACGGATCCGGCCATTGCGGCGGGCTGCTGCGACTTTGCTCATGATTACTTCTTTCCGGCTTTGCCGGCCTTGCGAATGATGCGCTCGCCCGCGTAGCGGACTCCCTTGCCCTTGTAGGGCTCGGGCTTGCGGAGGCTGCGGATGTTGGCGGCGACCTGACCGACGACTTCGTTGTCGATGCCCGTCACGATCACCGACGTCTGCTGTGGCACCTCGAACACGACGCCCTCGGGCGCCACGACGTCGATGGTGTGGCTGTAGCCGAGGTTCATGCGGAGCTTGTTCGGGCCCTGCTGTTCGGCGCGGTAGCCGACGCCGTGGATCTCGAGTTCCTTGCGGAAACCCTCGGTCACGCCGATCACCATGTTGTTCACGAGGCTGCGGGTGAGCCCGTGGAGCGCCTTGGTCTGGTTCTCGTCGTTGGGACGGGTGACGGTGAGGGTGTCACCGTCCTGCTCGATGCCGATGCCGACGTTGCCGGGGATCACCCGCTCGAGGGTGCCCTTCGGCCCCTTGATCGAGACGTGGCCGGGCGACAGCTTGACCTCGACGCCGGCCGGAACGGTGATGGGTGTTTTTCCAATACGGGACATCTCAGATCACCAGACGTAACAGAGGACCTCGCCGCCCACCTTGCGCTTGCGCGCTTCGCGGTCGGTCATGAGGCCGTTCGAGGTGGACAGGACGGCCACACCGAGACCACCGAGCACGCGAGGGATCGCGTTGGCCTGGCGGTACACGCGCAGGCCCGGGGTCGAGATGCGGCGGATTCCGCTGATCGTGCGGTCACGATCTTCGGAGTACTTCATCTGGATGGTCAACACCTCACCCGGCCCCTTGGGGGCCGGTGACGTGTCGAATCCGGCGATGTAGCCCTCGGCTTCGAGGACCTTGGCGAGTGCGACCTTCTGCTTGGAGGAGGGCATCCGCACTTCGTCATGCATCGCGGTGTTCGCGTTGCGAACTCGGGTCAACATGTCGGCGATGGGATCAGTCAGCATGATTCTGTGATTCCTTTCCGGCTCACCACGAGCTCTTGGTCAGACCGGGGATCTCGCCGGCGTGAGCGAGCTCACGGAGGCAGAGTCGGCACAGCCCGAACTTGCGATAGACGGAACGAGGACGGCCGCAGCGCCGGCAGCGCGTGTACGCGCGAACCTTGAACTTCGGCTTCTTGTTGGCCTTGTTGATGAGTGCTTTCTTTGCCATGTCAGTCTCTTCTCAAGCCCTGTTCACTTGCTCTTCTTGCCGTACATCGGACGCTTGCGGCGCTTCTTGCGGGGCGCGTTGGCCGCGTCTTCGCCCTTCTTGAACGGGAAGCCGAACGCGTCGAGGAGGGCGTAGCCGGCTTCGTTGCTGTCGGCCGTGGTGACGATGGTGATGTCCATGCCACGGGGATGGTCGATCTTGTCCGGGTTGATCTCGGCGAACATCGACTGCTCGCTGAGCCCGAAGGTGTAGTTGCCCTGGCCGTCCCAGGAGTGGGCCGGCAGACCGCGGAAGTCGCGGATACGGGGGATCGCAACCGACACGAGACGGTCGAGGAACTCCCACATGCGGTCGCCGCGCAACGTCACCTTGGCGCCGATCGCCTGGCCTTCGCGCAGCTTGAAGTTGGCGATCGACTTGGTCGCCTTCGTCACGATCGGCTTCTGGCCGGTGATCACGGTCAGGTCGTCGATCGCGGCGTCCATGAGCGACGGCTGGCTGGCGGCGCGTCCCATGCCCATGTTGATCACGATCTTCTCGAGCTTCGGGATCTGCATCACGTTCTCGATGCCGAGCTGGTCCTTCAGCTGGGCCGCGATCTGCTCGTTGTACTTCTGCTTCAGTCGGGGAAGCGTTGCTGTCTCGGCCATCAGATCTCTTCTCCGGACGGACGGGCGATGCGCACCTTCGTGCCATCGTCGTTGACCTTGTAGCCGACACGGACCTTCTTGCCCTTGTGCACCAGCATCACGTTGCTGGCGTCGAGCGGCATGTCCTTGTCGATGATGCCACCCTGCTCGTTGGCACGGCTCGGCTTGGAGTGCTTGGCGGCGATGTTGATGCCCTGCACGATGATCTTGTTGGACTTGGGGAAGACGTATTCGATCTCGCCCTGCTTGCCCTTGTCCTTGCCGGTGATCACCTCGACGGTGTCACCCTTCTTGAGCTTCATGAGTCAGAGCACCTCCGGTGCGAGCGACACGATGCGCATGAACTTGCGGTCACGCAGTTCGCGCCCGACGGGGCCGAAGATGCGTGTGCCGCGAGGCGTCATGTCGTCCTTGATGAGAACGGCTGCGTTCTCGTCGAAACGGATGTAGCTGCCGTCGGGACGGCGCTTCTCCTTCTTGGTCCGGACGACGACGCACTTGACGACTTCGCCCTTCTTGACACCGGCGCCGGGCATCGCGTCCTTGACCGTCGCGACGAAGACGTCGCCGATCGAGGCGTAGCGACGGCGGGTGCCACCGAGGACCTTGATGCAGAGCACTTCTTTGGCTCCGCTGTTGTCTGCGACGCGCAGTCGCGATTCCTGCTGGATCATCGTGGTCCCTTACTTCGCCCGCTCGAGGACGTCGGTGATGCGCCAGCGCTTGTTCTTGCTCAGCGGCCGGGTCTCCATGAGACGGACCTTGTCGCCGATGTTGACGTCGTTGGTCTCGTCGTGGGCGTGGAGCTTGGTCGTGCGCAGCACCATCTTGTTGTACTTGGCGTGGCGAACGCGGGTCACGACGGCCACCACGGCGGTCTTGTCCATCTTGTTCGACACGACGGTGCCTTCACGCGTCTTGCGTGCGGCGCGTGCTTCGGTGGTCTCTTCAGTCATCACTGTCCTGCCTCGGCGGCAGCAATTTCCTTGCTGCGGATGAGCGTGTTGATCCGGGCGATCTGCTTGCGCACCTTGCCGATCTCGGCGGTGTTCTCCAGCTGTCCGGTTGCGTTGCGGAAGCGCAGGTTCAGCGCCTCCTGCTTGGTGGCCTTCAACTCGTCGACGAGCTCGCCCATCGACAGTTCGGCCAGGTCGTTCTTCTTTCCGGCCATGTCAGACGATTTCCTCTCGCGTGATGATGCGGGCCTTCATCGGCAGCTTCTGGATCGCCTTGTTGAGCGCGATGCGCGCCTGCTCCTCGTCGGGGAACGACAGCTCGAAGAGCGTGCGACCCGGCTTGACGACCGCGACCCAGAACTCCGGGTTGCCCTTGCCCGAACCCATGCGGGTCTCGGCCGGCTTCTTGGTGACCGGCTTGTCGGGAAACACGTTGATCCAGACCTTGCCGCCACGCTTGATGGCGCGTGTCATGGCGATACGAGCGGCCTCGATCTGGCGTGCGGTGAGCCAGCCCGGTTCGAGGGCCTGGATCCCGTACTCGCCGAAGCTGAGCCCGGAACCGCCCTTGGTGAGACCGCGGGTGCGGCCACGGTGGTGCTTGCGGTGTGCGACCTTGCGGGGCATCAACATGACGTCAGCCTTCCTTTCCGTCGGGTTCGCCTGCGGCGTCGCCTTCCGGCTGCGCGTCGGTCACGGGAACCTCGGCGACCGGGGCCTCGATCGACGCCTCTTCCACGAGCAACTGCTCGAGTTCGGGATCGGCTTCGCGCACCAGCGGCTGGGTCTCGGTTGCCGGGGCCTCCGTCGGGGCACCGGGGCGACCCGACGAGACGACCCTGCGGGGTCCGTCGGCGGCGGTCTGCCCCGACGTCTCTCCGACGGCCATCGCCGCCTCGCGGACGATCTTGTCGTCGTTGGCCTTCTTGTACGGCGTGATGTCTCCCTTGTACAGCCACACCTTGACACCGACGCGTCCTGCGGTGGTCTTGGCTTCGCGCATGCCGTAGTCGATGTCGGCACGCAGCGTGTGCAACGGCACACGACCTTCGCGGTACCACTCGGTCCGGCTCATCTCGGCGCCGCCGAGGCGACCCGAGCACTGCACCTTGATGCCGAGTGCGCCGGCGCGCTGGGCGTTCTGGACGGCACGCTTCATGGCCCGCCGGAAGGCGATGCGGTTGATGAGCTGATCGGCGACGCCCTGCGCGATGAGCGCGGCGTCGAGCTCGGGGGCCTTGATCTCGACGATGTTCAGCTGGATCTTCTGGTTGCCGGTGATCTCGGTGATCATCTTGCGCAGCTCGTCGGCCTGCGCACCGCGACGACCGATCACGATGCCCGGACGGGCGGTGTGGACGTCGACGCGCAGCTTGTCACGGGTCCGCTCGATCTCGATGCGACTGATCGCCGCCGACTCGAGCAGGTCCATGATGCGATCGCGGATCTGCCAGTCCTCGGTGAGGTACTGCTTGTAGTCACGCTCGGAGAACCACCTGGACTTCCAGTCGGTGGTGATCCCCAGGCGGAACCCGTACGGATTGATCTTCTGACCCATCAGCTCTCCTCCGCCTCGTCAGCGGCCGCGTCGTCGGTGTTGTCGGCGTCTGCCGCTTCTTCTTCCTTGGCGCCGGGCTTCGAGAAGCCGGCGGCCTCGGCGGATTCGACGGAGTCGAACCAGACTTCGGCCTTGGTGGCCTTGTAGTACCGCGAGCCGGGCTCGTGGTAGAGCATCGACTGTGCGTTGCCCTTGATCTCGTAGCCCTCGGGCATCTCGCCGTCCTCGAGCGGCTCGGCCGAACCGGGCCATTCACCGGCGACGATCTCGCCGCCGTCGGGGTTCTCGACCGGCGCCACGGCCGCCGTGGTCTCGACGGTCTCGTCGGCGGGAGCGTCCGCGACCTCGTCGACGGTCGGCTGCTCGGCGGCGGCACCCTTGCGGCTGCGCTCGACCCGGGCCCGACGGCTCGACGCCGAGGACTGTGGACGACCGCTCGCAGCGGAACCGCCCTGACGCTCGCGGCGGCCCTGCACGACGGCGAGGCGATCGTCGCTCATCCGGGCAACGATCACGGTGATGTGACACGTGCGCTTGTTGATCCGGGTGGCCCGGCCACGGGCACGAGGGCGGAACCGACGCAGCGTCGGGCCTTCGTCGGCGAAACAGGCGATGACGTAGAGCTCTTCCGCGTCCTGGCTGTCGTTGTTGACGGCGTTGGCGACGGCCGACGCGAGCACCTTGCGGACGTCGTGGGCGATGTGGCGATCCGTGAACTGGAGCACCTCGTCGGCCGCGAGGACGTCGAGACCGCGGATCAGGTCGAGCACCGCACGCGCCTTGGAGGCCGAGCTGCGCACGTACTTCGCGGTCGCCTTCGTGCCGGATCGTTCGCCGGCGACGGAAGCCTTCTCGTTGAGCTTGGGACCGGTCATCAGCGCCTCGCGTTCCGTTCCATGCCGGCGTGGAACTTGAAGGTCCGCGACGGGCTGAACTCACCGAGCTTGTGGCCGACCATCGACTCGGTCACGTAGACCGGGACGTGCTTGCGGCCGTCGTGGACGGCGAGCGTGTGGCCGACCATGTCGGGGATGATGGTGCTGCGGCGGGACCAGGTCTTGATGACCTTGCGCTCGCCGGCTGCGTTCTGGGCGTCGATCTTCTTGAGCAGATGCTCGTCGACGAAGGGGCCCTTCTTGAGGCTGCGTGCCATGAGTGATTTCCTCTACTGCGTCCGTCGCCTCAGCGACGGCCGCCCTTTCCGGTACGACGACGGCGGATGATGAGCTGCTGCGAGCTCTTCTTCTTGTTACGGGTGCGGCTCTCGGGTTTGCCCCACGGGGACACGGCCGGGCGTCCTCCGGAGGTCCGGCCCTCGCCACCACCGAGGGGGTGGTCGACGGGGTTCATCGCCACACCGCGGGTCTGGGGACGCTTTCCCTTCCAGCGGTTGCGACCGGCCTTGCCGATCTTGACCAGTTCGTGCTCGGAGTTGCCGACTTCGCCGACGGTCGCACGACAGTCGATCAACACCCGGCGCATCTCGGTCGAGGGCATGCGGAGCGTGGCGTAGTCGCCTTCCTTGGCCACCAGGCGGACCGACATGCCGGCCGAGCGCCCGATCTTGCCGCCGCCACCCGGGCGCAGCTCGACGTTGTGGACCGTGGTGCCGACGGGGATGTAGCGCAGCGGAAGAGCGTTGCCGGGCTTGATGTCGGAGCCCTGGCCGGACGTGACCCGGTCACCGACGTTCAGGTTCCTCGGAGCGAGGATGTACGCCTTCTCGCCGTCCAGGTAGTGGAGCAGTGCGATGCGGCAGGTGCGGTTGGGGTCGTACTCGATCGCGGCGACCTTGGCGACGACGTCGTCCTTGGTGCGCTTGAAATCGATGATCCGGTACTGCTGCTTGTGGCCGCCACCGCGGTGACGGCTGGTCTTGCGGCCGTACGCGTTGCGGCCACCGGTCTTCGACTTCGTGGCGAGCAGTGACTTCTCGGGCGAGGTCTTGGTGATCTCGCTGAAGTCGGAGCTCGTCTGGAAGCGACGTCCGGGGCTCGTGGGCTTGCGTGAACGGATGGCCATGGCTAGTCCTCCTGGCTCAGTTCTCGAACAGCGGGATTTCGCCCGCTGCCAGGGTGACGATGGCGCGCTTCGTGGCGGGCTTGGACCCGACACGGTTGGTGCCACGGGTGCGCTTCTTCTTGCCGGCTCGGTTCAGCGTGTTGACCTTGGAGACCTCGACGCCCCAGATCGACTCGACGGCGTCACGGATCTCGGGCTTGCTCGCCGAGGTGTGCACCTGGAACGTGTACACGCCGGTCTCGATGAGCTCGTAGCTCTTCTCCGAGACGACCGGCGCGATGATGATGTCGCGGGGATCCTTCATCAGGACTCTTCACTCTCTGCCGGGGTGGCCTCGGCTTCGGCGGCGGGGGCGGCCTCGCTGGACGGGAGCGACGCCTTGGTGAAGACGACCCAGTCGCTGCACAACACGTCGTAGGCGTTCAATTCGCCCGAGTCGATGACCTGCACGTTCGGCAGGTTGCGGAAGCTCAGCATCGCGTTGCGATCGTCGTGGGCGATCACCACCAAGACGTTGCCGGCGATGTCGAGTGCGTCGAGCGCCTGCTTCGCCGACTTGGTCTTCGGGGTCTCGAAGTCCCACGAGTCGACGACGACGACCTTGCCTTCGTTCGCACGATCCGAGAGCGCGGAGCGGGTGGCCAGCTTGACCATCTTCTTCGGGGTCTTCTGGTCGTACTTGCGGGGCTTGGGGCCGAGTGCGATACCGCCGCCGGTGTAGTGCGGGGCACGGATCGAGCCCTGCCGGGCGTTGCCGGTGCCCTTCTGACGGTAGGGCTTGGCGCCGCCACCACGAACCTCGGAACGGGTCTTGGTGCTCTGCGTGCCGGCGCGACGAGCGGCCAGCTGCGCGGTGACGACCTGGTGCATGACCGGGACGTTGGGCTCGACGCCGAAGACATCGGCGTCGAGTTCGACCTTGCCGGCATCCTTGCCGGTCGCGGTCTTGGAGGTGAGGGTGAGTTCAGCCATGCTCAGGCGCCCTTTCCGACGAGCTTGACGGCGTTGCGAATGGTGACGACACCGCCGGCCGGGCCGGGAACGGCGCCCTTGATGAGCAGCACGTTGCGCTCGGCGTCGGACTCGACGACTTCGAGATTCTGGGTCGTGACCTGCTCATGGCCCATGTGGCCGGCCATCTTCATGCCCTTGAACACCCGGGCGGGGAAGGCGCACTGGCCGATGGCACCGGGCTTGCGGTGGTTCTTGTGCGCACCGTGCGATGCGGGCGCTCCACCGAAGTTGTGTCGCTTCATGACACCGGCGAAGCCCTTGCCCCGGCTGGTGCCGGTGACGTCGACCTTCGAGCCGGCCGCGATCTGCTCGACGGTCAGCTCCTGGCCGACCTCGAGGCCGTCGACGGAATCGAGGCGCAGCTCGATGAGCCGCCTCCCGGGTTCGACGCCGGCCTTGGCGAAGTGACCGGCCTCGGGCTGGTTCAGCTTCTTGACCGGCTTGCTGCCGTAGGTGACCTGGATGGCCGTGTAGCCATCGCGCTCGGCCGTCTTGATCTGGACGATGCGCATCGGGTCGACCTTGACCACAGTCACGGGAACGACTTTGTCGTCGACCCACTTCTGTGTCATGCCGACCTTCTCGCCGACGATCGCTTGTTGTGCCATGAGGCGTGCTCTCTTCTTTTCTTCGGCTCGTTGTCCGTTGTGCGAATGTGGCCGCCGGCGGTCCGGGGGAGGTCCACGTAAAAGCTCCGCAGCACGAAAGAACACGACGTGCATACGGAGCTGAGAAACTCGGTTGTGCCGGCTGGTTCCAGTCCCGATCGATGCGGGCGGCCTGGTCGGACGTCAGTTGCGGTATGTCTTGGCGACCGGGATGCCTCCCGATCACGGCCATGCAATGCTACGGAGCGCGCGGCCGGCTTCCAACGCCGGTTCGACATGGAATCATTCGAGATCGAATCAGCGGGCCGATCGGCGACCGGCGCCGACACGACACGCGCCCGCCGAACGTCACGGTCGTCGGGATCTCGACCACTTTCCGTGGTCTGTGCGCACCACTGGTGACGAGGCGCTGGAAAGTCCGCTGTCCGGACGGTAGAGTCGATGGTCCGCGATGTTCGCGGCTCGGTCCCCGGCAGGCGGAGGTCACGAGTGACGGAGTCCCACATTCGGTCACACGCGATGCGCCCGTCGCCACAGTCCTTCGGAGGAATTGCGTTGCCACACCTCGACACCGAAGCGCCGCAGTCGGGGCCGACCTCGCCGTGCGAGTGCACCGGAGCGTGGCTGCCGTGACGGCGCTCGCGCCGCGGTGGCCGAGGCGTTGGCTCGCGGCGGCGGTCCTGGCGATCATCGCGTCGGCGGGTGTCGCCGGCCCGTTCGGCGACCAGCCGATGACGTCCACGAGCGCACGGGTCCTCGCCGCGGCCCCGCTCCCTGCGCCGAGCGGGTTGTCGGCCCGCGCCGGCGACGGGCAGGTGATGGTGTGGTGGAACCCGCCGGCGAGCGTCGCCGGCCTGACGGGCTACCGGGTGGAGCGCAACATCGGGGGGGCCGGCTGGACCACGGTTGCCGCCGACACCGGATCGGATCGTCCCTGGTACTTCGACACCAGTGTCGACCCGGCCGCCTCGAGCGTTCGCTACCGGGTGGCCGCGCTCGCGGGGGCCGAGGTCGGTGTGACCTCGACCGAATCGGCTGCCGTCACCCCTGTCCTTCGCCGATTCCCGGCTGCACGGTCCGACACCAACCGGTACCTCGTCGACCAGCTGGGGGATCCGTGGTACGGCGTCGGCGACACGGCATGGTCGGCCTCGGCCCAGTTGGGGCCCGCCGACGCGCGGTTCTATCTCGATTCCGTCGCGAACATGGGCATGAACATGGTGCTCATCAGCGCACCCGAGCCGTACTACACCACGCAGACGCCGACCGACCGCAACATCGAGAACCAGGCCCCGTTCACCGGCACCCCGTTCGCCTCGTCGCTGAACGAGCGCTACTGGGAACTGGTCGACTTCTTCCTCGCCTACGCATCGGTGTCCGACATCTTCGTGATCGTCACCCCGGCGTACCTCGGGTTCTCCCCGACCGACGGCTGGCAGAGCGAGGTCGGTGCGGCAACGACCGCGCAACTCCAGGCCTACGGACGAGCCCTGGAGCAACGATACGGATCACTGGACAACGTGGGTTGGCTCGTCGGCCACGACCTGCCGACGATGTCGACCGGTACTCCGCAGTCAACTGAAGACGATCGTCGACCAGCTGTCGGGACCCCTGTTTCCGGGATCGCATCACCAGTCCGGCACGACGAACCTCCAGGCCGAGGAATGGGTTCCCCCGTTCGCTCTGTCCAGCTTCCTGTCCGACAGCGTGTACTCCTACTCGGTCGACCCGGTGTCGGAGAATCACGACGGCTGGCGACAGACGCCGACGACCCCGACGGCGTTCTTCGAGGGCTTCTACGAGCAGGAGCAGGGCACCCGGGTGGAGCGCCGATACCAGACATGGGGGAGCTACGTCGGCGGCGCGGCGTGGGTGTTGTTCGGCAACAACCCGCGCTGGAACTTCGGAGGTCGGCCGATCTACGGGTACTCGGGCACCTGGAAATCGTCGCTCGGCAGCGCCGGCACGCTCGACCACGCACGCTTCGGTCAGTTCGTCGCCGGTCTCCCGTTCGATTGGTCGGCAACCGTTCCCGACCTCTCCGGGGCGGTGCTCACCGCCGGCGAGCGGAACGGCCCCGATCGCGCCGGAATCAGGACCTCCGCCGAGGGTGGCGTCCTCTACATGCCCACGAGCCGGTCGGTCACCGTCGACCTCACCACGTTCGCGGCGGGAGGCAGCGAGGTCATGATCGAACGGTTCGACCCGTCCAACGGCGCGAGGTCACCGCTCGGCACGTTCCCCACGACACAGGCCGCCCTCACCATCGCCGCCCAGGGGTCGAACGCCAGCGGCGCGAGCGATTGGGCGTTCGTGTTCGACACGCTCGGCGACGCCCCGCGGTCCGGATTGTTGAGGGTCACGACCGAACCGGCCGTGCCCGCGCGCATCTTCGTCGACGGCGTGCCTCGAAACGACTGGGGGCTGGAATGGGTGTCGATGGATCCCGGCTCCCACGAGGTCTGCTTCTCCGACGTGCCGGGTTTCGCCACGCCGACTTGTCAGACGGTCGAGGTCGCTCCCGATGCGACGACCAGCGTCGTCGGCCGGTTCACACGACTCGGGCTGTTGAAGGTCGAGGTCGAGCCGGCCGGCCTACCGACCACGGTGTTCGTCGACGGCGAGCCGCGTGACGAGTACGGGCTCTACACCTTCGTCGAACCGGGGCGGTACACGGTCTGTTGGGGAGACGTTCCCGCCTTCGAAGCGCCGGCGTGCCAGACCGCGGATGTCGTCGCCGATGCGCAGGAGACCGTGACCGGCAGCTTCGTCGCATCCGAGAACCCGCCACCGGGTCCAGCGCCGTCACTCGGCGACTACGGATTCCTGCGCGTGACGACGTCACCGCCGATCGTGTCGCGGGTGCTCGTTGACGGCATCGCCCGCAGCGACTGGGGACTGAACGGCGTCAAGATCCCGGTCGGCGAGCACGAGATCTGCTTCACCGACGTCGTGGGGTTCACCGCGCCCCCGTGCCGGAACGTCACCGTCACCTCCGGCCAGACGGTCGAGACCGTGGGCGTGGCCGAACAGCTCGGATTGCTCAAGATCGAGGTCTCGCCGGCAGGGCTTCCGGTCGACGTGCTCGTCGACGGGTTGGTCCGGAATCAGTTCGGCGCGTACCTGTTCCTCGAGCCGGGCACGTACGAGGTCTGCGGTGAGGATCTCGCGGGGTGGATGACGCCCAACTGTGCCCAGGCCGTCGTCGCCGCCGGTGTCCAGACGACGACGCAACTCCCCTATCTGGCGACCTGACGCAGACCGCGCCGTTCCAGCAGGACAGGCGGCGGTGGAGTCCGAGGGCACTGTGCTCCGCCGGCTCGATCACGCATCGGAGGGAAAATCCCAGAGACGTACGAGGCCATCGCCACCGGCGGTGAGCAGCCGTGTCGTCGACGAAAGGGAAGCGAACTGCGACGACGTCCGGGTGGGGGCGGTCGGAAGCACATGCAGTGCAACTCAGGACGGTCGTGGTGGCGGCAATCGACGCGGCGGAGGCAATGGACTCGGTGGCTTCTCGGCTGCGGCCTCGGCGACCAGGGCGGCGATGAACTCGCGTTCGGCCCACGTCGTCGCGGAGAACGCGTCGGGACGCGCTCCGCTGTCTTCGACGAGCGCCGTCGTGATCGCCATGGTGGCCAACGCCCGTTCGCAGCGACGGTTGGGCGAGCTCGGGGCAAGGGTGTCCCAAGCCGACCTCATCAGATCGCTCAGCCCGTTGCGGTCGGTCTCCGGGCCACAGACGAAGACGACCCGGTCGAGGGGCACGCGATCGAGCAGCAGAGCGATCTCGTACGCGATCCCGCTCCGACCGACGACGAAGTCGCTGAGATCGACCACAACGACACGACACCGCTCGAGCATGCGGTCGAGAGCGAAGGTCCAGACCCCGTCTGTGCATGCCATCGTCAGAATGCTGTAGTAGCCGAGGCGACGACTCACCCTGAAGGACTGCAGCCGTTGCATCACCTCTTCCTCGGTCTCCTCGATCATCCGGTCGATCCGGCCGAATGCCATTTTCGGGACCCGGGTGAGGTCGTACGCGAGGATGCCGCCTCCGAGGAGGAAGTAGACGGGGCCGATCCGGTTGAGGCGGTGGAGCAGCGACCCGGTCACCGTGCGGTCGAACACCCAGAGGAAGAGGATCGCAATGCCGTCGGGGATGGGTACCGACGGAACATCTGCGACGGTGACCTCGCGAACGTGCAGCGGTGGCGGCGGCGACCAGTCAGCGGTGCGTGTGCGCGCCGGTCGCGGGCCCGCCTCAACCCGATGGAGCGACAGGCGCCGGACGGCCCGTGACATCCGGATCTGGCCGACGCCGAACATCAGCGGCAGCCCGGAGAACGAGATCGTGATGATCGACCCGGGCAGCGACGCGCGGGCGAGTGCGAGGCCGCACACCACCCCCGCAACTCCCATCGCCACGAGCACCCACGGGGTCGCGGCGGACGTCAGCCGACCGGGTTGGTTTCCGATGGGCGAACAGTACAGGCAAGCGATCAGCACCGTTCCGTCATCGTTGTGGGTGCGCCGATCGAGGACACCTCCGACCGATGCCGGATGCGGCCGCAGTTCGGCGGATCAGCCCGTTTCGCAATCGGGTGCGGACGGATCCATCCGGTCGAAGACCGTGATCGTCGGACCGGTGGCGACCTGCCTGGAAGCACGACTCGGCGAATCGTTGGATCAGCCCGGTGTTGTTCCAGACCACGACGTGGTCGATCTCGTACTCATCGAGGATCGCGGACTCTTCGAAGGTGGTCGACTCGGAGGTCGGCATGCTTCGTTCGTCGAACTCCCAGGAGACGCTCAGAACGGACGGGTCGATGACGTCGAGGTCGACGGGCAGGCCCGTCGGGTAGGACGTCATCCGCACGGGGACGTCGGCATCGACGCTCAACAGCCCGCGTGCGTCCGATCGGCCGACCTCCAGCTCGAACTCTGCGGTCGTCGCGTCGAGCGGCGTGACCGAACCGAATGTGTTGGGAGCCCACGAGAACACCACGTGCCAGTCCCCACCGACCTCGGGGCCGGGCGTGCCGCGAACCACCACGCCCGATGGGTCGATCGTTGCGATCAACTCGATGATGTCGGCGTCCGGGTCGGGGCCGACGAGGGTCAGGACGATCCCGTCACCCGCCAACCGGGTGCTTGCGGAGACGACGGTGAACGGGAACCGTGATCGTGCGCTGTCGAGCACGATCACGGGTTCGAACCAGTCGTGTCGTCCGATCGCGATCTGCAACGAATAGAGCCCGCGGGCGCTCGCCGACGCGGCGACCTGGAGGCCGTTGCGTTCGATGCCGACCTGACCGGCGAACAGTCGCTGCATCGCTGCGCCCTCCCGCGTCTCGGACGGATCGGTGGACAGCCACGGGCCGATCGGGGAGACCGCTCGCCGCTTGGCGGCCGCATTCACGAACCAACCCGTCGGCTCGGCGGTCGAGTGGGCCCAGTGACTCGATGCGATGATGCCGCCGGTCTCGTCGTCGATCTGTTGCAGGAGTGTCACGTCGTCGATCGTCAGGCGTCGGTAGTAGTCGGTGGCATCCCGCAGGCGTGTCACGAATGCGACCTGGAACAGGACGGCGATCACCGCGACCGCGGCGAGAGCCCCCGATCGCGTCCGCCGACCCTGCAACGCGACGCGGCTGCGGCGAACCGCGATCGATCCGATGTCGGCTGCTGCGATGCCGACCAGCACCGGGAGCAGGTACATGACCCGGGACTGGTAGGAGGGATCGCCCTTGAGCGTTGCCGTCAGCAACAGGATCACCGCAGCGAACACCAGTCCCGTCGGCCGCGAACGCTGACCTCGGGCGACGAACGGCCAGACGAGTGCGCAGAGCTGGATGAGCGCGATGATCAGGTGCTCGCGACCCGCCCAGTCGAACATGTCGAGTGTCACGCCGAGGTCGGGGAGGCCGAACGTCGTCTGCGACGGGCTGGAAACGCTGAGGTAGTAGTAGCCCGCCCCGGCCACGAACGGCAGCCCTCCGAGTCCGAACAGCAGCGCCGCCCGCAACGACCGCGGTGGGATCCGACGAGCGAACACCGACTTCGCCGCGACGATGCCGATCACCATCACGAGGGCGAGCACTCCGGCAAGCGGGTGTGACGCGCCCGCACATCCGCACAGCACGCCGCTCACCAGCGCGCCGCGTCCCGTCTCCGTCCAACGCTCGGCCGCCGCACATGCGCCGATGAGCGCAGCGAATCCCAACAGGTTCGCCCCGCCGCCCCATCCCAGGATCTCGGCGAGAACCGGAGAGGTCGCCGCGAGGACGGCACCGAACCATGCAAACGAGCGCCGATGCCAACGCCGGAGCAGCGCGTACACGGCGACGACGTACAGGGCGAACGCCAACGACATCGCCATGAGAACCGCGTCCCGCCACCCCACGACCAGGTCGGCGAGCAGGACCAACCCGGGAAACAGCGGCGGATGGATGTTGGGGAGAACGTCGCGGTTCCCACGGAGCCATTCCGCCTCCGCGGAGAAGTGCGCCGCATCGAGCGGCAACCAGAACCCTCCCGTCCAACTGACCACCGCGAAGGTGAGAGCCGTCAGCGCGAAGACGATCGAGACCAGGAGGATCGCGGGTTCGATCGCGTCGACGATGCGGACGTGCCTCGACGCCGCGGCGCTCCCTTCGACCGGCTCGACCTGGTCGAGCAGGTTCGGATCGATCGACGAGGTCGTCAACGCGACCCCCGGATGACGCCGCCGAGGACCTCGCTCAATTCGGTGCCGGCCCTGGACCACGACCAGTCGCGTGCGAGGCAGTTCGCCGCCATGCGCGCTCGCTGCGCCGGGTCGGCGGCCATGTCCGTGAGCGCGTTCGCGAGCGACTCCACCGATCCGGGATCGACCAGGATGCCGTCGAGCCGGTCGCGTACGACCTCACGCAAGCCTCCCTGGCGCGCGGCGACAACGGGCGTCCCGCAGGCCTGCGACTCCGCCGCAACGAGCCCGAATCCCTCTCCGGAGGTGGTCGGCACCACACTCGCCCAGGACGACCGCAAGGTGTCCGCCAGTTCGCGGTCGGGGACGAAACCACGGAAGCTGACATTGCTCAGGTCCCGGCCGGCGTCCTCGAGGGCGCGACGAGCGGGCCCGTCCCCGATCACGACCAACTCCCAGTCCGACAGCGCGGCGTGCCGCCAGGCCCGGATCAACACGTCGACGCCACTGCGTGGAACGAGGCGACGGATGCAGACGAATCGACGAGGTGGCGGCGCCTCTGCCCGGGGGCACGCCTGGAACAGGTCGGTGTCGACCCCGTTGTTGATGATGACGGTTCGGGCCTTCGGCGCCACCGACCTGACGTATGCCTCGGTCGTGCGGGAAACGCACACCACGATGTTCGCCGCATGCAACAGCGTGCGCCCGATCGTTCGATCGGCGGCGCGTTCGATGGTGGCGAGTGGAAACGGATAGTCGACCCAGGGGTTGTGCTGCACGACGACGAAGGGTCGTCCTGCCCGCCGCGCGGCGCGCCATGCGCACATCGATGTGGGATAGACGTGTCCGTGCGCGACCACGACGTCAGCGGTCGCAGCGCTCGCCGCGAGCCGCCGACCGAACCCCGGGGCGGGGATCGGGACGGGCAGCGAGATGGATCGCTCGAACGGGTTGAACGCACGGTACCGATTGACGGTCCCCGACGTGACCGGCTCCACCGGCGCGGCCGTGCTCGGTAGTCGGGTGCTGTGCGCCGAGACGTCCCACCCCAACGCGGTGAGCTCGCGGAGGTGGTACCGGGCGACGCGCTCGATCCCGCCGACGTGCGGCTCCCAGTAGTGCGTGACGATCAGCGCGGCGGGTCGGGCCGCTGACCCTCCATCACGCGGACCGTGCACGACGCCGCAGCCGCGTACCGAGCAGGAGGACGAGTCCGACGAGGGCGATTGCGATGGCGATCGCCACGGTCGGAGCCGTCGTACTCCCGGTCGTCGGTAGGGGGTTGGGAGGCGAGGTCGGGTTCCCGCCGGTGTCCACGCTGACGGCCGTCGACACGGCACGGACCGAACCGTCGGGGGCCACCCCGACGACCTCGATTCGATGCTCACCGCTCGCCGTGCTCGGGATCACGACGGTCACCTTCACGTCGCCCACACCGTCGGCGGTCGTCGATGCGAGGAGGACCGGGGTGGATCGGAAGAAGACATCCGCACTGCTGTTCGGTCGGAATCCGCTCGCCACGACGTCGACCGATCCGCCCGGCGATGGGGTGGGATCGGAGACCGAGATTCCGTCATTGGAGTACGGCCCCGCGGCGGCGACGGCGGGAAGGAACAGCAGCGCGACACATGCGAGCACGATGGACCGCAAGATCATCCTCATGACTTCCTCCTCCGCACCGCCGGACGGCCTCGCTCGCCGCAACCCTCGACACGGTATGGTAACAGCGTGAAGGCGCTCGAGGGCATCGCGCCGGATCGGCCGACACGGGAGGACGCAGATCGAGCCGGTGTGGACGCCGCACCCCTCCCTCCCGGGCCCCGCGCAACCGCCGACCCGTCGTGGAGCCGTACGCTGAGCGAGCCGGGGAAGGGCCCGGCTCCGGCGTCTCGACCCTCGACGTCATCGTCGGAGCGCTCCTCGGTGCGCTGGTGCTGTGGCGCCTGACGATGCTGGCATCCCACGTCGAGCCGGTGGGCATCGACGTGGCGAACTGGGTGCGTACGTACCAGTCCTGGTGGGGATCGGTGGACATCGACGATGTCGTGATTCCACCGGTCGCGCCCGCCGTCGCCGGTGTCACGAGCGAGGTACTCGGCCTGCGCTGGACCTCGCACCTGCTGATGTCGATCGCCTCCGTGGTACCGGCGATCGGGGTGTGGCTCGTCGTCCGGAACCGGTCGTCGGCCGTCGTGGGAATTGCGGCGGTCTCCGCGATCGCGATGGCGGGTTCGACGACGGCCGCCATGGCGTGGGGCGGCCTGCCACAGCTGCTCGGACTGGGGACCCTCGTCGTCTTCGCCGATCGCATGAACACCTTCGTCGCCGAGCCCGATCGTCGAACGGCGGTCATCGCCGGGATCTGGCTCGCGGTGACGGCCGCGACGTCCGCGCTCGTGCTCGTCGCCGGACTGCTCATCGCCTGCACGATGGGTGCGGTCGCACTCGTTCGACACGGGCGTCCGGCGGCCTCGTGCATCGGCTGGATCGCGGCGCCGCTCGTGCCGCTCGTCCCGCTGTACCTCGTGATGTTGTCGCGGGTGTCGATCCCCGAGGGGACCGTGACCGATGTCGGCGCCCGAGCCGCGTTCGAGAACGTGCTCGGACCGAGCCGCTGGGCGTGGGTCGCGCTCGTGGTCGCCGGCGGTTTCGCGGCCGTGCGGCAGTCGCTGACGGACGATGACCGCGTACCGAGATTGCTGCCGGCCGCACTCGTGATCGGAGCGGCGGTTCCCGTCGCATCCGGCGAACTGCGGTTCGCATACGTCCTGCCGATCGCGATCGTGGTCGCCGTCGTCCTGCTGCTCGAAGGAACGGACGGGGCACCGCGAACGATCGTGGTGCTCGCCCTGATCGCACTGACGATCGCCGGCCCGAGGGCGCAGACACGCTCCATCGATGACTACGCACGACTGGTGCCGGACGGTGTCGGAGACGGCGTCGACTGGCTGCACCGGACAGCCGGCCGTGACGACCTGGTCCTGGTCGCCCCGGTTGACGGTGCACCTTTCGGATGGATGGTCGAAGCCGCCGGGACCGATGCACTCGTTGCGAGCCGCGACGACTGGCTGCTCTTCCCGGAGGAACGAAGAGCATCCGACCGAGCCGTGCAGCTGTTGTCCGGAGACCATTGGCCGACCGAACAGGATCTCGATCGGATTCACGCCGACGGAATCGACTG
This sequence comes from Ilumatobacteraceae bacterium, assembly GCA_963824025.1. Taxonomy (GTDB): domain Bacteria; phylum Actinomycetota; class Acidimicrobiia; order Acidimicrobiales; family Ilumatobacteraceae; genus Ilumatobacter_A. Next base: position 94,393 of record CAWGNY010000001.1, read on the forward strand.
GGTTTTCGTCCCGATCGCCTGGGGAGGTCACGACGACCGGAGCATCGATGCGATCGAACAACGTTGCCCGCTTCGGGTCCCCTATCGATCCGAGGCCGCGATCGTGCTGCGCGCCGACGACCCCTGCGGCTCGCGTAGGGTCGGCTCATGAAGATCTCGATCACCTACTGCGTTCCTTGAGACTATTCGGCCCACGCCGTGCGCGTGACCGAGGAACTGCTGTCGGCGCATCAGCACGACATCGAGTCGTTGACGTTGGTGACGGGGACGAAAGGTGTCTTCGATGTCGAGCTCGACGGTGAGCTGATCTGGTCGAAGGCCGATCACGGTCGTCAGGCGAACCCGGGCGAAGTGCTCGCCGCGCTCGACGCCCACCTCACCTGAGAATCGCTCCCCTGCCGTTCGTCGGTGCCCGCATGTTCGCAGGTGCCCGCCATGTTCGTTGGTGCCTGGCACCAACGAACATGGCGGTCACGAATGATGTCAGGTGATCAGTTGATCGACGGGGGCGTAGTCGTCGGTCAGGATCGTCGCGCCGTCGAGGTACCGGCGCAGCTCGTCACCGGTGAGAATCTCGCCGACGGTCCGGTCGGGGTCGGGGCCCTCGCCGGGGTCGGCGTCGGTGGCCAATCGTTGCGCGAGTGATTCGACGTTCAGCGGTGACGCACTCGCAACCACCACCGAATTGCCGTTTCGGCCGGTCACGATTCCCGGTCCTCGCACCACCACGACATGCTCGAACACCTCGGCGATCGTCGCCGCCTCGGCTCGGAGGAACCGCTCGTCGGGCCCGTCGATGATGTTCGCGACGTAGATCCCGTCGTCGCGCACGACGCGCGCCACATCGCCGAGGAACTCCTCGGTCGCCAGATGGAACGGCACGGCGCGGCTCCCGAACGCATCGCCCACGACGACGTCGGCCGAGTCGTCGGCCAGGTCGTCGACCGCGAGCCGGCCGTCGCCGACGATGATCTCGACGTCGTCCCGGCGGTCGAAGTCGATCCGCTCCTCGACGACGTCGACGAGGTCCCCGTCGATCTCGAGGATCGTCTGATCGCTGCCGGGCCGGGTCGCACGCACGTACCGCGGCACCGTGAACGCTCCCCCGCCGAGATAGACCGCGTCGATCGGCCCGTCCGGACTGTCGGCGTGAGCCTCGATCGCGTCGACGATCCGACGGATGTACCAGAACTCGAGGAACGTCGGATCCTCCAGATCGACGTAGCTGTGGCGGAGGTCGTCGAGGACCAGCGTGCGTCCCGAGTCGAGGTCGGGGTCCTCGACGACCGACAGGCAGTAGTACGCCGTCTGGGTCTCGCACGGCGAGTCGACCGTCACGACGCCGATCAGCGAAACAACGGCGAGCCCGCCGATGCCGAGCATCTCGGCCGACGAGGCGGTCCGGGTCCCGAGCCACATCGCCACACCGGACACGATCAGCGCCACCCCCACCGCCACGATCAGGGTCGTGACCGCGGCGGCCGCGACCAGCACGAACCCGGTGAAGAACGTGCCGAACAGCGCGCCCGCGGTGCTCCACGCCGACAACCGACCGACGGTCGTTCCCGTCGACGCGAGGTCCATCAGCTGCAGCTTGATCACCGCCGGCGGCACCGCGCTCAGCACGGTCGCCGAGGGAAGGAACCCGAATCCGGTCAACACGAGGATGCGGATCCCTCCCCCGCTTCCGGAGCCGTCGCCGAGCACACGCACGATCGGGATGGTCGCGATGGCGAGCGCTCCACCGAGCACGAGCAGCACCGGCAGCAGCCGCCGGGGATCGATGTGGTCGGCGGCGACACCGCCCACCCACGCACCGACCGCGATGCCGGCGAGGATCGTGCCGATGATCCCGGTGAACGTCTCGAGGCTGACGCCGACATAGGGCGCGAGCAGGCGACCGGCGAGGATCTCGAGGACGAGCACGGCCGCCGACGTGCCGGTGACCAACGCGATCGCGAGCCATCCGCTGAGGGGTCGCACCGTGCGGACGGACGATTCGCCGTCGACTCCTGCGGCCCCGGAGGGCGCCGAGCCGGAGATCGAATCGGGGGCGGAGTCGCTCACGCCCGCAGGCTACGGCTCGGTTGGGTACCCTCTGCCTCCTCATGAGTTGGAAGAGCAATCTCCGTCGCGGTGTCGACCGCGCCATCAGCCCGATCGTGTCGGCCGGCACGCGGTCCTACTACAGCGACTACTACTACTCGAACAAGTGGCATCCCCACTACGCGCTCCTCCAGGACGCGCTGGCCGAAACGGTCGAGTACATCAAGTCCGACATGTCGGAGGCGTTGATCCGCAGGGATGCGTTCGACGTCCTCTCGATGGCGTCGAAGCAGGCGCGCCTCGACGGGCTGTATCTCGAGTTCGGGGTCCGCTCGGGGGGCACGATCAACCACCTCGCGAGGCTGAACCCGACGCGAACGATCCACGGTTTCGATTCCTTCGACGGACTCCCCGAAGCGTGGAGCGGCTACACGATGGATGCCGGCGCCTTCAGCGGCGAGGGCATCCCCGACGTCGCGCCGAACGTCGAACTGCACATCGGCTGGTTCGACGACACCCTGCCGGGCTTCGTGGCGGGCCACGACGGACCCCTCGCACTCGCGCACATCGACTCCGACATCTACAGCTCCTGCAAGACGGTGCTCGACAACCTGGCCTCGCGGATCGTGCCCGGATCGGTGATCGTGTTCAACGAGTACTTCAACTACCCGAACTGGAAGCAGCACGAGTTCCGGGCGTTCCAGGAATTCTGCGCGGCGCATGCGGTCGAGTACGAGTACCTGTGCTGGGCGCTCTACGAGGTCGCCGTGAAGATCACCGCCGTCGGGGACGCGAGCAGCTGATCCGACGGTCGACGCTGCGATCGACGATCACCGCCCGGCGCGCTGTCGCAGAGATGTGGCGTCCGGAGCACGCTCCGGATCTCACGGGCTGCGCGAGCGGGCTATGGTCTGCGTCATCAGGGTGCTGGAGTTCGCGCGAAGTGCTCGCAGCCCATTCGAGCCTGGGGGGCTGCGGTGAAGACACGTGCTGGATTCGGGGTTGCGTTGACGACCGCAGTGATGGTGGCGACCGCCTTGGTCGGCTCCGGGACGGGAGTCGCGCAGGAGACGTCGGGGAGTGCCGCCGGCGCGGCCGGGTCGCCGATCGTCGGTGCGGTCTTCGCGCCCGACACCGACCCCGCGTACGCCTCGAGCGTGCTCGACGCGCTTCGGAGCGGTCCGGCGGCCCAGCGATTCGGAACCCACTGGAATCCGGCGTCGACGGCGCTGAACAACGGCGGGGCTGCTCAGGGCGACGCGCTCGAATTGACGTGGAGCATCATCCCGGACGGAACGCCGATGCCCTCGCAGTTCGGTGGTGACACGCCGTGCAACAGCAATCTGATCGCGACGTTCAACGGGATCTACGGCACGGGGGTGTGGCAGTCCGAGATCGAGCAGGTGTGGGACGACTGGACCGGATTGGCGGGGAACAAGTACACGCCCGCGGTGACGCCCGACGCCAACGGGACACCCGTCGACGACGGCGCACCGTGGCCGGGGAGCCCGGGGGTGGCCGGCGTGCGTGGCGACGTGCGGATCGGTGGCTGCACCATCGACGGGAACTTCGGCATCCTCGCGTACAACTACTTTCCGAACACCGGTGACATGAAGATCGACGCCACCGACTCGTTCTTCGCCGGCAACACGGTGGCCAGAGGCTTCCACAACGTCTTCTCCCACGAGCACGGCCACGGAGCCGGCCTCAACCACGTGTGTCCGGTGAACGGCACCAAACTCATGGAGCCGTTCGTCAACCTCGGCTTCCGCGGCCTGCAACACGACGACATCCGCGGTGTCCAACGGGGCTACGGCGACCGCTTCGAACTGATCGGCAACCCGAACGACAGCCGCGACTCGGCGACGCCGCTCGCACCGTCGCCGACGCAGACCGAGCCCCAGCTGAGCCTCGACAGCACCGGCGACACCGACTGGTTCAGGTTCACGGCGACGGCCGGTCAAACCGTCGACGTCACCGTCGACCCGAACGGGTTCACCTACAACGAGGCCGCCGACCCGGGTGGCTGCGGCGGCGCTCCGGGGAGCCCCCTCGACTCCGAGGCCCTCCAGGACCTCTCGTTCCAGATCCGCGACTCGGGCGGAGTCCTGACGACGGTCGACGCCACCGGCGCCGGGGCAGCCGAGTCGATCTCGGACTACGCCCTGCCGGCGGCCGGCACGTACTACGTGCGGGTCGCGGGCACCGGTACCGACGACACCCAGCTGTACGACTTGACGCTGACCAGGAACGCGGCGACCCCCTCCGCTCCGACCGATGTCGTCGGGACGGCGGGTGATGGTGAGGTGTCGGTGTCGTGGGTGGCACCGGTCTCCGATGGTGGTTCGCCGATCACGGGGTACACGGTGACGGCTGCTCCGGGTGGTGCGACGTGTTCGACGATGGGTGCCACGTCGTGCACGGTGACCGGTTTGACGAACGGGACGCCGTACACGTTCACGGTGACCGCGACGAACGCGGTCGGCACGGGACCTGCGTCGGCACCGTCGACAGCGGTCACGCCGAGGATCCCTGTCCCTGATCTGGTGACGGTGGAGCCTGCTCGTTTGTTGGACACCCGCCCGTCGGGTTCGACCGTCGATGGCCAGTTCCTGGGTGCGGGCAAACTGGTGGGTGGTCAGTTCACGAAGGTGAAGATCGCGGGTCGTGGCGGTGTCGCGGCGGATGCGGTCGGGGTCGAGTTGAACATCACCGCGATCCAGAACGAGGGCCGCGGGTTCGCCACGCTGTATCCGTGTACGGCGACACCGCCCACGGCGTCGTCGTTGAACTACACCCCGGGTGTGAACATCGCGAACGCGACGACCGTCGCGTTGAACGCGAACGGTGAGGTGTGCGTGTTCTCGAACGTGACCGCGCATTATGCGCTCGACGTGTTGGCCTATGTGCCGGCGGGTTCGGATCTGGTGACGGTGGAACCGTCCCGTTTGTTGGACACCCGCCCGACCGGCTCGACCGTCGACGGCCAGTTCCTCGGTGCGGGCAAACTGGTGGGTGGTCAGTTCACGAAGGTGAAGATCGCGGGTCGTGGCGGTGTCGCTGCGGATGCGGTCGGGGTCGAGTTGAACATCACCGCGATCCAGAACGAGGGCCGCGGGTTCGCCACGCTGTATCCGTGTACGGCGACACCGCCCACGGCGTCGTCGTTGAACTACACCCCGGGTGTGAACATCGCGAACGCGACGACCGTCGCGTTGAACGCGAACGGTGAGGTGTGCGTGTTCTCGAACGTGACCGCGCATTATGCGCTCGACGTGTTGGCCTATGTGCCGGCGGGTTCGGATCTGGTGACGGTGGAACCGTCCCGTTTGTTGGACACCCGCCCGTCGGGCTCGACCGTCGACGGCCAGTTCCTCGGTGCGGGGAAACTGGTGGGTGGTCAGTTCACGAAGGTGAAGATCGCGGGTCGTGGCGGTGTCGCCGCGGATGCGGTCGGGGTCGAGTTGAACATCACCGCGATCCAGAACGAGGGCCGCGGGTTCGCCACGCTGTATCCGTGTACGGCGACACCGCCCACGGCGTCGTCGTTGAACTACACCCCGGGTGTGAACATCGCGAACGCGACGACCGTCGCGTTGAACGCGAACGGTGAGGTGTGCGTGTTCTCCAACGTCACCGCCCACTACGCACTCGACGTCCTCGCCTACGTCGGCTCCACCTGACCTCGCGCGACGACCTCCGGACCGATCACGTCACCGGTGGTCGCGGTGGATGACCGCCTCCATCACGGGAAACGCTTCCGCATCCAGTCGACGACGTGCTGCATCGCTTCGACGCGGTCCCCTTCCAGGTAGTGCAGTGCGCCCTTCATCTCGACGTAGGTGACGTCGTCGGCACCGGCGGCGGCGGCGATCTCCTCGGCCTGCCACACCCGGATCTCGGTGTCCGCGGTCGGGTGGATCAGCAGGGTCGGGACGGTCACCCGCGGCATCGTGTCGGCGAGCCTCGCCCCGCTCGACAGGCCGGACCACGTGCTGAGCCAGCCGCGCGCGGTCATCGTCCGTGCAAGACCGCCCCGCCCGTAGTTGGCGTCGAGCGGGTCCGGAAACGCGAACAGCGATCCCATCGCTCGATCGTCGGGATCGATCGACAGGTCCAGGTATGCGGGGTCGGCGAGCGTTCGGTAGATCGTGAGGTACTTCGTGAACACCGCTCGCCGACGCGTCTCTCGATACTCGAGGGGATCGGTCCGGTCGACCGTCCGCAGGACCTGGCCCGCCGCCGTCGAATCGACGATCGATGCCTTCGCGATTGCGTCGATCCGCTCCACTCGGGAGCGCTGGGCCGCCCGGTACGTCGTCACCCACGCGGGATCGTACGAGCTGGGTTCGGGCCACGGTCGCCATCCGTTGTCGGGGTGGTACATGTCGAGTTCGGGCACGGTCGAGAAGGGGTCGTGCTCGTCGGCGACCGACGGGTCGATCACCTGCAACATGAACACCCCTTCGCCGGGGTGCGCGGCGACACCGACCCAGCCGTCACCGATGCCGATCTCGGCATTCGCCATCGCCATCAGCGATCCGCCACCCGAATTGCCGAGGAGGACCACGGCCTCGGCACCGCGCCGGACCATCTCGCCGTGAGCGGCCTGCACGTCGACGATGCACGACTCGTGCAGACAATCGGTGTCGTTGTTCATGTACCGGGTCCCGAACCCGAGGACCGCGTACCCGGCGGCCGCCAGGAGCGGGCAGGCGTAGTGCACGCTGAAGTCCCCGCGGGGGTGGGACAGGATGACCGCGGTCTTCCATCGCGTCCCGACCGGTGGGGTCCAGAGGATCCCGCGCACCAGGGCTCCGTCGGGCGACACGATCCGGACCGCTTCGCGCTGCACCGCGACGCCGGGATCGTCGTCGGGGAGCGGCCAGTATCCGAGTCCGAAGGGGCGAGTCCCGCCGAGCATCACGTCATCCATGGCCGCGACCGTAGGCGGGGAAGGACGGTGGTTCCGAGGCCGGTCGGTCGTGCCCGGCTCGATCCACGCCGTCAGCCGGGACGGGAGGTGAGCACGACCTCGAGTTCGATCGACTCGGCGTCGCGAACGATCCCCACCGTCACCGTGTCGCCCGGCTGCTTGTCGCGGATCGCGGCGATGAGGGCCGACGAACCGTCGGTGACCGATCCGTCGATCGAGACGATCAGATCGCCGAGCGCGACACCGATCTCCTCGGCGGGTGTGCCGGGCTCGACGTCGGTGACGATCACACCCTGACCACCGTCGCGGCGGTCCTCGAGGCCGACGCCGAGGAACGCCTCCTCCCGCACGGCGCCTTCGGCCTGTTCCCTCAAGGCCTCCACGACCGGCAGCGCCTCGCCGACCGAGATCGCGAACCCGACGTTCGTCGCGGTGAACACCGCGGTGTCCCGCGCGACGGCGGTGTTGATCCCGACGACCTCGCCGGCTGCGTTGACCAGCGGTCCGCCCGAGTTGCCCGACGAGATCGCGGCGTCGGTCTGGATCAACCCGTCGAGGAACACGTCTCCCTGGCCGACACTGCGGTCGAGTGCCGACACGATCCCGAGTGTCACCGATGGTTCTCCGTCGAGTCCGAGCGCGAAGCCGATCGCCATCACGTCGTCGCCCAGGCGGACGCTGTCGGGATCGGCGAAGGTCGCCGCCTCGAATCCGTCCCCGGCCATGCGAAGCAGCGCGAGGTCGTTGCCGCGATCCGCGGCGAGCACGGTGACCTCGCGGGGTTCCGATTCTCCCATCAGGCGGACTCTGACCTCGTCGGCGCCTTCCACCACGTGGGCGTTGGTCAGGATCTCGCCGTCCTCGGAGATGATCACACCGGTCCCGAGTGACACACCGCCGCCGATGTCGGCCGACACGGTCACGGTCGACGGCGCGACGTAGTCGGCCACCACGGCAACGTCGAGGCGATTCTCGAAACCGGGACGTGGCGCCGCCACATCGATCGGTCGATCGGATGCACGCGTCGGCGGCTGGTTCCACCAGTCGGCGACCTGATTGCCGACCAACGCTCCCCCGAGCCCGCCGATCCACGCGACGATGCCGACCAGGAGAAGGAGTGTGCCGATCCGCAGGCGCGAGCGGCGCGGAGGCAACGCATTCGTCACCGGGGTCTGCCCCGGCGGGGGCGGCGGCAGCGTGGCCATGCGTCGTTTCTATCTGGCCGCAGCGCCGCGCGCGACGACGTGACGTCAGGTTCCCGATCCGTTCACCGTCTGGCCGGGTCGGGACGCGTGACGGGCGGGCCCGCAGGCCCGCCCGTCGATCGGCACCGGAACGGGGCGTCGCCCCGACCGATGTCAGCTCTGGATCTTGATCTCGATGTCGACGCCGGCGGGCAGCTCGATGCGCTGCAGGGAGTCGATGGTCTTGTTGTTCGGGTTCACGATGTCGATGAGGCGCTTGTGCACCCGCATCTCGAAGTGCTCCCGGCTGTCCTTGTCGACATGCGGGCCACGGATGACCGTGTACCGGTGCTTGTCGGTCGGCAACGGGATCGGGCCGCGCACGGTGGCGTCGGTCCGGGTGACCGTTTCGACGATCTTCTTCGTCGACTGGTCGATGATCTCGTGGTCGAACGCCTTGAGGCGGATACGAATGCTCTGGGCCATGGTTCAGACTTTCCTGTTCGTATCGGGGGTCACTTGAGGATCTTGGTGACGCGGCCGGCGCCGACGGTGCGGCCACCCTCGCGGATCGCGAACCGCAGACCCTCGTCCATCGCGATCGGCTTGCCCAACTCGACCGTCATCTCGACGTTGTCACCGGGCATCACCATCTCGGTCCCCGACGGCAACTCGATCGTGCCGGTCACATCCGTCGTACGGAAGAAGAACTGCGGACGATAATTGTTGAAGAACGGCTTGTGACGGCCACCCTCGTCCTTGGTCAAGATGTACACCTGACCCTCGAAATTCGTGTGCGGCGTGATCGAACCGGGCTTGCACAGCACCTGACCACGCTCCACGTCCTCCTTGCCCGTGCCACGCAACAACGCACCGATGTTGTCACCCGCCTGACCCTCGTCGAGCAACTTGCGGAACATCTCCACACCCGTACACGTCGTCTTCTGCGTGTCACGCAACCCGACGATCTCGATCTCGTCACCGGTATGGATGATCCCCTGCTCCACCTTGCCGGTCACCACCGTGCCACGACCCGTGATCGTGAACACGTCCTCGATCGGCATCAGGAACGGCTTGTCCAGGTCACGCACCGGATCCGGAATGAACTCGTCACACGCGTTCATCAGCTCCATGATCTTCTCCTGCGCGTCGGCGTCGCCTTCCAACGCCTTCAACGCACTCACCTGAACCACCGGCGCATCGTCACCGGGGAACTCGTACTCCGTCAACAACTCACGCACCTCGAGCTCCACCAGCTCCATCAGCTCCTCGTCATCGACCATGTCCGCCTTGTTCAAAGCGACCACGATGTAGGGCACCCCGACCTGACGGGCCAGCAACACGTGCTCACGCGTCTGGGGCATCGGACCATCGGTCGCGGCGACCACCAGGATCGCGCCGTCCACCTGCGCCGCACCGGTGATCATGTTCTTGATGTAGTCCGCGTGACCCGGCATGTCGATGTGCGCGTAATGACGCTTCTCGGTCTCGTACTCGATGTGGCTGATCGAGATCGTGATCCCACGCGCCTTCTCCTCCGGCGCCTTGTCGATGCCCTCGAAGTCGGTGAAGTCCGCCAACCCACGCTCCGACAACGTCTTCGAGATCGCAGCCGTCAGAGTCGTCTTCCCATGGTCGATGTGACCCATGGTGCCGATGTTGACGTGCGGCTTGTTCCGCTCGAACTTCTCTTTGCTCATTGCACTACTTCTCTCTCAAATGTTGCTTCTGGTGGGTTGTCAAGGATCTTCGGTGTTCGCAGCAGATCAGCGGCTCACTCGCCGCGGACCCGCTTCACGATTTCTTCGGCGATGTTCGACGGCACCTCTTGGTACTTGTCGAACTGCATCGTGTAGGTCGCACGCCCCTGGGTGCGCGAGCGGAGGTCGGTACTGTACCCGAACATCTCCGACAGCGGGACCTCGGCGTTGACGACCTGCGTGTTCCCACGGGCCTCCATGCCGCCGACGCGCCCGCGACGGCTCGACAGGTCGCCCATCACGTCGCCCATGTAGTCCTCCGGGGTCACGACCTCGACCGCCATGATCGGTTCCATCAGGACCGGCTTGGCCATCTCGGCGGCCCGCCGGAAGGCCATCTGACCGGCGAGCTTGAAGGCCATCTCCGAGGAGTCGACGTCGTGGTACTGGCCGTCGACGAGTTGCACCTTCACGTCGACCGTCGGGTAGCCGGCGAGGACACCGTTGTCCATTGCCGACTCGAGCCCCTGGGCGGTCGGGTTGATGTACTCACGCGGGATCTTGCCGCCGCTGATCTTGTCCTCGAACTCGAAACCGCCACCCGGATTCGGCAGCATGTTGATCTTCACCACGGCGAACTGACCCGAGCCACCCGACTGCTTGATGTGGCGGTACTCGACGTTGCTGACTTCCTTGGTGATCGTCTCGCGGTAGGCCACCTGCGGCTTGCCCACCGTCGCCTCGACGCCGAACTCGCGCTGCATGCGGTCGACGAGCACCTCGAGGTGCAACTCGCCCATGCCCGAGATCACGGTCTGGCCGGTCTCGTGATCGGTGCGGATCCGGAAGGTCGGGTCCTCGTCGGACAGCGACTTGAGCGCCTTGCCCAGCTTCTCCTGGTCGGACTTCGTCTTCGGCTCGATCGCGACGTGGATCACCGGCTCGGGGAACACCATCCGTTCGAGGATGACCGGGTGATTGCGATCGCACAGCGTGTCACCGGTGGTGACGTTCTTGAAGCCCAGGCCGGCGACGATGTCACCTGCCATCGCGACGTCGAGGTCTTCGCGCTGGTTGGCGTGCATCAGCAGGATCCGGCCGAGCCGCTCGCGGTCTTCCTTCACCGAGTTGTAGACCTCTTCACCCTTGCTGATCTCGCCGGAGTAGACCCGGAAGTAGGTGAGCTTGCCGAACGGGTCGGCGACGATCTTGAACGCGAGCGCTGCGAACTCGGGGTCGTTCGGGCCGCGGGTGACGTCGATGTCCTCGCCGCCCTTGGTGACGATGCCGTGTGCCGGCTCGATGTCGAGCGGGCTGGGGAGGAAGTCGATCACGGCGTCGAGCATCGGCTGGACGCCCTTGTTCTTGAACGCCGAGCCGCACAGGATCGGCACGAACTCGTTGGCGAGCGTGCCCTTGCGGATCGCCGCCTTGATCGCGTCCTCCGAGAGCTCCTCGCCGCCGAGGTAGGCGTCCATGAGCGCCTCGTCCTGGGTGGCGATGGTCTCGAGCATCTCCTCGCGGTAGCGGGCAGCCTCGTCGGCCATGTCGGCGGGGATGTCGGCCACTTCGTACTTCGCCCCGAGGTCCTTCTCGTCGATGTCTCGCCAGATGAGCGCTTTCATCCTGACCAGGTCGACCAGGCCCTCGTAGGCCTTGACGGCCTCCGGGCCACCCGCTCCGATCGGGAGCTGGATGACGAGCGCGTTGGCCTGGAGACGATCCTTGACCATCTCGACCGTGCGGTAGAAGTCGGCGCCGATGCGGTCCATCTTGTTGACGAAGCACATGCGGGGCACGTTGTACTTGTTGGCCTGGCGCCAGACGGTTTCGGTCTGCGGCTCGACGCCGGCGACGGAGTCGAACACGGTGACGGCACCGTCGAGGACGCGCAGCGAGCGTTCGACTTCGATGGTGAAGTCGACGTGGCCCGGGGTGTCGATGATGTTGATGCGGTGGTTGTTCCAGACGCAGGTCGTGGCGGCCGAGGTGATCGTGATGCCGCGCTCCTGCTCCTGGGCCATGTGGTCCATGGTCGCGGCGCCGTCATGGACCTCACCGATCTTGTAGCTCTTCCCGGTGTAGTAGAGGATGCGCTCGGTCGTCGTGGTCTTCCCGGCATCGATGTGCGCCATGATCCCGATGTTCCGGGTGCGCTCCAGGGGGAACTCTCGCTTGGCCATACTTCTCACTACTTCCGCTACGTCTGGGACTCTCAAGGGGCTACCGGCTCAGGCGATCCGAGCCACGTCGTACCGGTGCAACTGCGCACGGGCACGGCGTTCGAGTGTACCGGCGGAATCGTTGGCGCAACCGGACGTGACGGGTGTTTCGACCGGGCTCGCGTCCGTCGGAACATGTGCACGATGCGGGACCTTGGGCCCTGGCGATTTTCCGCCTGAACGGCGCAGGATGACCAGGCGGAAATGCCCTCGGCGGTGCAACTTCCGGTCGCTGAGGTCGACTCGAAGCACAGGGAGGCATCTGATGTCCAGAATCCGAACCCACGGAGTCGCTGCAGCGCTCTCAGCGACCCTCGTCATCGCCTCGGCGGGATCAGCCGTCGCTGCACCGCCCGGCGACGACCCCGGCGACATCTACGCCGACCTCGTGATCGCGCTGCGTGACGTGAACGGCGTGCCGGTCCTGGCCGACTTCGAGGTCGTCGGAGAGTCGGGCCCCGAGACGCAGTACTGCGTCCAACCCATCTCCTACACCGCCATCGACGGAGTCACGTCGGTCGTGAACGGTGCCGATGGACGCGAGGTCTGGCCGGTTCCGCTCATGGGTGACCCCGGAGCGCCACCGCCGGCCGAGGGCGAGGAGGTCGAGGTCTGCGATCCGCAGCCCGCATATGCCGCGTTCGTCAGCGAGGTCGAGCTCGAGCGCTTGAACTTGGGACGAGTCCCAGATGGCTTCTTCGACAGGAAGCTCGAGGAGTTGGAGGCCCGGTTCGACGCCGCCGACACGATCTCGCTCGATTTCGCCGGCCGGATCACCACCGACATCATCGATGACGTCGACGAGGACGGCGAGCCGATTCCACCCGCAGCCATCGACGCGTCGCCCGAACAGCAGGCGATGTACGGAAAACTGATGACCACGGGGACGGTGCCCGGTCTCGGCGACGCACCTCTCCTGGTGGCGGGCACGGATGATCCAGTCGATGGCTTCGAAGGCTTCGATCCCTGGATGCTGGCAGCGGTCGGTCTGGGCTCGGGAGGCAGTAAGGGGGTATCGGTCGCGGTGGACGCAGTCGAGTACTACAACCGAATCCGCTCGATTCCCGACATGTACGACGCCGTGGATCCGCCGAGTTCGGTCTGGAACCTCGAATTCTTCAGCAACAGCCCTGCGGACGAAGAACGATTCGTTGATCTGAGCGAGTTCAGCTACGACCGGTCGAAGGTGTTCCCCGGGTGCGGAACCTATCTGGACGTCCCCACGTTGACGTGGTCGATCCAGCCGATCCCCGAGTTGGCCGGCTTCAGCGATCTCCCACCGGTCGCCACCCCCGAGGGCGTCGTCAACAATGTCGCCGGTTTCGCCCAGATGGCCGACGACGTCCGAGCGGCAATTCTCTTCAACGAGACGAACGACAAGACCCTCCACTTCATTGATCCGGTGGGCCAGAACACCTGCACGGAGCAGACCCTCCCCGAAGTCAACCCCGGCGATGATCTCTCGATCGAGCTGCTGACGGTCCCCGACAAGATCACCGAGTCGACCGACGCGGTGTTCACGTTCGCCGAGACCGGCAGCGTCAAGACGCTGTGTTCGCTCGACGCCCGCCCGCTCGAGTTCTGCGACAGCCCGGTGAGCTACGAGTCGCTGTCGTCGGGCGATCACAACTTCACCGTCCTGGCGTTCGCCCAGAATGGCGACGTTGCTGCCGCTCAGTACGAGTGGACGGTCCTCATCCCCGGGGAGTTGATCTCGTCGAGTGACCCGGTCCGGTTGGTCGACACCCGCGTCCCGTGGGTGGCGGCCGACCAGCGCTTCACGGCGAGCGGGCCCGTCGTCGGTGGAACGGTGCTCGAGGTGCCGATCGCCGGGCGGGGCATGATCCCCATCGGGGCCAAGGCTGCGGTGCTCAACGTCACCGCCGCAGGCGCAACCGGACGCGGCTACCTCAGCGTGTACCCCTGCGGACCCACCCCTGAGTACTCCAGCCTCAACTTCGGGACCGACCACCCGGTGGCCAACGAACTGATCGCCGAGCTCTCGGCGAACGGCACGGTGTGCATCTTCGCCAGCACCACCACCAACGTCATCGTCGACGCCGTCGGCCACATTCCGGCCGACTCCGAGTACGTGCCCGACGGCCCCAACCGTTTGGTCGACACCCGCACCCCGTGGGTGGCAGACGATGACGGCTTCACCGCAACCGGACCCGTCGTCGGCGGAACCGAGATCGAGGTGGACATCGCCGGACGAGGCGGCGTCGCAGAAGACGCCGAAGCTGCGGTCATCAACGTCACCGCCGCAGGCGCAACCGGACGCGGCTACCTCAGCGTGTACCCCTGCGGGGACATGCCCGAGTACTCCAGCCTCAACTTCGGGACCGACCACCCGGTGGCCAACGAACTGATCGCCGAGCTCTCGGCGAACGGCACGGTGTGCATCTTCGCCAGCACCACCACCAACGTCATCGTCGACGCCGTCGGCCACTTCCCGGCCGACTCCGAGTACGTGCCCGACGGCCCCAACCGTTTGGTCGACACCCGCACCCCGTGGGTGGCAGACGATGACGGCTTCACCGCAACCGGACCCGTCGTCGGCGGAACCGAGATCGAGGTGGACATCGCCGGACGAGGCGGCGTCGCAGAAGACGCCGAAGCTGCGGTCATCAACGTCACCGCCGCAGGCGCAACCGGACGCGGCTACCTCAGCGTGTACCCCTGCGGGGACATGCCCGAGTACTCCAGCCTCAACTTCGGGACCGACCACCCGGTGGCCAACGAACTGATCGCCAAACTCTCCACCGAGGGCACGGTGTGCATCTTCGCCAGCACCACCACCAACGTCATCGTCGACGCCGTCGGCCACATCTGACGACGACGGAACCCGTTGCACCCACCTCGTCGCCGCGACGAGGTGGGTGCGGCGCGTCGCGGGAACAACCCCGGATCGTTGCGGCAACCTTCGAACACCACGTGACTCGCCGAGGCGAGCGGAACCCTGTGGTCAGGGCATCCACTGGGCCCAGCGAGCCTGGTCCGCGAACTCGTCGACCACCTGGATCGCTGCGAGCGCGCCGGACGCGGTGACCACCCGCCCGGCGTCATCCGATGCCGTCCGCGTCGACGTGACCGTTGCCCCCAGCGCGGCGAGCTCACCCTCGGCGAGCCAATGCCCGGTCGCTTCGCGACCTTCGAGACGGCCGACCGACGCGAGCAGAAGTGTCCCCGTCGACATCGCGAGGATCCCGCGTGCATCGACGGCGACCCGATGCAGCCATGCACGAATGGCGACATCCTCGATCACCTGCTTCCACCCCAGTCCTCCGGGCACGACGAGGACATCGATCCACGGCGCCGTCTCGGGCGTGCACCCGACCTCGACCGGTCGTGACGGCTCGACGGCGTGCACCGGACCGGTCATCGCCCCGACGAACACGACGTCGGCGTGCAGACGCTGGGCCAGTCGCTTGACCGGCTCGTCGATCTCGCTGCTCGACACGCCGCGATACACGAGCACCCCGACCGTCAATGCGGCTCCCTCGCGCCGCGACCCGCGCAATGTCCCCAGTTCGGGGACGCGCCGCCCCTCCGGGGTCCGCTCGGCGAGCACGTCGACGATTCGGCGGAGGCGGCCCATGACTCGACGCTACGACCTGTCTCGTGCCATACCGGTGCCCTATCCGACGTTGCCCTGGATGTAGTCGTGCAGTTGATCGTTCTCGCGTTCGAGTTCGCCGAGCCTGTACTTCACCACGTCACCGATGGAGATCATGCCGGCGAGCCCGTTCTGGTCGACCACCGGAAGGTGGCGGATCCGCCGCTCGGTCATCATCCCCATCAGCGCGTCGATGGAGTCGTTCGGCGCGCAGGTGAAGACCTCGCTCGACATGCAGGTCGCGACCTTGCGCTCGAGTGTCGCGACGCCGTCGGCCGCGAGCGCCCGGACGATGTCCCGTTCGGACACGATGCCGTCGAGTCCCTTGCCGTCGGCCGAAACGACGAGCGCTCCGAACCCTCTGGCTCGCAGCATCTCGGTGGCGTCGGCCAGCGTGGCGGAGGGCGCGATGGTCGCCACCTCCGTTCCCTTCGCGGACAGGATGGTCTGGACGTTCATCGTGCGGCTCCTCTCGTCGAAGCACCAAACTAGTGCACTCGTGAATGCCGTGCCACCGGCCCACCACGAAGAACGCCCGGGCACGTGGCCCGGGCGTTCGTTCATTGTCGAGGTGCGTGTCGGTCACCCGACAAACGTCACCAGCGGTAGTGGGCGAACGCCTTGTTCGATTCGGCCATCTTCTGCATGTCGTCGCGACGCTTCATCGCCGCGCCGAGGCCGTTTGCAGCGTCCATCAGTTCGTTGGCGAGACACAGGGCCATCGACTTCTCGCGACGGTTCCGGCTGAAGTCGACGATCCAACGGATCGACAGCGTCGTCGCACGGCGTGGACGAACCTCGACCGGCACCTGATAGGTGGCACCACCGACGCGGCGGCTGCGCACCTCGAGCGGCGGCTTCACGTTGTCGATCGCACGCTTGACGGTGTCGATGGCGAGATCGTCGCCCTCGAGCTTGCTCTGGATGATCTCCATCGCGTCGTACACGATCTTCTCGGCGATGCTGCGCTTGCCGTGGAGCATGACCTTGTTGATCAGCTGCGTGACGATGACGGACTTGTAGATCGGGTCGGCGACCAGATCGCGGCGGGGAGCGGGACCTTTACGAGGCATGGCTGATCACTTCTCCTTCTTGGCGCCGTAGCGGCTGCGGGCCTGCTTGCGGTTCTTGACGCCCACGGCGTCGAGAGTGCCACGGATGATCTTGTAGCGCACGCCGGGCAGGTCGCGGACGCGACCGCCGCGAACGAGCACGATCGAGTGCTCCTGGAGGTTGTGGCCCTCGCCGGGGATGTAGGCGGTGACTTCGATGCCCGAGTTGAGCCGAACGCGTGCGACCTTGCGCAGCGCGGAGTTCGGCTTCTTCGGGGTCGTCGTGTACACGCGGGTGCACACCCCGCGGCGCTGGGGAGATCCCTTGAGCGCCGGCGTCTTCGACTTGGTGACTTTCGAGCTGCGCCCCTGACGGACGAGCTGCTGGATGGTTGGCATGTACGAAAACCTCGTTCGTTCGGGTCGGACATCGAGGCGCCACGGCGCCACGGGTCATGTGGTGAGTTGGACGCACCGGCTGTGCATCCGCCATACAGCGGCCGACGTACGGAACCCCCGCTGAGAGGACCACGCAATGCTACGGAGCCGTGAGCGATCGCGCAACGCCGCACCGCCCCCTACGCAGGTCACGGTGTCGTCCACGCCCGGGCGGGCTCAGCCGAGCGCGAGCCGTGCGGTGGCCGAATCGGTGAACACCGAGAGATCCACCGACGGTTTGCCGAGCAGGTGCCCCTGAACGGCGTCGACCCCGAGATTGGCGAGAGTCGCCAACTCCTCCTGGCGCTCGACACCGATCCCGACGCTCAACGCACCGATGCGTCGCGACAGCGCGACGAGGTCCAGGATCCGGCGACGGCCCTCATCGGTCCCGTCGCACCCACGGACCAGCGAACGGTCGATCTTGATCATCTCCGGTTCCAGCTCGATGATCCGCTCGTGCTGGAAGAATCCGTGGCCGGCACCGTCGATGCAGAACACGGCGCCCGCCGATTGGAGCGACCGGCACGACGCACGCAGCTCGGCCACGTTGGTGACCTCGCTCTGCTGGGTGAGTTCGACGACGAGGCGCCCGGTGTCGACGCCGTCGAGGAGCTCACGGACTCTGGCGTCCGCCAGAGCCGAAGCGGACAGATTCACCCCGAGCGGAGTGCGGCCGGGCAGCTCGTCGAGCCGGCGGAGTGCCGCGGTGAGCGCCACGATCTCGATCTCCACACCGAGCCCGCGTTCGGCTGCGACGCGGAAGGTTTCGGCCGTGTCATTGCGTCCGCCGAAACGGGCGAGTGCCTCGAATCCGATGATCGTGCAGCCTTCGATGTGGTAGATCGGCTGGAGCGCAACCGCGGGGTCGGCAACACGGTCGACCACGTCGAGCACGGCGGGTTCGAGCGCCGCGTGCAGCTGATGGCGGAGCCGCTCGCTCGAGGCTGCGTCGAGATCGCTCGACACGGCGAGGACCTCGTCGATGACCTCGAACACGACCTTGCTGCACATTGCCGCCAGCCAGGCGGATCCCGCTTCGGAGGTGTGGATCACGCTGCGTCCCGGGTGCTGATGGTCCGCGTCGAGTCGATGGTCACACACCTTGTTTCGTCACGTTCCCTCGGCAACTTGACCCTTCCGTGCCCAACTTGACACTGCCGAGAGGCGCGGGTGTTCCTGAACGTCAGCGCCCGTTGTCACTTCAGCGATGAGAGATGAGAGCGACTGCCACTCTCATCTCTCATCGCACGAGGGTGGTGTCACCCGATCGGCTCGGTGCCGACCGTCGCGGCGTCGCTGGAGTAGGTGCCGTGCAGGCCCGCCAGGAACGCCGCCGGGTCCTCTTCCCCACCGACACCGTCGGAGGTGAAGTACGACATCGGCTCGTAGTCCGGCGCCTCGATGCCGAACTCGCGGTACTTGGCCATGCCGGTACCGGCCGGGATCAGCTTGCCGAGGATGATGTTCTCCTTCAGGCCGATCAGATCGTCGCCACGACCGTCGATCGCCGCTTCGGTCAGGACACGCGTGGTCTCCTGGAACGAAGCTGCCGACAGCCACGACTCGGTTGCGAGCGACGCCTTGGTGATGCCCATCAGCTCCGGACGGCCCTCGGCGGGGCGCTTGCCCTCCTCGACCATCCGTCGGTTGGTGTCACGGAAGCGCTTCGAGTCGACGCGCTCGCCGGGCAGGAAGCCGGTGTCGCCGGGCTCCTGCACTCCGATGCGGCGCGTCATCTGCCGGACGATCAGCTCGATGTGCTTGTCGTGGATCGACACACCCTGGTCCCGGTACACCCGCTGGACCTCTTCGACCAGGTACAACTGCGTCTCGCGGATGCCCTTGATCTCCATGATCTCCTTCGGATCGAAGGGACCGTCGACCAGCGGATCGCCTGCCTTGACGTCCTGGCCGTCGACGACGATCGGGCGGGCGCCGAGGGGAAGCACGGTTTCGTGCTCCTCGCCGGCGTCGTCGACGACGACGACCGGGATCCCCTTGCCCTCGTCCTCTCGCAGGCGCAGCACACCGGTCGCCTTCGCCAGGCGGGCCGAACCCTTGGGGGTGCGAGCTTCGAAGAGCTCGACGACGCGGGGCAGACCACCTGCGATGTCCTTGCCGGCCACACCTCCGGTGTGGAAGGTCCGCATCGTCAGCTGGGTGCCGGGCTCACCGATCGACTGCGCCGCGATGACGCCGACGGCCTCGCCGAGTTCGATCATCTGGCCGGTGGCCAGCGAACGCCCGTGACACATCGCGCACACGCCGAGTTCGGCGTCGCAGGTGAGCACCGACCGGACGCGCAACCGTTCGATGCTCGGGTCGTCGCGGAGTGCTTCCATCTCCTCGTCGCCGACGATGGTGTTGCGCGGCAGAGTCGTGATCGACTCGCCGTCCTTCTCCATCGGCGTCGACAGCACGGTGTCGTTGAGCAGCGCACGGCCGTACAGCTTGGTCTCGAGGTACGAACGACGTGTGGCCGTGTCGGGTCCGACGTTCTCGATCCACACGCCGAGAGTGGAACCGCAGTCCTCCTCGCGGATGATCAGTTCCTGTGCGACGTCGACGAGACGGCGCGTCAGGTAGCCCGAGTCGGCGGTACGCAGCGCCGTGTCGACGAGGCCCTTGCGGGCACCGGGCGTGGCGATGAAGTACTCGAGGGTCTCGAGGCCCTCACGGAAGTTCGACTTGATCGGACGCGGGATCATGTCGCCACGGGGGTTGGCGACGAGGCCGCGCATGCCGGCGATCTGGCGCATCTGGGTCATGTTCCCTCGCGCTCCGGAGCCGACCATCATGTCGATGGGGTTGAACTGGTCCTTCTTGAACTCCAGTTCCATCGCCGCCTGTACGTCGGCGGTGGCGTCGGTCCAGATCCGCACCTCCTGCTGGCGCCGTTCACCGTCGGTGATGATGCCGCGCTTGAACTGGTTCTCGACCTTCTCGGCCTGTGCCTCGTAGTCGTCGAGCATGCCGCGTTTGGCAGCGGGAGTACGCACGTCGTCGATCGACACCGTGATGCCGGACTGGGTCGCGAACCGGTAGCAGAGGTTCTTGATGTTGTCGAGCGTGCGTGCAACCGTCGCCTTGTCGAAGTTGTCCGAGAGCCGCTCGACGATGACACCCATCTCCTTCTTGGTGATGAGCATGTCGATGTGACCGAACAGGTCGGTGTACTCCGGCGGCAGCGCCTCTTCGAAGAGCGCACGCCCAGGGGTGGTCGCGAACTTCTCGCCGTGGGCCGGGCGGACCTCGATGGTGGCGTGCAGGTCGAGGGTCCCCTCGTCGTAGGCACGGAGCACCTCCCACAGATGCCGGAACACGCGGCCCGAGCCGGTGGCGTCCTCGATGCCCTCGGTGAGGTAGTAGCCACCGATGATCATGTCCTGTGACGGGACGGTGATCGGACGACCCGACGCGGGCGACAGGATGTTGTTCGCCGACAGCATCAGCACGCGGGCCTCGGCCTGCGCCTCGGCCGACAGCGGCACGTGGATGGCCATCTGGTCACCGTCGAAGTCGGCATTGAAGGCCGTGCAGACCAGCGGATGGATCTGGAGCGCCTTGCCCTCGACGAGGACCGGCTCGAAGGCCTGGATGCCGAGACGGTGCAACGTCGGTGCACGGTTGAGCATCACCGGATGCTCCTTGATGACGTCTTCGAGGACGTCCCACACCTGCGGGCGCCGACGCTCGACCATGCGCTTGGCCGTCTTGATGTTCTGTGCGAGTTCGAGGTCGACGAGACGCTTCATGACGAAGGGCTTGAACAGCTCGAGCGCCATCAGCTTCGGCAGGCCGCACTGGTGCAGGCGGAGCGTCGGGCCGACCACGATGACCGAACGGCCGGAGTAGTCGACGCGCTTGCCCAGCAGGTTCTGACGGAACCGGCCCTGCTTGCCCTTGAGCATGTCGGACAGCGACTTGAGCGGGCGGTTGCCCGGACCGGTCACGGGCCGGCCGCGGCGACCGTTGTCGAACAGTGCGTCGACGGCCTCCTGCAGCATCCGCTTCTCGTTGTTCACGATGATCTCCGGGGCGCCGAGGTTGAGCAGGCGCTCCAGGCGGTTGTTGCGGTTGATCACACGGCGGTACAGGTCGTTCAGGTCGGACGTCGCGAAACGGCCGCCGTCGAGCTGGACCATCGGGCGCAGTTCCGGTGGGATGACCGGCACGGCGTCGAGGATCATCGCCTTGGGATCGTTGATGCGACGGCCGTTGTCGTCACGCCGATTGAACGACGTCACGATCTTCAGACGCTTGATCGCCTTCTGCTTGCGTTGGGCGCTGAGCGGCTTGCGACCGGAGTCGCCGACGTCGATCGCCTCGCGCAGCTTGATCTCCTCCTCGTCGAAGTCGATCCGGTCGATCAGCGACTTGATCGCCTCGGCGCCGGTACCCCCCTCGAAGTACTCGCCGTACTTGTCACGCATCTCGCGCCACAGCAGCTCGTCTTCGATGATCTTGCGCGCGTGGAGGCCCTTGAACTCGTCCCACGTCCGAGCGATGAGGTCGAGCTCCATGTCGTAGCGCTCGCGGATGGCCTCGATCTCCTTGTCGGCCTCGCGCTGGAGCTTCTTCAGGTCGGCGGCCTTCGCGCCTTCCTTCTCGGCGGCCGCGACTTCCTCCTCGAGCTGCTTGAAGCGCTCGTCGACTTCGAGTTCGAGTTCCTTCTGGATGACGTCGCGCTCTTCGAGATACTCGGCCTCGAGATTCTCGAGGGCTTCGTGGCGACCGTCTTCGTCGACCCAGCTGACGAGGTGCGCCGCGAAGTAGATGACCTTCTCGAGCATCTTCGCCTTGAGCTCTTCCTTCGGCTCGATGCCGGCGAGCAGGTAGGCCAGCCACGAACGGGTGCCGCGGAGGTACCAGATGTGGACGGCGGGCGCGGCGAGCTCGATATGGCCCATGCGGTCACGACGAACCTTCGAGCGGGTCACCTCGACGCCGCAGCGCTCGCAGATGATGCCCTTGAAGCGGACGCGCTTGTACTTGCCGCAGTAGCACTCCCAGTCCCGGGTCGGGCCGAAGATCTTCTCGCAGAAGAGGCCTTCCTTCTCGGGCCGCAGGGTGCGGTAGTTGATGGTCTCGGGCTTCTTCACTTCACCGTGTGACCAGGTGCGGATCTGGTCGGCGGTGGCCAGCCCGATCTTGAGCTGGTCGAACATGTTGACGTCGAGCATGTAATGGGTCCCTTTTGAATTGCTCTTGCGTTGTCAGTCGTTCATCGCCGGCGTTGCGGAGTGGGTCTGACCCACTCCGCAACGCCGGCGGAGGTTGTGTCAGTAGCGCGCGGCGCGCTCGGCCTTCTCGCGTTCGCGGCGGGCGTCGTCCTCGTCGGTGCCGCGCTCGGGGCGGGAGATGTCGATGCCGAGTTCTTCGGCGGCACGGAACACCTCGTCGTCGAGGTCGCGCATCTCGATCTGCTGGCCCTCTTCGGTCAGCACCTCGACGTTGATGCAGAGCGCCTGCATCTCCTTCATCAGCACCTTGAACGACTCGGGAACACCCGGCTCGGGGATGTTGTCACCCTTGACGATCGACTCGTACACCCGGACACGGCCGAGCACGTCGTCGGACTTGATGGTGAGCAACTCCTGGAGGCAGTACGCCGCACCGTAGGCCTCGAGGGCCCACACTTCCATCTCACCGAAGCGCTGACCACCGAACTGGGCCTTACCACCGAGCGGCTGCTGCGTGATCATCGAGTACGGGCCCGTGGAGCGAGCGTGGATCTTGTCGTCGACGAGGTGCGCCAACTTCAGGATGTACATGTAGCCGACGGTGATCGGGTTGTCGTACTTCTCGCCGGTGCGACCGTTGAAGAGGTCGACCTTGCCGTTGAGGCCGACGAGGCGTTCGCCGCTCTGTGCCTCGGGGTTGAGTTCGGCGAGGATCTCCTGGATCGTCGGATGGTCGAGGGACTTCTCCTTCTCGTCCCAGTTCGCCCCGTCGAACACCGGCGTCGCCACGAACGTGGCGGGCTTGGTGTTCGGCCGCGTCTTGGTCTCGGTGCCGCGGATCGGGTCGTCGCCGACCTTCGTGCCGTCCGGGTTGGTCCAGCCCCAGCGGGCGCAGTAGCCGAGGTGCGATTCGAGCACCTGACCGACGTTCATGCGCGAGGGCACACCCAGCGGGTTGAGGATGATGTCGACCGGCTGGCCGTCCCTGGTGTACGGCATGTCCTCGATCGGGAGGATCTTGGAGATGACGCCCTTGTTGCCGTGGCGACCGGCGAGCTTGTCGCCCACCGAGATCTTGCGCTTCTGGGCCACGTACACCCGCACGAGTTGGTTGACACCGGGGGGCAGCTCGTCCCCGTCGTCACGGTTGAACACCTTGACGTCGATGACCTTGCCGACCTCGCCGTGGGGGACCTTGAGGCTCGTGTCACGGACCTCGCGGGCCTTCTCGCCGAAGATCGCCCGGAGGAGGCGCTCTTCGGGGGTCAGCTCGGTCTCGCCCTTCGGCGTGACCTTGCCGACGAGGACGTCGCCCGGGCCGACTTCGGCCCCGACGCGGATGATGCCGCGGTCGTCGAGGTCGGCGAGGATGTCGTCGCTCAGGTTCGGGATGTCACGGCTGATCTCCTCGGGGCCGAGCTTCGTGTCGCGAGCGTCGACCTCGTGCTCCTTGATGTGGATCGACGTCAGGACGTCGTCCTTGACCAGGCGCTCCGAGAGGATGATCGCGTCCTCGAAGTTGTAGCCCTCCCACGGCATGAACGCGACGAGCAGGTTCTTGCCGAGGGCGAGTTCGCCGTGATCGGTCGAGGGGCCGTCGGCGATGATCGTGCCCGGCTTGACCTTGTCGCCTTCGCGGACACGGGGCTTCTGGTTGATGCACGTGTCCTGGTTGGAACGAGTGAACTTGTTGAGGCGGTAGACCTTCTTGCCTTCGTTCTTGTACTGGACGGTGATCATGTCGCCGGTCACCTCGATGACGTCGCCGTCGTCGATCGCCTGGATCAGATCCGCGGCGTCACGGGCGGCGCGGTCCTCCATGCCGGTGCCGATGTAGGGCGCCTCGGCCCGCAGCAGCGGCACCGCCTGGCGCTGCATGTTGGCGCCCATCAGCGCACGGTTGGCGTCGTCGTGCTCGAGGAACGGGATCAGCGCCGTGGCGACCGACACGATCTGCTTCGGGCTGACGTCGATGAAGTCGACCTCGGTCGGCGGCACGTAGCCGATGTCGGTGGTTGCGCCGAAGAAGCTCTCCGCTTCCAGCATCTTGCGGAGATCCTCGAGGCTGGCGGCCTGCGGCGACCGGCGCACGAGCACGCGGGCGTCACGGATCGATCCGTCGTCGTCGAGAGGGGTGTTGGCCTGGGCGACGACGTAGTTCTCCTCCTCGTCGGCCGCCATGTAGACGATCTTGCCGGTGACCTTGCCGTCCCTGACCTCGCGGTAGGGCGACTCGATGAACCCGAACTCGTTGACCCGGGCGTAGGTCGACAGGCCACCGATCAGGCCGATGTTCGGGCCCTCCGGTGTCTCGATCGGGCACATCCGGCCGTAGTGGCTGAAGTGCACGTCACGCACTTCGAAGCCCGCTCGCTCCCGGCTGAGGCCGCCCGGGCCGAGCGCCGAGAGGCGGCGGCGGTGGGTGAGGCCCGACAACGGGTTGACCTGGTCCATGAACTGCGACAGCTGGGACGTTCCGAAGAACTCCTTGATCGCGGCGACCACCGGTCGGATGTTGATCAGCGTCTGCGGGGTGATCGACTCGACGTCCTGGGTCGTCATGCGCTCGCGCACGACGCGCTCCATGCGGCTGAGGCCGATGCGGACCTGGTTCTGGATGAGCTCGCCGACGCTGCGGATGCGGCGGTTCGCGAAGTGGTCCTGATCGTCCAGGCGATAGCCCGGCTCCTGCTTGACCAGGTGCAGCATGTAGCTGATCGCTGCGAGCACCTCGCAGCGGCTGAGCACGTTCTGTCCCTCTTCGGGGTAGTCGAGGAGCGGCTCGCCCTCGGCATTGGTGAGTCCGCCGAGTGCGAAGAGCTCGTCGAGTCGGGCGACCTCCTCGCCGAGCTTGCGGTTCAGCTTGTATCGCCCGACGCGGCTGAGGTCGTAGCGGCGGCTCTCGAAGAAGGCGTTGCGGAAGTACGCCTTGGCGGACTCGACGGTCGGCGGCTCACCGGGGCGGGCGCGCTTGTAGATCTCGACGAGTGCCTCGTCCTGGGTCGGGGCGACCTCGCGCTCCTTCTCCCACTGCCCCTCGAGGAAGTCGAAGTGGGCAACGAAGCGGTCGAGGAAGCCGGGGGCGTTCTCCTCGTCGTAACCGAGCGCCCGCAGCATCGTGAAGATGCCGAGGCGACGCTTGCGAGCCACGCGGGTGCCCGCGGTGACGTCCTTGCCGGGCTTGTGCTCGACGTCGAACTCCATCCACTCACCGCGGTACGGATGGATCGTGCCCTTCACGAGCTGGTGCTTGGTGAGGTTGCGGAGGCGGAACCGCTCACCCGGTTCGAAGATGACGCCCGGCGACCGGACGAGCTGGCTCACCACGACGCGCTCCGTGCCGTTGACGATGAACGTGCCCTTCTCGGTCTGCATCGGGAAGTCGCCCATGAAGACGACCTGCTCCTTGATCTCGCCCGTGTTGCGGTTCATGAACCGCGCCCGGACGAAGACCGGCGCCGAGTAGGTCATGTCCTTCTCTTTGCATTCCTCGACCGAGAACTTCGGCGGCGGACGCAGGTCGGGATCGAACGGATCGAACTCGAGTTCGAGCTGGAGGTTCTCCGAGAAGTCCTTGATCGGCGAGATGCTGCGGAACGTCTCGGCCAACCCCTCGTCGAGAAACTGCTGGAAGGATTCGGTCTGAACCGCAACCAGGTCGGGGAGCTCGAGCGGCTCCTTCAGGTTGCCGAACGAATAACGTTCACGAGACACGGGACGAGTCGCCACGGATCACTCTCCAAGGGGTTTTCGACGTCGCCACGGCTGGAATGGACGGCGTCATGGTGGGTGCTGCCAGCAACCGGGCGCGCCTCATCAGACTCGGGGAAGAGCAACAGAGGGGGACACGCACGGCAACAGGCGATGCTAGCGTCGCCGAGCACGCAACGTCAACCGGACTCGGAGCACACTCGAACGAGCCCGGAAACAATCGAGGAGCCGGCTCGACCGACCCTCGCACTGAATTCCGGGTCAAGGTAAAGAAGTCGCGCCCCCGTGTCAAGGACTCTCTTCGAGAAGCCGCCGAACTGCAACGTGGGACGCGACGAAGCCCGGTGGTTTCCCACCGGGCTTCGCTCGGATGTCGGTGTCGATGTGAACGGTGCGCCCGAGGCGCAGGCGGTCACTTCAACTCGACGTCTGCGCCCACCTCTTCGAGCTTGGCCTTGGCGGCCTCCGCGTCTTCCTTGGTGGCCTTCTCCATGATCGGCTTCGGCGCACCGTCGACGAGGTCCTTCGCGTCCTTGAGTCCGACGCCGAGCAGGTCCTTGACGACCTTGACGACCTGGATCTTCTGGGCGCCGGCGCCATTGAGGATCACGTCGAACTCGCTCTGCTCGTCGGCGGCGCCACCGGCGTCGCCACCGGCTGCCGGCACGCCGGCCGCCGCGACGGCCACGGGGGCCGCTGCGGTGACGTCGAACTTCTCTTCGAAGGCGTCGAGGAGCTCCTTGAGTTCGATCACGGTCAGGTTGGAAATTGCGTCGAGGATTTCTTCCTTGGACATGGGTGTTCTCCGTTTCGTTGTTCGTGCTGGTCATCCAGCAGCGTTGAGTTCTCGTGGCATCGTCGACCCGCTCGCGGGGCGACGGGATCAGGCAGCTTCTTCGCGCTGCTGGATGAGGGCATCGAGGCCGTACGCGAAGTTGCGCGGCATCGCCTGGAGCAGACCTGCGGTCTTGACCAGCGGGGCCTGGAGCGCGCCGGCGAACTTCGCCAACAGCACCTCGCGGGGCGGCAGATCGGCAAGGATCTTCAAGTCCTCGGCCGACATGACGGTGTCACCCATCATCCCGCCCTTCAGGACGAGCGCCGGGGTGGCCTTGGCCTGCTCGGTGAGCGCCTTTGCCGCGGCGGCGACGTCGCCGCTCACGAACGTGAGCGCCGTCGGGCCGACGAGGTGTTGGTGGAGCCCTTCCATCCCGGCGGCCGTGGCCGCCAGCTTGACCAGGGTGTTCTTGTACACCTTGTGCTCGGCGCCGGATTCCCGCAATGGCTTGCGGAGGTCGGCGAGCTGACTCACCGTGAGACCTCGGTACTCCGAGACGAACACGGCCGTCGCTGCGTTGAGCTTGGCGGTGACTTCTTCGACCACGGCGACCTTGTCGGCGCGTGGTGCGTTTCCGTTCTCTGACATGTGCATTTACCTCCTCTCGCTGCAACTCGGGGTGCTCGCATTGCAGTGCGAACACCAACGAGGAGCGAGCCCGATCTCGCCGGAAGCGAGTTCGGAACGAACTTCGAAGGCATGCACCTCGGTTGGCGACTCCGGAACGAGTCCTTCGTCATTACCCGCACAGGGCGGACCAACGGTCTTCGGCGAGAACCGTGGATGGATCAGCGGTCCACACTACGGGTGATCCGAGCGAACCACTACCCGCTGTGGCGAGACCCGACACGCCCGCCGCCACCGGGGCAATGAACACAACGAAGACCGCCGTACCGGGTGGCTCCCGTCTCCGCCACCGGCACGGCAGGTCTTGCGTTGGTTCGGCTCCGGCATCGGCACGAATCGCTCTGCGCTTGACCGAACGCGAAGCATCTTGCCAGGAAAAGACGGAATTGTCACGCGGATGCCAACCTCGGAGCGTGGTGGTGCATCACCCAACGAGTTCGACACCCGCATCCGAGACGACCCGGAACGCACCGATGCGACCGGCTGAACACCGCGCGGGGTGGGGTTCTCCCCACCCCGAATCGGCCTGGTGACCGCATGGCGTCACCACCGTCGTTTCTGGACGATGGAGCCATGGACACGATCTCCGCTCCCACGCCTCTCGCCGTCACACGCATCACCCACGCGTCACCTGCGGCACCACCACATGCGGGTGATGCGCTCGTGGAGGCTCGCGACCTCACCCGGATCTGGGGGGCCGGCGACGCTGCACAGGTCGGCATCCGCAACGTGGATCTCGCGATCGGACGCGGCGAACTCGTCGCCGTCGTCGGACCGTCCGGGTCCGGCAAGAGCACACTCGGCGCACTGATCGCCGGGATCGACCGACCGACCTCGGGGTCGCTCGTCGTCGACGGAGCCCGCATCGACGGCTTGTCGACCGATCGGCTGGCCGGCTGGCGGGGTGCACACGTCGGCGTCGTGTTCCAGGACTTCCATCTCCTGCCGACGTTGACCGCCGCGGAGAACGTCGAACTGGCGATCGAACTCGGCCTTCCCGGCGCGAGTCGCCGGGTTCGCCGCGACGCAGCGCACGACGCCCTCGCCGCAGTCGGTCTCACGGCCCACGCTCACAAGCTCCCGGCACAGATGAGCGGGGGCGAGCAGCAACGCGTCGGCGTGGCGCGTGCCCTGGTCACCCGACCGCGCCTGATCGTGGCCGACGAACCGACGGGCGCGCTCGACCAGGCGAGCGGGCACATCGTGTTCGAGCTCCTCGTCACGGCAGCACGATCGGGGACGACCGTGGTGTTCATCACCCACGACATCGCGCTCGCCGCTGCGGCCGACAAGATCGTGACGATGCTCGACGGCACCGTCGAGTCGATCGCCGCGCGCACCTCCGAGGTCGTCTCATGAGCGTCGTCCTCCGGCAGTTCGGACGGGCGCCCGGCCGGATCCTGGCGAGTGTCTTCGCGCTCGCCCTCGCCGTCGGCGCCATCGGGGTCCTGGCCGTTCCGAGCGTCGCATCGACCGCCCTGACCGAGGCCGTCGAGCGCACGGGCCTCGGCGACATCGTCGTCGAGACCATGCCGCTCGACCGGCACCAACTCGACGAGATCATGCAGCTCGACAACGTCGCTGCCGCCGAGGCACAGGCCTCGGTTCCGGCCGAGTGGCAGGACGAGGAGATCCGACTCGTCGGGCTCGCGCCGAACAGGAAGATGGACCTGGTCGACATCGCAGAGGGACGCGCAGCGGAGACCGCCACGGAAGTCGTCGCGCAGCCGGGTGTTGCCGAGATCGGCGACACGATCGAGGTCGCCGGGACGAACTTCGACGTGGTCGGCGTCGGCTCGACGCTGTGGTGGGCCGACAGCGCCGTGCTGTACGGCGACCTCGACGCGGTCGTCGCGTTGACGGTGAACGCCGGAACCGATCGGCTGACGATCACGGCCGTCGACGACAGCGAGCAAGCGCTGCAGGAGATCGTCGCCGAGACCGGCGCGATCCTCGCGGAGCAAGGAGACGCCTTCACCGGCTTCCCGACGCTGTTCCCCGACGGGACCACGCCGATCGACTCCGACATCCGTCAGGTGAGCCAGCTGATCGGGCTGCTGGGGATCTTCGCGGGACTCGTCGCAATGGTTCTGCTGGCATCGACGACGAACACGCTGATCAGCGAGCGGACGAGGGAAATGGCTGTCATGCGTGCGCTCGGCGGACGACAGCGTCCGCTGCGGAGACGCCTCCGACGCATCGCCGTCGGGATCGCCGTCGCAGCCCTGGCCATCGGCCTGCCGTTCGGCGTCGCGATCAGCAACCTGATCGCTCGCATGGTGCTCCAGGAATTCGTCGGGATCACCCCCGGGCTCGCCGTCGACGTCCCCGTCCTCCTCGCGTCGGCGGTCGCCGTGCTCGCCGGGGCCCGGCTGGTGTCGGCCCGCGCCGCGCGACGCGTGTCGACGGTGCCACTCGCGACTGCGTTGCGAGACCGCGACGGGGCACCGTTCGGGACCACCCGCATGCAACGGCTGTCCACACGCATCGGCGTCGGGGGCCCGGTCGCACGGATGGCCGCGAGGACCTCGCTGCGCCGCCCCGGCCGAACCGTCGCGGTCGTCGTCCAGATCGCGGCTGCTGTCGGTGCGGCCTTCCTCGTCCCGACCCTGGCCACCTCGGTCAACGACTTCAACACGTCGGCGCACGCGGTGTGGCGATGGGAGTCACGTGCGATCGCGCGGGATCCCGGCCTGCCGCTGAGCGCTGCGCGACTCGACGCCGACCCCGCGAACGAGGCCGGCATCTGGACAGCTGGGCAGATCGGCGACTGGGACATGGACGTCTACGGTCTTCGCGTCGACTCCGGAGTGATCGCTCCGGCGATCTCTGACGGCACGTGGCTCGTCGACGGCGACGATGCGGTGCTCAGCGCCGGCTTCGCCGAGCGCACGGGCGTCGACGTCGGCGACACCGTCTCGGTCGAGCTGGCCGCCGGATCCGCCGACTTCGTCGTCAGCGGGCTCTCCGACGACGCGAGCCGTGCGATCTACGTGGAACGACAGCGACTCTCGACCGAGCTCGCCGGCCCGGGCATGGCCAACGTCGTGTGGTCGACCGATGTGGAACCGACGTTCGACACCGACGTGGCGTTGGCCGTGGCCACGCTCGACGAGATCGCGGCCGAGGACGCGGCGGGAACGAACGCCATCGTGATGATCTTCGGGGCGATCGGCGTGCTCGTCAGCGGGGTCGCAGCGCTCGCCGTGCTGTCCTCGATGACGGTGAGCCTCTTCGAGCGACGCCACGAATTCGCAGCGCTCCAGGCCTTCGGCGCCCGCAAGCGACGCCTCCGCGGCCTGCTGGTGCGGGAACTGCTCCCGCCCGGTGTCGCGGGCGTCGGCATCGGACTGGCGATCGGAGCACTCGGTGCCAGGGGCATCATCACCTCGTTCGAGTCGAGCAATGCCATCGACATCGGTGTCACCGACGCCACCGCCGCCGTCCCGCTGATCGTGCTCGGGACCGCAGCGGTGCTGGGGCTCCTGACGGCGACCGTCGTGCGCAGCGCGTCGCGACGCCCGATCGCGGTGAGCCTGCGGGGCGCGGCGTGACGGGCCCGGGGCGCGACACTGGGGTGGTGACCGGAGCGCCGCCCCCTCCACCGCCGCCGGTCGGCGCGTCGACCGCACCCCCGCCTCCCGCGGCACCTCCACCGCCCGCTCCCCGGAACGACGTCGAATGGGATCGCGCCCGCGAACTGGCGACGCGCTGGTACGCGCCGTTGCTGGTGAAGGAGAGCTGGACGGCCGCGCTGTATCTCCTCGTCGGCACGATCACGGCGGTCGCGTTCTTCGTCGGGCTGGTCGTGGCCGGCAGCCTCGTGTTCGTCTTGTCGTTCCTGGTGGTCGGGCTGTTCCTCGTCCGTCCGCTGTTCGCGACGGCCGAGCTGATGGCACGAGTCGAGCGGTCGATGGCGCGATGGGTCGACGTCGACATCGATGCCCGACCGGTCACGCCGATGAGCGGACTCGGGTTGCGTGCGCTCACCGATGCCGAACGCTGGCGACACATCGGCTTCCTGCTGTTGAACGTGTTCATCGGGACGGTGCTCGGCAACGTCGGCTTGCTCGGTTTCGTGATCGTGCAGCAGACGGCGCTGAACGGCGGGCTGTTCGGTACCGGATTCGACCCGAACCCGTTCCGCGGGTTCTCGATCCTGTTCGGCTTGGTCATCGGCGCCGTGGCCCTCGGCGCGGCTCCGCGGATCGCGGTGTTCGTCGCCCGTTTCAAGGCGCAGATCACGCAGTGGTTCCTGGGTGTCGACGAGCTCGGCGAGGCCCGCGCCCGGGTCGACACGTTGTCGTCGCAACGCGACGACATCCTCGACGCCGTGGCGGTCGAACGGCGCCGGATCGAGCGCAACCTGCACGATGGGGTCCAACAGCAACTGGTCGCGATCGGTCTCGACCTCGGCATGGCCGAACAGCACCTCGGGCGCGACCCCGATCGGGCCCGCGAGTTGATCGTCAACGCCCGCGAGAAGGTCCGTGAATCGATCGGCGAACTCCGTCGGCTCGGTCGCGGCCTTCATCCGTCGGTCCTGGCCGATCGCGGCATCGACGCGGCGCTGTCCGCCGTGGTGAGCGGTGCTCCGATCCCGATCGCGGTCCACGTCGACGACGATCTCGACCTGCCGACCGATGTCGGCGAGACGGTGTACTTCGTCGTCAACGAGGCGATCGCGAACGTCCTCAAGCATGCGAACGCACGGTCGGCGTCGATCCGCGTCGAACGCGTCGCAGCGAACGTCCGAACGTCGATCCACGACGACGGCACCGGTGGGGTCGACCCCACCAAGGGGTCCGGGATCGCCGGGATCCGAGCCCGCGTCAACGCCGTCGACGGGACGCTCACGATCTCCTCGCCGCCCGGCGGACCGACACTGATCGTCGCGGAGATCCCCCGCACCGCGTCGTCGCACGTCGACCGCTCCGGCGCGACCAACCCCCGAACACGAGGACCTCACGATGCCTGAGCCGAGCCGACCCGACCGACCGCTGCGAACCGTTGTCGCCGACGATTCGGTGCTGCTCCGCGACGGGATCGTCCGCCTCCTCGGCGACTCCGGCTTCGACGTCGTCGCGGCGGTGGGTGACGGCGACGCGCTCCTCGACGCCGTCACCGAACACGAGCCCGACCTCTGCATCGTCGACGTCCGGATGCCACCGACGCACACCGACGAAGGGCTCAGGGCGGCGATCGAGATCCGCCGTCGCGCACCGTCGACGGCGGTGTTGGTGCTGTCGCAGTACGTCGAGGAGTACTACGCGGGAGAACTGCTCGCCGGCGACGTCTCGGGCGTCGGCTACCTGTTGAAGGACCGCGTGATCGACGTCGAGGACTTCCTCGTCGCTCTCCGGCGGGTCGCGGACGGGGGAAGCGCCGTCGACGCCGACGTGGTGCGTCAGATCCTGAGCAGGTCGCAACGAACCAGCGAGCTCGAGCACCTCACGCCGAGAGAGCGTGAAGTCCTCGAGTTGATGGCGGAGGGATTGTCCAACGGAGCCATCGCACAGCGCCTCGTCGTGTCGGCCGGCGCCGTCGAGAAGCACATCTCCAACGTCTTCTCCAAGCTCGGGCTGCAGCCCGAGGACGGTGCCAATCGACGCGTCATGGCGGTGCTGACCTACCTTCGGGCCTGAAGCTCGACGCGGCGGAGAGCGTCGCGACGGAGGTCTCGGCGCGTTCTCCCGAACGAGGTCGACCCGCCACCTGACCGACCAACGCCACTCAGCCGTTCGGGACGGGCTCGGCCGACATCCGCTCGACGTACCAGTCGACGAACTGTGTGACGCCGAGTTCGTCGATCGGCGCGTAGGGACCGGGTCGGTATGCCGGTGACTGCACCCCGAGCTGGGTTCGCTCGACGAGTTCGGTGTCCTGAGCGTTGGTGATCGTCCAGACGTGGGTCAGGTCGTCCACGTCGTAGTCGACTCCCGGCTCCGCGTCGGCCGGCACGAGCCACGTGGTCGTGAGCTGGGTGCGCGACGGCCCGAGCGGGAGAATTCGGAACGTGACGGCGTGGTCCGCCATGAAGTGATTCCACGTCGTCGGGTAGTGGTAGAGCAGGACGTCGCCGAGGTTCTCGTCGGGAAGGTCGCCGAAGCGACGCTTCACGGCGGGTGTTCCGTCGATCGTCATCGAACGGGTCTCGCCCTTCAGCGGCATCCGCATCGCTCGGAACTGGTGATCCGGCGACGCGATGTAGTCGCTCGGGAGCCCGTGTGCCACGCCTCGTCGCACCACGTTCTCCAGCGCCCGGGCATCGGCATCCGAGGCGCCGCCGGTGTGCAACGGTTCCTCGGGGAACGAGACGCACAGCTCCGGGTGGCTCGCCCGGCAGTGGTGACACTCCCGGTTGTTCTCCATCACGAGCTTCCAGTTCGCCTGCTCGATCGTGACGGACCGTGCAGCCACCCGGGCGGTTCCCAGTCGGAACGGTGCGAGGTACCCGTCGGCGAGTGTTCGCATCGGCGAGAAGTCCGGCGGGTCGTCGGCGAGCGACACGAAGATCATCGAGTCGGCGACCACTTCACAGGCGACGGGACCGAGGCCGAGCACGGCGGCGTCGACGTCGCCGGCGGCCCGCGCGCGGGCGAGTGTGCCGTCAAGTTCGTACGACCACTGGTGATACGGGCACACGAGTCGCCGCCGCGCCGTGCCGGCGGTCTCGGTGCACACGAGCGAGCCCCGATGCCGGCACACGTTGTGCATCGCCCGGATCCGGTCGTCGCCGCCGCGCACGATGACGATCCGATGGTCGCCGACAGCGACGGTCACGTAGCTCCCGGGCTCGGGAACATCGGCGGCGTGAGCCACGAAGATCCACTCGCGGTACCAGATCCGTTCGAGGTCGAGCCGATGGACGTCGGGATCGACGTAGCACGGACCCGGCAGGGTGTGCCCCACCCGGCGCTCGCGCAGCAGCCGTTCCACGTCGAGTCGGGTCGCGGGCGGGTGCACGAGTCCAATTGTGGCCGCTGGATCCGCACCCGTCGAACAACGACGGGCGCCACCGACGGCGCTCACCCGAGGAACCGGCACGTCGATCTGCTCAACTGGGTCGATGGACGATCCGCTGCTGCAGCCGTTCACGATCAAGAACCTCGAGCTCCGCAACCGACTCTTCTCCTCGTCGCACGAACCCGCGTACGGGGACGCCGGGATGCCGACCGACCGCTACCGGCTGTATCACGAGGAGAAGGCCAAGGGTGGTGTCGCGCTCACGATGACCGCCGGCGGTGCGATCGTCAGTGCCGACAGCCCACCTGCGTTCGGCAACCTGCACGCCTACGACGACGACATCGTCCCCTGGATCCGACGCTTGACCGATGGGATCCACGAGCACGGCGCCGCCGCGATGATCCAGCTCACCCATCTCGGTCGGCGCACCGCGTACGGCCAGGCCGACTGGCTGCCGGTCGTCGCACCGTCGCCGTTGCGCGAGCCGGCGCACCGGACGATCCCGAAGGAAGCCGAGGAATGGGATCTCGCGCGAATCGTCGACGATTACGCCGACGCGGCCGAACGCATGCAGGCGGGCGGCATGGACGGCATCGAGATCGAGTGCTACGGCCACCTGCTCGACCAGTTCTGGTCGCCGCTCACCAACACCCGTCACGACGAATTCGGCGGCTCGCCGGACAACCGCCTGCGGTTTCCGCTCGCGGTGTTCCGCGCGATCCGCGAACGCGTCGGTCCGGATCTCATCGTCGGCACGCGGATCGCGATCGACGAGACGAAGGAGGGCGGGATCGAGACCGGCACCGGGCTCGGGATCCTCCGTCTCCTCGAATCGGACGGTCTCGTCGACATGGTCAACGTCATCAGGGGATACATCGCCACCGACGTCGAACTGACCGAGGTGATCCCGATTCACGGGATGCCCGCCGCCCCACACCTCGACTTCGCCGGACGCGTCCGCGAGCACACCGACCTTCCCGTTCTCCACGCCTCCAAGATCGACGACGTCGCGACCGCGCGCCACGCGATCGCGGAGGGCAAACTCGACATGGTCGGCATGACCCGAGCGCACCTCGCCGATCCGCACATCGTGCGCAAACTGATGGAACGGCGGGAGGCCGAGATCCGCCCGTGCGTCGGCGCCACCTACTGCCTCGACCGGATCTACGAGGCCGGCGAGGCGCTGTGCATCCACAATGCGGCCACGAGTCGCGAGGCGACGATGCCCCACGTGGTCCCTCGCGCGACGACACCGCGGAGGGTCGTGGTCGTCGGCGGCGGGCCGGGAGGGCTCGAGGCGGCCCGCGTCGCCGGCGAACGGGGTCACTCGGTCGTGCTGATGGAGGCGATGCCGTGGACCGGCGGCCAGGTGCGCCTGGCGGCCCGGAACCCTCGACGGCGCGACCTGCTCGGAATGATCGAGTGGCGTGATTCGGAACTCGAGCGCCTCGGCGTCGACGTCCGCTGCAACGTGTTCGCCGACGTCCCGACGATCCTGGCCGAGCAACCCGACGTCGTGGTGATCGCAACGGGCGGACTCCCGAACGAACCCCGACTCGACGCGCCCGATCATCGGACGGTCACGTCCTGGGACGTGCTCGGGGGCGACGCCACGCCGAGCGGCGACGTGCTCCTCGACGACGACGCCGGCAGCCATTCGTCGTTGTCGGCGGCAGAGATGATCGCGGCCTCGGGAGCCCGCCTCGAGATCGTGACCCCGGAGCGGATGCTCGGCATCGACGTCGGCGGGATGAATCACGCGCCGTACGCCCGCGCCTTCAACGAGGCCGACGTCCGCGTCACCCTCAACCAGCGGGTGCTCGCCGTCGAGCCCGAGCTCGGGCGGTTGCGCGTGACGATCGGGAGCGACCACACGTCCCACGTCACCACCCGCCGGGTCGACTACGTGGTCACCGACCACGGCACGAGCGTCAACGCCGAGGTGTACTTCGAGCTCAAGCCGTCCTCGATCAACCTCGGCGCCGTCGACTACGGCGCGCTGATGGACGGTCGATCGCAGGATCTCGTGCGCAACGAGTCCGGAACGTTCCGACTGTTCCGCATCGGCGATGCGGTGGCGAGTCGCAACATCCACGCAGCGGTCTACGACGCACTCCGCTTCATGAAGGACGTCTGAGCGTCTGACTCCGAACCGCGCGACCGGGTTTCGTAGGGTCGACGCGGTGCGCTTCACCGTCAACCTGCTCGGCGTCGAGGACGACCCGGCAGTGTGGGCGCGCGAGCGCGAACAGGAGGGCTGGCATGCGCTGTCGGTGGCGGATCACGTCTTCACGTCTCGCCACGCGTATCCCCACGTGTGGGTGAGTGCGACGGCGATGGCGATGGCGACGACCGACGTGACGGTCTCGACGGCGTTCGTGAACAACCTGCTGCGCACACCGG
The DNA here is from genome assembly GCA_963824025.1 of Ilumatobacteraceae bacterium. Classification (GTDB taxonomy): domain Bacteria; phylum Actinomycetota; class Acidimicrobiia; order Acidimicrobiales; family Ilumatobacteraceae; genus Ilumatobacter_A. The sequence goes on from CAWGNY010000001.1 coordinate 131,318, forward strand.
TCGAGGTGGCGCAGGCAGCGCTGCAACTGCAACGGGTGAGCGGTGGACGGTTCGAACTCGGCCTCGGCGCGGGATGGGCCGACGCCGAGATCACCGGATCCGGGTTGCGGTATCCGCCCCCCGGCGAACGGGCCGGCATGTTCGCCGAGTCGGCGCAGATCATCCGGGCGCTGCTGCACGACGGCGCCTGCGAGTTCCACGGCAAGCACTACGACATCGACGTCCCGATGGTCGGTCCGACGACTGATTCCCCGCCGCCCCTGATCGGCTCCGTCGGTGGGCCGCGGACGATCCGCGAGGTCACACCACATCTCGATCGGGTCGAGCTCAAGGCTCAGAGCGCCGCGACGAAGGGTGGCTCCCTCGACCTGGACGTGATGGCGGGCATCCCGGACGGGCACCTCGTCGAGTTGATCGACAGCGTCCGCGCCGTCCGGCCCGACATCGAGATCTCGATGTTCATGCTCCTGAGCGTCGGGGACGACCCCGTCACGACCCGTGTCGGAGAAGCGATGCGCGCCGGCGGCGGACTGTTCCGACGATTCTTCGGGGCCCCTGAGCACGTCGCCGAGAGCATCTCGTGGTTGGAATCACTGGGGATCTCGTCGGTCTCGCTGAGCGCGATGACCCCGCTCTCACTGTCCGCTCTCGCACCTCACGTGCTCTGAGGAGTCCGCATGCACGACCCCCGTCTCGACGTCGCCGAAACCGTCTACCGGTTCGCGTATGGGATCGACCGACGTGACTGGACCGACTACCGGTCGATCTTCGTGGCGCCGCCCCGCGAGATCGACTTCGACTACTCGTCGTACCACGGACGGGCCCCGTCGTCGATGGACGTCGACTCGTGGATCAGTGCCCTGACACCGCTGTTCACCGGGCTCGACGCCACTCAGCACACGATGAGCAATCCCCTCGTCGAGATCGACGGCGCGGAGGCGAACTGTCGCGTCTACATGCAGGCGGCGCACTTCCTGTGGCGCGACGATCTCGAGGCGGTGACCGGAAGCACCGACCCGGAGTTCACGATCGGCGGGTACTACGACGACCATCTCGTACGTGAAGGCGACCGCTGGCGGATCGACGCAGTTCGCCTCACGGTGTGGTGGCGGCGCGGGAACGAGGCGATCATGGGGCTCGCACGAGATCGACCGACCGAAACGAGCACCTCATGAGCAAGCAGTCGACGTGAAGATCGGCGCCGTCTATCCCCAGACCGAACTCGGCGGGAGTCCCGATGCCGTCCGCCGGATCGGACTCGCCGCCGAGTCGCTCGGCTACGACTACCTCCTCGCCTACGACCACGTCGTCGGCGCCGTCCACGCCGACCGGGAGCCCCCACTCCGCGGGCCGTACACCGAGCACCATCCGTTCCACGATCCGCTCGTGATGTTCGCCTACCTCGCAGGAATCACCGAACGGCTGGAGTTCGCGACCGGCGTGGTGATCCTCCCGCAACGCCAGACCGTGCTCGTCGCCAAGCAGTGCGCCGACCTCGATCTGCTGTCGGGAGGCCGACTGCGCCTCGGTGTCGGCGTCGGCTGGAACTACGTCGAATACGACGCACTGGGCCAGCCGTTCGGTCGCCGCGGGCGCCGGATGGACGAGCAGATCCGATTCCTGCGAGAACTCTGGAACGGCGACGTCATGTCGTTCGACGGGGAGTTCGACCGACTCGACCGCGGTGTGATCATCCCGGGACCGGGCCGGCAGATCCCGATCTGGGTCGGAGGCTTCAGCCCTCCGGCTTTCCGACGCGGGGTCGACCTCGGCGACGGCTTCATGTTCGCCGGCCGCGAATCCGCCGTGTACGACGCCCTCGCCTCGATCCGCGCCGCGGCGGCCGCGCGGAATCGACCGCTCGACGGCTTCGGGTTGGAATACCTCGCCTTGGCCGCTCCCACCGTCGACGAGACCGTCGACCACGCGCGTCGTTGGCGCGACGCGGGCGGCACACACTTCGCGGTCGTGTCGATGGGCGGTGGCCGGGAATCGACGGAGGCCCACCTCGACTTCTTCTCCGACGTCGCCGAACGCCTCGGCCGCTCGTGAGAACCCGGGTCAGGTGATCCGGCCGGCCTCGTGGAACTGTCGGGTCGGACCGGTGTTGAACCGCTGTGGCGTCATCCCTGCGGTGGTCTGGCCGGCGTCGACGACGAGCGTGTGCCCGGACACGTAGCGAGACTCGTCGCTCGCGAGGTACAGCGCCGCGGCAGCGATGTCGTCGGGAACGCCGGCGTAACCCAGTGGCGAGCCCGCCGCGATCTTCTGCTCCGTCTCGGTGGTGTTGCCCGCATCGCCGGTGGTGACCGAAGCGGTCATCGCTGTGACCGTGTTGCCCGGTGAGATCGCGTTGACGCGGATGCCCAGCGGAGCGAGCTCGTTCGCGACCGACTTGGTCAACCCGATCACGCCGTGCTTCGCCGCCGTGTAGGCGTGCGGCCCGAGTCCCCCGAGGATGCCGGCCGTGCTCGACGTGTTGATGATCACGCCGGACCCCTGATCCTGCATCACGCGGGCCGCGTGCTTGGTCCCGAGGAACACTCCGCGGAGCAGGATCGCCATGGTGTGGTCCCACGCCTCGACCGGCAACTCGGAGATCCTGCCGACGGCGCCGACGATGCCGGCGTTGTTGAACATGATGTCGAGCCTGCCGAATTCCGACACGGCCAGGTCGACCGCCGCAGCGATGTCGTCCTCGCTCGTCACGTCGCAGTGCGCGAACCGGGCCGCGTCGCCGAGTTCGTCGACGAGCGCCTCGCCCGCCTCGTCCTGGAGGTCGGCGACCACCACTTTCGCTCCCTCACGCACGAACATCCGCGCCGTGCCGGCGCCGATTCCGCTCGCAGCCCCGGTGATCACTGCGACCTTGCCGTCGAGGCGGCCTCCGGATCCTGTACTCATCGGATGAACTCCTGTGCGTTGTGGTGGAAGATGGCGTCCTGGATGCGTTCGAGCACGGCGGTCCACAGCGCCATCGCTCGTTCGCTGGACGTGTCGAGCGAGCCGACGGCGAACACCGGGATGACCCAGCCGTACAGCACGGCCATCCGGTAGTCGTCGAAGAACTGATCGAACTCGTAGCCGGTGACACCCTCGGCCACGAGGGTGTCGTGGTAGCGGTGCAGCAGGTCGTCCTCGTGGGCCCGCAGATCGGCGACGGCCAGGTTCTGACCGAGGAAGTAGCCCACGTCGGCGGAGCCGCCGCCGATGCTGATCGACTGCCAGTCGATCACGACCACCGAGCCGTCGGTGTCGAAGAACAGGTTGTCGGCGCGGAAGTCGAAGTGCACGAGGGTGTGCGGCATCGCCGCGAACCGGTCGAGCAGCAGCGGATGGTTCGCGCCGTATGCCTCGGACACCGGCACCATCTCGGGCAGCAGCGCGTCGGCGAACACCTCCTTGAAACCCGGCAACGACGCCTCGTAGATGCCTTGGCCCGCCTTGTTGAGCGGGCCGTTGATCGTGGGAGCGAACGTCGCGTCCTCCAATCCGGCGCGGTTCCAGAAGCGGGCGTGATGCCGCGCGAGCCCGACGAGAGCCGACTCGGCCTGCTCGGGTGTCACTCCGGAGAGCTGGTCGCCCAACTCGAGGTCGGAGAGATCCTCGAGCAGCAGCATGTACCGCTCGGCCATCGGATCGTCGGACACCTCGCACGTGACGTGGTACACGCCGGGTGTCCGCACCGGCGTCTCGCCGGCCAACCGCTCGTAGAAGCGGTGCTCGCGTTCGTACACCCGTGTCGGGTGCATCATCGTGCGGATCTCGGGCACGTTCGTCGCGAACTTCGCGACGACGCGGGCGGGTCCACCAGCGGCGTCGCCGCGGTAGCTCACGCCGACGTTGGCGACTTCACCCATGAAGCCGACGCCTGCCGCGCCCTCATCGATGACGATCGATTCCACACTCGTGTCCGGTCCGATGGTGCCCGAGCCGCGCAACGCCTCGGTCATCCATTCGGCGGTCAGTTCACTGGTGGTCGTCGGGAACGTACTCATGCGGCGAAGCTAGTGAGGCGGGCCGTCGGCATCGGGAGTCGGAGCGACAGAAACCGTCAGCGCGTCTGCATCCGGCTTCCGTCGGCCACCGGGCCCGCGTCGCGGTCCGCACGTCCGGCGAGCACCACGACGGCGACACCGTCCGTTTCGGTCACCTGATGGCAGGGGACCCCTTCCCATGCCGGTGGCCCCGAGTGCGAGCCGTCGCGGACGTCGAACGACGCGCCGTGCAACGGACACGTCAGGCCGTACCCGCGTAGCCGGCCCTCGCTCAGTGGCGTGTCGGCATGCGAACAGTTGTCGGTGAGCGCGTACAGCGCACCACCCGCTCGACACACGACGATCCCGTCGGGCCCGATGTCCTCGAAGCAGCGCAACTCCCCGTCGGCGAGGTCGCTCAGGTCGCCGAGTTCGATGCCCGCCGCGTCACGCGTCGACTCGTCACCCACGGAGCGGCCCCTTGGCGAGCGTGCGATCGATGTTGTCGTGGAAGAAGCGGATCCGCCGTTCCTGCCACGGCATGTACTCACCGCGGAACCCGCGTGAACGCAGACCCTGCTGCTGGGTGTTCCAGATCGCCACGTCCTGGTCGATGCCGGGCCCGCACGACACCTCACCGGCGATGCCGGTCTGGTGCTCGACCTGGTGGTCGATCGAGACCCAGTCCCGCATCGAGTTCGAGAAGTACTCGCTCGATCCCTCGGGAAACAGCGTCAGATACCACATGTCGAAGAAGCACTTCTGCGGGTCGGTGGGATGCGGCGTCGCCCGCAGCCAGATGCACCCGTCGGGCTTCATGCTGAAGGAGATGTTGGGGAACACCGTGTAGTGGTAGTTGTCGGTCAACTGCTCGTCGGAGTACATCGAGAAGTCGTACCCCTTCTCTGCGCCGAGCTCCCGCTTCGCCTGCTGCAGGGCGATGCGCAGCGTCGGGAGATCGTCCAGGTGCGGCTCGGGATCGACTCCCCAGAATTCGAGGTCCGCTGCAAGGCTCTTGAGCGTGCGCTCGGGTTTGCCGGCGTACTGGGGCCCCGGTCCACCGCCGGGCATCAGCATCCGCGCGTGCCCGGACGGATAGAGATCGAACTGGCACCCGCTGTGGTGCTCGTTCATCGAGGCGAGGGTCTGCGGGTGCACGTACGGGAGGTGGTAGCTCTCGTTGAAGTTGTCCTGCACACACTTCCAGTTGAACTCGCCCTCCACGGTCACCCAGTGCGTGCGCTTCATCTGCTCCATGCGATAGGCGTCGAGATGATCGGCGACCGGATCGAGCCAGTCGCGAAGCGGCGCGGCATCGGAGTCCATGTTGAACCAGATGAACCCGGCCCACGTGTCGGACCGGATCTCGACCAGATTGCGCACCCCGCACGGGCTGCCCTGCGGGAAGTCGTCCTCGTCGGGCACCCAGTTGAGGGTGCCGTCGGTTCCGAACCGCCATCCGTGGTACGCACACTGGAACTCCCCGGTCACGAGCGTGCCGACCTCGGCGGTGACGAGCCGGTTGCCGCGATGCTGACACACGTTGAAGAACACGCGGACCTCGTGGTCCTCGCCCCGGACGGCGATCACCGAGTCGCGGCCGATCTCGTAGGTCACGTAGTCCCCCGGGTCCGGGATCTGATCGACGCGACCGGCGACCTGCCAGACCCGGGGCCAGAGTGCCTCGGCTTCGCGCCGGGCGAACTCCGGTGTCCAGTAGCGCTCGCCCGTGATGGGCTCGGTCCCGAGATCGGGCTCGGGAGCCTTTTCGCGGGTGATCCCGCGCACCTCGACCTGCTGCTCGGCGATGTCGGTCATGTCGATCACGTCCCCTTCTGCTGCGCCCACGGTGGTCCGGCGATGCTCCGCTGAGATCTCGTCGTGCCCTCGCAACTAACCTAACCTCCGTTCGGCAAGTCGGTCGGGTCCGACCGGCGTGACGTCCAATCGCAGGTTGACCAGGGGGAACGACGATGATCAGAGGCATCCACCACGTGGCGATCTGCACGCCCGACCTCGATCGACTCGCGGCGTTCTACACCGATGTGCTCGGGTTCACGGAGGTGATGAACACGAGCTGGAGCGACCGTCCGATCATCGATCGGATCATCGACCTCCCCGGCTCGGCGGCCCGCCAGATCATGTTGCAGGCCGGCAACGCGTACCTCGAGCTGTTCGAGTACCAGTCCCCGGCCGGGACGCCGGCCGACCCCGCCCGCAACCCCGCCAGCCAGGGCTACACCCATTTCTGTCTCGACGTGGTCGACATCGACGCCGAGTACGAACGCCTCCGCCAGGAGGGGATGACGTTCCACGGCCCCCCGCCGACGGCGGAGGAACTCGGCAGCAACCGGATCCGTTCGATCTACGCCCGCGACCCCGACGGCAACATCGTCGAGCTGCAAGAGGTGATCGACCCGCGCGTCCCGTTCCATCTCGACCGGGCACCACTCCTGTCGAGCACCAGTTCCAGGGGAGAATCCTCATGACCGACCAGATCACACCCGTCAGCGTCGACCCGGGCGACGCGCGCTGCCCCGGCCCGAGCACCCGCGACATCATCCTCGGCGATTCCACTCCCACCCCCGAACCGCTGCTCGCGCAGTCGTACACGTTCGAAGGCGACGCCGACATCCCCTACGAGGAGTTCACGTCGGCCACCTACGCGCAGGCCGAACACGACCACATGTGGGGCCGCACCTGGCAGTGGGCCTGCCGCGAGGAGCACATCCCCGAGCCGGGCGACTACTACGTCTACGACGTCGGCGACCGATCGGCGGTCGTCGTGCGCGGACCCGACGGATCGATCAAGGCGTTCCACAACGCCTGCCTCCATCGCGGCACCCAGCTGAAGCCGCCCGCGACGATGGGGTACAGCCCGAAGTTGCGCTGTCCGTTCCACGGCTGGACGTGGGACCTCGACGGCGAGTTGGTCGACCTGCCGTGCGAATGGGACTTCCCGCACGTCGGCGCCGACGAGTTCCGGCTGCCCGAGATCCGGACCGGGCTCTGGGGAGGCTTCGTCTTCGTCAACTTCGACGACTGTCCGGCCGAGTTGCTGGCCGGACCGCTCGACGAGTACCTCGGCGTCCTGCCCGAGCACTTCGCGAACTGGGATCTCGGCGACCGCTACGTCGAGGTGCACATCCGCAAGAAGCTCCCGGCGAACTGGAAGGCGTCGGCCGAGGCGTTCCTCGAGGCGTACCACATCCTCGAAACGCACAGTCAATCGATCTACTCGGCCGGCGACGCCAACGCGCAGTACGACGTGTTCGGCGACAACGTGACCCGGTTCATCCACACGATCGCCACGCCCAGCCCGCATCTGCCCCCCGAGAAGCGGCCCGACGAGCAGACGATGCTCGAGATGATGATGGGCCGCAAGAACCCGGGCCACGAGGTGCCGGAGATCCCCGAGGGCGAACGGGCCCGTGACGTCTACGCCCGCTACATGCAGCAGGTCCTGGGCGAGGCCTACGACAACGACTTCTCGAACCTGTCGGTGGCCGAGACGATCGACTCGATCGAGTACCACCTCTTCCCGAACGCGTTCTTCTTCCCCGGGCTCCAGATCCCGCTGTGCTACCGGTTCCGGCCCGACGGCCCCGACCCCGACCGCTGCATCTACGAGGTCCTGTACCTGCGCCCGAAACCGCGATCCGGCAAGGTGCCCGAGCCCGCCGAGCCGTTCGATCTCGACGTCGACGACAGCTACACGACGGTACCGGGGCTGCCGACGTCGCTCGGTCAGGTCCTCGACCAGGACACGACCAACCTCGCGGCGCAGACCCGCGGATTCAAGTCGAGCAAGAAGCGCGGGCAGACGCTCGGCAACTACCAGGAGGTGCGTGCCCGCCACCTCCAGAACATGGTCCGTCGGTACATCACCGAAGGCCGCAACCACCAGCAACAGGAGACTCCCGCATGAGCCGAGACGCGATCACCGACCTGACCCATCGCTACGCCGACGCCGTCGTTCATCGCAACGCCGAGCTGTGGTCGGCCACCTGGGCACCCGACGCCGTGTGGGAACTGGGCAAGGGTCGGCGCGTCGAGGGCCGCGAAGCGATCCTCGGGCTGTGGAACTCGGCGATGGACGGGTTCAAGGCGGTCGTCCAGAACGTCGTCAACTCGACCGCCACGCTCGACGAGGCCGCCGGTACCGGATCGGGCCGTTGCTACATCATGGAGCACTGGTGGCGCGCAGACGACTCGAAGGGAATCCTGCTCGCGTACTACGACGACCTGTATGCCCGCGTCGACGACGAGTGGCTGTTCGCGAGCCGCGAGCTGGTGATCCAATACGGCGGGCCGCCCGACCTGTCGGCCCCGTTCCAGAATGCGTGGGCCTGATCGACGATGGCCGTTCTGACCTCCGGATTCGCCGCCGAGAAGGGCGATGAGCTCGCGCTCGCCGACGACACGCGGACGCGCACCTGGGCCGAGTTCGACGAGCGGGTGAACCGGCTGATCCACAGTTTCCGTGCGGCGGGAATCGGGCCCGGCGACACGATCGCCGTCGTCAGCGGGAACTGCAACGAGTGGTTCGAGACCGCGTTCGCGTGCGCGAACGCGGGCATCGTCTTCGTGCCGGTCAACTGGCACCTCGTCGCGAGCGAGATCGCGTACATCCTCGAGGACTCAAGTTCGAAGGCGGTCGTGGTCGGGCATCATTTCGTCGACGAGGTCGCCAAGGCGCTCGACGACGAGCGAGCGGCCGGGATCGGGCTGGCGTTGGTGATCGGCGCGTCGAGTTCCGACCGGTTCCAGAGCTTCGAGGACTTCGTTGCTGCGGGGTCCCCCGACGAACCGGAGAACCAGAGCTTCGGTGGACCGATGTTCTACACGAGCGGCACCACCGGCCATCCGAAGGGGGTGCGCGGGTCGCTGACCAACATGCCGGAGGGAGCCGACCCCGCGATCTGGCAGCTGATCGGGGCGGGTTTCGCCGAGCAGACCGGCGGACCCGGCCGCACCGTGCTGTGCGGCCCGTTCTACCACTCGGCGCAGTGGGCCTACTCCTTCCTCCCGATGCTCACCGGATCCGCGACGATCATGCAGCACAAGTACGACAGCGCCGGCGTGCTGAAGATGATCGACGACTACCAGGCGACGAACATCCACCTGGTCCCGACCCAGATGAAGCGACTGATCGACCTCCCCGACGACGTCAAGGACGCGTTCGACGGATCGTCGCTGCGGCTCGTGCTCCACGGCGCCGCACCCTGCCCGCCCGTTGTCAAGCAGGCGATGATCGACTGGTGGGGGCCGGTGATCACCGAGTACTACGGATCCACCGAAGGTTCCGTCATCACGATGATCGACTCCGAGGAGTGGATGGCGAAGGGTGGCAGCGTCGGCAAACCACTCGACAACATGGAGATCATCGTCGTCGGCGACGACGGCGCGCGTCTCGGGCCCAACGAACCGGGCACGTTGTACTTCCGCAACGGCATGGGCATGGATTTCGAATACCACAACGCGCCGGAGAAGACCGCCGACAGCCACCTCGAACCGGGCGTGTTCACGACCGGCGACGTCGGCTACGTCGACGACGACGGCTATCTCTGGCTCAGCGATCGCAAGATCGACATGATCATCTCCGGCGGCGTGAACATCTACCCCGCCGAGATCGAGGGTGTGCTCGGCGGCCACCCGCTGGTCGGTGACGTCGCTGTGATCGGTGTCCCCAACGAGGAGTTCGGTGAGGAGGTCAAGGCGATCGTCGTGCCCAACGACGGCGTCGAGCCCGGCGACGACTTGGCGGCGACGCTGGTCGCCCACTGCCGCGAGCACCTCGCCGGCTACAAGCGGCCCCGCTCGTTCGACTTCGTCGACGAGCTTCCGCGCACCGGGACCGGCAAGATCCAGAAGACCAAGCTGCGCGCCCCGTTCTGGGAGGACCACGACACCGGCATCCTCTGACGACCCGCCGGAGGGCGCGAGACGACGCTCGGGCGGCGGTTCGCCGACCGCTTCGACTCCGACCGGATGATCGATCGTCGGTAGTGTCACCGGCGTCACGACCGGTGGAGAAGGAGCAACAACGATGAGCGACGGACAGGGCAGCGGATGGATCGGTGACTCCGAACTCGGTGAGCGGTTCCCGGCATGGACGCGCGGCAACGCCGCCGACGTGTTCCCCGATCCGTTCAGCGTGCTCGGAAAGAGCCTCGTCCTCCAGCAGGGGATGTCCCCGGGCCTGCGCGATGCGTACATCGAGCTCGGCGCGCTGAACTACGACGAGTACGAGAATCCCGACAACCCGGACCTGTTCAAGATGTTCGGCGGCTATGTCTACAACCCGTTGACGATGACCCGCATCCTCGGGGCGCGCATGCCGGGAGCGTCGCCGGAGATGATCGACCAGGCCTTCTTCGACGAACGCGACGAGGTCCCGCCGTACGAGGAACAGCCGTGGCATGTTTCCGAAGCGAACGAGGCCAAGCTCGGCGAATCGGTCGGATGGGCCATGTCGGCACGGGAACTGCCCGAGCTGGACGCCGACCGGGCGATGGCACGACTCCAGCGGGAGCAGCGACCCGACCTCGCCGCGCTGTCCGACTCGGCGCTGCTCGCACGGGCTCGCTCGATGGTGCCGTTGCTGACCCAGACGTTCGAGAACGCGATGCGCGTGTCGTCGATGTCCGGGCTCGGACCCGGCGCGCTCGGCGCCGTCTGCGAGGCGATCGGCGATGCAAGCCTCGCGATTCGGCTGCTCGCGGGCATCGAGGTCGACTCGGCGGCACCGTCGCATGCGATGTGGGAGCTCGGCCGGGTGGCGCGAGCGTCCGACGTCGTCAACGCGGCGTTCGAGGCCGGACCCGACGCGGTGCTCGACGAGCTGCGCGCGTCCGATTCGCCGGAGGCCGCCGACTTCCTCGAGCGGTTCGACACGTTCCTCTTCGAACACGGCGCCCGGGCACAGAACGAGTACGACATCTACTCGACGTCGTGGGAGGTCAAGCCGCGTATCGCACTCGCCGCGATCGACCTGATGCGGCGTTCGGACGAGAGCCAGGCACCGAGCAGGCGACATGCCGAGTCCGTCGCCGAACGCGACCGGATCGCGGCCGAGATCCGCGAGCAGGTGGCCGGCGATCCTGAAACCGCCGGGACCTTCGAAGCAGCGCTCGGCTCCGCTCAGCTGTTCCTCGCCGGACGCGAACGCGCCAAGACGAACGTCGTCATCGTGATCAACGAGATCCGCGTCGCGCTCCGCGAGTTCGGCCGTCGAATGGTCGAGCGTGGCGTCATCGACCGCATCGAGAAGGTGTTCATGGTCACCGACGACGAATTGGATCGGCTGCGTCTCGCGCCCGAGACGATCACCGACACGATCGACGCCCGTTGGGAGACGTTCCAGTCGTTGTTCGACCGTGTGCCGCTGTTCGTGGTGAACGGCCGGGTTCCCGACCTCTCCGAGATGGGGCGACGCGGCGCGGCCGACGTGGAGGCGGGCATCGTCGGCACGGTGCTGACCGGTTCGGCAGGCTCGGGCGGTACCGCGAGCGGTCGGGCACGCGTCGTGCTCGACGCCGCCGACCCGGTCGGCTTGGAGCCGGGCGACATCCTCATCGCACCCCAGACCGATCCGTCGTGGGTCCCGCTCTTCGTGCCCGCCGACGGAGTGGTCGTCAACGTCGGGGCGATGGGCAGCCATGCGATGATCGTCTCGCGCGAACTCGGCGTCCCGTGCGTGGTGTCGGTGGCCGACGCGACGGAGATCATCCCCGACGGCGCCACCGTCACCATCGACGGCAACGCCGGCACCGTCACCATCGACGCCCTCCCCTGACGGTGGCATGACGGGTCCCACCCGTCGCGTACCGGTCAGACGGGTGGGAGACGGCCGCGGAGTGGGTCCGTCACGCCGTCCCACTCCTGGTGGGCGGCTTTCCAGCGCTCGAAGGTGCTCAGGATCCGCTCCGGGGTGGAGTGGATCTCCGTGTACGCGCCGATCGCTTCGCGGGTGTCGAAGTAGACGGCCCGAGCGCCGTCGGCGCGCAGCTCCGTGGCGATGTCGAAACCCTGGTCGAGCAGCCGCTGTCGCTCACCGTCGTAGTCGTCGGCGAGCACGCCGACGTGATGGAACCCACCCTCGCCGTCGGCGTACATCTCGCGGTACAGCGACGGGGTGTCATCGTGCTGCTCGATGAACTGGATCTGGGTGTCACCGGCGTACCCGAACGCGTACGAGACATCTGCTTCGATGTCCTCGCCGCGGTAGCGGAACCAGTCGGTCCGGTGGTGCGGCGCCAGGAAGAACGGTCCGGCGCCCGTTGTCGCGACCCACCGATCCACGGCGGCAGCGATGTCGGGGACGAAGAACGCCTGCTGGAACGGAACTCGGACGAATGCCATGTCGGTACTCCTGTCTCGGTGTGCGATCTCGGATCGGGTCAGCTCGCAGGCAGATCGCGGATCGCGCCGAGGGAGTCGAAGTCCTCGATGCTCTGGGCGCCTCGCCGCAGCAGCTTCAGAGTCATCTCCTTGCCCTGGTCGTCCAGCGCCTCGTACTGCGCGTACGACGAGAATCCGTACATCAGGCACAGGCCGACGGCGACCCGGGTGTCGAAGAAGACCTGCTCGGCGTCGAGAACGTGACCCCGCGCGGCCATTTCGTCGACGTACTGCTCGACCAACTCACGATGTCGCCCGGCCAGCATGTCGCGCTCGGTCGACTGGCTGATGAAGTAACCGATGTCGTAGGCACCGTTGGCGACGCCCGCGATCTGCGGATCGATCAGCACGACGTCGCCGTTCGCGTCGAGGAACATGTTGTCGGCACGCCAGTCCTGGTGGCACAGCGTCGGGTTGGTGCACATGTGATCGAGCATCGCGTCGAGTCGATCGACCCACATGTCGCCCAGCGCGACGACGTCGGGTGGCAGCACCTCGGGCGCGTGCCGCTTGGCGCCCGGCCACCCGTTCTCCGCGATGCTCGGCAGCCCGGCTCGTTGGATCGGCGCACCGATCGAGATGAACGGGTCCATCAGCGCGGGGAGCTCGTCCGATCCGTGCCACCCCGCGTGGAACCGCGCGAGCGCCCGGATTCCGATGACCGCTTCGTCCCATGTGACACCCGACGTGCGGTCGGGTTGGCGGAGGTAGGCCAGGTCCTCCATGACGATGCACGAGTTCGACAGGTCCTCCGCGGTCATGGCGGCGTGGACGACGGGCATCGAGATGTCCGAGCGCGGCGCGATGTCGCGATAGAACACCACCTCACGGTTGTAGACCCCGAACGCATCGGCCATGGCGCGCTGCGCGGCCACATCGGTCGGGAACTTCACGATCACCGTGGCCGGTGCGCTCCCGTCGTCCGACTCGATCGTCGAGCGGAAGAGCAGACTCAACAGCCCACCGGCGACGTACGGCTCGTTCGACAGTCGCGTCACGGTGGAGTCCGGGCCGATGGCTCCGCTGGTTCGGAGCACCTCGGTCATCCACGCCGCGTCGACGTCGTCGATCGTTGCCGGTAATCCGACCTCGAGCCCTGCAATGGTCCCCATGATCGTTCTCCTTCTCACCTTCACTCGCCGCGACGGCGGTACGGCGCTGGTGGGCGTCCGTGTTCGTCGACGAGGCCGAACTCGGCACCGACGTCTTCCACCCACTGGATCGACCCGGACCGTTCCATCAGATCCGGCGCGCTCGCCAGCGCTGCGATCGAGCGACCGACGACGAGCGGCGTCTGCGCACCGTCCATGTCGATGTCGCGGACACCGGACGATTCGACGATGAACTCGGTCGACACCGTCCCCGGGTAGATCGTCACGCACGCGATGCCCTTCGGTTCGAGCTCGATCGCCATGTCGGCACCGAGGCGGTCGAGGCCCGCCTTTCCCGCCCCGTACGACGAACTGAAGTGGTAGCTCTGACCACCCGGCGACGACACGTTGATGATCGCGCCGCCCGGCCCGGCCGCGAACAGCAACTCGGCGGCGTGCCACGAGGCGACGTAGTGCGCTCGCAGGCCGATCCCGACCTGGTCGTCCCAGATCGACACGGGGTGGTCCCAGAAGCCCCCGCCCCACGCCGGCGGACTCGGGATCTTGTAGACGTTGTTGACGAGGATGTCGAGCTTGCCCTGGTCGGCCTTCACCCGCTCGAACAGCGCGGCGATCTCGTCGTCGTTGCCATGATCGGTCTGCACCGGGATCCCGGTACCGCCCGCCTCGTCGACGAGCGCCGCGGTCCGCTCGATCGTCAGCTCGCCGTCGCCGGTACTCCGACCGGTGATGTACACCGTGGCACCCTGCTCGCCCAGCGCGATCGCCGTGCCACGTCCGATCCCGCGGCTGGATCCGGTGACCACGGCGATCTTGCCGTCGAGTGCGCCGCTCATCGGTCGCTCCCCACCGGCGTCACGTGCACGTCGAGGCGTTTGAGGCCGCGCAGCAGGAAGCTCGGGAAGTACCCGAAGTCGTTCGACTCGGCGAGTTCGAACCCGTCGACACGGCGAGCGAACTCTTCGAGCGCGACCTTGCCCTCGAGACGGGAGAGCGCGGCACCGAGGCAGAAGTGGATGCCCTTGCCGAACGCGAGATGGTCACGCAGGTTGTCACGGTCGGGATCGAACGCATCGGGATCACCGAACAGCTCGGCATCACGGTTCGCCGAGGCGAACACGATCACGATCCTTGCGCCCTTCGGAATCCGGACGCCCTCCAACTCGTGGTCCTTCGTGGCGATGCGGAACATGCCCTGCGTGGGCGTCGACAGGCGCAGCGCCTCTTCGACGATGGCCGGGGCGCGGCTCGGATCGTCCTTCAGACGCTGCCATTGATCGGGGTTCTCGGCCAGCAGGCGAACCGTCTCGGTGAGCAGCTTGGTGGTCGTCTCGTTGCCGGCGACGAGGAGCTGCTGCACGATGCTCAGCATCTCGGGCATGTCGAGCGGGCGTTTGTCGGGGATGTCGGGATCGTCGTCGTCGACCCGCGCGTTCAGCAGGTTCGTGAGCAGGTCGTCCTGCGGGTTCACCTTGCGCTGCTCGAACTGGTCGGCGAAGTAGTGCTGGAACTCGTTGACACCCTTCTCCGCCTCGAGTCGTTCCTCGAGTCCGATCTGGGTGCCGATGCCGGCGATCGAGTCGTCGGACCAACGCTTGAAGTCGGCGAGCCGCTCGTCGGGCACGTTGAGAGCGTGCGCGATCACCTCGACCGGCAACGGCACACCGAACTGCTCGACGAACTCGAGATCGACCGGTTCGCCGGGGGCCGCCGCGAACCACGCGTCGATCAACCGGGTGGTGATCGAGCGGATCACGGGTTCGAGTTCGGCGATCACCTTGGGCGTGAACGCCTTCGAGATGAGGCGCCGGTACCGGGTGTGATCGGGCATGTCGGCGGTGAGCATCGTCGGCACCCGCGGGTATCCCTCGGCGATGACTTCGGCCATCCGCTGCTGCGCATCGCCGGGCATGGCCATGCTCGCCATCCCGAACTGCGACGAGTAGGTCTCGACGTCGCGCACGATCTGCAGCACCAGGTCGTACCGCGTGACGAGGTACATGCCCATCGACTCGAGGTACATCACGGGCTGCTCGTCGCGCATCTGCGCGTAGTGCGGGAACGGACACTGCAGCGTGTCGGGGTCGAACGGGTTGAACGTGGCCAGGTCGGTCATCGGGGCCTCCTCGAAGGCGTCGGCGCGGATTGGATCATCAGAGTTCGGAGAGCACGTTCTTCAGGGTCGGGAGTTCCATGCCCCGAGCCATGATCTCGTCCATCCCACCGACGACGCCGGTGATGTTGGCGAGCACGATGTGCTCGAGGCCGTTCTTCGCATAGCCCTCGAACTGCGTCGCGAGCTCCTCGGAGTTCCCGATGAACAGCACCTCCTTGACCATGTCGAACGGGATCGTGTCGGCGAGGTCGCGGAGGTCGTTCGCGTCGAGGTCGTGGATGATCACGTCGACGAAGCCGAGCGAGTCGTTGCCGAGCGGATGCTGGAGGCCGTGCGATTCCCAGATGTGACCCATCGCGAAGAGGCCGAAGAGCTTGCCGAGCGGTTCGGCCTCGAACATCTCCGCCGCCTTGTCCTGGCTCTCGGCGAACAGCACGAACGGCAGGAGCGAGTTCTCGGGTGCGGGCCGGCCCGCGGCCGCCGCGTGCTCGGCGATGATCCGACGCTTCTCGCCGTATTCCTCGGGCTTCATCCACCAGGCGGGGATCCATCCGTCGCCGTACTGGCCGGTGAGGCGCAACATCCGCGGCCCGTGGCCGGCGACCCACACGGGCGGGCTGCCACGGCCCTCGGCCTGGAGCGGCAGGCCCATGCGACCCACGCCGCCGTCGGCCATCCGGCCCGTGTCGAGCAGGGAGCGCAGGTCTCGCAGCACGTCTTCGAGCACGCTGACGGGCTTGTCGAACGGGTACCCGAAGGGCAGCAGGCTCTCGGCCTCGCCGGAGCCGATTCCCAGGATGAAGCCACCGGGGTTGAGGTCGTTGAGCGAGAGTGCCGTCCGGGCGAGGTCGGCCGCGCCGCGGCGGGTGGAGTCGGTGACGGAGATCCCGAACGGCCGGTCGGTCATCGTGCCCACGACCGCGCCGTAGACGAATGGGTCGTAGAAGGCGTCGGGATCGGCGGCGAGTGCCGAGAGCGGCGTCTCACTCCACAGGTCCGGGTGGAACACGCCGAGCAGATGGTCGGGTGCCCAGTACGAGTCGAACCCGACTTGCTCGTACACCTCCATCATCTGCACGGTGCTGTCCATGGGGAACTGCGATGGGAGGTTGATGCCGACTTTCATGGTGGTCCTTGTTCTCGTGTTCGTGGAGTTGATGGGTGAACGGGTGCGGTCAGGCCGTGAACGGGGGTGGAGCGACGATCGGGACGGTCAGGTCCCTGCGAGGCGTTCGACGACAGGAGCGACCGACTCGGCGGCCGATCCGCCGAAGGTGACGTAGGAGATCCCGTAGGTCTCGCGCCGTTCGACGAGTTGGTCGCAGATCGTGTCGACGGATCCGATCAGCGCATGCGGATGTTCGGCGAGCTGTTCGGGTTCGAGGGCGAACATCGGCGCCATCTTGGCGAGCGTCGCCTCACGCTGGTCGGTGACCACCGTGAAGTACGCACCGATCTCGATCTCGATGTCGTCGAAGGTCCGCCCGTCGGTGCGGCCGGCGGCTCCGGCACGAATCCAGTCGATCTTCTGGGCGGTGAGTGCGGCTGTACTGCTCCCGACTCCGTCCGGGCCGATCTTGCCCGAACTGTTGTTGAAGTTCAGGCTGACGATGTCGGCTTCGCGTCCGGCGATCCCGAGCACCCGTTCCGCTCCCCCACCGATCATGATCGGCGGCATTCCCTCGGGAGGCTTGGGCAAGCCCTCGAACCCCGAGGCGTGGACGTGTTCGCCGTCGAACTCGACCAGCCCGTCGCCGAAGAACTGACGGATGAGGGCGATCGTCTCCTCGAAGCGGTCGAGCCGCACGCCCGCTCGATCCCACTGGACCCCCATCGCCTCGTACTCACCCTGGAGCCAACCGGCGCCGAGGCCGAGTTCGAGCCGGCCGTCCGAGAAGAAGTCGAGGGTCGCCAACTCCTTGGCGAACACCACGGGCTGGCGGTAGTCGACACAGAACACCCGGGCGCCGACACGGATCGTGTCGGTTGCCTCGATCGCGACCGCCATGGCCGGGATCGCGGCGACGTCCTGCACCGGGTGGTTGGTCGCGGCGAGTGCCGGACCCGGGCCGATCACGTGGTCGGCGACGCTGAACGTCGAGAATCCACGGTCCTCGGCGCGTTTGGCCTGATCCCGCCAATCCTGCGGGCTCTCGGCCGAATAGCTCTGCACTCCGAACCGGAACGGGCGACTCATCGTGCGCTCCCCGAAACGTGCGTGACCTGCATCTGCGACCCCCAGTCCTGACCGTTGCGAACCATTACGAACCATGCCGAACCCGTGCCGGTCCGCTGCGTGGCGAACCTAGCCGACGAGTTACTTTACGGACGTACGGAAACTCATCGAGCACCGTGAGGGAGTCGGAGATGTCGAGCGAAGCCGGAACCGGGATACGCACCGAGCACACGTTCTGTCGTGTCTGTCATGCGAGTTGTCCGATGGAGGTCGACATCGAGGACAACAAGGTCCTCGCCGTCCGCGGCGTGATGGACGACCCGTTGTTCGAGGGATACACGTGCATCAAGGGTCGCCAGATCCCCGACCAGATGTCCGATCCGAAACGGATCCGCCGACCGCTGCGTCGCCGCCCCGACGGCACCTTCGAGGAGACGACCAGCGCCGAAGCGCTCGACGAGATCGCGTCCGAGCTGCGGCGGATCATCGACACCTACGGTCCGCGGGCGGTTGCGTCGTACACCGGCACCGGCGGCTACCAGAACTCCGTCGCCGTGCCCGCTGCGCGGGCCTTCCACCAGGGCCTCGACTCGGTGTCGTTCTACACCTCGGTCACGATCGACCAGCCGGCGAAGGGTCTCGCCCCGCTGCGCCTCGGCGGGTGGGAAGCCGGCTACCACTCGTTCACCGACTCCGACGTCCACATGGCGATCGGCTACAACTCGATGGTCTCGTCGTATGCCCCGCTCGGCGGGCTCCAGGGCACGAACCCGTTCACGGTGATGCGCCGTCGCAAGGCCGAGGGAATGAAACTGATCGTCATCGATCCGCGGCGGACCGAGCTGGCCAGCTTCGCCGACATCCATCTCCAGATCCGACCCGGCCAGGACACGACGCTGCTCGCCGGGATGATCAAGATCGTCCTCGACGAGGGTCTTCAGGACCACGAGTTCTGCGAGCGCTGGGTCGACCAGATGGGCGAGCTCGAGACGGCCGTCTCGGGGTTCACGCTCGACCTGGTGGCGGAACGGACCCAGCTCGACCCCGACGACATCGTGGCGGCGACACGGATGTTCGCTGCGGGGCCACGCGGCACGGCCGGCACCGGCACGGGCCCCAACATGGCGGCGCACTCGAGCCTCACCGAGCACATGACGATGGTCCTCAACACGATTCTCGGCAGGGTCAACCGGGAGGGTGACCTCATGGAGAACGGGATGCTGCTGTATCCCGAAATGCCGCATCGCGCCCAGGCGACGGCGCCGCGCAGCCCGGCAAACGGCCCCGAGGCGCGCATCCGCAACCTACGCGGCTACCGCGGCGAGATGCCGGCTGCCACCTTGGCCGAGGAGATCCTCACCCCGGGCGACGGTCGGATCCGCGCCCTGATCGTCAGCGGAGGCAATCCCGTCGTCGCGTTCCCCGATCACGAACTCACGATGCAGGCGATGGAGGACCTCGAGCTGCTCGTCGTTGTCGACTACCGGATGACCGCGTCGGCCGAGCTGGCCCACTACGTGATCGCACCGACACTGCCGCTCGAACGTGCCGACGTACCACACCTCATGGACCGGTGGTTCCGCGCGCCGTACACCAACTACACGGCGCCGGTCGTCGAACGCGACGGCGACGTCCTCAACGAGTGGGAGGTGTTCTGGGAGCTCGCCTCGCGGCTCGACAGCACGCTGCCGCTTCCGGGCGGATCGCCCGACATGACCGAGCGGCCCGACACCGACGAGATCATCGATCGCTCGTACCACGGCTCGCGGATGCCGCTCGACGAAGTGCGGGCCAATCTGCGCACCGTCCATCTCGACAAGAAGCTGGTCGTCGAACCCGCCGACGACAACGCGACGGCCAGATTCACACCGGCGCCCGACGATTTCGTCGCCGAGCTCGCCGAGGTGCTCGCCGAGACCCCCGACACGTTCGCCGGGTCCGACGTGTCCGCGTACCCGTTCCGACTGGTCAGCCGGCGGCTGAAGCACGTTCTCAACTCGACCGGGACCGAACTGCCGGGGCTCGCCCGCAAGGGCACGACCAACCCGGCGTACATGCATCCCGACGACGTCGCCGAGCTCGGCCTGGAATCGGGCGACGTGATCGAGATCCGCTCGCCACAGGCATCGCTGCTCGGAGTGGTGGAGGCTGCCGACGACGTCAAGCGCGGCGTGATCTCGATGGCCCACTCCTGGGGAGGTCGCTCGCTGACCGACGAGAAGGTCCGCGAGATCGGAGCACCGACCAGCCGGCTCGTGTCCACCGATGTCGGCCACGACCCGGTCACCGGCATGGTCGTCTCGAGTGCCATTCCCGTCGCCGTGGTGAAGGCCACCGAGGCCGTCGCATGATCGCCGTCGTACCGTCCCGCACCCACCGCAAGGAGTCCTGATGGCCAAGATCGACGTACCCGAAGGCGAGGGCATGGAAGCCAAGCGCATCTGGGGGCTCGCCCCTGCGCTCGGCCAGGCCATGGGCGTGATGGGCGAGGCCGTCTACACCAAGACGAGCATCACCGTGCGCGAGCGCGAGGTGGCGCGCATGCGGATCGCCCAGCTCAACGAGTGCCACGTTTGACTGAACACTCGGGCTGCATCGGCGATGCAGCAGGGACTCACCGAGGAGCTGTACCACGGCGTCGAGGACTTCCGGAGCAATCCGGAGTTCACGGCGCGCGAGAAGCTGGCTGCCGCGTTCGCCGAACAGTTCGCGATCGACCACACCGCCATCGACGACACGATGTGGGCGCAACTCAAGGAGCTGTTCACCGACGTCGAGATCCTCGAACTCACCGTGACGGTGGGATTCTGCGTCGGACTCGGACGGGCGTACCAGGTCCTCGACATCGAGCGCGACTTCGACGTGCTGTGGAGTCGCGAGCCGGCGACCGACTGACACCGCATCGACGACCGGATCAGCGCTGCGTCAACCACCAGTCGGCGATCTCGGCGGCGAAGCGCTCGGTGTAGGCCACCGTCAGTTCATCCGCTCCGTCGGGGGCACCCTGTGCGATGGTCGGCGGCAGCGGGCTCGCATCGGCGACCGGGTCCACCCACTCGAGTCGCAGCGCCTCGACCGTTTCGCCGATCGCCGGCGAGGCGCGCTCGTGGTGATCGCTCGTCTGATGGCCGATGAAGGTGCGATGGTCGTCGAACGACAACAACGTGTAGTACGTCCGCGGGTCGCTCCCGCGCCAGTACTCGTAGCGGAGGACGCCTTCCTCGTCCGCGTGTGTCCGCTCGTACAACTCGCGGGCGATGCCCTCGAACCGCTCCTCCGAACCCGGTTTGACCGTGATGTGTGCCAGCAACGTCGCCATCTCCCGAGCGTAAGGCACGGGCCACCGTCAGCGCCGGTCCGGGTAGCCGTCCGGCGGCAGAGCACTGATCGGGCCGTGCAGGACGTGGCCACCGTCGACGTACAGACATTCCCCGGTGACGTACGCCGCCGCCGGTGACGCGAGGAAAACGACCGAGTTGGCGATGTCATCGGGTCGGCCGGGGTACGGCAGCGGAACACCGGACATGTCGCTGCCGACCTCCTCGTCGTACGTTCGCTCCCAGCCGTCGGTGCGGAACGCTCCCGGTGCCACACAGTTGACACGCACCTTCGGGCCCCACTCGAAGGCGAGGGTCCTGGAGAGTTCGACGACCCCGGCACGCGCCGCCGCGCTGTGTGCGATGCCGGGGAGCCCGCGACCGACGATCGCGACGATCTGGACGATCGCGCCGCCGCCGCCATCGAGCATCTGGTTGCCGAACAGCTGCGTCATCGACCACGTACCGTTGAGGTTGAGGTCGATCACGCTCTTCCACCCGTTCGGGCTGAATCGGCGGGCCTCCTGTGGGAACTGACCGCCGGCATTGTTGACGAGGATGTCGATGGGGTGACGGCCGGCCAGCGCTTCGACGCTCTCGCGATCGCGGATGTCGACGAGATCGACGTCGACCGGATTGCCGGTGGCCGCGGTGATCTCGCCGGCGGCCACCTCGAGCACGTCACGACGGCGGGCGGCGATCACGACGCGGGCGCCCGCTGCCGACAGTCCCTCGGCGATGGCTCGGCCGAGCCCCGTTCCTCCGCCCGTGACGAGTGCGGTCGAGCCGGCGAGGAGGTCGGCGGCGAACATCCGACGTGAGCCACCGACGGGCGCGGGCCGGCCAGCACCGGGGGCGTCGGAGGAGGCGGCGGACGGTGAGTCGGTCATCGGCCCATCATGGACGCCACAGGGTGTCGTCCGACGACTCGGGTGGGGCCGGCGACGGAGCCTCGTCGCCCGATCCGGAGCGTCGAGCGGTCGATTCGGCGCGCACCGATTCCATCACGACCGCCGGGGCTCGGTCGGTCGCGTGCTGGCCACGCGGCGCGTTCAGCGGTCGAGCAGCATCGGCCTCGTCCGCGGCCATCCGCGCGCGCAACATCTGCCAGGAGCCGGCAATGCCCTGCGGGAACTTCACCGCCACCAACACGAGCCCGAGTCCCGTGATCAGGAACTGATCGATCGACGAGCCGCCGCCGAGGATCACCACGGCGAACAGGCCCGACGGCGCGAGGACTCCCCCCACCACCGCCCCGGCGATCGACCCGATCCCACCGAGATAGGCGAGCGCCAACAGTTGGAGTCCGTCCTGGGCGGTCAGCCCCCCGCCGTTGAACGTGGTCGCCTTGTAACCGAACAACAGCCCGGCGACACCTGCGATGAACGATGCCAACGAAGCACCGAGGACCTTCGTGCGTGCGACGTTGATCCCGGCGGCGGCTGCCGCGCGCTCGTTCGCGCGCACGGCGAGGAAGCGCCGGCCCAACGCCCCGCGCCGTACGCCCAGCACGAGCAACGCGCAGCACAGTGCAACTGCGAGCATGATGAAGCCGAACCGTTTGGCCGGGAACTGCCCGCCGTCGAAGATGCCGAACTCCAGACCGCCGAGGATCGGCGGTTCGACGACTGCGATTCCGCCGCGGCCCACGAACGTCGGACTCCGGAACAGCAGGTCGTCGAAGACGACGGCGAGCGAGAACGTGACGATCGCGAACTGGACGCCCCGTACGCGGAGGGCGGGGATGCTCACGAGGGTTCCGACGACGACCGTCACTGCCACGGCGGCGATGGGCGCCAGCGGGAAGCCGAGCGTCGTGTCGAATCGGGACAACATGAAGGCACTGAATCCGGCCAGCGACAACTGGGCCAGTGACACCTGCCCGACGAGGCCGGTCAAGAGCCCGATCGACATCAGGAGCGTCACGACGAACAGGGTCTGCATCGCGGCGAAGCGGACCGTCGGATCGTTCGACGCCAGAACGAGCGCCGCGACGCCGATCGTCACCAGCCACACCGCAGGGTGCGCACCGCGCAGCGCGACCGGCACCTGCGCCCGTTCGAGGATCGCCGCGCGGGTCGGGAGCCGATTCCCGACGATGATCAGCGCGACGATGATCGCGACGAACGGCACCAGCGTGCTGATGCCACCGAGGAAGAACCGCGGCACCTGGCGTTGCGAGACGATGTGGACCGCGATCGCTTCGAAGCTGCCGATCGCCACGCCGACCGCGACCGCGATCGGGATCGACTTCAGGCGGGCCGCCAACGCGGCCCCGAGCGCGGGGACCACGAACAGACTGAAGTTGAACGGGCTGACGCCACCGAGCGACGAGCCGAGGATGCCGACCGAGGCGGCCAACATCGACGCGAAGACCCAGTTGTAGAGCCCGAGTCGGGCGGGGTGGAGCCCGAGCAGGATCGCGCCCTTCTCGTTCAGGAACGCCGCCCGGGTCGCGATGCCGAAGTGGGTCGCTCGATACACGACGGCCACCCCGAGCGCGAGCACGCACACCGTGCCCAGGACCCACAGGCGATCGACCGGGAACGGGCGGCCGCCGACGCGGATCACGTCGTCGGGCAGGATCGTCGGGACGCGGAGGGTGACGTTCCCGAAGTTCTTGACGGCGAGGGCCTGGAGCACCAGCGTGAGCCCGACGGTCGCCACGAGCATCGTGACCGGCGGTGCCGTCCGCAACGAGCGGATGACGACGACGTAGATGACCACCGACACGACGAGGCCGACGGCGAGCCCCAACACGGCGGCCGGAACGACCCCGAGCGGTGCACCGAACGAGAAGCGTGACGGGACGATCACCAGCGGCAGCACCAGGTCTCCGGTCAGGCGGAGTTCGGCGAACACCATCGACGGGATCATCGCCATCGCGCCCACGGCGAAGTTGACGGCACCGCTCCCGCGGTACGTGATGATGACGCTCAACGAGAACGCTGCGTACAGTGCGCCGGTGCCGACGCCCAGCAGGGCGTAGAACGCCCAGTCGTTCATGCCCGCTCAGTGCAGGGCGGCGTCGCCGAGGTAGCTCGCTTCGAGCACCGCACGATTCGCCGACAGCTCCGCCGCGGTGCCCTGGAGCAACACCTCACCATGGTTGAGGACGTAGCCGCGATCGGCCACTTCGAGTGCCATGTGCACGTGCTGCTCGACCACGAGCACCCCGCAGCCGGTCTGGTCGGCGATGTCGCGAACGATCGGGAGGAGGCGTTCGACGATGATCGGAGCGAGGCCGAGGCTCATCTCGTCGACGAGGAGGCACTTCGGCTCCGACACCAGGGCGCGGGCAACGGCGAGCATCTGTTGTTCACCGCCCGACAGGAGTCCCGCGAGACGGCCGCCGAGCGGCTTCAGCGCCGGGAGCAACTCCATCGCACGTTCGTGCGCGGCCTTGCGCGAACTCCTGTTGCCGGTCAGACCCAGTTTGATGTTCTCGTCGACGGTCAGATCGAAGAAGAGCGAGCGGTCCTCGGGAACGTGAGCGAGCCCGCGGCGCGGGATGCTGTACGGCTTCGACCCGTCGACCTTCTCACCGAGCACCATCACCTCACCGGCGAGAGGGGTCAACAGGCCCGACAGCGTGAGCAGCGTGGTGGTCTTCCCGGCCCCGTTCGGTCCCAGGAGGGCGACGACCTCGCCGCGGCCGACGGTGAGGTTCAGGTCGCGGACGACAGGGATCCCCCCGTAGCCGGCGTGGAGCCCGCGGACGTCGATCAACAACTCGACGTCGCTCGCCGGCGCGCTGGTTGCGGTGGTGTCGTTGTCGCTCATGGCGCCTCCTCGATGACGTCTTCCAGTACGGCGTTGAAGGCAGCGGCATCATCCTCGACACCTCCGCCGAACGTCGCGCCGCTCGTGGCTTGCGCCTCGCCGGCGCTCTCGCCGAGGTACGCCTGGATCACCACTGGATCGGCGCGCACCTCCGATGCCGTGCCCTGGGCGATGATCTCACCGAAGTCGAGCACGTAGATGTAGTCACAGACGTTCAACACGAGACCCATGTCGTGGTCGATGAGGAACAGGCTCATGTCGTGTTCGAGGAAGTCACGCAGGTGGCTGCCGAGCAGTTGGCTCTCGGCCGTGTCGAGACCGGCCGCGGGCTCGTCGAGCAGGACGAGCTTCGGCTTGGCCGCGAGCGCTCGCGCCACACTGATCAACTTGCGCTGTCCATGGCTGAGATCACTCGGCAGTGTGTCGGCCATGTCGGTGAGGCGCATGATGTCCAGCGCCCAATCGACCTGCTCGCGATACTGGCGCTCGTTGCGCCCGGGGAGCAGGATGTCGGTGATGAAGGAGTACCACTGCGGGCGCTCCGCGGCGGCCATCAGGTTGTCGCGCACGCTCAGGTCCTCGAACAGCTCGAGCGACTGGAAGGTTCGCGTGAGGCCGAGTTTGGCACGGGCGTCCGGTGTCAGCCCCTCGAGGTTCTGACCGTCGAACGTCACGTGTCCCTCGCTGATCGGCGTGAAGCCGGTGATCGCGTCGATGAACGTCGTCTTGCCGGCCCCGTTCGGGCCGATCAGTCCGACGAGTTTGCCGGTGTGGCAATCCAGATCGATGTCACGGTTCGCGTAGAGACCGCCGTAGTTGACGCTGAGGCCGCGTGCTTCGAGCAGTGCCATGTCAGTTCACCCCCGCGAGTGATGGTTCGGGACTCGGTTGTGCCGTGTCGTCGGACTCCGCGGCGGCTGCGGCCGCCTCCTTCTCCGCCGAACCGCGTATCTGTCGCACGATCGACCGGATGAACAACGCAAGGCCGGCCCCGACCAGCGGCATCCAGAGCTTGGAGTAGGAGTCGACTCGGATCGGCCAGATCAGCCACCCGACGATGTATCCCGCGAGTGCGGTCGGTCCGAACCGCTTGGCCCACGACACCCACGCCGCGCCTGCCTCGCCGAACGTCGGCCTGATCCCGCCGAGGACGACGGAGGCGATCACGATGACGACCCAGAAGAGAATCGCGGTGATTGCGACCCACAGGTACACGTTCTCCACGAACTTCGCGTTGTACAGGAAGAACGCGGTGCCGATGACCAGCGCCGCCATGAACGCCTTGACCGCAGCGCCGCGCGGCCCGCGGTATTCGGATCGGACGGTCTCCGCCCCCGGAATCGCGCCGACGAGCCAGTTGCCCGCGTGTCTGACCCCGTCTCCGAAGAAGGGAGCGATGCCTTCGGGGTGCACGATCGCCGTGACGATGATGCCGAGTCCGGTCAGCGCGCCGATGTAGCTGTCGATGTTGGTGCCGGCGAACATGTAGTTGGAGAACGTCGGGACGAACGCGCCGGCGCTGATCAACATGCCGCCCACGATCGCACCGTTGATCGACGTGATCCCGGCCAGGTAGGCCGTCGCGAGGATCCCGAGGCTGGCCCCGTAGACGAAGTTGGCCGACGAGACCTCGACCTGCTTGAAGCCGAGCATCACACCGCCGAGCCCGGCGATGCCGGCGCTCATGGCGAACGCGAGGAGCTTCGTTCGGGCCACGTTGATCCCGGCGGAGGCCGCCGCTCGCTCGTTGGCTCGAACCGCGAGGAACCGACGCCCGACGCCGGTGCGACGGATGTTGGCCACGCTGAGCGCACAGAGCGCGAGCACGACACCGCCGAACAGGACGAAGAGCGGGTTCTCGTTCTGTTGTCGGACGCTGCGGGCACCGATGTCGACGCCGAAGAAGGTCGGTTCCTTGACGTAGGCAGGGATGCCCGCGCGGAGCTGTGTGATCACCTCGTTCTCGAGGTACAGCGACTGAATCGCCACGGCGGTTGCGATCGTGACCACGGCGAGCTGGACACCGCGGATGCGCAGGGCGGGCAATCCGACCACCACCCCGACGACCACGGCCACCGTGATCCCGATCAGCCCGGCGATCGGCCACGGCAAGCCGGGACCGGTCACCGGCGTGAGGTTCGATCCTCGTCCGATCCCGTCGGCCATCATCCGTGCCGTGAAGAAGGCGGCGATCCCCGCGAACGACATCTGCATCAGCGAGATCTGGCCGACGTAGCCGGTGAGGATGACGAGCGACAGCATCACGATCGCGAGAACCAGGCCGTTCTGCAGCGCGTTGGCGAAGCGGGTGCGGTCGCCGGAGTTCTCGAAGACGAACGCGAGCAGTGCGATCAGCGTGACCCACACGAGCGCGTGCTCGTACATCCGCTTCGGCATCGGCGCCAGCGGCAGGCGGCGCTCCTCGACGGTGCCGCGGATCGGCAGGCTCTTGCCGCGCAGCACCAGCACGACGATGATGACGATCAGCGGGAGGGCGTCGGCCACACCGTTCTCGATCCAGGTCAACGGACCGGTGTCGAACCAACTGGCCTTGTTGAGTTCCATCAAGGTGCGGACCGCACCGAGGGCGAGGCCGCCGGCCATCGCGATCGGGATCGACCGCAGGCTGCCGATCAGGGCGGCGGCGAGCGCCGGCACGATGAGCGCCGACAGCCCGATCGGCGTGATCGTGCCCTGGATGGGTCCGACGACGATCACCGCGAGCGTCGCGGTCACCGAGGCGATCACCCAGTTGACCGCAGCAAGCGTCTGCGGCGAGTAGCCGAGCAGGATCGCGCCCTTCTCGTTGCCGGCCGCGGCACGGGTGGCGAGCCCGAATTTGGTGAAGCGGTATCCCGCCCACAGGACAAGCCCGAACAGAATCGCGAAGCCGACGACGTAGATCGAGTTCCGCGGGTAGGGCTTCCCGAGGCCGAGGAAGTTCTGGACGACCTCGTCGGGAACCACGCTGCGCGGCTGCGGGAACGACGTGCCGAAGTTCAGCAGCGCCACGCCTTGGAGATACAGGAGCAGACCGACCGACGCCACGACCTTGCCCAGCGGGGCGGCGTTGCGCAGCGGGCGGAAGACCAGGAAGTGGACGCACAGGCCGAGGAAGGCGGCCATCAGCAACGCCACGATGAGCGACGGGACCATCTCCCAGCTGCCATCGGACGCCACCGTGATCCGAACGGGAACGTTCAGACCCTTGGTCGGGAGGAAGTCGACCCACGGTAGGAAGATCTCACCGCGGTTCCACGCCGAGTCGAAGGTGAACATGCCGTACATCGCGAGCGCGCCGTGCGCGAAGTTGATGACGCCCGAGCCCTTGTAGGAGACGACGAGGCCGGCGGCGAGCATCGCGAACAGCGCGCCGAGGCCGAGACCGCTGATGAGGTCGAAGATGATGTCCTGCACGCAATGCCCCCAAGGTGTGCGTCGAGAATCGGGAAGAGCGAATCCGAGGTCCGAGCCGGGACGACCGTGTGGTCGTCCCGGCTCGAGGACCTCGGGTGTTCAGGTGTTCGGGCACCCGGACGGCGGGTGTGGTTCGTCGGCGTGCGGACCGACCCGGAGGTCGGACCCGCACGCCGACACCCGGATCACTTCGGTCCGGGCCGCAGCTCCGTACCGGCGACGAGGTCGAGTCCGTTGAGGCGGTCGACGACCGTCACGAGCTGCTCGCCGTCCCACTGGGCGACCGAGATCGACGATCCACAGACCGAGACGTACGGCTCGGGCGCACCGCTGCAGTTGAGCGGAGCATTGCCGAACGACGGCTGCGTGCCGTCGGTCGCCGCGTAGGCGTCGGCGATCGACTCACCGGTGACGTCACCGTCGATGGTCTGGCTGATCTCCCAGATCGACATGATCGAGGAGAAGCCCTGTCCGGCGAACCCCTTGAACAGGTCGTCCTCGGTCATGCCGTACTCGATGCCCTTGGTCTGGTAGGTCGTGGCGTTGTCGAGGTGCTGACCCTCGAGTCCGTCGAGCGGCGCGAGGACGCCGTTCTCGGTGCCCGTCAGGTAGATGCCCTTCGCCAGGTCGCCGGCAGCCGCCATCGCGGTGAAGTCGGTGCAGGCACCGGACAGCACCAGTGGCGTCTGGTCCGGGGTCCAACCGAGGCGGCCCATCGCGTCGACGAGGTTCCAGCAGTCGGCTCCCTGGCCGGAGAAGATGATCACGTCTCCACCGAAGTCGAGGACCTCGGTCGCCTGGGGCGTAGCGTCGGGAAGCGCCGGTGCGACCGGGACCCCGATGTGGGTGAGGTCGGGCTTCGACCCTGCCCGCTCGGCGTCACCGGGCTCGCTGCCGTTGAGCACGTCGAGCGGCTTGGCCTCGAGGTCGTTGTAGCAGACCACGCCGGGAGGTGTGTCGGCCCACGGCACGGCCACCTTCTGGACGTCGATGCCCTCGAGCTCTTCGATGTTGTTGGTCGCGAACTCGACCAGGCCCGTGTGGACGCCGAGGCAACCACCACCGGCACCGATGGCGTACACGCCAGGTGACGTGAAGTCGGCGATCGTGATCGGTGTCACCGCGAGGACCGGGATCCCGGAGCCCTGGTAGATCGAGAAGTGGTTCCCGAAGAAGTTGATCGTCGAGATCGCGAGGTCGACGCCGGCCGCGGACAGCTCGTTGGCGCAGCGCTGCGAATCGTCGGGCGAGACGACCGACTTGCACAGCTCGATCTCGATCGGTCGGCCCTGCAGACCACCGAGCTCGGCGTTCACGTAGTCGGCGGCCGCCTGGATCGCGATCGAGAACTCGGGGAACGACCCGTTGGGGTCACCCTCGAGGTTCTGCACACCGATCACGAACGGCTCGCCCGTGGCCTCGCCGGCCGGCGCTGCCTCGCCGCCGTCGTCGGTGGCTGCCTCCGTCGTGGGCGCCTCTTCCTCGCCGGCCGTCTCGGCCGGGGCGTCGGTCGTGGGCGCTTCTTCTGCGGCGGCCGTCTCGGCAGGCGCCTCGGTGGTGTCCGAACCGCTGTCGCTGTCGCTGTCACTGTCGCTACCGCAGGCCGCGGCGACGAGAGCGAAGCTGAAAACGCCGGCCAAGAGCCGACGGTTTCGCCTACTGGATCGTGTTGTCATTGGAACGAGTTCCCCCTGTTGAAGAGTGTCACCGACCTTCCCGAGGCCGGTGTCCGACCGGCTGACGCCGACCGGTCCGGTGAAACTAACCGAATGGACATCAGGGCAACGAGCCGAACGTCACACCGATTTACCGCGTCCCGGCACCGGCAAATCCCGCGACGATTTGTCGGTGCCGGGACGCGGCAAATCGTGGGTCAGGAGTTCGGGTCGACGAGGACCTTGGCCTGCTCGCTCGTGCCGCTCGCGAGGTCGGCGAGCGCGGCTTCGAACCCGTCGAGACCGACGGTCGAGGTGTGCAGCGGTTCGACCCGCACCCGTCCGTCGGCCATCATCCCCATCGCCATCTCGAACTCCTCACGGAAGTACGCGAGCGACGAGGTGACCGCGATCTCCTTGATCAGCCACGCTCCCGGCGAGATCGGCGCGTCGCCTTCGGCGAGTCCGATCAGGCACATCGCGCCACCGCGTCGCGCGAGGTCGACCGCCGACTGGACGGCGAACGGCCGACCCACACATTCGTAGACGATGTCGGCGCCGAGCCCGTGCGTGAGTTCCCTGATCAGCGTGTCGGCATCGTCACCGGGCGCGACGACATGATGCGCGCCGAGTTCGAGCGCGAGCCCACGACGCTGCTCGTTGGGCTCGACGACGATCACCGTGCCGGCACCACCGGCGCGCACCCATTGCATGGTTCCCAGCCCGATCGGTCCGGCTCCCTGGACCACCGCGGTGTCGCCGAGGCGGAGCGCGCTCGTCCGCACCGCGTGGAAGGCCACCGTCATCGGCTCGACCTGAGCGGCCTGCTCGTCGGACAGTCCGCTGTCGGTCCTGACGACCCGGGTCGCGGCCACGGGGAGTCGCGGTGCGAAGCCCCCGTGCGGAGGCGCGAGCGGATCACGCCCGAGCGCCGAGAGGAACACGACCTGACAACGATCGGCCTGACCCTGATGACACGCCGCACAGTTGCCACACGACGGTGCAGCGGCCACGACCACGCGGTCACCCTCCGCGAGCGACGTGACCTCGGACCCGACCGCCGAAATCGTGCCTGACCATTCGTGTCCGCAGATCGCGGGGTTGTAGGGGCGACCGGATTGGTACGCGTGGACATCGGTTCCACAGATCCCACAGAACGCGATGTCGACGACGACGCCGGCGGGAGCGGGCGTCGGATCGGGGAACTCGACGAGTTCGACGGTCTCCTGCCCTGTGATGAGTGCTGCGTGCATGTCCGTCCCTCCGGTTCGCTGATCGACGCAGGCTCCTTGTCATACTGACCCACGTCCAACGTCCGTCATCTTGACCCAACCCGACCCACTCGGGACGAGTCCGACCAGGAGCCCCCCATGAGTCTCGTCGTCGTCGAAGCGACCGTCACCATCGCCGACCCCTCCACACGCCAGGCACTACTGGAGAAGTCCGTGCCGAACCAGATGAAGACCCGCAACGATGAACCTGGATGCCTCGCGTACTGCTGGGCAGCCGATCCGTGCCAGGAGGACGTCATCCAGGTGTACGAACTCTGGGAATCAGAGGAGACGCTGGCCGCGCATCTTGTTCATCCCAACTACTTCGAGATGCGCGAGTTGATGGGAGCAGGCGGCCTCGTGAGCGCGGTCAGCCGCAAACACCGCATCGACGCATCGGCTCCGGTGTACGGACCCGACCACGTCGCCACCGCTTCGTTCGACTGACGGGTGAGCGCCCGGCGGATCGACGCCGTCGTCTTCGACTTCGGCGGCGTCCTGATCACCACGATCAACAACCAGGTCGGCGACGTCGCCGCAACCCACGGTGTCGAACTCGCCGTCATGCACGAGGTGCTGCTCGGACCCCGCGCGAGCGGTGCCGACCACCCGTGGCACCGGGCCGAGCGCGGCGAGATCGAGGTCGCCGACATCCAGGGCGCGCTCGGTCCGTGGGCCGATGCAGCGGGCGTCGACCTGCGCGGCGACGAGATCGACCGACTGATGGTGCCCGGCGGGTACGCGGTGGTCGACGAGATGCTCGGAGCGGTCGCCGCGGTGCGGCGCGACGGGTTCGGCACCGCGCTGCTGACCAACACGTTCGCCGAGTTCCGCCCGACGATGGAGCGCGACATCGACTTCGCGCTGTTCGACGTCGTCGTCGAATCCTTCGCCGTCGGGGCGCGCAAGCCCGAGCCGGCGATCTACGAAGCGACCGCCGAGCAACTCGGCGTCCGCCACGACGCGATCGTGTACCTCGATGACTTCGATCAGAACCTCGAACCGGCCGCCGCGCTGGGGTGGACGACGATCCTCGTCGGCGACCACCGCGACGCGATCATCCGACTCGATGGACTGCTGGAACGCTCCCGCTACGACGAGAAGTGATCGCGTGATCAATAATGATCACATGACCGCAACCGAGGACCCCACACTCGACACCGGAGCTCGCTCTCCGGGCCTCAGCTACCAGGACCTGCTCGACGCCGACACCCATCCCGTTCCCGACGTGCTGCGGCTCGAGTCGCCGCGCTACTTCGGCAGCGACGACGTGCCCATCGAGCGCTACACGTCCCGCGAGTGGCACCGCCGTGAGGTCGACCAGCTGTGGTCGAAGGTGTGGCAGTTCGCATGCCGCGAGGAGCACATCCCCGAACCCGGCGACTACATCGTGTACGACATCGCCGAGCTGTCGTTCCTGGTCGTGCGCCAGGAAGACGGGACCATCAAGGCGTACCCGAACGCCTGCCTGCACCGTGGCCGCCAGCTCAAGGAGTACGACGGGCACTGCTCCGAGATCCGCTGCGCATTCCACGGGTTCGCATGGAGGCTCGACGGCGAGCTGCAGGACGTGCCGGCGGCATGGGACTTCCCGCACGTGGATCAGCGGCCGGACGACTTCACGCTGCCCGAGGCCAGCGTCGACACGTGGGCCGGCTTCGTGTTCGTCAATCCCGACCCCGACGCGGCGCCGCTCGCCGACCACCTCGGCGACACGATCGAGCAGTTCGCGGTCTGGAATCTCGAAGACCGCTACGTCGAGGGTCACGTCTCGCGCGTGATCAACGCGAACTGGAAGATCGCCCAGGAGGCGTTCTGCGAGGCGTACCACGTCAACGCCACCCACCCCCAGATCCTCACCTACCTGGGCGACGTCAACAGTCAGATCGACGTCTTCGAGAACTGTGCTCGGGTGATCACGCCGGGCGGCACACCGAGCCCACTGCTCGGCGACGCCAACCTCACGGAGAACGACATGGCGCGCGGCATGCTCGACGTGCGGGTCGACCACGAGTCACCGGTCACGATCGAGGAGGGCCAGACCGCCCGTGCGGTGCTCGCCGGGATGGCTCGCGAACGATGGCGCCCGATCGCCGGTGACATGGTCGATCAGATGAGCGACTCCGAGATGATGGACTCGCTCGACTACACGGTCTTCCCGAACTTCCATCCGTGGGGTGCGTTCAACCGCATCGTCTACCGATTCCGGCCGAACGGCGACGACCATCGCTCGGCGATCATGGAGTGCTTCCTGCTCTCCCCGTTCAAGGGGGAACGGCCGCCACCCGCGACGGAGACCAAGCTGGGTGCCGACGAGCCATGGACCAACGCCCCGGAGCTCGGGATGCTGGCCAAGGTGTTCGAGCAGGACGTGTTCAACATGGCGAAGGTGCAGAAGGGGCTGGAGACCACGCGCAAGCCGGGTGCCACGTTCTCGAACTACCAGGAGTCGAAGATCCGTTGGCTGCACACGCTCCTCGGCGAGTGGGTCAACGACGACGTGCCGGTCACGGTCGGCACCGGGGCGAAGGCGAGGACGTCGTGAACGGCATCGTGCATCCCTTCACCGGCGCGCTGCACGAGCAGGACGGCAACGGCAACATCCGTGTCACGCTCGACGGGAAGGAGGGCATCTTCGGCACCGACG
Source organism: Ilumatobacteraceae bacterium (assembly GCA_963824025.1). Classification (GTDB taxonomy): domain Bacteria; phylum Actinomycetota; class Acidimicrobiia; order Acidimicrobiales; family Ilumatobacteraceae; genus Ilumatobacter_A. The sequence goes on from CAWGNY010000001.1 coordinate 165,192, forward strand.
GTCACTGGATCTCGGGCGAGCTGCGCGAGTGCGATCCACAGCTGTGCGGATGGGTCGGCGGTCCGCTCGTCGCCAACCACCGCGTCGGCACCACGAGCGGCCCCACCGACTGATTGTTCGTTGGTGCCAGGCACCAACGAACCGCTTCCCGTTCGGGCGTCCCGACGACCCCGTGAGGGGCATGGGTCGACCGTCGCGCAACCTCACCACTTCCCGTCACGTCCATTTGATCAACCGAGGCGTCGACGGACAGGACCTCTTCTCGATCAGCGCCGATCGCCTGGTCTTCGAAACCATCCTCGCCGATGTCTGCGGCAAGTACGGGCTCGGCATTGCGGCGTACGCCCTGATGTCGAATCACTACCATCTCCTCGGTGATCTCTCATCGTGCCCTGACCCGGTGCAGGCCTCGCAGGCGATGTGCGAACTCCAGTCCGGCTACGCAAGGCACTTCAATCGGCGCACGAGTCGACACGGGCCGCTCTTCGCGCCGAGGTTTCTCGGATACCCCGTGACCGGCGAGGCGGGGTTCACCCGGGTCACCCGATACATCCACGCCAACCCGATCGACATCACCGGCCGCCGCGCGCTGGGCGCCTACCGCTGGTCGAGCCTGCCGGTGTACCTCGGACGGCGCGAGGCACCACGCTGGATGAACACCGAGCCGCTCGCTTCGGCGATCGATCCCCGCACCTATCTCGCTCAGCTGGTGGACATCAGCACCGAGGACCTGCGGCCGGTCCACGACCTACCACCACGGGCTGCCGTGACACCAGCGGTGTTGGAGGACGCGCTGGCGGACACCCTGCGCCGCACATCCGGCCGGATGGACGAGCGACGACGACGTCGCTTCCTGATCATGTTGTGCCTCGATCTCCGCTCGGCCGACGTCGTCGAGCTGTCGGACCGTTACGGGTGCTCGCCGACACACATTCGCCGCGAAGCGCACCGTGCTCGTACCGCACTCGTGGATGACCCGACGTTCGCGTCGCTGTCGGATGCCGTTCGACGACGAGCTGCTCGGCTCGCCACGCACCGGTCGCTGAGCTGACTGCTCAAACATGTTCGTCGGTGCCTGGCACCGACGAACATGTTGTCAGGACCACTCGTCCCAGCGGACGAACTCCTCGGCGGGCGGACGCTTCGCGAGCTTGAAGTCGGTGCCGATCGTGTAGGCCACCGGGAACAGACCGGCCTGGCTGTAGGTCTCGTAGGGGATGCCGAGCATCTCGGAGACCTCCCGTTCGTTCTGGAGGTGCAGCGACGTCCACGCCGAACCGAGGCCGCGCTCACGCAATGCGAGCATGAAGCTCCACACCGCGGGAAGGATGCCACCCCACCGCGACGCCTGGCGCCACGACGGGATCCCCTCCCCCATCCGATCGGCGAGCAACGGGATCACGTGGATCGGAACCTCGTGCAGGTGCTCGGCGAGATGCCGTGCCGACTGATTGACGCGGTCGGCCTGGGAACCGGGCTCCGGTTCCGGCGCACCGGCGTAGGCAGCTTCGAAGTTGGTGCGGTAGATGTCGGCGATCGCCTTGCGCTTGTCGGCGTCCTCGATGATCATCCAGCGCCAGCGTTGCGAGTTCGACCCGGTCGGCGACTGGTGTGCGATGTCGATGCAGTCGAGGAGCACGTCGCGGGGGACGGGACGGGTGAGGTCGAGGCGTTTGCGGACACTGCGGGTGGTGGTGAGGACCTCGTCCGCGCTGAGCCCGAGCGTCGGATGCGGCGACCGTTCGCTCACGTCCCCGCGTCCTTCGCGGCCTGGGCCTCCATCCACGCCTGCGTGGCCTTGCCCATCTTGGCCCCGTCGTAGCCGATCCGCTGGGTCGGCTCGACCTCGAGGATCACGCGCCGCGGCGAGTCGAGGAACTTGGTGAACAACGCGGCCGCGTCCGCATCGTCATAGCGAATGGCAGCGGACAGCGCCGGGTAGAACCAGTCCTTCGTCGCCTGGTCGTCGCGCACGGTGCACGTGCCCTTGTACGTGACCGTCTTGTTGCGCGCCATCCTCGACCCGGTGGACGTGACCACGATGCAGACGCGCGGGTCGCGCTTCACGGCGCTGATGCGAGCGCGCTGGCTCGACGCGGTGAGCCAGAACTTCCCGTCTCGGAAGATGTACGACATGATCACGCCGACGGGCCAGCCCTCCTTGTTCGACCAGATGAACGTGCACTCGTTCTGTGCCTCGAGCATCTCTGCTTCATCGTCATCGTCGAGGCCATAGACCGTGACGTCCTCGTAGTTGTCGACTGGTTCGCTCATGGAGTGCACGGTACGGCGGGCGCATCGTCGCCGACGATGCGGACCGCACGGCGGCTCGTGACGGGGTGGGACACGCCGGCATGCTTGACTCGCGAGATGTCCGCGCCCGACCCGACGACGATCGACGACATCCCCACACCGGCGCTGGTCGTCGAGCGCTCCGTGTTCGAGGCCAACATCGCGGCGATGGACGCCGTGCGACCGGGCGTCGGGTTGCGGCCGCACGTCAAAGCGTTCAAGTCGACCGCTCTGGCGGCGAGGCTCGCGGCCGACGGCCACACCGGATTCTGCTGTGCGACCCCGCGGGAGGTGGAGGGCCTGATCCACGCGGGCCTCGGGCACGATGTGCTGCTCGCCAACGAATCGCTCGACGTCACGCGCCTCGGAGCGCTCGCAGCCCGTGACGATCTGGTGGCGAACATCACCGTCGCCATCGACTCCGACGCCACGCTCGACGCGGCGATCGCCGGCGGCGTGCGGTCGGTGCTCGTCGATGTCGATGTCGGACTCCCCCGGTGCGGCTGCGACCCGGCGGATGCCGGTCGGCTCGCCGACCGGGCCCGCGCCGCCGGCCTCGACGTCCGAGGCGTGATGGGCTACGAGGGGCATCTGATGATGGTCACCGAGCGATCGGAGCGGGTCGAGCGGGTCGAGGCGTCGATGGCGCTGCTCCTCGCCGCAGCCGACGACGTCGGCGGCCACATCATCTCGGGCGGTGGCACCGGCACGTTCGACACGAACACGTGGTGCACCGAGATCCAGGCCGGCAGCTACACGTTGCTCGACACCGAGTACGCCAAGCTCGACCTGCCATTCGAGATCGCTCTGAACGTGCTGGGCACGGTCGTTTCGATCAGCTCGAAGGGCTGGATCATCGCCGACACCGGACTCAAGTCGATGGCGATGGACCACGGCAACCCGACGTGGGACGGCGGCGACGTCTTCTTCCTGTCCGACGAGCACGCCACGCTGCTCCCGACCGAGCCCTCCGGGTGGTCGGTCGGAGATCGTGTGCGCCTGCAACCGGCACACATCGATCCGACGATCGCGAAGCACGAGTATCTCTGGCTCGTCGACGGCGACGCGATCGTCGACCGTTGGGACGTCGACCTCCGCCACTGGTGACGGGTGTGGCGACGTCGTCGAGCGTCGAGAGCTTCAGACGGCGGCGAATCGGATCGGCAGCTCGACCATCGGGAAGAGCATGAAGCTCGGCTCGTGGACCGGGCCGTCGAAGGGTCGGGCGAGTTCGATGTTCGACGTGCGCTGGAGCCAGATGGTGAACGCCGACACGAGTTCCTGCCGGGCGAGCGCAGCCCCGACGCAGAAATGCGGCCCGACACCGAACGCGAGATGTTGATGGTCGCGTGACCGGTCGAGGTCGAACTCGTCGGCGTGTTCGAACACCTCGTCGTCGCGGTTGGCCGCCTGGTAGCGAACCATGACCATCGCACCCTCGGGGATCACCACCCCGTTGACCTCGACGTCCTGCGTGGCACGCCGGACCAGTCCCGCGACCGGGCTCTCGTAGCGCAGCACCTCCTCGACGAACGACGGCACCAGCGAGGTGTCGGCTCGCACCCGCTCCTGCACGTCGGGTCGCCGCGTGAGCAGCCACATCCCATGGTTCAAGGCGCTGGTCGTCGTCTCGAATCCACCGGTGACGAGCTGGTGCATCAGGTTCTGCAGTTCGGCGACGCTGAGCGGCTCGGCGCCGTCCTCACCGACGTGGGCGTGGACGAGCGTCGAGATCAGGTCGGACTGCGGATCCTGCCGGCGCCGCTCGAACTCGGCGGCGAGGTGGTGTTGCGCCTCGAGTTCGATCTCGACCGCCTCGAGCATCTGCTCCTCGGTCAGCGGTCGCATCGCCATCGCGAGCATCGCACCCGCCCATCGGTTGAAACGGTGGATGTCGCTGCGGTCGAGGCCGAGTTCCTCGGCGATGATCGTGCCCGGCAGCGGCATCGCGAACTCCATGTGGAACTCGCACTCCCCGGCATCGACCAGTCGGTCGATGAGCTCGTTGCACACGTCCTCGATGTGCGGGGTCATCTCCCGGATCCGTCGCGGGAGGAACGCCTTCGCGACCAGCCGGCGATAGGCCGTGTGTTCGGGTGGGTCGGTCCGCTGCAGCGTCTCGACATGACCCCACCCGCGCTCCCGAAGGATCTCCTGGTACCGCCGCGACATGTCGGCCTTGGCGGCGCTCCCCTTCCCGCTCCGACCGCTGCTCGAGAACAGCTCGGGGTGGGTCAGGACGTAACGGACGTCGTCGTACCTCGTCACCATGACCGCGCCGATCTCGGGCATCGGGAACACCGGGCACTTGTCGTGCAGTTCGTCGTAGAAGTCCCAGGGCGAGTCCTGGACCACCGGATCCAGGATCGTGTGGTCGACCGGGCACGCGAGCGCGGCCAGCCGTTCGTCGAGCGCAGGTCGGGCAGCCATCACACCCAGATTCCCAGGGGCGAGATCTCTGGTTCGAGTCGGAGCGCTCGCGCCCGCGCTCATCTCGGGTGCGGCCTCGAGCGGTACGGTGACGTCGATGACGACCTCACGGCTGCTGTCGCTCGCCGCCGGTGTGTGTCCGGAAACGGGCCCGGCCGACTTCGTGGCGGCATGCGCTGCGGCAGGTTGGCCGGCGTGCGGAATCTGGTTCGATCCCGAGACCTGGACCGACGGCGTCGCTGCCGACGTCCGCGGGCGCCTCGACGACACCGGCCTCGTCGCACTCGACATGGAGCCTGTCTTCGTCACCCCGGCGGGCGACCACGGGGACCGAATGATCGAGGCGGCCGCTGCGGTGGGAGCACGCAACCTGCTCGTGGTGTCCCGTGGCGTCGACGACGACCGCTTCGCCGAGCGATTCGCCGAGCTCTGCGACCTCGCAGCCCGACACGGCATCGGTTGCTCGATCGAGTTCCTCGCGTTCATGTCGGTGTCGAGCCTGCGTCAGGCGATCGACATTCTCGACCGGGTCGACCGGCCGAACGCCGGCGTGCTCGTCGACGGCCTGCACCTGGCACGGACCGGCGGTACGCCCGCTGACGTGGCCGCGGTCGCACCCGAGCGGCTGGCCTACGCGCAGCTGTGCGACGCGCCGGCCGCGGCACCCGACGACGCGTACGCCGACGCGCTCGACGGCCGCACGACGCTGGGTGCCGGCGGACTCCCGATCCGCGAGCTGGTCGACGCGCTCCCCCGCCCCACGGCGCTCTCGATGGAGATCCGATCCGCGGTGTTGCGCTCGGCGTTCCCCGATCCGACCGATCGCGCACGGCGAGTTCTCGACACGACCGACGCGTGGTTCGTCGATCGGTACGGTGAGGGGGTCACCGGCGGGTCGTCCACCGGATCGGGAGCGTGGTGAGCCCGCGCAGGATGAACGGCTCGTTGACCGCCACGTCGCCGAGCAACTCGACGCGGTCGAATCGCTCGACGATCCAGCGCAACGCGAGCTGACCTTCGCGGCGGGCCAGCGGCGCACCGATGCAGTGGTGCACACCCCATCCGAACGCGAGGTGGGAGCGGCCGCCCGACGCGAAACGATCCAGCTGCAACTCGTCGGGTACGTCGAAGGCCTCGGGGTCCCGGTTTGCCGACGCGAAGAGCGCCTGGACCCGCGAGCCGGGAGGGAGATGCTCGCCACAGGCGACGGCCGCCACGGGGTTGCTCCGGAACAGCCCCTGTACCGGTGAATCGAAGCGGAGGAATTCCTCGACGGCGGCGGGGATCAGCGAGGGCTCGGCCCGGAGCTGATCGACGAGATCCGGTCGCTGGATCAGCCGGTACAGCATCAGCGAGATGAGGCTCGCCGTCGTTTCGTGACCCGCGACGAGCAACTGCTGACTGAGACGACGGACCTCGTGATGGCTGAGTACACCGTCGAGCTCCGCGCGGGTCATCACCGAGAGCACGTCGTCGGGCATCTCGGTACCGCCGTGATGGAGAGCCGTCCGCTCGTCGACCAGTTCGTCGACCAACGCGAAGATGTGTCGGTTCGCGGCTTCGGCCAGGCGCGGATCGGCCCCGCCGAGGGTGTTGACGATGTCGTCGGACCACTGGCCGAACTCGTCGCGTCGCTCGGGCGGGACGCCGAGCAGGATGGCGATCACGACAGCGGGAAACGGGAACGCGAACAGTCGGACGAAGTCGCCCTCGCCATCCGCACCGAACGCGTCACGCCAGAGCCGATCTCCGACGTTCTCGACCTCGACATCGAGACGTGCGATCGACGCCGGCCGGAACGCATCCTGCAGGACGCGCCGCTGCCGGCGGTGGTCCGGATCGTCGGTGGTCCCGAGGACCCCACCCTCCTGCTCGTGGACACCGACACCGAAGCCGTTGCGCCACTCGGCCGGGCGCATCAACAGGTCGAAGACGTCGGCGTGTCGGCTCGCCACGTGGAACGGTGGGTCGTGGGTGACCTCGGTGTGCAACGGACAGCCGGCGCGTAGACGGGCGTGTCCGACGGACGGTTCGAGGTCGCTGGCGTGCGCGAGATGGGAGTACCCAACCCCCGCGCTCACGCTTTCCGACATCAGACCCTCACGTCATCGAACCCGCATCGTCAGTACGGCATTGCCCCGCCGTCGACGGGGAACATGCAAGCGGTCATGTTCTTGGCAGCATCGGAGGCCAGCAGTACGGCTACCGCGGCCACTTCCTCGACCGTGTTCGCGCGCTTGATCGCCGATTCGGACGCGAAGATCTCGATCAGCGCGTCGTACCCGTCGACGCCCATGGCCACCGCCGAATCGGGCCCGGTCGCGCGCACGATGTCGGTTTCGATGATGCCGGGCAGGATCGAGTTGACCGTGATCCCGAGCGTGCCGACCTCGTGGGCCGCTGCCTTGACGAGCCCGTTCACCGCATGCTTGGTGGCGGCGTAACCCGGGATACCCGGCTTGCCGAGCTTGCCCTCGACCGACGACGTGACGATGATCCGTCCGGACTCGCGCGGGATCATGTGCTGCAGGGCGCGGCGCATGCCCCAGAAGACGTGGTTGAGATTCCAGTCGACCTCGAGGTTCCATTCCTCGTCGGTCATCTGGGCGACCGGCGCGGTCATCGAGACGCCTCCGGAGTTGAGGCAGCAGATGTCGAGCTGGCCGTAGCGCTCGATCGTGAAATCGATCAGGCCCTCGACCGCCTCCTGCTTCGATGCGTCGCCGGCGTAGAACGCGGCGTCGTCGCCGGCTCCCATCTCGTCGAGACACTGTTGACCCTTTGCCTCGTCGCGGCCGTTGACGACGACCTTCGCGCCCTCGGCGAGGAAGGCATCGGCCATGCCCCGGCCGATGCTGCGGGTGCCGCCCGTGATGCAGGCGACCTTTCCGTCGAGCTTTCCCATGATGCTTTCTCCGTTCCCTGTTCCCGGCTCAGTAGGGAGCCGTGCCGCCGTCGATCGAGATGAGTGAGCCGGTGATGCCGCCGCCCGCGTCCGACGCGAGCAGCGTGGCCACCGCAGCGACCTCCTCGACCCCGTTGAGACGCTTGATCGCCGACTCCTGAGCGAAGACATCGAGCAGACCCTCGTAGGTCAGGCCCATCGACTCAGCGGCGGGCGGCCCCTGTTCGATCATGGTGTCGGTCTCGATCGCTCCCGGGCACAGCGCATTGACCGTGATCCCGAGCGTGCCGACCTCGTGGGCCGCGGACTTCACGAGCCCGTTGATCGCGTGCTTGGAGACGACGTAGATCGACAGGCCCGGTTTGCCGACCTTGCCCTCGACCGAACTGACGGGCATGACACGGCCCCACTCCTGCGGGATCATGTAGTGGAACGCCCGACGCATCGTCCAGAACGTGTGCCAGAAGTTCCACACCAGTGCATCCTGCATCGCCTCGTCGGTGAGGTCGGCCACAGGCGCGTTCCCGGAGGACCCGCCGGCGTTCGGTACGAGGATGTCGATGCGTCCGAAGTGCTCGACGGTGCCATCGACGATCGCCTCGCACACGTCGCGCTGCTTGACGTCTCCGGCGATGTAGTGCACACGATCGCCGGCATCGAGTTCGGCGAGCGTCCGCTCGGCCTTGGCTTCGTCGCGTCCGTTGACGACGACCTGTGCGCCTTCGTCGAGAAAGCCCTGCGCGATGGCGAGGCCGATGCCTCGCGTCCCGCCCGTGATGCAGGCGACGCGCCCGTCGAGTAAGCCCATTGGAACCCCCTAGTTCTCGTGTCGAACGGCGACGGTAGCAATCGGGGCGGGCGCGGCGCGAGTCGGAACGCGAGCGACCCCCGGACATCGCCCGGGGGTCGCTCGGTGTTCGGCGATTCGCTCGGTCGGAGCGAGTCAACCGTGCAGGATCAGACGCCCCAGAGTGCGGCGAACTGTTCGGCCTGGCCGTCGGGCCCCGGCCAACCGTCGGTCGGGATGAGCGGCTCGGCAACCTCCGGCGAGTTCACGATGAACGTCGGGAGCAGCGCATTGGCACGTTCCTCGGGGTTGTCCATGCCGACCGCATCGCGCGCCATCGCGTCGATCATCAGCCACGCGGAGTACTCCTTCGGGTTGGTGGTCCAGAACTGCTGGGTCCCGTCGACGATCTCCTGCAGGATCGCGCCGTTGTAGTCGACGCCAACCAGGTTGCGCCCTTCGAGCAGATCGGCCTCGGCGAGCGTGGCCGACACGCCACCCGCGACCCCGTCGAAGGCGAAGTGGACGTAGTCGACCTCGGGATCCGACTGCAGCGCCGACACGACCGCACCGGGCACTTCACCGGCGAGCAGTTGGTCGAGCGTCAGGGCGAGTTCGTTGAACGTGCAGTCGGGGCAGTTGGCCTCGTACGCCGCCTGCGAAGCGTCACGCTCGACGGCGAGCACCGTGAAGTCGGGGATGTTCACCATCAGGACATTGGCGGTCCCACCGGAGTCAGCGATGATCGCGTTCGCGATGAGGTCGCCGGCGCGTTCCACCGCCGTGGCGTCACCGCACTGCATCGCGAAGCCATCGGGCGACGGCTCCGACGCGTCGAAGCAGCTCATCGTCGGGATGCCCGCGGCGTTGGCCTGGTCGAGCTGGTCCTGGATGAGCGCCGGCGACGTGCCGGTGATCGCGACGTAGTCGACACCCTGGTCGAGCGCCTGTTGGAACGCAGCCGCGGCGTCCGTGCTCCACGAGATGACCTCGAGGTTCCAACCGAGCAGCTCTGCGGCCTGGGTGAAGCCGACGCCGATGGCTGCGCAGGAGGGAAGCGAGCATTCGAGCCACGCGACCGTCTTCTGTTCCGGCACGGAGTCGAGCGGGATCGTCGGACCGATCTCGGTCGGCGGCACGAGATTCGCATCGACCACCGCCTGCGCGGCGGCGAGGCCGTCGCCACCCGCGGCCTCGTTGGTGGCGGTGTCGTCGGCAGCGGCCTCGGTGGTGGCGGTGTCATCGCTCGAGTCGTCGTCGCTGCCGCATGCGGCAATCACCAACGCCAACGCCAACGGCGCAGCGAGCATTCGTGTTCGGTCTTCATGGTTTCCCCCTTGTGGTGTTGTGCTGTTGGTCACAACTAATTGACCGACTAATATATTCTCACTATCGAAGGCAGACCGGCATGGGCGCCGGAACCGCTGGGGGAATCCGTGTCCAAGTTGCTCGTCGTGCGCGACCTCACCAAATCGTTTCCGGGCCAAGTCGCGTTGGACAACTTCGACATCGACATCGACGCCGGACGTACCCACGCCCTCGTCGGCCAGAACGGTTCGGGAAAGTCGACGTTCATCAAGATCCTCGCCGGCTTCCACCAGCCCGACCCCGGCTCGGTCGCGACGCTCGCCGGCCGAACCCTGCATCTCGGTGACGGCCGAGAGGCCGAAGCCGCCGGCGTCCGCTTCGTCCACCAGGATCTCGGGCTCGTCGACACGTTGAACTCCATCGAGAACATTTCGATGGGTGTGGGGTACACGACCGGTCGCTTCGGTCGGATCGATTGGAAGGCCGATCGTCGACGGGCGGCGGAGGGCCTCCAGGCACTCGGCTTCGGCGACGTGAACATCGACGTTCCGGTCGGCATGCTCGCACCGTCGGAGAAGACAGCGGTCGCATTGACCCGGGCGCTCCACGACTGGGAGAACAAGGCGCACCTCCTCGTGCTCGACGAGCCGACCGCGTCGTTGCCCGGCGCCGACGTCGAGCGTCTTTTCCGAGCGATCCGGCTGTTGAAGGAGCGCGGCGTCGCGATCCTCTACGTGTCGCACCATCTCGACGAGGTGTTCGAGATCGCCGACGACGTCAGCGTGCTGCGCGACGGCAAGCGGGTGGCCACCAGCCCGACCGCCGACCTCGACCACGGTCGCCTGATCGAGCTGATGATCGGTCACGAGCTGGAGCGCATCGAACACCGCTCGGTCGCCCAGATCGGGTCGACCGCCGGGCTCGCCGTCGAGGCGATCAGCGGCGGCACGATCCGCAATCTCGACCTCACCGTCCAACCGGGCGAAGTGGTCGGCGTCGCCGGGATCACCGGAAGCGGCCGTGAACTGGTGGCGCCCTTCATCACCGGGCAGACACCGAGCGACTCCGGGAACGTCATCGTGTGCGGCACACCGATTCCGAACTACGACCCGCACGCGGCGATCGCGGCGGGCCTCGCCTTCGTTCCCGCCGATCGCGCGAGCCAGGGGATCATTCCCCTGGAGTCGGTCAGCAACAACCTCACCCTCGCCGACGTCGGACGCAACTGGCGCGGCGGGCGCCTCCGCCACGACGAGGAGCGGGCCGAGGTCGGGGTGTGGATCGACCGCCTGCAGATCAAGACCGCCGGTACCGAGATCCCCATCGGCGCACTCAGCGGCGGAAATCAGCAGAAGGTGCTGTTCGGTCGAACGCTGCGCCTCATGCCCAGGGTCCTCGTTCTCGACGAACCGACGAGCGGCATCGACGTCAAGGCCAAGGAACAGATCCTCAAGCTGATCGACGAGGCCGCCGGTAGCGGAGCGGCGGTGCTCGTGGTTTCGACCGACACCGATGAGCTCGTCCAGGTCGCCCACCGGATCGTGATCATGGTCGGCGGCACGATCATCGCCGAGCTGAGCGGCGCCGAGATGACCACCGAAGCCGTCGAACGAGCCCAACTCCAGTCAATGAAAGCAACAACAGCATGACGATGACCACCGACGCCCCCGAACCCGACGCTGCCCCCGCCGACGAGGAGGAGGCCGGAACGTCGACCTCGTGGGTGCACCGCATCGGCCTCGACCGATTCAGCGGGCTCTATCTCCTCGGGATCTTCTTCATCTTCTTCGGACTCACGGAGAGCAACTTCCTGATCTGGAACGGCAGCATCGAGTTCGTTCTGACCGAGAAGGTCATCGTCGTCATGCTCGCCTTGGCCTTTCTCGTCCCACTCACCACGGGCACGTTCGACCTGTCGATCGGCGCAACGATGGCGTTGAGTCTCGTGATCGTCAACAAGATGGCGTTCGAGACCGACCTCCCCGACGGGGTCGGGGCGTTGGTCGGGATGCTCGCCTGCCTGGCGATCGGATTCGTCAACGGCTTCATCGTGGTCAAATTGCGGGTCAACAGCTTCATCGCCACGCTCGGCATGAGTCAGGTGATCTCCGCGCTGATCCGCCGGATCCACGACGGCGGCAACATCACGAACGCCTTCGGCGACAGCTACATCAACTTCGGCAAGGGCAGCCTGTTCTCGTTCACCTGGCCGGGGTCCGAGACGCAGATCGAGCTGCCCTACTACTTCTTCTTCGGGCTGATCGTGGCGACCGGGGTCTGGTACGTGCTCGAACACACTCCCGTCGGGCGGAAGATGTTCGCAACCGGTGGAAACCCCGAGGCGGCGCGCCTGTCGGGCGTGAAGACGGACCGCCTGGCGTGGGGGTCGTTGATCGCATCGGCCGGGATCGCCGGCTTCGCCGGACTCGTCTACTCGTGGAAGTTCGCGACCTACACGTCGTCGGTCGGCCCACCGCTGCTGTTCACCGCCGTCGGCGCCGTCTTCTTCGGTGCCAGCCAGCTGAAGGGCCGACCGAACGTGTGGGGCACGATCATCGCCGTGTACGTCCTGGCGTTCGGCATCAAGGGCATCGGCCTGCGGTACCCGCGAGAAATCGACTGGATGCAGCCGATGTTCGAGGGCCTCGTCCTGATCATCGCCGTCGCCGTCGCCAGCCGCCAGGCGGTCGTCAAGGTCAACCGACGACGACCGACGAGCTCGGACGACGAGACGTCGAGGGCGATCGAACACGAGGTGCAACCCTCGCCTGCGACGACGGTCACCGACAACCGGTCGATTCCCGATCTGACCGACTGATCGGCGGGGCCGTTGCGCTCCGATCTCCCACCGCTTCCTCCGGACACCGTCCGGTGGGAGTTCACGAATGACCGTTCGTTAAGTTCGGCTCGCTCGCACCCAGACGAAAACAGGAGACAACCATGGACCTCGGACTCGCCGGCAAGAAGGCACTCATCACCGGAGCAACGAAGGGAATCGGCCGCACCGTGGCCGAGACGCTGCTCGCCGAGGGGGCCTCGGTCGCCATCTGTGCGCGCAACGCCGAAGGGGTGGAGCAGGCCGTCGAGGAGATGTCCGCGCTCGGCACCGTGGTGGGCGCGGCGGTCGACGCGGCCGACGGCGAAGCCGTCGCCGCCTGGGTCGCGTCGTCGGCCGAGCAACTCGGCGGCATCGACATCTACGTGCACAACACATCGGGCAAGGGCGCCAAGACCCCAGAGGGCTGGATGAACAACTTCAACATCGACATGATGTCGTTGGTGCTCGGGGTCGGGGCGGCCGAGGAGGCACTGGCCGACGGCGGCGGAGCGGTCATCAGCATCGGCACAACGGCAACGGCCGAGCACTTCGCATCGGGGTCGAACAGCTACAGCGCGTTCAAGTCCGCTGTGACCAACTGGACCCTCGGTCAAGCGCAGGTACTCGGCAGGAAGGGCATCCGCTGCAACGTCGTGTCGCCCGGCCCGATCTTCGTCGAGGGTGGCGACTGGAACATGATCAAGGACCACATGGCCGAGTTCTACGAGGCGACCGAGAAGACGCACCCCGGTGGCGCGCTCGGCACGACGCAGGACGTCGCGAACGTCGTCGCGTTCCTCGCCGGCGACGCGGCGAAGCACGTCAACGGGGTCAACGTGACCGTCGACGGCGGCTTCCTCAAGCGCGTGGACTTCTGACCGACACGCCACGACACGACTCCAGACCGGAAGGAACGCGTTCGATGAGCGAACAAGCACCAGGAGCCAGGATCGACGTCACGCTCGTTGCGGGCGGGATGTATCACGACATCGACTTCGCCCGCCTCGAACTTCTCAAGCTGCTCGCTGAGCACGAGGAGTTCAGGGTCCGCGTCCAACCGGACTACGAGGACACCGAAGCGATCACCGCCGGGTCGATCCTGGTGAGCTACACGTGCAACGTCCGACCGACCGAGGCGGCCCAACGGGCCATCCGGAGCTGGGTCGAGGGGGGCGGTCGTTGGCTCGCGCTGCACGGGACCAACTCGGCGCTCGACATCGGCACGCCGAACGGGGTCGACTCACCGCGGGCGTTCCCGGTGTGGGCCGACACTCTGGGCTCGCAGTTCATCGCCCACCCCCCGATCATGCCCTACCTGGTCGAGCGATCGAACGACGACCACTGGCTCGTTGCCGGGATCGAACCGTTCGAGACGGACGACGAGTTGTACCTCTGCGAACACGCCGACCGTGACGCGCTCGAGCCGCTCCTCCACACGACGTGGCAGGGTGACGCTCGAGGGTTCGTCGAGCACGACTGGACCGCGGGACCGGAGCGGCATCTGGTGATGTACCTGCGTCCACTCGGTGCCGGCTCGGTGCTGTACAACACCCTCGGCCACTGCCGGGGCCACTACGACATGGTGCCCGCGGTCGACTACTACCCCCAGATCGAGCGCGGTTCGTGGGAGGAGCCGGCCTACTACGAATTGCTCCGACGTTCATTGCGCTGGGCACGCGGCGCCGAGCGCTGACCACGCATCGGACCGACGTGGCGGCCCGTCTCGCGGTACGCGCGATACGGTCTGATCCGCTCCATGGCATCCACCGAACCCACTGCGTCGAGCCGGATCGGGCGCCCGCCCAAGGTCGATCGCCATGGCACGCCGACCCGCGAGCGCCTCCTCAACGCGGCGGCCGACGCCTGCGTCGAGTTCGGCTACGAGGGGGCCACTCTTTCCGACATCGCACGACGCGCCGACGTCTCGACGCCCGCGATCTACAGCCACTTCGCCGGCAAGGCCGACCTCCTGGTGGAGACCTGTCAGCGCGAGCTGTACCGGATCAGCAGTGGCAGCCTGCGCGAAGCCGGTGGCTTGCGTGAGCTCGCCCGTCGGTGGATCCAGCCCGACTTCAAGCGGTCACGGATCATCGTCGCCGAGATCCAGTGCGCAGCGATCCGCCAGCCGGAGGTCGCAGAGCTGCTCGGACGGTGGCAGAAGGTGACGGCGACGACGCTGCACGAACGAACCGGGCTGACGATGAGTCAGTCGAAGCAGTACCTCCTCCTCTTGATCGGCCTGTCACACGTCGACGAGGTGCACGGCATCGATGTCACCGCCGACGAGACCGAGGGTGAGGTGTTCGCGGTCCTCGAGGGGTGGCTCGGCGAGCGCTACCTCGACCGCTGAACCGGCGCACGCGGCAGCTCACATGCGCCGCGCGCCCTGCTTGCTTCGCTGGGAGAGCGGCGGAAGGTGACTGCTACTGTCCGTTCCCGAACGACCATTCAGATAGTGCGCGCCGGCGTCGGCCCGCCCCGGAGGGAGCTCCATGACCACCATCGTTGCCGTCGCCGACGGCATCTTCGAGATTCGCGACGGGAAACCCGTTCTGCTCGGCACGCGTTGCACGAACTGTGGCAACCACATGTTCCCGCGCCAGACCGGCTGCCCGCGCTGCCTGTTCAACGAGCAGGAGGATGTCGAGTTGGCGACCCGCGGCACGCTGTGGACCTGGACCGTGCAGGCGTTTCCACCGAAGGCGCCTCCGTATCTCGGCCCGGTCGGCGACGACTTCGAGCCGTACGGAGTCGGCTACGTCGAGTTGCCCGGGCAGCTCCGTGTGGAGGGCCGCCTCACGATCTCGGACCCCGAGCAACTGCAGATCGGGATGGAGATGGAGCTGGTGCTCGATCCACTGTGCATCGACGACGACGGCAACCAGGTCGTCACCTACGCATTCGCCCCTGTTCAGAACGGAGACCAGTCATGAGCGATGTCGCGATCGTCGGAATCGGGATGCACGAGTTCGGCCGCCACGACGGCGTGTCGGGCATGGACCAGGGCGTCATCGCCGTGCGGCGAGCGCTCGCCGACTGCGGCCGGCAGTGGTCCGACATGGAGTTCGCCGTCGGCGGCTCGATGGACGGCGGTGCCGCCGACACGATGGTGAGCCGGATCGGCCTCACCGGCCTGCCGTTCACGAACGTGGTCAACGGTTGCGCAACGGGCGGCACCGCGCTCGCACAAGCGGTCAACACGATCCAGTCCGGCGCAGGAGACCTCGGTATCGCGATCGGGTTCGACAAGCACGAGAAGGGTGCATTCCGCATCAAGGGTCCGCGTGGCAAGGACTGGTACGGCGGCTCGGGTCTGGCCCTCACCACCCAGTTCTTCGGCATGAAGATCAACCGCTACATGCATCAGTACGGCATCACGCAGAGGACACTCGCGAAGGTCGGCGCCAAGGCGTTCCGCAACGGTGCGCTCAACCCGATGGCATGGCGTCGAAAGCCGCTGAGCGAGGAGGAGGTCGCCGAGTCGCTCATGCTCTCCTACCCGCTCACCCAGTACATGTTCTGCTCGCCGGGTGAGGGTGGCGTCGCCATGATCCTGTGCCGTGCCGACAAGGCCAGGCAGTACACCGACCGCCCGATCTATCTCAAGGCCGCCGCCGTTCGGACGCGCAAGTTCGGTTCGTTCGAGGTGCTCGCCCCGTCGATCGCCATCGAGCACGACCCCGGTCCGACCGCCGCTGCGTCGAAGGCAGCGTTCGAGATGGCGGGCATCGGCCCGGAGGACGTCGACGTCGCACAACTGCAGGACACCGAGGCCGGCGCAGAGATCATGCACATGGCGGAGAACGGCTTCTGTGAGCACGGCGAGCAGGAGCACATGCTCGCCAACGGCGAGACCGAGATCAACGGTCGCCTGCCGGTCAACACCGACGGCGGTTGCCTCGCCAACGGTGAACCGATCGGTGCGTCCGGCCTGCGCCAGGTGTACGAGAACGTGCTCCAGCTGCGGGGCGACGCAGGCGAACGCCAGGTTCCGAACGACCCGAAGGTCGCCTACACCCACGTCTACGGCGCTCCCGGCATCTCCGGCGTCACCATCCTCGCCCGCTGAAGTGTTCGTCGGTGCCTGGCACCGACGAACAGTTGACCCCACTCCACCAGACAGGACACACATGGAACTCTCGACCGAGGTGCTGATGGACATGCACCGACGCATGGTGCGCATCCGACTCTTCGAAGAGGCAGCGGGCCAACTCGCCGAAGCCGCGAAACTTCCCGGCTTCCTCCACCTCTACGTCGGTCAGGAGGCTGTCGCGGCCGGCGTGTGCACCACTCTGTCGGACGGCGACCAGATCACGTCGACGCACCGTGGGCACGGTCACCTGGTCGCGAAGGGCGGCGAGTTCCGTCCGATGATGGCCGAACTGATGGCCAAGTCGACCGGCTACAACAAGGGCAAGGGCGGTTCGATGCACATCTCGAACCTCGACGTCGGCATGTTGGGCGCCAACGGCATCGTCGGCGCGGGCGCGCCGATCGCGGTCGGCGCGGGTTTCGGCAACAAGCTCAAGGGCAACGGCAACGTTGCGGCCGCGTTCTTCGGTGACGGATCGACCAACATCGGCGCGTTCCACGAAGCGGCGAACATGGCGTGTGCACTCAAGCTTCCCGTGCTGTTCATCTGTGAGAACAACGAATACGGCGAGTTCACGCCCCGCGACAAGACGATGGCGATCACCGACATCGTGGATCGCGCCGCCGGCTACGGCATGCCCGGCGTGATCGTCGACGGCATGGACGTCGTCGCCGTGCACGAAGCTGCCGTCGAGGCCAAGGCCCGTGCGCTGCGCGGCGAGGGCCCGTCACTGATCGAGGCCAAGACCTACCGGTTCTACAACCACCACGGTGTCCAGAACCTCGGACTCAAGTACCGCACCGACGACGAAGTCTCGGAGTGGAAGCAACGCGATCCGATCTTCACGTTCGAGGACCGGATGGTCGAGGCCGGCAACGCGACTCGCGACGACTTCGAGAACGTGTGGTCCGAACTGCGCGCGGACATCGCCGACGCGATCCAGTTCGCCGAGGACAGCCCGTCGCCCGACCCCGACCAACTACTGGTCGACGTGTACACCCTGAGCGCCGAAGGAGCCGCCTCGTGAGCCGCAAGATCAGCTACGTCCAGGCCTTCAACGAGGCGGTGCGCCAGGAGATGGCCGCCGACGAGACGGTGTTCTGTGCCGGAGAGGACATCGGCGCGTTCGGTGGCGTGTTCCAGAGCTACGCCGGCCTGCAGGCCGAGTTCGGCGAGGAGCGTGTCGTCGACACCCCGATCAGCGAGCAGGCGATCATCGGCCTCGGCGTCGGCGCCGCGGCAACCGGCCTGCGTCCGATCGTCGACATCATGTTCATGGACTTCATCTGTGTCGCGTTCGACCAGATCGTCAACCAGGCCGCCAAGATGAAGTACATGTTCGGCGGTTCGGCCACGGTCCCGTTGACGATCACGACCGGTGGCGGGGGCGGTCTCTCGGCCGCGGCGCAGCACAGCCAGTCACTCGAGGCGCTGATCTGCCACATTCCCGGCCTCAAGGTCGTCATGCCGTCGAATCCCTACGACATGAAGGGGCTGATGACGGCGTGCATCCGCGAGAACAACCCGACGATCATGGTGAAGCACAAGCGGCTGCTCGGGATGCAGGGAGAGGTCCCCGAAGAGTCGTACATGATCCCGCTCGGCACCGCGAACATCCTGCGCGAAGGAAGCGACGTCACCGTCGTGGGCTGGGGCCGGATGGTCAACGAGGCGCTCGACGTCGCGGAGAAGCTCGCGGGCGACGGCATCGACGTCGAAGTGATCGATCCGCGCACACTGCAGCCGCTCGACACGGCCACGATCGTCGAGTCGGTCCGCAAGACCAACCGAGTCATCGTCGTCCACGAGGCGGTTCGCTTCGGGGGTCTCGGCGCCGAAGTGGCCGCCCAGATCCAGGAGGAGGCGTTCGACCACCTCGATGCCCCGGTCGGGCGCATCGCTGCTCCCTTCTCCCCGGTGCCGTTCAGCCCGGTGCTCGAGGCGCACTACCTGCCATCGGCGAACGACATCGAGCAGGCGATTCGCGACATCGTCGCCCGCCCGGGAGCCTGACCCGTGGCGACCGCTGCGACGTCGACGGGCGCGCCGCCCGCGATCGGCACCGCAACGGTCGGCATCATCGTCAATCCCCACGCCGGCAAGGACATCCGGCGGCTCGTGTCGGCAGCCGGGCAGACGTCCGATGCGGTCAAGATCAGCATCGTGCGGCGCGTCGCAGCGGGTGCCATCGAACAGGGCGTCCAGCGGATCCTGATGAGCACCGACACCCATCACCTCGCCGAACGAGCGGTCGAGGGACTCGATGGTCCGATCGAGTTCGTCGAGAGTCCGCAGACCGGTTCGTTTCTCGACACCGTGGCCGCGGCTCGGTCGATGTGGAAGGCCGAAGTCGGCGCAGTCGTCGCTCTCGGCGGTGACGGCACCTGCCGTGACGTGGCGACGGGATGGCCCGAGGCGCCGCTCATCGCGATCTCGACCGGGACCAACAACGTGTTCCCGTCCACCGTCGACGGAACCACGGCAGGGGTCGCCGCGAGCCTCGTCGCTGGTGGCACCGTCGACATCGCCCGCGTCACCACCCCTGCCAAGCGGGTCGCGGTTCGGATCGACGATCCGAACCGCGAGACGGTTCTCCACGAGGACGCGCTGGTCGAGGCCGCGCTCGTCGACACCACCTTCGTCGGTGCCCGCGCGGTGTCCGACCCGGCGACCATCCGATGGGTCGTCGCATGCATCGCGAGTCCGGCGAGCACCGGCCTGGCGAGCATCGCCGGACGGGTCCACCCGATCGAGCGGAACGAACCCGGCGGCGTGCTCCTCCGTCTCGGCCCGGGCGGTCGCCACGTTCGTGTCCCCCTCTCGCCCGGCACCTTCTCCACCCTCGCCGTCGCGTCGGTCCGGCAACTCGCCGAGGGCGAACAGGTCGAACTCGAGGGCGGCGGTGTGTTGGCCTACGACGGCGAACGCAACACCCCGGTGTCGACCGACGCGAACGTGACGGTGTCGATCGAACGGTCCGGACCCCACATGATCGATGTCGAACGAACCCTCCGGATCGCGGCCCACAACCGACGATTCGACGTCCGCGACGCGGACACTCCCCCACGAAAGGACATTCATGGCGACTGAGTTCCTCATGCCGAAGCTGGGCCTCACGATGGAGGAGGGGACGATCGCCGAGTGGCTCGTCGCCGACGGCACAACGGTCGAGAGCGGCACCCCGGTGCTCCGGATCGAGACCGACAAGACCGAGACCGACGTCGAGGCGGCCTTCTCGGGTCGGCTGCAGGTCGAGGGGCAGGTCGGCGACACGTTCGCCTGCGGTGAACGGATCGGTTGGTTCCTGGCAGAGGGAGAGGACCCGCCGGCCGCATCGGCGGCCCCGTTCGCCGCAGCTCCAGCCGCGCCGGCCGCGGCGCCCGCCGCCGCAGCTCCGACCGCCACAGCTCACACGGCGGCGGGTTCCCCCGACGCAGGCGGGCGGATCATCGCCTCCCCGATGGCGAAGCGACTCGCGAAGGAACGCGGCATCGATTTGCGCACGATCCGCGGGACCGGGCCCGGTGGTCGGATCGTCAATGCCGACCTCGAGGGAGTCACGGCCACCCCGGTGCCGCCGCCGGCACCGGCGTTGCGGCCTGCTGTCCCCGGATCCCAGGTCGCCGCGACCGCGGCGGCCCGCCAACTCGCCGACCTGCTCGGCGTCGACCTCACCGCGGTCCCGGCCGACCCAACCGACGGTCGTGTCACACGCGACGGTGTCGCCCGGTACGTGCGCGACCTCATCGGTACCTCGCCGGGTTCCGGCGCACCTCCGACCCCCGCCGGACCGTCGCAACCGGCCACGTCGCTCGCCCCGGCGATGCAGGAGCCGACCTCGATCACGAAGCTCAGCGGAATGCGCGGCACGATCGCCAAGCGCATGCACGAGTCGCTCCAGCAGATGGCGCAGCTCACGTTGTTCATGGACGCCGATCTCGATGCCGTGGTCGCCGACCGCGAACGCCGCAAGGCCGACGGCTCTCCCCCGAGCTACACCGATTACATCATCGCTGCGGCAGCGCGCGCGCTTCGCCGGCATCCCCACGTCAACTCCCAGATCACCGACGACGGCGTCGCCCTTCTCCCCGAGGTCCACGTCGGGATGGCGGTCGCCCTCGACGGCGGGCTGATCGTGCCGGTGATCCGCGACACCGCAGGCCGCGATCTCGCATCGCTCGGGGCGGAGTCGTCCCGCCTCGCGGAGGCCGCGCGGGCGGGTTCGCTGGCGCTCCCCGACCTGGAGGGCGGGACGTTCTCGGTCAGCACGCTCGGGATGTTCGGCGTCGACGGGTTCACCCCGGTCATCAACCCGCCGAACACGGCGATCCTCGGCGTCGGTCGCCTGCGCGACGATCTCGTGCTCGGCGACGACGGCACCGTCACCACGACGAAGCGACTCACGCTGAGCCTCACCTGGGACCATCGGGCGTTCGACGGCGCACCTGCCGCGGAGTTCTGCGCGTCGATCGCCGACCTGCTCGGTGACCCGGCCGCCCTCGACGCGCCCGCCTGAGCGATTCGAGGAGACACGATGGTCGACTTCCAGAACCTGTTCCACGTCGGGATCCGCGTGCCCGATCTCGGCCTCGCGATGGACGAGCTCGGCGCCGCCATGGGGCTCACGTGGGCCCCACCGCGGGAGAACCCGGCACAAGCGTTGTGGACTCCCGAGCACGGGCTCCAGGAGATCCCACTGAAGTTCACGTACTCGGCGGAGGGACCACAACACGTCGAACTGCTCGAGGGTCCGCCCGGCACGTTCTGGGACGGCCGCGGGTGCACCGGAACGCACCACGTGGGCGTGTGGGCCGACGACGTCACCGCCGAGACCGAGGCACTCGTTGCCGGCGGGTGGTCACTGATCGGCGCTCAGAAGGACCCGGCCCGCGGCGACGGCCACGGCGTGTTCACGTACCTCCGACCACCTTCGGGACTGATCGTCGAACTCGTCGATCGGGCGGTGCTGCCCCACTTCGAGCAATGGTGGTCCGGCGGCGCCTGACGCCGTCGCCGGGATCCCCTCATCCGGGCCGGACGCCCGACACGCACCGCGCGATCGCGCCGAGCGTGAACGCGCCGGACGGTCCACCGAGTCGGTCGTACATCGCCGAGCGGACCGCCGCACGCCGATCGTCGTCGAGCGACAGGCAGAACGAGCCCGCCGGACCGACGCCGGCGAGAAAGCCCGACCACAACTCGTCGAAGCTGTCGTAGGTCGACGACACCTCCAGGGTCGTCTCGCGGATGTCGTCGAACGACGCGCCGTTCAACAGCTCGACGATCTCGCCCGCGCGACCGAAGCGCAGGACCCGCGCCTCGTCGGGGGCCTCCGGGTCGACATCGAGTGCCGCGTCCCAGAAGCACCGCAACATCTCCATTCCCTCCTCGAAATCCCACACGCACGCCGCGACCAGCCCACCGGGGCGCACGACGCGCCGCAGCTCGGCGGCCACCTGCTCGGCATCGCTGACGAAGTGCAGCACCAACTGGGACAGCGCGCGGTCGAACATCGCATCGTCGAACGGGATCGCCTCGGCCCGCCCGACGCGCACCTCCACATCGGGGAAACGCGACGAGCACGCTGCGACGAAGGGATCCGACGGGTCCATCGCCGCGACCTGCGCTGCGCCCACGCGCCCGACGAGTTCCCCGGTCAGCGCTCCCGGCCCACATCCGACGTCGAGCACCCGATGACCGGGTTCGACTGCGGCGGCATCGGCGAACAACGTCGCGAGCGGGCGGGAGTAGCGCCCCATGAAGGTGTCGTAGACGTCGCCCGGCAACTGGAAGTTCCGGGCCCCCTCGGCTGGCTCCATCGAACACCTCCACGGTCGTCCCACGTCAACAGCTCGACGCAGGCCGCGACCTTAGGTCACCGGGCGCGAGCGCCACGCGCACATCGTGCGGTGCGCGGTCATCCGAGTGTCTGGAGTTTGCCCGCGACGAAGGTCGGAGTGAGTTCGAAGCTGGCCCAGCGACGGCCGCCGTCGAGGGCGGCGCGGATACCGTCGAGGAACGCCTCGGCGCGGTCGCCGAGATAGTGCCGTGCCGCGGCGCCGATGTCGGCATCGAGATCGAAATCGACCTCGCGGACGGGGCCTTCCAGCGTGACGTATCGGGCCAGGGGGATCGGCTGTTCGTGTACGCAGATACTTGCTCTCCCGGTGGCGCGCAGCGCCGCGGTCTTCGCCGACGTGGTCGGGCTCTGGAATCGAACCACACCGTCGACCCACCTGAACCAGATCGGGGTGCCCATGGCGCGGCCGGACGGGAGCATCACGCTCAACACGGCATCGCGCGGTTCCGCGAGGAACGCGTCGATCTCGGTCGGAGTCAGCGCCGCCACGTGACGACCCGGGTCACCGGTTGCCGCCGTTGACGAGCAGCGTCTGACCGGTCACCCAGGAGGCGGCGGGCGACGCGAGGAACACGACGGCGTTCGCCACGTCCTCCGGCGTGCCGAGGCGCCCGAGCGGGATTCCGAGCTTCCGGCCGAGCTGCGGAAGGTCCTCCTCCGATGCCCCGAAGAACTCCATGAACACCTCGGTCGGCACCGGGCCCGGTGCCACGCCGTTCACCCGGATCCCGCGTGACGCGAGTTCGGTCGACAGCGTGCGGGTCAGGCTGTCGACACCGGCCTTCGCAACCGCATACGGTCCGTTGTTCGGGGACGGCTTGAGCGCCGCACCCGACGAGATGTTGATGATCGAGCCCCCGTCCTCGAGAACTCTGGCCGCCGCCCGCGCTCCCGTGAACACAGCGCGCAGGTTGAGGTCCATCTGGTAGTCCCACTGGCGGTCCGGCATGTCGGCCAGATGCCGCGGGGTCCGATCGTCGGCGCCGCCGGCGTTGCTCACCCACAGCGTGACCTTGCCCATCTCCTGTTTGCTGCGCTCCGCGAGCTGGTCCACGAATTCCCCGTCGGTGATGTCTCCCGGGATCGCGAGGGCGCGACGACCGAGGGATCGGACGCGCTCCGCGACCGCCTCGATCTCGTTCTCCCGGCGAGCGGTGAGCACGACATCGCAGCCGGCCTCCGCGAGTCCGATCGCGATCCCCTCGCCGATGCCGCGCCCGGCACCGGTCACCACCGCGACGCCACCGTCGAGTGCGAATCGTTCGAGAATGCTCATCACGGCACCGCCACGATCGTCACGGCGCCGGTCGATCCGTCGATCTCGATGGTCGCACCGTCGGGGATCCGCTTCGTCGCACCGACCACGGAGACCGCACACGGCAGCCCGAGTTCGCGACACATGATCGCCGCGTGGCTGGCCACGGCACCGACATCGACGACCACACCTTCGGCCGCGAGGAACAACGGCACCCACGACGGGTCGGTCGTCGGAGCGACCATGATGTCCCCCGGTCCGATCGCGCCGGGGTCGGACGGATCGAGCACCACGCGGGCGGTGCCCGTGACGACGCCGGGGGAGCCCATCGCACCCTGCAGCACGTCGCCGACCGCGACCGCCTCCGCCACCTCTCCCGCGCCACGCTTCGGCCACGTCGAGATGGGAGGAACACCTTCTTCGCGCTTGACGATGTACGGCGGTTCGAGCGTCTGCAGCCTGGCGAACGTCGCTTCGCGATCACGGATCGTCGCCACCATCGATGCAGGATCGGCGAGGAAGTCATCGACCTCGTCGTCGAGCAGCATGAAGATCTGCTGCGGGTCGTCGAGCACGCCGTCGGCCACCATCCGGTGCCCCACTTCCATCAGTGCGAGCTTCGCCTCGTGGATCAGCCGGATACATGCGTTCTTGCCCATCTCGCGGAACCCGTAGAACGTGGCCGCCGAGGCGATCCCCGCCTGGAGTCCGCCGTGGGCCTCGGCGTCACCTTCGACGATCGTGAGGAGCTCGGTCGTGAGGCGCTCACGCTCGGCCACGCCTCGTGCGTGCGCGTCCGACGGGGACTTGGCGTCGTCCTGATGACGCATCCGCTCCAACATCCCGAGCGGCATCGACGGCAGCGTCGTCCACGAGTGCGCCCGGAGGTCCCACTCGTTCGGACCGCGGTGGCCGTGGACGGCGATCACGTCTGCCCACTCGGCCAGGAAGGTCGCTGCGTCGGGGTCGTCCGACGCCGCCAAGCGCTCGAGGAGGCCGTCGACGCCGGCGTCGAACTCGGCCATCAGCGCCGGCGAGTTCTTCACGGTTCGCGACAGGTTCCACATCACCACGCCGGCATCGGCCGACTCGATGCCACCGACCGCGGTCATCACCTTCACCGCGTCCGGGCCGCGGCCGATCGCCTCGCAGATCGCCTGCACGGCACCCGGGCCGAGCGACGCGCCGAGCGCCGATTGGCAGTACGCGGTCCACGCCTCGTCGAGCGCAGGGCCCGCGAGGTTCCGCGCGCGGGCGACGAGCTCCGCATTCGACAGCGTCGTGAGGTCGGGCCGTTCGGTGACGTACCGCATCGCCACCCGCGACGCCTCCTCCTGAGCGGGGAAGTCGGTGGTCGACATCGCCCAGCCCATCGTGTCGGCGAGCTTGGCGCTCTGCGCCTCGTTCTCGTCGTCGGGATGCGGGGTGTACTTCGGAACTCCGGGGTGATCACCGAAGTACGCGAGGTCGATCGCCTCCGGGCTCGCACCGGGCATGCGCACGCCCATCACACGAGGGAGCGACAGCTGGTTGTAGAAGTAGCCGCCCCAGTTTCCGAAGACCTCCGGCGGGTCCACCGCGAACTCCTCGGGCTCGACCACCCCGAACGCCACGAACCCCTTCGCCACACCGGGGATGCACCCCTTGACCCAACCGAGGCTCCACCCGAGCGGGCTGAACGGTTCCGGGCCGACCTCATCGGCGTTGGCTCGCGTGTAGTACGGGAAACGTGTACTGATCTCGGTGTCCGTGATCCACGTGTCGATCTGGTCGGTCATTCCATCGGCCCCCTTCGCCGCGCGTCGACAGATGTGGTTCGACGTGCTCTCCCCGCGGGTTGCGTTCGTGGCACGCGCCGTCGACCAGCGAAACTTAACGGGTCGTCGGGATCCGACGAGATGCGGAGCCACCGCATCTCGACATCACCGAGACCATCAACAGACCCACACCGACGGAGCGCCACATGGACCAGCAACTGATCGAGCGGATCCGACGGGACATGGCGTACGAGTTCGCTCGAACCGCACCTCCCGAGGGCTTCCCCGCGTTCCATGACATCCCCACCGGGCGCCACACCAGCCAGCGCTTCCACGACCTGGAACAGGAACATCTCTGGCCCACGACCTGGGTGATCGCCGGCCGCGCGGAGGACGTGCCGAACCCCGGCGACTACATGACCTTCGACGCCCTCGGCGTCCCGCTCCTGATCGTCCGCGGCACCGACGGCGTCATCCGCTGCTTCTACAACACCTGTCAGCACCGCGGCGCTCCTGTCGTCCGTGACGAACGCGGTCGGCGCGCCGCCTGCGCTGCCAGTACCACTCGTGGACCTACGAGGTGGACGGCGGCACACTCGTCTCGATCCCCGACGAACGTGACTTCGTCGACCTCGACCCGTCGCTGCGCTGTCTGCCCCGCGCGAGTTGCGACACGTTCGGAGGATTCGTCTTCGTCAACCGCGACCTCGACGCGCAGCCGCTGGTCGAATGGATCGGCCCGATGGCCGAGATGCTCGCCCCCTTCCACGCCGAGGACCTCCGCGAGGTCTACCGCGAGTCCCGGATCGTGCCGTGCAACTGGAAGGTGACCGCCGAGGCGTTCCTCGAGGTGTACCACTTCCGCCACATCCACTCGCACGACGGAGTGAGCGTGCTCGACAACCGTGGCGCGGCGATGGGGCTCTACCCCAACGGACACAGCCGGATGATCACGCCCTACTCGAAACAGAACCTCGAACGGGTGGGTCTGTCGAGTTGGGACGACTGGCGGCACCTCGACCAGCACGGCATGCGCACGATCGACGGTGTGCCCGGCATGGTCGACTGTACGAGCACGGCCGTCAGCATCTTCCCCAACACGATCATCCCGCTGGGCAGGATCGGCTTTCCGATCAACATCTTCTGGCCCGTCGGCAAGGACACGACCCGACTCGACTGGATCTACTACGCGCTGCCGCCGGACGGCGAGGACCGGTTCCCCGATGAACTGTCGGAGCAGTGGAAGGCGCGACGGGCGGTGTACAACCAGATCATGTCCGAGGACGAGATGAACATGGCGCCGATGCAGCGGTCGATGGAGTCGCCCGCGCTCACCGGCATCCCGATCAACTACCAGGAACGCCGGATCTGGCACCTGCACGAGGAGATCGACAGGATCATCGGACCCGACAACATCCCTCCCGAACTGCGGATCGAGCCGGTACTCGCCCCGTACGTCCTGCGCTGACGGCGCGACGCCGGCGCAACCCCACGGTCAGTCGGTGTGGCGGGCGTTGTTCTCGACGACGCGCTTGGCGACGATCGGCAGCATCTTGACCGCGATCTGCGGCGCTTCGTCGAGCACGTTCTCGAACGAGCGACTCTCGATGTGCAAGACGCGTGTCGGTGACTTGGCGGCCACGGTCGCATTGCGAGGGCGGTGCGCGAGGAGCCCCATCTCGCCGGCGAAACCGCCCGCCCCGATCGTGGCGATCTCCGTGTCTCCGAGCATCACCGACAACTCCCCCTCGAGCACGATCACCATCTCACGAGCATTGCTTCCGGCGCGCATCAGCACGTCGCCGGGCTCGAAGGAGAGTTCGGTGACGGCCGACCCGATCACGTCGAGTTCGTGATCGTCGATGTCCGCGAACAGCGGGACTGCCCGGAGGTAGCGGTGATATTCCTTGCGTGACATGTCGCTGACGTTACTGCGCGGCAACCGGCACACTGCTGGCGGAGGAACCGTCCGACCGCGTCGCGGCCGCCCGGCTTTCGGCCGCCTTCGCACGAATCCCTCCGGCGATCCCTTCCGGGTTGAGAATCGCGGTCAGGATGAGGAGCACACCGCCGATGAGCGCCTCCCACGGGCCCAGACTGCCCGTCATCTGCGAGATCCCGTAGAACGCCACCCCCGATGTCGCGGTGATCCCTGCGGTCACCGCTCCGCTGACGCACGTGATCCCACCGAGGTAGGCAACCGCGAGCGCCGTCAACGATGCGATCGTCCCGAACGATGCGTCGGACACGCTTCCGAACCGATAGGCGATCATGCACCCCGCGAGGCCGGCGATGAACGAGGACACGGCGAACACCTGGATCTTGGTCCGGAACACGCTGATCCCGAGCGCTGCGGCGGCGCGCTCGTTCGAGCGCGTCGCGATCATCCGCCGTCCCGATCCGCTCCGGCGCAGGTTGGCGACGGCGAGCGCCACCACGACTCCGACCACGACGAGCAGGATGCCGAAGATCGGCCGCGAGGCTTGATCGCCGAGGATCAGCCCGAGGTCCCAGCGGCCGAGCTTCGGATTCGGCACCTGGGCACCGCCGGTCGACGCATCGCCGACGTACTTGGGATTCTTGAACACGAACTCGGTGATCGCGACACCTCCCGCGAGCGTGATGATCGCGAGGTTCGTGCCGCGCACCCGAAGTGCCGGCAAACCGACCACCACGCCGAAGGCCATGGCGATCGTGGCCGCGAGCAACGGTGCGAGCGGGAAGGGCACCCCCCAGTTGGTGGTGATCTTCGAGAGCGCGAATCCCGCGACACCGGCGAAGGCCATCTGGGCCAGCGAGGTCTGGCCGCCGAATCCGGTGAGCACCACCAGCGACAGCGCGAGCACCATCGACACCATCGTGGTCATGATCGCTCCCCGCCACAACGGTCCCAGCACCAGCAGCCCGCCGATCGCCAGGACGACGGGAATCGAGACGTTCAACGCCGTGACCTTGGCCGGCGGGACCGCGGGGAGCTTCCACGTCTCGACCGCACCTCGGTCGGGAAGACCCTCGCCCATCACCACCATGGCGACGATGATCACGAGGAACGGCAAGCCCTCGCGGGCGCCGTACTGCGGGAACCAGCTGAAGTCGACCTGCATCTTCGTGAACGACGATTGCACCAGCCCGATCGCGAGACCGGTGAAGACGACGGGCCAGATGTAACGGAACCGACCGATCAGCGCCGCGCCGAGCGCGGGGATCAGGAACCCGAACGTGAACACCGTCGAGGAGAGTTGGATCATCGGCGAGGCGAGGATGACGACCAACGCGCCGATCGACGACGCCACCACGAAGCTCCCGGCAGCGAGAACGACGGGTGAGTAACCGAGCAGCACCGCTCCCTTCTCGTTCTCGGCGGCCGCACGTATCGCGAGACCCCACCGCGTGAACCGGGAGAACGCCCACACGGCGGCAGCGATCAGCAGCACGATGCCGGCGAGCCAGAGACCGTCTCGCGGCACGGTGATTCCCTCGCCGAACGTGACCGGTTCACGCGGGAGAATCGCGTCGACGCGCAGGCCGGCGCTGTCGGGGAAGCGACCTTCGATCAGCGAGATGAACACGATCACGAGACCGATGCTCGCGACGACCTTGGCGAGGGCCGGCGCTCGCAGGAGCGGGCGGAACACCGCGAAGAACGCGACGAGTCCGAGCACGACCGAGGTGAGCAGGGAGAGCAGCAGCGCCCACCGGAACCCGACATCGTCGTCGAAGTGGTACCGCGCGGGCAGCCCGGGGATCGGGAACGGGTACGCACCCTGGCGGAGGTCGGCGTACACGTAGCCCGACCAGGTCGCCATGGCGCCGTACGCGAAGTTGACGACGCCGGAGCCCTCGTGGGTGATGAGCAGGCCGAGTCCGAACGCGGCGATGATCGCTCCGGCCGCGGCACCGAGCAGCAGGAAGAACGCGTAGTCGCTCATCCTCGCCGGCCCCCGTCTCCGGTCTCACACCGGCCCCGATCGATCACATCATCCCCCTTGTCAGCATTCGTCGCCGGTGTCGATCGGCGTGGATCACGCGCAGCACACGATCTGCACCGCCTACACCATCGCCGAGTCCGGCACCCAGCTGCCGTGCGCACCATAGGGCACCCGCCGCGGGAGGTGAACCGTTGCCACCGGCGGCGCCGAGAAGTCCTGGGCGTCGACGATGACGAGCCGCGACTCGTCGGAGGTGGTGTCGTGAGTGAGGCTGATCACCCACCCCTCGTCCTCACCCGCCGCGCTCGATGCCGGGGCGAAAACGGGTTCGGCACCGCGGACGCCGTCGCCGAGCTGATGTTCGGTGCACATGCCCGACCTCAGGTCGTACTTCCACAGCGCCGAGCCGTACACGGGTTCTTCGGCATTGCCCTCGCCGGCCATCGCCATCAGATAGCCAAACCTCGCATCGAGGCCGACCATTCGGTCGTCGACACGGCCGAAGTCACCCGGCCGGTCGTCGATCTGGGTCTCGGTCACGGTGCCCGCGTCGAGATCGATCGTCCACTTCCACAAGCGTCCGACCTCGGCGTAGTCGTCGTTGCTCGTGCCGAACGCTTCGGGTTGGCGGGAGACGTGGAGGACGATCGTGTTGCCTTCCTCGTGGGCGTTGACGGGATGGAACACGTAGCACGGTTCGATCTCGAACCACCGCACGTCCTCGTTGGTTCCGTTGCGCGGCATGACTCCGAGGCGGGCACCGGCGTCGCGGTCGAACTGGAACGGCATGCCGGTCTCCAGCGCACCGAGGTTGAAACAGACGGGCAGATCCATGAACACGACGTGGTTCCGCGTGACGTTGAAGTCGTGCATCATCACCATCTTCGGGATGTCGATCCCCTCGATCTGGACCACCCTGCCCTCCGGACTGACCCGGATGTAGTTCAGGTAGGGCGGTTCGGGGCTCATGTAGCTGAACGCGATGAGCTCACCGGTGACGGGGCAGATCTTCGGGTGCGCGGTCATCGAACACGTCAGACCGCCGCCGAAGTTCTGGACCCCGAGCGTGTTGAGTTCGGTGTCGGCACGCCAGGGCCAGTGCCCCTCCTCCAGACACAGCAACTCGCCGTTGTGCGCGAGGACGTGGGTGTTCGCCGTGCCGCGAGTGAGATCGCCCATCGTCGCCATCACGTCCTCGACGGGGTCCACGATGTTCGGCGTCTGGACGAAGCGATTCCGGTACCACTCGGCCCTGCCGTCGGACAGGCGAACGCCGTGGAGCATGCCGTCTCCGAAGAACCAGTGGTCGGACCGGCCCGACGCGGGGTTCGGCCCGGTGCGCACGTAGGTCCCCGTCAGCTCGGTGGGGATCGTTCCGTCGACGCGCAGGTCGAGGTCCGTGCGCTCGTCGAGCACCGGCGCCCAGTTGTCGCGCAGGTGCCACGGCAACTCCGTCGTCGTCCCGGTCGTGTCATCGGTGAGGGTCATGTGACGACCGTAACAGTGCCACCCACTCGGAATTTACTCGGAGTAACAAACCCGGATTCGTCAGCCGGTACGGTCGTCGATCGTGAGCGCGCGGCACCGTTCGACGAACCCGGAGACGCGGAGCCCCACGACGGGCCGGCGGCCCGGACGACCCGCCGGCGGAGGAGTGATCGTCGATCGCGAACAGCTGCTGGCGGCGGCCTCGAGCGTGATCCGCACGGAAGGACCGGACGTCACGATGGCGGAGATCGCCGCAGGCGCCACCGTCACCAAGCCGATCCTGTACCGCGCCGTCGGCGACCGCCGGGCGCTCACCTTCGCCCTCGCCGAGATGCTCGTCGATCGCATCAACACCGCCGTCGAGGAACAACGCTCCCGCGCGGGCGATCCGCGCGCCCAGTTCGAAGGGGCGGTCCGCGGCTACCTGTCGGCGGTCGACGCCGATCGCAACCTCTTCCTGTTCGTCAACGGCGGAAGCCAGGACACCGACGTGATCCGCGGCCTGGTGGATCGTTCGTCCGCGCAACTCATCGAACTGTTCGCCACGGCCCGCGCCGACGCCGGCCGCGACCCCGCTGCGGCGAGGACCTGGGCCTACGCCATCGTCGGCGCGTTCCAGATCGTGACCCTGATGTGGCTGCGCGACGGCTACTGCGAGATCGACACGGTGGCCGACGACCTCACCCAGTTGCTCTGGCCGGGAGTCGCAACCGCCGGCGACTGATCAGGTCGTGAGCGGCGTCAGCTCACCGGCGAGCCACGCGTCGCGCAGCTTGCGCTTGTTGATCTTCCCCATCGTCGATCGACCGAGATCGGTGACGAGGTGATACTCACGCGGGCACTTGTAGTGGCTGAGCCGTTCGCGCAACCACGCGGCCACCTCGGCGACGTCGGGAGGGGCGTCGAGGTCCTCCGGCATCAGCAACCCGACGAGCATCTCCCCCATCTCCGGATGCGGTACGCCGATGCAGCCGACGTCGGCGATGTCGGGGTGGTCGATCAGCAGCAGTTCGGCCTCGGCCGGATAGATGTTGACCCCGCCGGACACGACCATGTCGTTGAACCGGTCGGTGATGAAGACGTATCCGTCGTCGTCGATGTAGCCGATCTCGCCGAGCGTGAACAGCCCGGGTTCGGGATTCGATGCCGCCGTCTTCTCCGGGTCGTTCGGGTACACGATCCCGCGACCGGTGTCGTCACGGAAGAAGAGCTGGCCCTCCGTCCCGGCCGGCAGCTCGTTGAGGTCCGAATCGAGTACGACCGCGTGGAACGGTGGAACCGAACGGCCGACGGAGCCGCGATGCTCCAGCCACTCCTCGCTGGTGATCGTGCACACCGTGCCGACCTCGGTCGCGCCGTAGGCGTCGCGGAAGACGGGCCCGAACCACTCGATCATCGCCGCCTTGACGTCGATCGGGCACTTCGCACCGGTGTGCGCCATCAGCTTCATCGAGCTGACGTCGTACTTCGCCTTCACCTCGTCGGGCAGCGCGAGCATCCGGACGAAGTGGGTCGGAACCATCACCGTCGTCTCGGTCTCGTACCGGTCGATCGCGGCGAGGGTGGCCTCCGCGTCGAACCTGTGGAGGATCACCGACGACACCCCGGCGCACAGCAGCCGCATTCCCGAGAGCGGACCGGTGTGATACATCGGGCCGACGACGAGGTGGGTGCCGAATCCGGCGAACCCACCCTCGGCGAGGCGCGCCAGGTGCTCGGCCATGTCGACACCGCCGGCGAACATCGTCGGGGGAAGCTCGGTGCCCTTGGGGAGGCCCGTGGTACCCGACGTGTAGAGCAGGTTCGGGCGCGGAATGATCGAGTCGGGCGGATCCTGCGTCGATCCGCCGGCGAGCCACTCCTCCCAATCGATGACCCCGTCGATCCCGTCGCACGCCCAACCGATCACGGTGTCGACCCCCGCTTCGGCCGCGGCGGCGAGCCCGCGCTCGACCGTCTCCGGACCCACGAACACGATCCGGCTCTGCGAGTCCCTGAGGATGTACGCCGCCTCCGACGCCGTGAGGTGGAAGTTGACCGGCACCGTGGATGCCCCGGCGAGCAGGCCGCCGAGGTGTGCCAGCGCCGTTTCGGCCGCGTTCTCCGCGAACACCGAGACGCGGCGATCGTCGCCGAGTTCGCCACGGTCACCCGCTTCGAGCAGCAGATTCGCGCAGCGGTTGAGTGCCTCGTCGACCTCGTGCCAGGTGTACTCGCGCGTGGCGTCGACGAGGGCGAACCCGGTCGGATCCTCGGCGGCCCGTCGCTTCGCGAATGCAGGCATCAGGGTCCCATCCGTCGGCCGGCGGCCGGTCGATCGAAGTCGGCCTGCCGGAACAGGCTCGCGTCGATCCCCATCGTGTCGGGGACGTCCTGGAGCGTGTTGCCGTGGTGGACGCAGACGCGATGAGCGATCCGCCACTCACCGTCGCGGCATTCGTAGGCGTCCTGATATCGGCCGTACCACGTCGACATGCGACGTGCGTCCTCGTCGAAGAGGTGGGTGATGCAGTAGGCCTCTCCGCGGCCGTGGACGCCGTCCGGGTCGATCTCGACACGGTGGTTGTAGATCGAGTGCATCGTCCACGTCCACTTGTCGTGGCTGCCGACGCAGTAGTCGCAGAAGTCCCAGGCGTTGCCGTTGTACCGGCCGTGCTCGTCGATCGCGTCGGGCCAGTACGCCGACTTCATGACGTCGCCGTCGAGTCGATCGAGGCCGTAGGAATATCGCCGCGCGGCTTCGCGGCACGCCTCGATCGCGCGCAGCTGCTCGATCGAGGGGGTGGGATTGGAGATCTCGCTCATCTGCGGTGACGTTACCGAACGGTCGTTCAGGTGCTCCCACCCGACCGCTCCCGCTCGACGGCACGGACGTCGCCCGCGTAGAAACGGGTGATGGACTTCGACCTCGCGCAGACCGATCACCTCCTCACCACGACGCGGGCGGTGCGCAAGCGACTCGATCTCACCCGATCGGTGCCGCGCGAGCTGATCCTCGACTGCGTGCGGATCTCGACCCAGGGCCCGGCCGGCGGCAACTACCAGAAGTGGAGGTGGGTGATCGTCGACGACCCCGATCGCAAGGCCGTGATCGCCGATGCGTACCAACGGTCGTACGCGCCGTACATCGCTGCGCAGAAGAAGGCGGTGGAAAGGGCCGGGAACGCCGCCGCGTCGGATCCGATCATCGACTCGAGCACCCACCTCGCCGAGGTGCTCGCCGACGTCCCGGTGCTCGCGATCCCGTGTGCGCTCGGCTCACCCGCCGATGCCGGCGACAAGGGCGGCTCGCAGCAGGGCTGGTGGGGGTCGGTGATCCCGTCGGTCTGGAGCTACTGCCTCGCGGCACGCTCGCGTGGCCTCGGCACCGTCTGGACGACGCTGCACCTGCCGTACGAACGCGAAGTCGGCGAAGTGCTCGGGATCCCGGACACGGTCACGCAACTCGCGTGCATCCCCACGGCGTACTACACCGGAGACGACTTCAAGCCCGCGTCACGCAAACCCGCCGAGTCGGTCACGTACTGGAACACCTGGAAGAACACCGATCTCCACGCCTGAGCGGTGTGGTGACCCGACGCGCAACGCACCCAGGCGACGGGTGTGCGGCCCCGATGCGGCCCCTATTCCGGGCGGACCACGGTGAGGTTGCCTTCGGTCCACATGACGGTCAGCGTGCGGTGGACGATCCGCCAGCCGTCGGGAGTGCGCCGCACGCGGTCCTCGTAGCGCCCGGCGATCATGTAGTTCGGGCTGCCGTCCGCGACCTTGCGAATGTGCTGTGCCTGGAGGTAGCAGCGGTGGGTCCCGGTGTCACCATCGACGCTCACCTCGTGGTTCCCGACGAGGTGCTGGCTGTCGTCGAGATACCCGAGCGCCGAACGGATCCGAGCGGTGATGGCATCGAGGCCCTCGAGCAGGCTCGCTGTGCCGAGTTCGGCGGTCGCGTCCGGAACGAACACCTCGGAGAGAAGCGGCCAGTCCTTGGTGTCGAGCGCCCGGCAGTATCGGGCCGCGAGGGCGACGATGTCCCGCTCGTCGAGCAGCGCCTGCAGGTCGTTGCTCATACGAGAGTCCATCCGCCGTCGACCGCGATGTTCTGACCGGTCACGTAGCCGGCCAGGTCGCTCACGAGGAACAGCACTGCGTTTCCGATGTCGGCCGGCGTGCCCTTGCGCCCGATCGGCACGTTGGAGGATCGACGCGTCGTGATCGGGCCCATCAGCCCGCTCTTCGAGGGGTGCTTCGGCCAGAAGTGTTCGATCTCGCCGGCATGCATCCGGTCGAGCGTCGGCACCGGGACCACGCCGGGGCTGACGGCGTTGACGCGGATGCCGTGCGGGGCGAGGTCGACCGCCAGGCTCTTCGAGAAGTGGATCGCACCGGCCTTCGCCGAGTCGTAGCCGGTTCCGAGGCACGGCAGCAGACCGTCGACGGACGCGATGTTGACGATCGCACCGCCGTCATCCTGGGCGACCATGCGAATGGCGACCGGTTTGGAACAGTTGAACAGGCTCGCGAGGTTGAGATCGATCGAGCGCTGCCACGACTCGACCGTCTGATCGAGGATGCTGCCCGCCTCGTGGTACGAACCGGCGTTGTTGACGAGGATGTCGAGCCGGTCTCCGACCTCGCCGAGGACCTGCGCACACGCCTCGGGATCGCGGACATCGAGATCGACCGCCTCGCCGTCGATCTCCCCGGCGACCCGCTGGGCACCTTCGGTGTCGATGTCGGCGACGATCACGTGGGCGCCCGCCCCGGCGAGGATGCGAGCGATGCCCTCCCCGATGCCCGTCGCGGCCCCGGTGACGACGGCGGTCTTGCCCGAGAGGTCCAGTAGCTGAGAGATCGACGGGTCCATCCGGTCATCGTACGAATGGCCGGCTCCCCGCCCCGAGTCGGTCGACTCTCGATTCCTCGACGGACGCGGCGGGCGCGGACCCGAGCGCCGGCTGCAACAATGTTCTTGCAATAGGTACGTTTCACAAGCTATATTTGAGAAATGCAATCAGCCATCATCGCCGTCGCCGCGCTCGCGCCACTGATCGCTTCCGTTCTCGTCGTCGCCACGCGCGCCACGGGCCTCGTCGCCGGCCGAATCGCTGCCGCCGGGTGTGGTGTCGCGACGCTGGCAGCGGTCGGGCTCGTGGCGATCGTCGCAGCCGACGATGACGGACGCACCGGTAGCTTCGTCGGCATCGGCGCGGACCGCGTGAGCGCACTGCTGCTCGTCGCTGTGACGGGCACAGGTGCCGTGGTTGCAGGGTTCTCGCGTCGCAACGTCGATGACGAGTCGCGAACGACCGGTTACTTCGCACTCCTCGGTCTCGTCGTCGCGGCGTCGGCGCTGGTCGTGCTCCCGGGAGGACCGATCGCCCTGGGCCTCGGGTGGCTCGTGTCGGGGTGGGCGCTCACGGCGCTGATCGGTTGGCAGCCCGGATGGTCCATGGCCGAACGCGCCCGGAAACGAATTCGCTCGACGCTCGCGGTCGGCGACATCGCACTCGTCACCGCTCTGGTCGTCCTCGGCCTCGCCGACGCGACCCGTGCGACGACGGGCGACCCGTCGGCCACCGAGTCCCTGGCCGGCTCGTCGATTTTCGGTATCGAGTCGACTCATGTCTTCGCCCTGCTCGTCGTGCTCGCCGGTGCCTCGCGTTCGGCACTCCTCCCGTTCCACCGCTGGCTCGTCGGCACGCTCGCAGCCCCGACTCCGGTGTCGGCACTGGTGCACGCCGGTCTCGTCAGCGGCGCCGGCCTGCTGCTGATCCGGTTCTCCGCGCCGTTCGTCGCATCCGACATCGCCGTCGTGGCGGCGTTCGCCCTCGGCACCGCGACCATCCTCGCCGCTGCCGGCGCGACTGCGATGCGCTCGGACGTCAAGGGGGCACTCGCCTGGTCGACCGTCGGACAGATGGCGTTCATGGTCGTCCAGTGCGCGGTCGGGGCGTTCAGCAGTGCGGTGTTCCACATCATCGGACACGGCATGTACAAGGCGACGCTGTTTCTCGGGGCCGGCGACACGGTGTCGGCGGGCATCCGCAACGCCCGGCGTCCGAGCAGCACGCCGATCTCACCGACGGTCCGGTGGACCGCCACGCTCGTCGTCACCACGGCGCTCGTCGGACTCGGTCTGCGATGGATCACGCCGGAGGTCTCCGATGCCGGCACCGTTCTGATCGCGGTCTTCGCCTGGTTGAGCACCGCGGCGGCGCTGTACGGATGGATCGGGCGGTCGCCGTTCGCGCCGGCACTCGCGATCGCGTCCGGAGCCGGGGCGGCAGCGGCCGGCGTCGTCGCGTACCTCGCCGGCCTGCGGTTGCTCGAGCGGTTCGTGTCGCCATCGTTCGCCGACACACCGAGCGACACGGTCATCGGACCCGTTGCCGTCGGCATCACGGTCGGCCTGATCGCCGCCGGGATCGGCGCGGTCGCGGTGTGGCCGGGCCGCATGGGCCTGACACTGCGGACCTCGCTCCAGCATCGGGTCGACGCCATCGCCACCGAAGGTCTGGCGGTCGCCGCTCGGATGCCGCGGCCGACGTCGGCCGACACCGGCGACACCGTGCCGGACTCGGCCCGTGCCGCGCAGATCCGTGCCGATGTCGCTCGGGCCGGCCGGATCATCGCACCGCTGTGGCCGCTGTCGTCGTTCGTCGCCGTCAACCCGGTCGGCGGTCTGGAGGTCGACGGATTCGACCGCGCGGCCCGCGATGCTCGCCGGTGGCTTCGCGGACGGACACACCTGTCACTCGCTCAATACCGCACCGATCTCGCGGGCGGACTGATCACCGTGGACAACCTCGCCGAGGCGATCCACCTCCGCTTCATGGAGCTGTGCAGCCGCAC
Source organism: Ilumatobacteraceae bacterium (assembly GCA_963824025.1). Taxonomy (GTDB): domain Bacteria; phylum Actinomycetota; class Acidimicrobiia; order Acidimicrobiales; family Ilumatobacteraceae; genus Ilumatobacter_A. Next base: position 202,966 of record CAWGNY010000001.1, read on the forward strand.
CCCGATGCTCGCCGACGGGCGGATGGTCGGTCCCGAGGAGATCATCCTGGCCGACCTCCTCCACGGGCCCGAGGCTCCCGAGGCTCCAACACCCCGGACGGCCCTCGAGCGGCTGTCCGGATCGACTTCGGAAGCCGTCGCGCTCGTCGACGACGTCATGACGAAGTGGCTCACCTCCTACGTCAACCCGCCGACGTGGTCGTTCACACTCGCCGGCGAGTCGTTCACCGCGATGGCGGTTCGCCGGTCGACGGCCGATGCCTCGCTCGGGAGGGCACTCCATCCGGGTGCTCGGACGTGGCTCCGCTCGCTCGACGAGAACCCGGCATCGGTCATCGACACGGCCTTCGCCTCGATGCAGGTCGACGACGACGCCCGTGTCGCCGAAATGCGCGGACACCTGGCCAGCATCGCCGGCTGGTCGGGCCACGCGAAGTGGCGCACGGAATGGGCTCAGCCCGACGAGACGCGTCCGCTCGTCTCGCCGATCGAGATCGTCGCCGTTCGCGCCATGCTCGAGGCTGCGGTGGCGATGACGGTCCGCGCGGAAATCGGCGGTCAGCCCCCGCATCCCGACGGCGACACGACCCAGGCCGACGCCGCCCGCCATCTCGACGCACGGGTTTCCTCGGTGACGGAACACCTCGGGCTGCACGACGTGCCCGCACTTCGCTCCGACGTCACCGAGTTGCTCGCAGCCATCTCGGAGGCGGACCGGGCTGCGACATGGTTGACCGCGAGCGAGCTCAACCTCGACCAGCGTCTCCTGGCGATGCTCGACCGTCCCGACACCGACCGGCGTGTCACGCTTCCCGACACCCAGCTGGTGTTCTGCATCGACGTACGTTCCGAGGGACTCCGCCGCCACCTGGAGGCCCACGGGCGCGACGAGACGATCGGGTTCGCCGGATTCTTCGGAGTCCCGATGCGGATTCGCCAGGCCGGGTGGGAGCGCCCGGAAGCCCGCTGCCCTGTGCTGGTGTCCCCGGGCGTCGATGCCACGGAACGACCCGATCCCGACGCCGTGACCGACCTCGCCCGGCAACTCCGCCGGAGCGCGACGGCCGGAGGCGTTCAGGTCGCCCACGCCGAGACCAAGCACGTCGTCGGTGCGTCGTTCGTCGCCGCCGAGACCCTCGGATGGCTGCTGGGTCCCCTCGCCGCCGCGAAGACCTTCCTGTCCCGGCCTCGGCGTCGACTCCGTCGGGCGACGACGACGGTCCAGTTCGACGACACCGTGCTGGTGGAGCAGCGCGTGTTCCTCGCCGAATCCGTCCTCAACACGATGGGGCTCACGCAGAGCTTCGCCCCGCTGGTTGCACTGTGTGGCCACACCAGTGCGACGACGAACAACGCACACGCCACGGCGCTGGAGTGCGGCGCGTGTGCCGGGGCGTCGGGCGAGGGCAACGCCCGTGCGGTCGCAACGCTGCTCAACTCCCCCGACGTGCGCATCGGGTTGAGGGACCGCGGCATCAACATCCCCGACGACACGTGGTTCATCGCCGGGCTCCACGACACGGTCAGCGACCACGTCGAACTGCTCGACACGGCGCACGCGCCGGCTTCTCATCGGCAACGGATCGAGGAGCTGCGTCGCCGATTGCTCGACGCCTCCCGCACGAACGTCGCCGACCGCGCACCGGCGCTCCCCGGTCCGGCCGGCACCGCCCACGCACGCGGCGCCGACTGGGCACAGGTCCGACCCGAGTGGGGGCTCGCCCGCAACGCCGCGTTCATCATCGGACCGCGTGCGATGACCCACGGCCTCGACCTCGGCGGGCGGGCGTTCCTCCACAGCTACGACAGCGACAACGACCCGACCGGCAAGGTCTTGGAGACGATCATGACTGCCCCACTGGTCGTCGGTCACTGGATCTCGTCGCAGTACTACTTCTCGACCGTCGACCCCGACGTCTTCGGTGCCGGCGACAAGCTGTTGCACAACCCGGTCGGCACGCTCGGCGTCCTTTCCGGGGATGGGGGCGACCTCCGGGTCGGGCTGCCACTGCAGAGCACGCACGTGGCCGGGCGGCGGCATCACCAGCCGGTCCGACTCCTCGCGGTCATCCAGGCCGAACCGGCCCGGATCGAGGAGATCATCGATGCGAACCCGATCCTGCAGACCCTGACCGGCGGCTCGTGGATCCGCATCGCCGCTCGCTCACACCCTGACGAACCCTGGTCGACCCGGACACCACACGGGACGTGGATCACGACGCCCGCTGCCCTGCGTGCACAACGCGCCACCAGCGAGCAGACTGCACCCAACGACCTGGCCGATGAACTCGACCAACTCAGCATGGAGACTTCATGACCTACAGCGGCTTCACCCCGATGGCTCGAATCGAGGTCGTCGTCGACGGCGAGCACGTCCCGACGGTTCGCGATCTTCTGCTGGCTGCGGGAGCAACCGGATACACGGCATTGCCCGGGGTATCGGGCTTCGGCCATCACGGACCCCACGAGGGCCGGTTGCTGTTCAACGACCGCAACAGCCTGTCGATGATCATCAGCGTCGTCGCACCCGATCGGGTCGAGGCCGTCGTGGCAGGGATCCGCCAGCTCCTCGACGAGTACCACGGCGTCGTGTTCGTGAGCGAAACCCACGTCAGCCGACCCGACTACTTCCAGTAGCCCGCGCCATTCGCGGCCGAAAACGTCGAAATCCCGGCGGATCGTGACGGTGAGCGTCGCGATCCACCGGGATTGCGGTGAGTCTGGTGATCGAGGATCAGTCGAGATCGGGCTTGAGGCGCGAGATGTCGACCCGGACGCCGGGACCCATCGTGGCCGAGGTGGTGACCTTCTTGATGTAGCGACCCTTGGCCGACGCCGGCTTGGCACGGTTGAGTTCGTCGATCACGGCCCAGAAGTTCTGCGCGAGCTTCTCTTCGTCGAAGCTCGCCTTGCCGATCGGCACCTGCACGTTGGCGTACCGGTCGGTGCGGTACTCGACCTTGCCGCCCTTGAACTCCTCGACGGCCTTGCCCACATCGGGGGTCACCGTTCCGGTCTTCGGGTTCGGCATCAGACCGCGGGGTCCCAGCGAACGACCGAGGCGGCCGACGAGCGGCATCATGTCGGGCGAGGCGATCACGAGGTCGAAGTCCATCATCCCCCCGTCGACCTGCTCGAACAGGTCGTCGGCACCCACGAAGTCGGCGCCTGCCTCGCGCGCGGCTTCGGCGGCCTCACCGGTCGCGAAGACGGCGATCCGGACGTCCTTGCCGGTCCCGGCGGGCAGGGCGACGGTGCCGCGCACCATCTGGTCGGCCTTGCGGGGGTCGACGCCGAGGCGGACCACGACGTCGATCGACTCGTCGAACGACGCCGTCGCCGTGTTCTTGGCGTGCGCCACCGCTTCCTTCGGGGCGTACATGAAGTCCCGATCGAACTTCTTCGCCGCGTCTGCGTACTTCTTGCCTGACATTGGTTGTCTCCCTCGGTGTTGAGTCCGCCGGCCGAGGTGGTTCCGGTCGAGACTGTGGTGGTTGTTGGTTTCCGGCATCACATGACGGTGTGATCCGTCACGTGACGCGTCAGACGACGTCGATCCCCATGGAGCGGGCCGTCCCGCGGACCTGGAGCTTCGCGCCCTCGAGATCGACCGCGTTGAGGTCGGGCAGCTTGATCTCGGCGATCTCGGCGACCTGTGCTTCGGTGATCGTGCCGGCGGTCTCGCTGCCGGGGTTGTGGGCCGCCTTCTCGAGACCGGCCTTCTCGCGGATCAGCGTCGACGTCGGCGGAGTCTTGAGGATGAACGAGAAGGTCCGATCCTCGAAGATCGTGATCTCGGTCGGGATCACGGTGCCGGCCTGGGCCTCGGTCTGGGCGTTGTACGCCTTGACGAAGTCCATGATCGCGATGCCGTGCGGGCCCAGAGCCGTACCGACCGGCGGGGCGGGGCTCGCCTTGCCGGCTTCGATCTGGATCTTGACGACCGCCATGACTTTCTTCTTGGCCATTTGAGTTCTCTCTTCGTGTTCTCGTCAGTTGGGGGTGGGTGATGTCGCTGCCGCTCGGTGCCCGCAGGCGCTCAGAGCTTGGCGACCTGGCTGAAGTCCATCTCGACCAGCGTCTCGCGGCCGAAGATGTTGACGAGGACCTTCAGCTTCATGTGATCGGCATTGATCTCGGCGATCTCGCCGGTGAAGTCGGCGAACGGGCCTTCCTTCACGCGGACACTCTCGCCCTCTTCGTAGTCGAGCTTGGCCTTGCGGCGCGGTGCGGCTTCGACACCCTCGGTCTTCGGGGTCAAGAACGTCTTCACCTCGCGCCGTGACAGCGGCGTGGGCTTCTGACCCTTCTGCTGCTGCCCGACGAAGCCGGTGATGCCCGGCGTGTTGCGCACGCAGTACCACGACTCGTCGTCCATCTCGCAGCGCACGAGCAGGTAACCGGGGAAGACCTTCTTCATCACGGTCTGCTTCTTGCCGTTCTTGTACTCGTCGACCTCCTCCATGGGGATGACGATCTCGTAGATCTTGTCCTCCATGTTCATCGACTGGATCCGCGCGTTGAGGTTGGCGGTCACCTTCTTCTCGTAGCCGCTCTGGGTGTGGACCACGAACCACTTGCCGGGACGCTTGTTCGGATCATCGACGACCGGTGCTTCCGCAACATCGGCGTCGGACCCGCTCGGAACGTCCGTGACGTCGTCGATCGGTTCTGCGCCCTCCGATACGACCTCCTCGTCGCCCGTACCACCCGTGGGCAGCCGCTCCGCGGCGGTGTCGGTCGAGATCTCGACATCGTCGGCGAGCAACGCCTGCTCGTCGGAGTCGACCACGACGTTCGCGTCACCGATCGGCAGCAGATCGGCGGGTGAAGCAGTCGCCGTCTCCGTGTCGGGGGCGTCGGCGTCGTCTGCCACGTCGGCGGCCAGTTCCTCCACGGCCGACTCCAGCGAGGCGGCGGACGCGTCGGCGTCGGCCGACGCGGCGCGGAGCTGAGCGTCGAGGTCGGAGAGGGTTGTGTCGTTGTTGTCGGTCATGTCGCTCACGATGAGTAGAACCATTCGGCGATCGAACCGAACAGGTAGTCGAGTCCACCGACGAGGGCGGTGTAGACGATCACCGTGATCAGCACGACGATCGAGTAACGGACGACCTCGGGCTGCTTCGGCCACGCCACCTTGCGCATCTCGTCGCGCACCTCTTTGAGGTACTGACGGGGGCCGACACGATCCTGCTTCTTCTTGGGCTGCGGCCGTGGCGCCTTCTGGACCTTGCCCTGATCGTCGAGCGCGCCCATCTTCTTGAGTTGGCGCTTCTGCTCGCGGTTGAGGTCGTCCAGTGACACGGTGAGTTGCTGCGATTTCTCGATCGTCGGATGGGGATGGATTTCTATGGGTTCCCAACGGGAACCGTGCAGGGCAGGAGGGACTCGAACCCACGACCGTCGGTTTTGGAGACCGATGCTCTAGCCAACTGAGCTACTGCCCTCTGTGGAGAGGTCGAGGTGCCAGGGTACCAGCGCCTCACCGACACCCGGGGTGCGGATGTCGGTCCACCACTCGCGTCAGCGAGTCTCCTTGTGCAGCGTGTGCTTGCGCTCGTTGCTGCAGTACTTCTGCATCTCCAGGCGCTCACGATCGTTCACCTTGGACTTCATCGTGATGTAGTTGCGCCGCTTGCAGTCGGTGCACTCGAGGGTCACTTTGACCCGTTTGTCGCTCTTGGCCATGACGGCCTCGCTTTCGTGTTCGCCACCTCGGAGGGTGGATGACAGCCACCGGCCGGACCGGGTTGATCCCGTCCGGCCGATGGCCGGTTCGATTGGTTACTTGAGGATCTTGGTGACGCGGCCGGCGCCGACGGTGCGGCCACCCTCGCGGATCGCGAACCGCAGACCCTCGTCCATCGCGATCGGCTTGCCCAACTCGACCGTCATCTCGACGTTGTCACCGGGCATCACCATCTCGGTCCCCGACGGCAACTCGATCGTGCCGGTCACATCCGTCGTACGGAAGAAGAACTGCGGACGATAATTGTTGAAGAACGGCTTGTGACGGCCACCCTCGTCCTTGGTCAAGATGTACACCTGACCCTCGAAATTCGTGTGCGGCGTGATCGAACCGGGCTTGCACAGCACCTGACCACGCTCCACGTCCTCCTTGCCCGTGCCACGCAACAACGCACCGATGTTGTCACCCGCCTGACCCTCGTCGAGCAACTTGCGGAACATCTCCACACCCGTACACGTCGTCTTCTGCGTGTCACGCAACCCGACGATCTCGATCTCGTCACCGGTATGGATGATCCCCTGCTCCACCTTGCCGGTCACCACCGTGCCACGACCCGTGATCGTGAACACGTCCTCGATCGGCATCAGGAACGGCTTGTCCAGGTCACGCACCGGATCCGGAATGAACTCGTCACACGCGTTCATCAGCTCCATGATCTTCTCCTGCGCGTCGGCGTCGCCTTCCAACGCCTTCAACGCACTCACCTGAACCACCGGCGCATCGTCACCGGGGAACTCGTACTCCGTCAACAACTCACGCACCTCGAGCTCCACCAGCTCCATCAGCTCCTCGTCATCGACCATGTCCGCCTTGTTCAAAGCGACCACGATGTAGGGCACCCCGACCTGACGGGCCAGCAACACGTGCTCACGCGTCTGGGGCATCGGACCATCGGTCGCCGCGACCACCAGGATCGCGCCGTCCACCTGCGCCGCACCGGTGATCATGTTCTTGATGTAGTCCGCGTGACCCGGCATGTCGATGTGCGCGTAATGACGCTTCTCGGTCTCGTACTCGATGTGGCTGATCGAGATCGTGATCCCACGCGCCTTCTCCTCCGGCGCCTTGTCGATGCCCTCGAAGTCGGTGAAGTCCGCCAACCCACGCTCCGACAACGTCTTCGAGATCGCAGCCGTCAGAGTCGTCTTCCCATGGTCGATGTGACCCATGGTGCCGATGTTCACGTGCGGCTTCGTCCGCTCGAACTTCTCTTTGCTCATGTTGCTTCCTCTACTCCTGAGGTGGTCCCGATCTCCGGGGGTTTGTGATGATGTGGTAGCGGCGGTCGGACTTGAACCGACGACCTTCCGATTATGAGCCGGATGCTCTGACCAACTGAGCTACGCCGCCTTGTGGCTATGACCTCTCGCGAGATGACTTGCTCGTGGCCGGGTTTCCCCGACCACTTGGTCGAGCCCTCTGTGAGAATCGAACTCACGACACCAGCCTTACCATGGCTGTGCTCTACCGACTGAGCTAAGAGGGCGTCACGAACGAGTGCGGGGCGCAATCGGTCGAGCCGTGCTGACTATGTGATTCCGAGTGCTACGGCCGGGCCGATGACCAGCTCCGGGGCAACCTTCGGGACCGCATCAGCGTTGCGGCCAGCCCGAGAGTGTACCGCCCCGCTCCCGACTCCCACCCTGCGTCACGGGCGATTCGCCCACCGGCCGCAGGCGGCTCGCCGACCCGCGGCCACGTGCCGGGTAACGTCTGCGGCGATGCCGGAGACCCCCACGTCGCACCCGACGGTCACGATCCGCGTGGCCACACGCAACGACGCCGAGGCGATGCGCACGATCTACAACCACGAGGTGGAGAATCACACGACCACGCTCGACATGGTGCCTCGGTCGCTCCACGACCAGCAGGCGTGGATCGCCGCCCGCTCGGGAGCCTTCGCCGCGATCGTCGCCGTGGTCGACGACGCCGACGGGTCGACCGACGGCCTGGTGGTCGGCTTCGCGTCGCTCTCGCCGTTCAAGGATCGGCCGGCCTACAGCCCGACCGTCGAGACGTCGATCTACGTCGCGCGGTCCCATGCCGGTCGCGGCATCGGGCGCGCCCTGATGGAGCGCCTGATCACCGACGCGCGTGACACCGGCTTCCACTCGATGATCGCACGGATCGAGACGAGCGGCGAAGCGTCCCTCGCGCTGCATCGCGCCTGCGGTTTCGAGCTCGTCGGCATCGAGAAGGAGGTCGGGCGCAAGTTCCGACGGTGGCTCGACGTCGCAACGATGCAATTGATGCTCTGACGCCCGAGTTCGGGTCGCGAGTCGAGGCGCGGTCAGGTGTCGCCGTGCTCGCGCCGAGGACCGACGGCACCCTGACCCTTGCGGGAACATCGGAACACGAAGAGCCCGCCGGCCGACGCCGACGGGCTCTCCGAATGTGTGGGCCGGGTAGGATTTGAACCTACGAAGGCATACGCCGGCAGAGTTACAATCTGCTTCCTTTGGCCACTCGGACACCGACCCTCTGGTCCCCGTTCCACAGACATTCGACTCGAGACTCGCAGTGGTCTGTCGAACGAGGCGCCGAAAGCGTACCGCTCCCGATCCGGCACGCAACCCCCGCCGCCGGCTCCGCTACCGTTCAGGCCATGCCGAGTTTCGACATCGTCTCCGAGGTGGATCAGCAGGAAGTCAGGAACGCGATCGATCAGGCGCAACGCGAGGTCGCCAACCGGTACGACTTCAAGAACACGAACTCCTCGATCGAACTCGCCGACCTGACCATCACCTTGCACACCGCGAGCGAGGACCGCCTCGACGCGCTGCGCATCGTCGTCGAGGAGAAGCTCGTCAAGCGCGGGGTGTCGTTGCGCGGCGTCGACTACGGCGACGTCCAGGAGGCGAGCCAGAACACGGTCCGCCAGGTGATGACGATCGCGGTCGGCATCTCCCAGGAGAAGTCGAAGCTCATCAACCGCACGATCAAGGAGAAGGGACCGAAGGGCGTCAGCAGCCAGGTCCAGGGCGACTCGATCCGCGTCCAGGCCAAGAAGCGCGACGCGCTTCAGGAGGTCATCGCGCTGCTCAAGGCCGAAGACGTCGGCATTCCCCTCCAGTTCCAGAACTTCCGCGACTGACACCCGACCCCGCTTCTTCCGAGCGGGTTCTCAGGATCGTCTCAGTCCGAGCGGCCAGACTGGGACGATGCGCGTGCTCGTGGTGGACGACGAAGTCCGGTTGGCGGCCTCGATCGCCCGCGGGCTCGCTGCCGAGGGCTTCGAGACCGACGTCGTCCACAACGGACTGGACGCGCTGTGGCGGGCACGGGAAGCCGAGTACGCGGCGATCGTGCTCGACATCATGTTGCCGGGCAGGAACGGCTACGAGGTCTGCCGTGAGCTCCGCGCCGACGGCGTCACGACACCCATTCTGATGCTCACGGCGAAGGACGGTGAGTACGACGAGGCCGAAGGGCTCGACACCGGTGCCGACGACTACCTCCGCAAGCCCTTCTCCTTCGTCGTGCTCGTCGCCCGGCTGCGTGCGCTGATGCGGCGCGGACCGGGAGCACCCGACAACTCGATCACGGTCGGCCGGTTCACCTTGGACCCCGGGCAGTTGCGGGTCGCGTCCCGCAACGAATCGACCGAACTCACACCGCGCGAGTTCGCCGTCGTCGAGTTCCTCGCGCGACGAAGCCCGGACGTGGTGTCGAAGTCGGCACTGCTCGATTCGGTCTGGGGCCTCGACTTCGACGGCGACCCGAACATCGTCGAGGTCTACATCGGATACCTCCGCAAGAAGCTCGGCCGCGATGCGATCCGAACCGTGCGCGGGGTCGGCTACCAGCTGTCGGCTGCGCCGTGAGCCCGTCACCGCGGGGCCTGTCGGTGCGCGCCCGTCTCACCGTTGCGATGGCGAGCGTCGCTGCGATCGCATTCGCGGTCGTGGCATCGGCTGCACCCGGCGTCGTGCGACGCGTACTGGAAGACGACCTCCTGGTCGCCGAGGCCGAAACGGCATCGCTGTTCGTCACGGTGGACGATGCGTCGACATTCGATCCCGAGGACCTGATCGACCTCGCCGACAACGGCTTCTTCCCGATCGACTCCGACGTGCTGATCGAGGTCGGCGGTGTGCTCAGCGACCTGTTCGGCGACGTCGGTCCCTTCGCCGTCGACGACATGGACGCCGACCGCAAGGCATCCGAGCAGATTGCGTTGCTGCGGACCATCGACCGTTTCGAGCTGCTCGCCGACGCGGCCGACGGTCCGTTCGTCATCGAGTTGAGCCCGTCCGCCGGTGCACTCGTCGATCCCGACGCGTCGTTCGAGATCGTCGATGATCTGAGCCGCGAGATCGACGAGGGCGTCCCGATCATGGCGGCAACCGAACTCGACGAGTTGCTCCTCGACGATCTCGGGCTCCGCCCGGTCGGTTCCGACTCACTCGTCGAGACCGACGTCGACGGGCGCACGATCGCGGGAGTCGTCGAGGTCGACGGTGTCCGGCTGCTTGTGGCCGCCGATGCCACAGCCGTCGACCGCAGCGTTCGCCGGGTACAGCTCGGCCTGTGGCTGGGTGTCCCGATCCTGACCGCGCTCGTCGCTGGTCTCGCCTGGCTGCTGACCAGCCGTGCCCTCCGGCCGGTCGCCGCGATCACCGATCGGGCCGCCACGATCACCGGAGGCTCACTCGACGCCCGCGTCCCGGTTCCCGCTTCCGGCGACGAGATCTCGACGCTGGCCGTCACGGTCAACGAGATGCTCGACCGACTCGAGGACGACGACCGCACGCGTCGCCGCTTCATCTCGGACGCATCCCACGAACTGCGCTCGCCGGTCGCGGTGATGCGCAACGACGCCGAGGTCGCACTCGAGCATCCCGAGACGTCCGATGTCCGCCAGCTGGCCTCGGTCGTGGCCGGCGAATCCGCGCGCCTGTCGACCATCATCGACGACCTCCTCGCGTTGGCCCGTCGCGACGAGGGGGTGAATCCGTCCACCGCCGAGATCGACCTGGACGACATCGTGTTGGCCGAGGCGGCCCGCACCCGGCGGGTCCCGATCGAGTTCGGCAACGTCTCCGCGGGACGGGTCCGGGGACGCCACGACGAACTCGCCCGAATGGTCGGCCACCTGCTCGACAACGCCGCCCGCCACGCCACGACCATGGTGCAGGTGTCGCTGCGGACCTCGCCGCGCGTCGTCGAGTTGACGGTCGACGACGACGGCCCCGGCATCGAGGTCGCCGATCGCGACCGCATCTTCGAACGGTTCTCGCGACTCGACGACGCCCGTACCCGGGACGAGGGTGGCGCCGGCCTCGGTCTGGCCGTCGTTCGCAGCACCGCGGAGCGCTGCGGCGGAACGGTCACGGTCGGTCAGGCGCCGATCGGCGGTGCGCGCTTCACCGTGTCGTTCCCCTCTGGGCCGGCGGCCGAGGACTCGTTCTCAGCCTGATCTCAGGTGAGCCGACGAGAGTGGGTCACATCATTCGATCCGAAAGGTACGACCATGGCCCCACTCCCTCCGCCCGCCCCGATCGCCCAGCCCACCGCGACCCCTCCGCCCACGTCGCGCCGACATCTCGTCGTCGCGGCGGTCGCAGCGACCGCCCTGGGCATCGGCGGTCTGGCCGTCGGATCGCAGTTCGCGGCCGCCGACGGCGATGAACCGACCGACCAACCCGCGACCGCCGACGACACGATCGTGGAGCAACCGATCGACGACACGCCCGCCGAACCCACGACCAGCGGCGTCGACCCGGCGGACGACGCGTCCGTCGACGGTGGACCGGCGGACGACGCATCCGTCGACGATGACGGGCACCCCGGCCCGTGGGACCTGCCGGCACTCGACGAACTCGGTGCGGCGTTCGAGGACTTCGAGACGTGCCTCTCCGAGCAGTTCCCGGATCTGATGGACGGCGGTTGGCTCGGCCATGACGCCGATGCATCGCCCGACGCCGGCGACCAGATGTTCGACGAGCTGCTCGACGGAACGGTGACGGTGTTCTCGCCCGGCGCCGAGGGCGGCGCCCTCGAGGTGCTCGACTTCGGTGAGGGTGACGGAACGATCACCATCACCCGTCGAGACGGCGAGATCACCGTCAGCACCGAAGGGGACGTCGAGAGCCTCGACGCGGCGATGCCCGATCTGTCCGACCTCGATCTGTCCGACCTCCGACCCGACCCGGCATTCGACGCGGCGCTCGAGGAGTGTGCCGCAGTGCTCCCCGGAGGTGGCATCTTCGACATGATCGGAGACATCGTCGGCGAGTTCGGTCACGGCGCCGGCGACGGGGGCTGAGCCGGCTCGGATGCCGCCCGTCTGACCTCCGACGGGACGGCGAGTCGACGTGTCCGCACACGCTGTGAGCGTGCGGTCACGTCACACGAGTACCGTTCGGGACATGCACGTCGGCCTCATGATCTTCCCCACCGATCAGACGATCGATCCGGTCGAACTGGCCCGGGAGGCCGAGGCCCGTGGGTTCGAGTCGCTCTGGTTTCCGGAGCATTCGCACATCCCGACCAGCCGGGAGACGCCGTGGGGAGGAAACCCCGGGGCGGCGCCACTGCCCGAGTACTACTGGCGAACACTGGACCCGTTCGTCTCACTCGCCGCGTGCGCAGCGGTGACGACCGACATCAAGCTCGGGACCGGTGTCTGCCTCGTCGCACAACGCGATCCGATCCACACGGCCAAGGAAGTCGCCAGCCTCGATCGCATCTCGGGTGGCCGCTTCCTGTTCGGGGTGGGGTACGGCTGGAACAAGGAGGAGATGGCGCACCATGGGACGCGGTACGGGGAACGTCGGGAGATGCTGCGCGAGAACATCCTCGCGATGAAGGAGCTGTGGAGCAACGACGAGGCATCGTTCGACGGTGAATACGTTCGGTTCTCGTCGAGCTGGGCATGGCCGAAACCGACCCAGGACGGCGGCCCACCGGTCATTCTCGGCGGGAACGCCGGGCCGAGGACCGCCGCTCACATCGCGGAGTTCTGCGACGGTTGGATGCCGATCGGTGGACGACATCCGCTCGAGAAGTGGGGACTCGTCGAAGACGCGTGCCACGCGATCGGCCGCGACCCTGCGTCGATCGAGCGCGGGCTCTTCGGAGCGCGACCGGACGAGGCCTCCCTGATCGACCTCGCCGAGGCCGGGTTCGGCAGGGCCGTGCTCGGCCTTCCGCAGGGACCGCGCGACGAAGTCCTCGCAACGCTCGACGAGTTGGCCCCACTCGTGCCCGCGCTCGCCGGCGCCTGAGCACCGTGGGCCCCGCCGTGCCGTTGCGGCAGGCGGCGACCTAGCCTGGAAGAGCTTCGAAACCACGGGGCGCCAAAATCCCAGGGATCGAAGCCATGTCAGAGAACACCCAGTCCGAAGAACTCACCACGCCCGCGTCCGCGGACTCCGCAGCCGCGACGCTGTTCGACACTCCGCCCGCCGCCGCTCGACAGACCGACGACGTGGATGAAGGATCCACCGCCGAGATGCCGCCGCCCGACGTCGAGGGCATCGAGTTCGGGGCGGACCCCGACGATGACGACGACGACACCGACGAGGAGGACGACGACCTGGACGGTCCGATCACGTTCGCCGATCTCGGCTTGTCCGACGAGCTGCTCGCGTCACTCACGGAACTCGGCTACGTCGTCCCCACACCGATCCAAGCCGAGTCGATCCCACCCCTCCTCGATGGATTCGACCTGCTCGGACAGGCAGCGACCGGGACCGGAAAGACGGCGGCATTCGCCCTGCCGATGCTCGACCGGGTGGCGGGGGCCAAGCGCTCCAAGCTGCCGTTCGGACTCGTGCTGGTGCCGACCCGCGAACTCGCCAACCAGGTCGCGGAGGCGATGAAGGAGTACGGCGCGCAGGGTCGCGTCCGGATGGCCGCACTGTTCGGCGGCACCAACATCGGGCCTCAGTTCAGCCTGCTCAACGCGGGCGTCGACATCGTGATCGGAACGCCCGGCCGCGTCCTCGACCACCTCAAGCGCGGATCGCTCGACCTGTCCAACTGCGGGATGGTCGTACTCGACGAGGCCGACGAGATGCTCGACATGGGATTCGCCGAGGACCTCGAGGCCATTCTCGAAGCGGCGCCACCCGAACGGCAGACCGTCCTGTTCTCGGCCACCATGCCGAACCGGATCGACTCGATCGCCACCCGCCAGCTGAGCGATCCGGTGCGGATCAGCATCCAGCGGGCGACGGACACCGAGGGCACCATGCCGAAGGTGACCCAGCGCGCCTATCTCACCCACCGCACCCATCGCGCATCGGCACTCGGGCGGATCCTCGACATGGAGAACCCCGAGGCGGCGATCGTGTTCTGTCGTACGCGCGGTGACGTCGACGAACTCACCGACGTGATGAACGGGCGCGGATACCGGGCCGAGGCCCTCCACGGCGGGATGAGCCAGGACCAGCGCGACCGCGCCATGGGCCGGCTCAAGAGCGGTGTCGCCACGTTGCTCATCGCCACCGACGTGGCGGCGCGGGGCATCGACGTGGACCATCTGAGCCACGTCGTCAACTACGACATCCCGCAGACGACGGAGGCCTACACGCACCGCATCGGTCGTGTCGGTCGTGCCGGTCGCGAGGGCATCGCGATCACTCTCGGCGGCCCGAAGGACCACCGCAAGATCAACAACATCGCACGCTTCACGAAGCAGACGATCTCGATCGAGAAGGTCCCCACGGTCAACGACCTGACCATGCGGCGCATGGAGCAGACCGGATCCGAGGTCGCCGGGAAGATCGGCGAAGCCGATTCCGCCGATCTGTATCGCACGATCGTCGAGCGGCTCATGGCCGAGCACGATCCGGTCGAGGTCGCCATCGCTGCGGTGCGCCTCGCCCACGAGGCTGCCGGTCGCACGGGCACCGAGGAGGAGATCCCCGATGTCCAGGCCCGATCCGAGAAGGGTCGCGACCGCTACGAGCGCGACGACCGCTCGGGCCAGCGCGGTCAGCGGGACGAGCGCGGACCGCGGGGCGACCGCGGACCACGCGGTGAGCGGGTCGGACACGAGAACCGGGCGGTACGCAACGCCGATGGCTCGCACCACGTCGAAGCCGGCTTCGTGAGCCTCCAGTTCAACCTCGGCCGATCGGCCGGCCTGCGTCCGGGCGACCTCGTCGGTGCGATCGCGAACGAGGCGAACATGCGCGGGAGCGAGATCGGTGCGATCAAGATCAACGACAAGTCGGCCTTCGTCCAGGTGCCCGAACAGCACGCCGGCAAGGTGCTGCGCAGCATGGACGGTGCGAAGATCCGTAACAAGTCGGTCCGCGTCCGCCGCGCCAACAACGCGTAGACGTCGCGTCGACCTCCGATCGACTACGACGCCGTCCTGAGCCGTCGTCGTCGGTCCCGGAGCTCGCCGGGTGCCACGCCTTCGGCGAGCGCGGAGCACAACAGCGTCGCGTGGCGACCGATCCGCCACTGCTCGGGAAAGCCGAATGCCACAACAGCATCGATGTTGGCGATCGCGTCGGAGAGATCCCCGTCGGCTCGGCGTTCGAGCAACGTCTCGGCGAGCCAGAGGCGGGCGTGCGCCTCCCACAACCTGCCCGTGGACTCGACCGACAGCCGCACGCCGCTCTCCAGCAACGCGTGAGCACGGTCGACGTGGCCCACTGCGAGATGGGCGACGCCGGTGTACACGGCCGCGGGCCCGAGCACCACCGAACCGAAGCCCACCGCGACCGTCCGGTCTCCGAGTGGTTCGAGCTCGTCGACGCAGCGCTGTCCGAGCAGCGCATCACGCCAGTCGGCCGCCACCAACGCCGTGAGCGCGAACACGGCGGGCCGCGAATCGCTGTGTGGCAGGTGGGCGATGCCCGACACCAGGCGAGCGTGAGCAGTCTCGTCGGATGGCCGCGCCAGCGCCGCGATCATGATCGCCTGGCTGTGCGGATTCATCACCGCTGCGGCATCGAGCAGGTCGCCGCGTCGGTCGAGTTCGTCGAGTTCGAGTTCGAGGAGCAGCTCCTGCGACGCCGTTGCCCCGTCGACCGCGTGGGTGCGGAACCGGTGCCCCACCTCGCGTGCTTCCGCGATCAGCCCGCGGACGTCATCGAGCCGGCCGCGGGCGATCGCATTCGTGACCTCGCACAGGTGACGGCGAACGACTCCGAACGGGAGGAGCGCACGCTGCGAGGCGACGGCGAGCGGTTCGAGGATGGAGTCGACTCGACGGAGGTCTCCGGTGGCGTATGCGAGGCGGAGGACGGCCTGGTACGCGATCGTCAGCAGAATCGGATCATCCGACGATCGAGCGAGAAGCAGCGATCGCTCCGCATCGTCGCGAAAGGTCTCCGGATCGTGGCCGTCGACCGCCGAGACGATGGCGCGAGCCGCGAGCCAGACCGCCTCGGTTCGCACCGATCCCACGTCGTGGTGCTCACGCTCCGCTGCCTCGACCAGCCGTTGGGCAGCGGGCCCGGCACCGGTGAGGCTGACGATCGCTGCGGACGCACACAACAGCTCGACCCGCACCGGTGCCGACGAGGGGAGCATGTCGAGTGGCTCGGCGAGTTCGATCAACGCGTGGTGGCGATCACCGGCGACGCCTCGACCGAACTTCACGAGCGCAGCACGCGCGAGGAGGTCCCCGTCGGACGCCGAACGAGCGATCCGTTGGGCCTCGTCGATGAACAGGCCCGGGTCGCCTTCACCGGTCAGGACCATCGCCTGTGCCGTGAGCAGCAGCGCCCGCGGCAGGTGTTCCCCGTCGCCGAGCTCACGGGCGAGTTGGACGGCCTCCTGCGCGATCGGGAGCGCGTCATCGGCACCGGCCGCCAAGAGAGCCCTCGCCGCGTGCAGACGACGGGTGATCTGCCCGCGTTGCTCCTCCGTCGACCTGGCCGCCGGGTCGGCAACCTGATGCCGGAGAATTGCGAGCTCGAGTTCGTGCAGGCCCCGACCGAGGTCGAGCCCGTATCTCTCCAGCAGGACCTCGCGCGTCGATGCGATCACGGCGAGCGCGTCGGCCTGACGCCCGCAGTGGTAGAGAGCCGTCGCCGCCAGCGCGGTTCGGTGTTCGCGCTCGGGTCGCCGGTTCGCCGCCTCGACGAGCTCGGGAACGATCGACGCGCACCCGACTGCGTCGGCCCCCTGGATCAGCAGCTCGAAGCGGCGGTCGATCGACTGCTCCCGGAGTTCCGACAGCCTGACGACCTCGTGGTCCACCCACGGGACCCGCTCGATTCCGGCGTACGCATCGTCGGTCCAGAGCGCGAGCGCCACGTCGAGCAGACTCACACGCTGTTCGCGGGTCGTGGCCGGATCGTTCGACTGCCGGACCAGCCGGGTGAAGGCCTCGGCATCGACATCAGCGGTCGGTTCGAGCACATAGCCATGGCCGACCCGCCGGACCACGTCGCCGCCGACGGCGGCCCGCAGCCGGGTCAAGGCGACCCGGAGCGCCCCGTCGGTGCCCGAATCGTCCGGCCACACGTCGAGCAGCGCACCGCTCGCCACCGGCACCCGACCCGCGAGCGCGAGTCGGAGCGCGAGCAGCAACGGACGTCCCCGGAGTGCCACGACCTCGCCATCGACGCGTACCTGGGGTCGGCCCAGCACCGCCACCTCGATCACCGCCATTCCCAGAATGTAGACCGCGAACGAGGGCCCGAGAATCAGGGGACCGAACAGCTGTAACAGCGACGTAACAGCGTGTGCCTACCGTCCTTCGGGATCGACCCATCCGAGAAACGACAGGGAGACTCTCATGCGTCGCACACTGCTGGTTGCGCTCACGGCCGGACTGGTTTTCGTCTCGGGCACCGTCCAGGCTGCAGGTGTGCCGGATCCCGGATTCGGTACGGCGGGTGCGGTGGTGAACGGTCTCCTCGATCAGGTCGGGCCGGTCGACGTCGACGGCGCCGGTCGCTCGGTCGTGCTCGGCGTGAAGTCCGACGCCATCGCGATCGCCCGCTACCTCGCCGACGGCACCCCTGACACATCGTTCTCGGGCGACGGCCGTGCCGATCTGGCCATCCCGGTGGCGACTGTCGACCTCCTGGACGTGCGCGTCCTCGGTGACGGCTCGATCGTGGCAATCGGGTCTCGCCGGACCGATCCGAATCCCTTCAGCAATGGACTCTGGTCGGCGAAGCTCACACCGTCGGGAGGCCCCGCCGCTGGATACGGAACCAACGGCGTCTCGATCGAGGACCAGTTCTTCACCGCGTTCGATCCGCACGGCACCATCGCCGCCGACGGGTCGGCGACGATCCTCCAGGGCGGAATCGGTGGAGGCTTCGGATACCTGATCTCGCCGACGGGATCGTTCGGAGACTTCTTTCCGAACTTTGACACGTCGGCTTTCCCCGCCGGGTGCGTCTTCATGGTGCCATGGTCCGCGCTATGCGGTAGTGAGGGTGTCGAACAGCGCCGTCGTCCACGCCACCCTCGTGACCCCGTTCAACTGCGGTCTCGACGACGGAGGTCGTCGCGATCACCCGTCAGACCGACGCCGGTGCGGTGGTGTGGACGCACGTCGTCGACAATCCGCCGGAGACAGAGCCCGAGTCGAAGCTCGGAAGGCCGATCGCACTCGTCGGCTCCGACGTCCTGGTCGCCACCGTCGACGGGTCGACGTCGTACGTGCACCGCCTCTCCGCTGCGACCGGCACACCCGTGGCCTCCTGGGGCACGGCCGGTCGGGCGACGATCGCCGCCGGATTCGGGGAGATCGGCGGCATCGCGGAACTCGCCGGCGGGAAGATCGGGATCGTGAACGCCGCGACGTTCACGGCATCGCCGACATCGGTCGTGGTCGAGCAGCTCGCGTCGAACGGAACCCGCGACGCATCATTCGGGCGGGCAGCCGTTCCGGTCGGTGGCGAACTGACCGGAACGGCGATCGCCGGCGCACCCGACGGCGGCGTGCACGTGACCACCCAACGCGACGGACAAGCAGCACTCAGGCGCTTCATCGACGACGGCGGATCATCGACCGACACCGACGTGGTGACGGTGGAGCCGGGTCGTCTGTTGGACACCCGACCGACCGGTTCCACCGTCGACGGCCAGTTCCTGGGGGCCGGCAAGCTCCAAGCCGGCAAGTTCACCAAGGTGAAGATCGCCGGCCGCGGTGGCGTCGCCGCCGACGCAGTCGGCGTCGAAGTGAACATCACCGCCATCCAGAACGAAGGACGCGGCTTCGCCACCCTCTACCCCTGCACCGCAGCAGTACCCACCGCCTCCACCCTCAACTACACACCCGGCGTCAACATCGCCAACGCCACCACCGTCGCACTCAACGCCAACGGCGAGGTCTGCCTCTTCACCAACGTCACCTCCCACTACGCCCTCGACGTCCTCGCCTACGTCCCCGCGGGCTCGGCCGTGGCCACGGTGGAGCCGGGTCGTCTCTTGGACACCCGACCGACCGGTTCCACCGTCGACGGCCAGTTCCTGGGGGCCGGCAAGCTCCAAGCCGGCAAGTTCACCAAGGTGAAGATCGCCGGCCGCGGTGGCGTCGCCGCCGACGCAGTCGGCGTCGAAGTGAACATCACCGCCATCCAGAACGAAGGACGCGGCTTCGCCACCCTCTACCCCTGCACCGCAGCAGTACCCACCGCCTCCACCCTCAACTACACACCCGGCGTCAACATCGCCAACGCCACCACCGTCGCACTCAACGCCAACGGCGAGGTCTGCCTCTTCACCAACGTCACCTCCCACTACGCCCTCGACGTCCTCGCCTACGTCCCCGCGGGCTCGGCCGTGGCCACGGTGGAGCCGGGTCGTCTCCTGGACACCCGACCGACCGGTTCCACCGTCGACGGCCAGTTCCTGGGGGCCGGCAAGCTCCAAGCCGGCAAGTTCACCAAGGTGAAGATCGCCGGCCGCGGTGGCGTCGCCGCCGACGCAGTCGGCGTCGAAGTGAACATCACCGCCATCCAGAACGAAGGACGCGGCTTCGCCACCCTCTACCCCTGCACCGCAGCAGTACCCACCGCCTCCACCCTCAACTACACACCCGGCGTCAACATCGCCAACGCCACCACCGTCGCACTCAACGCCAACGGCGAGGTCTGCCTCTTCACCAACGTCACCTCCCACTACGCCCTCGACGTCCTCGCCTACGTCGCCGGCTGAACCGGCGGGGCAGGCGCGCTCTCACAGGCGAGCCGATCTCGTGGCATCCGACGCAACGAGCGCCACCCGAGATCGTCGATGTGACGGGGATGTGGAGGGATCTGCGAGGCTGAGAGCATGGGTACGATCGCGCCGCTGCCGAAGAAGACCGCCGTTGTGACCGTGGACGGCACCACGAAGGCGATGGCGTACTTCGACACCGGCCCGGTCGACGGCCGGACCCGGACGATCGTGTTCCTCCACGGCAATCCGACGTCGTCGTATCTCTGGCGCAACGTCATTCCCCACGTGTGGCACCTCGGTCGGGTCGTGGCGCCGGACCTCATCGGTCAGGGTGACTCGGACAAACTCGACGACACGGGACCGGACAGCTACACCTTCGTCGACCACCGCGCGTGGCTGGACGCGCTCCTCGACGACCTCGACCTCGGCGACGAAGTCGTGCTGGTCGTGCACGACTGGGGCTCTGCGCTCGGCTTCGACTGGGCGCGGCGCAACGAGGACCGCGTTGCCGGGATCGCCTACATGGAGGCGATCGTCCAGCCGATCCCGTCGTGGGACGAGTGGCCGCCGAACGCGCGGGGGATCTTCCAGGGCATGCGGTCCGAGGCCGGCGAGGAGCTGTGCCTCGAGAAGAACCTGTTCGTCGAGGCGATCCTGCCGAACGCGATCATCAGCGGCCTGACGGCCGAGGAGATGGCGGTCTATCGGGCGCCGTTCGCCGAGCCGGGCGAAGGCCGACGTCCGACCCTGACGTGGCCCCGACAGATCCCGATCGACGGCAGCCCGGCGGAGACGGTCGAGATCGTCCAGGCCTACGCCGACTGGATGAACACCAACGAGATCCCGAAGCTGTTCATCGACGCCGACCCCGGTTCGATTCTCGTCGGCAAGCAACGCGAGTTCTGCCGTGGCTGGCCGAACCAGGTCGAGCGGCGCGTCGTCGGACTGCATTTCGTGCAGGAGGACAGCCCCGACGACATCGGCGAGGCGATCGCCGGTTGGCTCACGACGTGACCGGCGGGTGCCTCTGTGGCGCCGTGACGTGGTCGACGGCGACACCGCTGCGCGATGTGCTCGAATGCCACTGCCCCCGATGTCAACGGGTCACCGGCAACTTCATGGCGGCAACGGCGGCGCCGACCGCCGACCTCGACGTCTCGGGTACGGATCTGCGCTGGTACTCACCCGACGACGACGCCAATGTCGCTCCCCACCTTCCCCGGCCAACCCTGATCCGCAGTAGGTTCAGCGGATGGACGACGCCACGCAGATGCACGCCGACTGGACCCTCGTGATCGACGGGATCGACTTCGGCGAGGGCCCACGTTGGCACGACGGTCGACTGTGGTTCAGCGACTTCTACCAACAGACGATCTCGTCGGTCGAGATCCATCCCGACGGCTCGGGCACCCGCCACGTCGAGCTCGAACACGACGGCCGACCGTCGGGCCTCGGATGGCTGCCGGACGGCCGGCTGCTGTTCGTCTCGATGCTCGACCGAAAGGTCATGCGCCGCGACGCCGACGGGACGGTGGTCGAGCACGCAGACCTCTCGGCGGTCACGGGCGGCCACTGCAACGACATGGTCGTGGCCGAGGACGGCACCGCGTACGTCGGAAATTTCGGCTTCGACTTCGAAGGCGGCGACAGCGTGCGGACCACGACACTGGCGATCGTGCGCCCGGACGGCAGCGTGACCGCCGACGACCACCCGCTGCTGTTTCCGAATGGCGCCGTCATCACACCGAGCGGGCGAACGCTGATGGTCGGCGAGACGTTCGGCGGCCAGTACACCGCCTTCACGATCGATCACGACGGATCGTTGACCGAACCGCGGATCTGGGCGACCGTGCAGGGCACCGCTCCCGACGGCTGCACCCTCGACGAGGAAGAGGGAGTCTGGTTCTCCGACGCCGTCGGCAAGCAGATCGTCCGGGTGATCGGGTCGGGCGACATCGACGACCCGTCGACGATTCGGATGGGCACACCCGACAACACCTACGCCTGCATGCTCGGCGGCGACGACGGCCACACGCTGTTCGTCGTCACGTGCAACGACGCGAGCCCCGAGAAGGCTGCGGGGACGGCCACGGGAGCGATCTACTCGACCCGCGTCGACGTGGCCCACGCCGGCCGCCCGTAGCGGAGTGGGTCAGACCCACTCCGTGACGTCGCGGGGTGGGTCTGACCCACTCCGTGATGGGGCTAGAGGACCTTCATGCCGTACATCTCGCCGAGTGGATCGGCGATCAGTTCGATGCGTTCGCCGTCGGGCCCCGCGAAGTAGAGAGAGGTGTTGTCCAGTTCGAACACGTCCACTCCTGCGTCGGCGAGTTTGCCCCTGAGTCGCTCCCAGTTCTCCCGCGTCACCGAGATCGCGAGATGGTGGTGGCCACCGAGGACCTCGGAGTACTCCTCCAGACCCAGGCCGGGAAAGTCGAAGAAGGCCAATGCGTTGCCGTTGCCGATGTCGAAGAAGAAGTGCGTCGAGCCGACGTAGTCCCGATTCTCGAACAGTTCGGTCAGCGGGAACTCGAGCAGGCCTTGGTAGAACTCGATGGTGCGCACGACGTCGGACGAGATCAGCGCCTGGTGGTGTTGTCCGCGGGCCGACGACGCAGGCCGCGAGCCCGGCGGGGTGATGTACCGCTGGCGGAGCACCTCCCACTCGTCGGATCGATCGGGATGATCACCGTCGTGAGCGCTTCCGAACGTCGGCGTACTGGTCGAATCCGTTGCCATCGCAACAGTATTCCACACCGGTCTCCGCTCCGGACACTCACGGGCCGGACGGTGTCTGCGGGACACGGCCACCCGGACGGCGTCGAGGGCTCCGACATGGCCACCACCGACCCGCGGCGGCCGCGGCCGTGAAGAGCCGCCTCGTCGCCGGTCTCCCCATGTACGACTGGCCGGAAGTCGCCGACGCGCTCGACGAGTTGTGGTTCCACATCGCCACCGAGGCCCGCCGACTCGGGCTGGACTCGCCGGTCGACCTCACCCGACGCGACGACCCGGAGGCGTTGTGGAGCGACCCGGCGATGGTGCTCGGCCAGGTGTGCTCGCTGAACCCGGTCCGCGACGGGCTCGGCGAGACCGAGGTCGTCGGGACCCTCGTGTACGACCCACCTCCGGATCTTCCCCAGCCCGAGCCGGGCAGCTACTACTCGGTCATCGTCTGCCGCGGCGACGACGCTCGCCGGCCCCTTGTCGGCCGAGGCGTCGGCGCCGGAACGGCGCGGACCGAGATCCTGCGCTTCGCCGGTGCCCGGGTGGCCGCCAACGGCACCGATTCGCAGTCGGGCTACTGGAGCCTCGGGCACTTCGTTCGCGACCTGCTCGACGACGGGCCGATCTTCGGCGACGTGCTCTTCACCGGAGCCCACCGCGACTCGGTGCGTGCCGTCGCCGACGGCACGGTCGACCTGGCAGCGATCGACGTGCACTCGTGGCGACTGGCACGTGAATACGAAACCGACGCGACCGACCAGCTGACGGTGATCGGAACCACCGCCCCCACCCCCGGAGTCGTCTGCGTGGTGTCGTGGGAACTCAAACGGCACCGCGCCGGACTCGATCGGGCGCTGCACGCCGCCGTCTCACGGTTCGTCAGGACACCCGCGGCGTCTCGGCTCCACATCAGCGGGTACCGGAGCCGTCGACTGGAGGAGTTCCAGGTCGTGGCCGATCAGGTCGAGGATGCGGGGCGCCATCCCTGGCACGCGACCTGACGTCGCATCAGGACTCGAGGTGGGAGATGAGCGCGTCGAGGGCCAGGCGATAGCTGGTTCGGCCGAACCCACCGACCACGCCGAGGCACACGGC
Source organism: Ilumatobacteraceae bacterium (assembly GCA_963824025.1). Lineage (GTDB taxonomy): Bacteria > Actinomycetota > Acidimicrobiia > Acidimicrobiales > Ilumatobacteraceae > Ilumatobacter_A. Next base: position 226,631 of record CAWGNY010000001.1, read on the forward strand.
GGTCAGCATCGAGGTGTGGCGGAACTCCTCGCGAGCGTGGACGTTCGAGAGGTGGGTCTCGACGACCGGCAGACCGACAGCCGAGATCGCATCGCGCAGTGCGATCGAGGTGTGGGTGTACGCGCCGGGATTGAACACGACCCCGACGGCTGTGGTGCGCGCGGCGTGCAGGGCGTCGACCAACTCGCCCTCGAGGTTCGACTGCACCGCTTCGACGTCGTACCCCCGCGCCGCAGCGACGGACCTCAGCTCTTCGACGATGTCGTCGAGGGTGTCGGTGCCGTACACCTCGGGTTCCCGTGTGCCGAGCAGGTTGAGGTTCGGCCCGTTCAGGATGAGGATCGTCGCCATGGTGCCGAGCGTAGGCGTCGGCGCCCGTCCCGGGGCGGGAGTGTTGAGATCAGAGCGAGTACTGCGACATGAACGCCCACCCGTCGACGGTGGCGCTGATGTCGTCGGTGGAGAACCCGTAGTCGGACGGCTGCTCGCCCACCGTCGAACCGGGCCAGGTGTGTCCGCCCCCGACGATCTCGTAGAACGTCATCGGCACGTCGTCGGCGCACCCGGTGAACGAGTGGCTGATGACCTCGGGTGTCTCCTCGGTCCTCACCGGCTCGGCGTCGCACCCGGCGTCGGCGACGAACTCGGCGAACTCGTCCGGCATCACCTGACCGAACGAGCCGTCGGGGTCGACCTCGTCGAAGACCGACGATTCGCCGGTCCCGACGTACGGCACGATTCTGTCGTCGGTGCCGTGGAACGCAAGGTACGGCACGGCTCGAGCCGGGTCGCAGCCCTCGGGATGAGTGATACCCGCCACCGACACCGCCGCTGCGATGCGGTCCGCCCGCCGACACACCAGTTCGGCGGTGAAGAATCCTCCGTTCGACATGCCCGTCGAATAGATGCGATCGGGGTCGCCGCACCAATCGGTGACGAGGGTGTCGATCAGCGCATCCGCGAATGCGACGTCATCCCGGCCCGGGACGTCGATGTCGCCGAACTCCCAGGAGGTCGGGCCCTCCGCGCTCGCCGCGAGGCCCGTCGGATGCACCACGATGAACCCCTCCTCCTCGGCGAGCGCCTCGTAGCCGCTGAGGGCCGCCTGTTCCGGTCCGGTCGAGCGGAGGCCGTGCCAGTCGAGCACGACCGGTGCCGGATCGGACGACACCTCGGTCGGCACGAAGATCCTGACGTCGTGCACGCCACCGCCGGCGTCGAGCGTGAGGTCGGTGACGCCTCTCGTCAACGACACACACGATGGTCGCACCCGGGCTGGACCGTCGATCACGAGGATGCCGTCGTCCGCCTCTGCGACGTCGGTCGGTGCCGACTCGTCGCCGTCGCCGTCGGCGGGTTCGGTCACCGGGGCTGCGGTCCCGGCGGGTTCGGACCGGGGCTGCGGTCTCGGCGGGTCGGTCCGTCGTCACGGTGGTGCCCACGTCGGAGGCGGTGTCACTCCCGGCGCAGCCCGTCAGAACCACGGCGGCAACCGACAGGAGACGGCGGATCCTCATCACCGAATCATCGCAGACCCTGCGGCGCCGTTCCGGGCGCTCGCGAGGCCGGGTGGAACGAGGGCTCAGAGCAACGCGACGGCCGCAGCGACGGCGGCGCACGCCACACCCGCCGCAGCGGCGAGCGAGACCACGAGACGGCGACTCGTGCCGTGGCGACCGCCGGCCGCAGCGGTGCGACCCGCGAGCACGTGCTCGGCTGCATCGGCAAGCGTCGGTGGCGGCAGGGGCCGACCTGCCGGAACGACGGCCCGGGCGGTGTGATCGCCGGCCGCGGCACGCCGAGCTGCCGTGAGGTCGGGCATGTCGACCGGGTGGAGCGGTTCGACGAGATTCGACATGCCGATCGCGGTGGTGATGGTCGGCGCCGGACGGTCGACGCGCATCGACGGATCGGGTGCCGGCCACGGAGCACCGACCACCCCGACGACCGCGTGTACAGCGGGCAGCCCCGACGCATCGAGGACCATCTCTGCCGCAACCGGTGGTCCCCACGTCGTCCGGACATCGAGTGCCGACGAGCCTGTTTCCCGCGCGGGCCACACGACCCGCCTTCCCCCGACCAGGGGCAATGTCCGCGAGTAGGGCTTCATAGGAGACCAAGTTTCACATCTCGATGCGTACGAGTGGTGGATGGCGGCGCGTTACGCGTCCGCCCGACGCGCCGCACGTCGGAGGTGACGTGACTCGTAGGCTCCGACCATGCAGTGCGACGTCATCGTCGTCGGCGCCGGCGTCTCGGGCCTGGCGACCGCCGACCGGCTCGGTCCGGGGTTCGAGTCGATGGTGCTCGAAGCCGGCACCCGGGTCGGCGGAAGACTCCACTCGGTCGACGGACTGGATCTCGGCGCCTCCTGGTTCTGGCCGGGCGAACGGCGCGTGGCATCGCTCGTCGAGGAACTGGACATCCCAACCCACCCGCAGTTCCTCGACGGTGACGCCGTGTACGAGGCATCCGACGGCGTCGTTCGACTCGACGGCAACCCGATCGACGTTCCTGCGTCGCGATTCAGCACGGGGGCCGACGACCTGTGCAACGCACTGCGCGAACGGATCACCGCCCGCCCGGGCAGCAGCGTGGTGCTCGACTCCCGCGTCCGAGGGATCGAGGCGACCGATACCGATCGTCGCCCCCTGGTGGTCACGGTCGAGCAGGCCGGCCGCGACCGAACGATCTGCGCCGACCACGTCGTCCTGGCGCTGCCACCAGCGCTCGCCGCGGCGAGCATCGAGTTCCACCCGCCACTCCCCCACGAGATGGCCGAACTGGCGAACCGGACACCGGTCTGGATGGGCACCACCACGAAGACGGTGATCCGGTACCGGGATGCGTTCTGGCGTGACGCCGGGCTCTCGGGCTCGGCGGTGAGCCAACGCGGCCCACTCCGTGAGATCCATGACCTGAGCGGGCCGGGTGGGCGACCGGCCGCACTGTTCGGCTTCTCGCCAACGGCAGCCCAGAGCGATCCGATCGAGCGGTCAGCGGTCGTCGCCCAACTGGTTCGGCTGTTCGGACCGTCGGCCGCCGATCCGCTCGCCGTACACGTCGCCGACTGGCGCCGTGAGACGCTCACCGCGCCCGTTGGGGTCGACATGCTGACCGACTACTCGACGTTCGGAGATCCGCGGTTCGGCCGCCCCGGCTTCGACGGCCGACTCCACTGGACGTCCACCGAAACCGCGACAACCGCGCCCGGCCACATCGAAGGTGCGTTGGCCGCGGCAGAGCGAACCGTGAGTCTGATCCGGACCGCGGTCCACTCGCCACGTCACCTGGAGACACGATGACCACTGAACCGTCGGCCACACCACCGAGCGCAACGCGCCGCACCGACATTCCGAGCGCCACGATCGACCGGTTGCTCGTCGAGTACCGGCGTGCGCTCGACCACACCGACTCGTTGTGGCACGACCTCACCGAGCAGGAAGTCCGTTGGCGCCCGGACGACCGGTCGAGTGCGATCGGTTGGCACCTCGGACATCAGGCCGCGGTTGCGCACTTCATGGTCCGCAACCTGACCGCGGCCGAACCGAGCCCCGATCCGGGCCTCGACGCACTGATGGACAGCGCCACCGCAGAGGCCGACCGTGGCGACCTTCCAGGGGTCGATCGACTCGCCGCCTATCGCGACGCGGTCGCCGATCGTCTCCGAATCCGGATCGGGAACATCGCACGCGGCGAGGTGGGTGCGCCCGCCCAACTCGACGTGGTCGCTCGCACCCTCCTCGTCGTCGTGGTCAACCACGAGTACCAGCACGCCCAGTGGATCGGGGAGGTTCGCGAACGAGATCTCGGCCGAACGCTGCCGACGCGCCCGACGTCGCCGCTCCTGACAGAACTCGACGGCTACTGCGTGCTCGCCCCCTGAGCAGCGCGGCGAATCAGTCCTGGAGTTCCTGGAGAGCTTCCTCGGGCAGCTTGCGGATCCGGGCGCGCCGCTTGCGACGGGCGGGGATCATGTCACGCATCTCCTCCAGTTTGCCGAAACAGAGCAGTCGGTCGTTCGGCTCGAGTTCCCTGCTCTCCCGGGGATTCGGGACCACGACGTTGTCACGGTGCAGCGTCAACACGGTGATGTCGCGTTCGCGGAGGCCGGACCCGCCGATCGTCTTGCCGATGAACTCGGAACCTTCGGGCACGTGGATCTCGGCGACGCCGTAGCCGGTGCTGACCGTGAGACGTTGGCGCACGTCGAGCTCGGGGAACGCCACCTGGTTCGCGATGTGGTCGACGATGGCCCCGGCGATGTCGAGTTCGGTCGCCCGCTCGATGCCCTCGAGGCCGGGAGACGAGTTGACCTCCATCACCAGCGGACCGTCCTTGCCTTCCAGCATGTCGACCCCGGCCACCCGGAGCCCCATGATCTGTGCCGAGCGAACCGCGGTCCGCTCGTATTCGGGCGACAGCTCGACCGGCTCGACCGTCCCACCACGGTGGACGTTCGAACGGAATTCGTCGCCCTGAGCGCTGCGCCGCATCGCGCCGACCACCCGGTCGCCGACGACGAGCGCGCGGATGTCACGACCCCTGCTCTCGGCGACGAACTGCTGGATCAGGACGTTCTGCTTCGTCGACTGGAGGGTCTCGATGATCGCCTCGGCAACCTTTCTGTCGGGCGCCAGGATCACGCCGATTCCCTGCGTCCCCTCCAGCAGCTTGATCACCACCGGCGCGCCTCCGACGAGTTCGATCGCCGGCAACACGTCTGCCTTGTCACGAACGAACGACGTTGCGGGCATGCCGATGTCGTGGCGGCTGAGGATCTGGGTGGCGCGCAACTTGTCGCGCGAGTTGGCGATGCCGTTCGCGGTGTTCGGCGTGTAGACGTCCATCTGCTCGAACTGTCGGACCACGGCGGTGCCGAAGTAGGTGATCGACGCACCGATGCGCGGGAGAACCGCGTCGTAGTCGGACAGATGCTTGCCGCGGAACTGGAGATCCGGCTCCCCGCTCGACAGGTCGATCGCGAAGCGCAGGGTGTTGAGAACCCTGCATTGGTGTCCGCGCTCGAGCGCTGCGGATTTCAGACGGTGGGTGCTGTACGCACCGGGAGAGCGGGACAGGATGGCGAGTTTCACGGGGATTGTCCTTCGAGGGGAGCGGGCTGAGCGGGTGTGGGCGCGCGGGTCGTCTCGGCGTCGAGGAGTTCGGCGATGTGGATGATCGCGTCACCTTGATTGACGAGGGGTTGCTGGGTGTGGCCGATCACCATGCCGGAACGGGACGCCCGGGTGCGGCTGAGCTGGCGGCCCACCGAATCGCGGACCGTTGCGATCACCTCGCCGCGCTCGACGATCTGACCGAGCTCGACGTGGATCAGGGCGATCCCGCTCCGGCGTACGCGGACCCAGGAACTCGACCTGCTCTCGGCAGGCGGGGCAGCGGCAACCGACCCGTCGAGGGCCATCGGTTCCTCGGTCGTCTCGACCATGCCGAGCCGCGCCAGGACGCGGCCGACGCCCACCACGCCGGCGTCGATGGCCGCCCGGTCGAAGCGCCACGCCTCGCCGCCCTCGTAGAGCAGAACGGTGGCACCCTTCGACGTCGCGGCCGCGCGCATCGATCCGTCACGGAGCTTGGCGTGCATCATGAACGGCGCACCGAACGCGATCGCGAGATCGCGGGTGCGCTCGTCGTCGAGGTCGGCCCGGATCTGTGGCAGGTTCGTTCGATGATCGGATCCCGTGTGGAGGTCGATGCCGACGTCGCAGCGCTCGACGATCTCGGTCATGAACAGGTTGGCGATGCGCGCTGCGAGTGACCCGTTGGGCGATCCGGGAAACGACCGGTTGAGATCTCGACGATCGGGCAGGTACCGGTCGCCGTTGAGGAACCCGTGCACGTTGACGATGGGGACCGCGACGATCGTCCCCGCGAGCGTCCTGGGGTCGATCGACGCGAGAGCGCGACGGATGATCTCGACGCCGCCGATCTCGTCGCCGTGCACTGCGGCGCTCAGCCACACCACGGGACCGTCGTGGCGACCATGGAACACGTTGACCGGGATCGAGATCTGGGTGCCGGTCACCAGACGCGACACGGGGAGCTCACCGATCGCCGAGCGTCCGGCCACGACGTCGAGGTTGCCGATCGAGAACGACGGCCGGCGAAGCAGCCGGCGCCGACGCGATGTCGCGGGAGTCGACGCGATCGGTGCGTGGGAGGTGAGTTCGAGCCCGAAGTCGGTCACGACCGACCCCGATTGCGACGTCGAATGCTCCGCTCGGGGCGACCCGTGACATAGGAGAGGGACGGATCGATCACGTATCGACCGGCCATCGACTTTCGACCCAGCAGCATCCGGAACCCCATCTCGTCACGCCGGGTCAGCGTGATCTCGATCTCGTGGGGTGCGTCGGCGAGGTCGATCACGGCCCGCACGACCGGCCGCAGGCTCTTGGCACCCGAGGAGCTGGTGACGTGACGTTGATCGACGAGCTGCGCCTCGACCACCTGTGCGTCGTCGTCGTTGCGCTGCCACGGGTGGACGACGAAGCGCACCCAACGAAGGCCGTCGCGCTCGAACTCCTCGATGTCGTACGCGTGGAGGGCGGACGTGCGCGCCCCGGTGTCGATCTTTGCCTTGACGGCACCGACGCCCCACTCCGGGAACGCCACCCACTCCCGCCAACCGATCAGCGTGGGACCGTCCACGCCTGGCCGGCGGGTGGACGGGGCTGGTTCTGGCACGGCGTCAACATACTGCCCGCGTGGGACGTTGGGATCGCCGTCGCCACCACCGCCTATCGTGACGAAGATGCTGAGACGAACCCTCGCAGGATCCATGATCGTCGGCCTGGTCCTCGTCGCCGGGTGCGGTTCCGACGATGCCGCTGCCCCCGCCGGTGAGGCGCGAGCGGTCGAGATCAGTGCGGTCGAGTACGCCTTCCAGGCGAAGGAGAGCATCACGATCTCCGCCGGTGAGACGATCGATTTCATCGTGACCAACGAGGGGACGATCGACCACGAGATGGAGGTGCTGACCGACGCCAACCGGCGCCTCGGAAAGACCGACCGGATCGCGCCGGGGACGAGCGCGAACGTCGTCGTCACGTTCGACGAGGCCGGGCTGTACCGGGTGATCTGCGACATCGACGACCATCGCTCGCGTGGCCAGCAGGCCGAATTCACGGTGGTCGGGGCCGACGAAGCGACCTGAGGGTCACGACAGTCCGTCGACGGGTTCACGTCGCGAAGCGGTCGATCACGGTGATTCCGGGGCCCGCATCGTCGGGGGCGACGAGAACGTCGATCGCCTCGTCGAGCGTGACGGTTCGCCGCACCAGCGCGCCGAGGTCGAGGCGCCCGTCATCGACCAGTTCGAGCAGGGACGGATAGTCGGTCGCGGCCATTCCGTGTGCACCCAGCACGTCGAGTTCCCAGGCGATGATCCGGTCGTAGGCGACCGGGGCGTGAGCGGCAACTCCGGTCATCGAACCCACCTGGACGTGCCGGCCCCGTCGACGCAGACCGAGGAGCGAGGCGAGCGATGTCGGAGCTCCACCGATCGCGTCGATCGAGACGTGCGCTCCGCCGCTGGTCAGCTCGGCCACCATCGCCCCGACCTCGTGGGGAGGCCGACCATTCGGGTCGATGCCGACAGCCGCCCCGGCGAGTCGAGCCGATGCCCGAGCGGACGGGTCGACGTCGACGGCGACGACGCGCGCACCGACCGCGACTCCGATCATGATGGCGGAGAGGCCCACTCCCCCGCACCCGTGGACGGCGAGCCACTCCCCTTGCCGGAGTCGGCCGCGCTGGATGACCGCGCGGAACGCGGTGGCGACGCGACAGCCCAGTGCGGAGGCACGAACGGCGTCGAGTTCGTCCGGGAGCGCCACGAGATTGACGTCGGCAAAGTCGATCGCGACGTACTCGGCGAACGAACCCCAGCCGGTGAACCCGGGCTGGAACTGTTCGGGGCACACCTGCGGGTCACCTCCGATGCAGACGGCGCACGTGCCGCAGCCGCCGACGAAGGGAACCGTCACCCGGGCACCGGGTCGCCAGCGCAGAACATCCCCACCAACGGCCACGACGCGGCCCGCGAGTTCGTGCCCGGGAACGTGCGGGAGCGCAATGTCCGCGTCGTGGCCCTGCCAGCCGTGCCAATCACTTCGACAGACACCCGATGCCTCGACGGCGACGACGACGCCCGACCGGCTCGGCGACGGATCGGGCAGGTTCTCGATCGTCGGACGGACTCCGAATCGCTCGTACCACATCGCCCGCATCGGTCCGACCGTATCCCGCGGTCGTGGCCGGCCGCTGCCCGTCTGCTCAACTGGCGAGATGGCCGATACCGAACGCAACACCCCGAAGCCCGCTTCGCCATTCACCCGGTCGCGCAACTCCGCCGCGGTCGTCGACTTCGACGACGGGGTCGATTTCGCCGCCGCTGCCCACGGGCTCGTCGCACAGCATCCGACCGGCCGCATCGAACGCAACGGGCGCCCGGTGTGGGACACCGCGCACCACGACTTCCTCCGCACCGGGGACTCGGCGCCCGACACCGTCCACCCCGGGCTGTGGAGGCAGGGCAGGCTCAACGCGATCCACGGACTGTTCGAGGTGGCCGACGGCGTGTGGCAGGCACGGGGATACGACATCAGCAACATCACCTTCATCGCGGCGGACAGCGGCTGGTTGATCATCGACCCGCTGACCGCCGAGGAGTGCGCAGCGGCCTGCCTCGCTCTCGCGAACGAGCACCTCGGCGAACGCCCGGTGAGCGCCGTCATCTACACCCACAGCCATCTCGACCACTTCGGCGGGATGCTCGGTGTGACGTCACGCGAGGCGGTCGATCGGGGCGATGTGAGGGTCATCGCTCCCGAGGGGTTCATGCACGAGGCCGTCGGCGAGAACGTGTTGGCCGGGCCGATCATGGGTCGGCGCTCGATGTACCAGTTCGGCCCACTGCTGCCGTTCGGTCCGATGGGCCAGGTCGACGCCGGACTCGGCAAGACCGTGCCGCTCGGGACGTCGGGCCTCGTCGCACCGACCGAGGTGATCGCCGAGACCGGCACCGAACTCGACGTCGACGGTGTGCGGATCGTGTTCCAGAACACGCCCGACGCCGAGGCGCCGTCGGAGATGAACTTCTTCTTCCCCGACAAGCGACTGCTCTGCATGGCCGAGAACTGCACCCACACGCTGCACAACCTGTATCCCATCCGCGGCGCGCAGGTACGCGACTCGCTGGCGTGGAGCAAGTACATCCACGAGGCGATGCGGATGTGGGGGGCACACACCGACACGATGTTCGCCAGCCATCACTGGCCGCGCTTCGGGGCCGACGACGTCGAGGCCTTCCTCAAGTTGCAGCGCGACGTGTATCGCTGGATGCACGATCAGACCCTGCGGTTGGCGAACCACGGCCACACCCCCGACGAGATCGCCGACGAGCTGACGCGGTTGCCCGACTGCTTCTCGAAGCAGTCGCACGTGCAGGGCTACTACGGCACGGTGTCGCACAACGTTCGCTCGGTCTACAACCGCTACCTCGGGTGGTACGACGGCAACCCCGCCAACCTCCAGCCGCACCCGCCGGTCGACGCCGGCAAGCGGTACGTCGAGATGATGGGCGGCCCCGACGGCGTGATGCGTGGCGCCCAGGAGGCGTTCGACGACGGTGACTATCGCTGGACGGTCGAGGTGCTCAAGCACCTGATCTTCGCCGACCCCGAGCACCGCGCGGCGCGCTCGCTGTCGGCCGATGCGATGGAGCAGCTCGGCTACCAGGCGGAGTCGAGCACGTGGCGGAACGCGTACCTGATGGGTGCGTTCGAGCTGCGGAACGGGACGATCCAGCTCGGACGCGGGGGGCCGCCCGGGCTGTTCGCAGGGATGACCGGGGAGCAGATCATCGACATGATGGGCTCCCGTTTCGACCCGACGAAATGCCCGCTCGGGACCCTGTCGGTCGCGTTCACGATCACCGACCTGAACCCCGACGAGGAGCCGCTCACTCACCGGTTGACCGTCGAGAACGCAACGATCCACCACGACACCGGCACCGGCCCGGTGCTCGGCGCCGCCGACGTGGCCGTCACCCTCGACCGCGCGGCGATGGTCGACGTGATCTCCTATCCGGAGCGCCTCGACGACCGGATCGACGACGGCACGATCTCGCTCGACGCCGGCGACAAGACCGTGCTGGAGGCGCTGCTGGCCGCTCTCGACACCTTCATCAGCGCGAACCTCGTCGAACCCTGACCGGCTGGCGCACGTGCCGTCGGCTCGACATGGTCACACGGCGTTCAGGTTGCCGGTGCACGATCGGGGTGTGAGGCCGGCCGTGACCACCAGCGGTGCTGCCGGCCCAGATGTTCGTCGCTGGTCCCAACGAGGAGGACCACGTGGGAAGATCCAGACCTTTCGCCGCAGTCGTCGCGGTCGCCGGACTCGCGATCACCGGCTGCGGGAGTGACAGCACACCCGACGCCGGTTCGCAGCAGGATGCGACGGGCGGCTCCCGGTCGGCCGCATTCGACCTGCCCCAGGGTGATGACCCCGTCGAGTTGGATCCTGCCGAGTTCACGGTCGACATCGACAACCCGTACTGGCCGATGTCACCGGGCACGCAATGGACCTATCGGGAGGTCGACGAGGAAGGCATCGAGCTCGAAGTCCTCGTGACGGTGACCACGGCGACGAGGGAAATCGCCAACGGTGTCACGGCCCGGGTCGTTCGCGACTCGGTGAGCGAGGACGGGGTGCTGATCGAGGACACGTTCGACTGGTACGCCCAGGACTCCGACGGGACGATCTGGTATCTCGGTGAGGACACCGCCGAGTTCGAGAACGGCGAGATCGTCAGCACCGAGGGCTCGTTCGAAGCAGGCGTGGACGGCGCACTCGCCGGCATCATCATGCCCGCCGACCCGGCCGACGGGATGCGGTACCGCCAGGAGTACGACGAGGGCGAAGCCGAGGACAACGGCGAGATCCTGAGCACCGAGGAGCAGGTCGAGGTTCCCACCGGGCACTACGACGACGCGATCCTCACCAAGGACACCATCACGATCCAACCCGACGTCACCGAGTACAAGCTCTACGCCGCTGACGTCGGCCCCGTTCTGGTGCTCGGCATCTCCGGCGGCGGAGGACGCGAGGAACTCATCGCGTTCGGTCGAGCCGACGCGGCGGTCGCCGAAGCTGCCGGCACCACGCCACTGGGCGAGTCCTACCTTCCCGACTGAGCGAACCGGCGACCTCCCGCCCTCCGGAAGGCCGACCACTCGATCGTCGGCCGCCACGCGACGCGCGCCGGGAGAGCTCCTTCATCCGCGCGTCGTGGCGGCTCCGAACACCCGAGGAACCACCCACTCACCCCATCGAAGGAGCCACCCATGACCCCCACTCGACTGATCGGCGTCGCGGCCGCCGCGGCGGTCACCGTCGGCCTCGCCGCCCCCATCGTGGCCTCGGCGCAAGGCAACAGCCCCTCGTCCAACATCGTGGAGACCGTGCTCGACGTCTCCGGCAGCGAGGGCTTCGACCGCAACGGTCGCGACTACGACCTCCTGCGTGACGCGCTGCTCGCCACCGGCCTCGCCGACGCCGTCGCAACGACCGACGACATCACCGTCTTCGCGCCGAACGACCGCGCCTTCATTCTCCTCGCCCGCGACCTCGGCCACCGCGGCTTCGACGAGGCCGGCGCCCTCGCCTTTCTCGTCGACTTCACCGGGTTCGAGTCGGCCGCCAACCCCGGCCTGCTCGATGACGTCCTGCTGTACCACGTTCTCCCCGGTGCGCAGACCCGTCGCGAACTCAATCGCGGGCCGGCCGTCCCGACCCTGCTCGGCCCCGAGATCGAAGTCGTCCACAACTTCGTGGTCGACGGCGACCCCAACGATCCCGACGCGTACATCTCGTTCCCCCGCAACGTCCGGGCCTCGAACGGCATCATCCACACCGTGAACCGGGTCCTGCGCCCGATCGACCTCGAGCGTCCGGCACCGTCGAAGAACATCGTCGAGATCGTGATCGACGCCTCCGGTGCGGAAGGTACCGACCGCGACGGCCACGATTACGACCTACTGCGTGAAGCGCTCGTCGCCACCGGCCTCGCCGACGCCGTCGCAACGACCGACGACATCACCGTCTTCGCTCCGAACGACTGGGCATTCATCCGCCTCGCCCGCGACCTCGGATACCCCGGCTGGGATGAGGCCGGCGCACTGGGCTTCCTCATCGAAGCCACCGGCTTCGAGTCGGCCGAGCAACCGGGCATCCTCGACGACGTCCTGCTGTACCATGTCGCTCCCGGCGCCCAGACGCTGAACGAACTGCGCTTCGATCGCGACGTCGAAACGCTGCTCGACGGCGCCACGTTCGATGTGACGTACTGGCGGGTGATCGACAACGACCGAGACGACGCCAACGCGATCTTCCGTCGTCCGAGCAACATCGAGGCCTCCAACGGCATCGTGCACACCGTGAACCAGGTGCTCCGCCCGATCGACCTCTGAGTCGACACCCGGTCGTCCGGCGGCGGTTCACCAGCCCGGGCGGGATGATCCGCCGCCGGGAAACCGAGCGTGCCGACGACGCATCCCATTCGTAGTCTCCTCCCATGGGCTCGATCGCTGTCAGCCACGTGGCATGGCGCCTGCCGGGAGGGGACCACCTCTTTCGCGAGGTGTCGTTCAACGTCGGCAACGGGGACCGTGTCGCACTCGTGGGGGCCAACGGTGTGGGCAAGACCACGTTGTTCCGGTTGATCATCGGTGAAGACGCCCCCGCCGACGGCACGATCAGCATCGATGGCGACCTCGGCATCATGCACCAGCTGGTCGGAACCGCCGACCATCCGGCGACGACGGTGCGCGACCTGTTGCTGTCGATCTCACCGGATCGTGTGCGTCACGCTGCTGCCCAGCTGGACCGGGCAGCCGAACGACTCGACGAGGACCCGATGGCGTACGCCCACGCCATCGCCGCGTGGAGCGATGTCGGCGGCTACGACGCCGAGGTGCTGTGGGACGAGTGCACGACACGGGCGCTCGCCGAGTCGTTCGATGCCGTGGCCGACCGGCCGCTGCGCACCTTCAGCGGTGGCGAGCAGAAACGTCTTGCGCTCGAGACCCTGCTGCGCAGCGAGTTCGAGATTCTCGTGCTCGACGAGCCCGACAATTTCCTCGACGTCCCCGCGAAGCGCTGGCTCGAGCAGCAACTGAACGAGACCCGCAAGACCGTCGTGTTCATCAGCCACGATCGCGAGCTGCTCGCGGCCACCGCGACCAAGATTGTCACGCTCGACGCGGCGGGCGCGTGGACCCACGGCGGATCGTTCTCCACCTACGCCGAGGCGAAGGATCACCACGACGCCCTGCGCGAGCACAACCAGACGCTGTACGACGTCGAGAAGCAGCGTTTGGAGGACTACGTCAAGTTGATGCGACAGCGCGCGTCGATCAGCGAGGCGTTCGCTCCCAAGCTGAAGGCCGCCGAGACCAAGCTGCGGCACTTCCTCGAGAAGAACGAGCGGCCGCCTGACGTCGCGGTGCAGAAGATCGATGTCCGGTTACGCGGTGCCCGGACCGGTAAACGGGCGGTCATCTGCGAGCAACTCGAGATCGCCGGTCTGACCGACCCGTTCGACCTCGAGCTCTGGTACGGCGAACGCGTCGCGGTGCTCGGCGGGAACGGCGTCGGCAAGAGCCACTTCCTGAGGCTGTTGGCGTCGGCCGGCATGGAGGGCGCGCCACGGTCCGGCGACGGTGCGGTCGATCACTCGGGTGTCGTCCGACTCGGATCGGGTGTTCGGCCCGGCCTGTTCCACCAGACGCACGAGCATCCCGAGTGGGCGGGCCGAGAACTGGTCGACATCCTCCACGACCTCGACGTGATGCTCGGCCCGGCGATGGGGATGCTCCGCCGCTACGAACTCCAACCGTGCGCTCGCCAGCCCTTCGAGACGCTGTCGGGCGGCCAGCAGGCTCGCTTCCAGATCCTGCTGCTCGAACTGTCGGGAGCGACGCTGCTGCTGCTGGACGAACCGACCGACAACCTGGATCTCGTGTCGGCCGAGGCTCTCGAACACGGCCTCGCACAGTTCGACGGCACGGTCGTCACCGTCACCCACGACCGTTGGTTCCTGCGCGGCTTCGACCGCTACGTCGTGTTCGGTGACGACTGCACCGTCACCGACCACTCCGAGCTGCCGCCGACCTGGGCCGACTGAGACGGCACCGATCGGTCGCGCCGGTCAGATCGCTCGCAGGTGTCCGCACCCGGGTGCGCCGCGTGCAGACTCAGCTGCTCGAATGCGCGAGTTCGCGAGCGATGATGGCGCCGTGGGTGTTGACCACCGTGCGACGCGACCGGTCCGCGAGACCGTCGACGACGCGATACCCGCGTTCGACGGCGGGCGCGATGAACACGGCGACCATCACGGTTCCGAGTCCTGCGGGTCCGCCGAGCACCACGCCCAGGACGATCCACGACAGTTCGATCGCGGGGCGGACTCGTGACTCGGGATGGCCGACACGTTCCGATGCCGCCCCGGCGAACAGCTCACCGGAACCGGCGCCCAGTCCGGAGACGATGAGCGACCCGGCACCGAGGCCGATCCCGGCAATCGCCGCCGACTGCACTGCGAGGCGCACCACGATCGAGCCCGGTGCCTCGAACGCGTCGAGCGACGTGTACACGACCTGGAGCATCGGACCGATGAGAAACGGTGACATGACGGTCCCGAATCCCGGTGGACGCCCGAGCATCCAGGCCACGGCGATCAACGATCCCACGGTGACCCACACCGCGACCGACATCGGGACACCGGTGATGTTCCGGACCGCTCCGATGAAGACGTCGAGCGGACCCGGTCCGAGGCCGGTCCACAACGTGACCGCCACCGACGAGGCGATCAGCAGCGAACCGACGACGAGCATCGCCAGCCGGGTCGATATCCCGAGCGCGCGACGCGTCGGTCCCGTCGAGAGCACGACGGCGACGGCGCCGGCGCGGGACCAGGCGCGACGGCGCAGCCGATCCACGATGGTCGGCACCGCGCGCGACATCGCGTCGTCAGCATGTTCGCGCCGGTCGAGGTCCATCTCCGGAGTATCGGCGCAACCATTGTCCAGGTGAGTGCAGATCGTGGTGTCATTCGGCACCCCGACCCGAGTGTGTCCGACGCCCGTCGCGATTTGCCGGGGCCGGGACAGCGCAAATCTCCACCGCGACACGGGCGACTCGGTTTCGGTACCGTCGCTGCGTGCAGCTCAACACCGTCCGCAGCGGATCCGGTCCGGCCATCGTGTTTCTCCACGGGATGGGGATGACGGCCCACACGTGGGATGCCGTGGCGGCCCGACTGTCCGACCGGTTCGGCGTCATCGCCGTCGACCTCCCCGGGCACGGCGACTCACCGTGTCCCGACGACCCCGACGCGTTCACCCGTGATGCAGCTCTCGCCGACATCGACGAGATCCTCGAGACCCTCGATGCCCCGGCCGTCCTCGTCGGTCACTCGCTCGGGGGTTACCTCGCCCTCGCGCATGCGGCGACCCGGCCGAACATCGCCCGCGGCATCGTGGTGCTCAACACCGGGCCGGGCTTCCGCGACCCGGAGAAGCGCGAAGGGTGGAACGAGCGATCACGGCGCAACGCCCACCGCTTCGGGGTCCCCGAGCGGGTGGCGGCCCTGAACCTGCAGGAGGACTCGGTCGTCATGGACCGCGTCGCCGGACTGACGACGCCGACGCTCGTGCTCGCGGGCGGCGACGACCGTCCCGAGTATGCCGACGCCGGCCGGTATCTCGAACGGAAGATGCCGGACGCCCGCCTCGTCGTGCTCGACGGCGGCGGCCACTCGATGCACGAAGACACGCACGCCACCGAGGTGGCACAGCTCGTCGCCGACTTCGTCGACGGGCTCGGCGACTGACCCGACGCATCAGATGCCGAAGACGCGCTGCGCGTTCTCCCGCAGGAACGGTGCCCACACCTTGTCGCGAAACGGCACCGCAGGAAGCTGCTCGAAGATCCGATCGAGGCTGAGCCCCATCGGGTAGTAGCCCGCGTACATCACCTTGTCGGTCCCGCGGGTGTTGGCGTAGTCGACGATCGCCCGCGGGTAGTACTTCGGTGAGAACGCCGACGTCATGTAGTACAGACCCGGCCACTTCAGCATCAGTTTGACCGCCAACTCCTCGTCGGGTTCGCCCCCGTGGCGCATCACCAGCTTGAGGTCGGGAAAGTCGTAGCAGACGCGGTCCACGTGATGCACCCGCTGGCACTCCATCGGCACCCGCGGGCCGGGCACACCGACGGTCGGGCACACGGGGATGTCGAGGTCCACGCAGGTCGCGTAGATCGGGTAGTACTTCGCATCGCTGAGCGGCACCTGCGGACTGCACCCCGCCGGGAACGTGGTGACCGCCTTGATGCCGTGGTCGGCATGGGCGGTGCGGATCGAGCGCACGGCACCCATCACGTCGTTGGGATCGACCTCGAGCGAGAAGTGGACGCGCTCGGGATACCGCCGCTTCGCCTCGATCGCCCGGTCGTTGAGATTGAACAGTCCAGCGGACACGCCGACCGCGTCCATCGCGGCGATGCAGGTCTCGATCACGTCCTCGTCGGGATCGGGCTCGTCGCCGACATCACGGAACAGGTATCCGGCCGGCATCGCGAGCGCGCCGGCACCCTCCTTCGACTCGTCGTCCTTGGCCTGCTCGCGCAGGAACGCGTACACCTCGGCCTTCGCGAACGGGAACGCGATCATCAGGTCGATCGCCTGCGGATCGGTCGGAAACGTGTTCGTCACTTCCGCGAGTGTCGCACGCCCACGCGCCGCACGCAGCAGACTGAGGCGATGGCGACCAATTGGCGTTCGCGGTCCCAGTCGATCCGGACGAGAATCGTCGTCGGGTACGTCGTGCTCGTCGCGATCGCACTGCTGATCACGGTCGTCATCGCCCGCGGCGCACTCGTCACCCGATTCGAGAACGATGTCGACAACCGCCTCGCGTCCGAGATCGACCAACTCGAGGTGGTGATCGCCGAAGGTGATCCCGACACCGGTCTCCCGTTCACCGATGCTGCCGTGCTGTTCGAAACGCATCTCCAGCGGGTGCTCCCGGGTGACGACGGGGCATTCTTCACACTGATCGACGGCGATCCGTTCCGGCTCAGTTTCGGTGCTCCCGCCGACCTGTTCGCCGATCCGCAACTCGTCGAGGAGTGGGCGTCGACGGGGCGCAGCACGTTCCAGACCGTGCCCAGCCCGGCCGGCCCGGCGAGGACGCTCGTCGTTCCGGTCACGTTGGACGACAACAGCGGCACCTTCGTCGCCACCTTGTTCACCCAGAACGCACGCGACGACCTCGACGACGTGTTCCGCACGCTCGCGCTGGTGGGTGTGGTCACCCTGCTGGCCTCGGCCCTGATCGCACTGACGATCGCATCACCGGTGATTCGGCCGATCCGCGATCTCACGACCGTGGCGCGCTCGGTCACCGACGCAGACCTCAGCACCAGGATTCCGGTCGACGGCGACGACGAGATCGCCGAATTGTCGGCCACGTTCAACGACATGATGTCGCGCCTGGAGCACGGGTTCGTGTCGCAGCGCGAGTTCCTCGACGACGTGGCCCACGAGCTCAGGACGCCGATCACGATCATCCAGGGCCACCTCGACGTCCTCGACGACGACCCGGTCGAACGCGAGGAGACCGTCGCCCTGCTGCACGACGAACTCGATCGCATGAATCGCTACGTCGACGACCTGCTGGTCCTCGCACAGGCCGAACGCCCCGACTTCCTCCAGGTCAACGGAGTCGACCTCGACGTCTTCGCATCGACGCTGCTCGCCAAGGCGACCGGCCTGGCCGAACGGTCGTGGACGCTCGACGAGACGGTTGTCGGAGTGGCCGAATTCGACGAGCAGCGCATCACGCAGGCCGTCCTCAATCTCGCCGGCAACGCCGTGCGCCACACGCAGGTCGGCGACGAGATCGGGATCGGAGTCCGTCTCGACGACACGACGCTCACCATCTGGGTCCGGGACAACGGGACCGGTGTCGACCCCGCCGTGATCGATGACCTGTTCGCCCGCCACATCCGCAGCGCGGACAGCCGGACCGAGGGCGGTTCGGGACTCGGGCTCTCGATCGTCGATGCCATCGCCGTCGCTCACGGTGGCGCCGTCGCGGTCGACTCGATGCAGGACGCCGGCGCTACGTTCACCATCACGATCCCCGTACGAGCTCGAGCAGGGGAGCAGGTACCGACATGACGCGAATTCTCATCGCCGAGGACGAGGAGCGCATCGTCAGCTTCCTCGAAAAGGGACTGCAGGCGAACGGCTACACGACGATCGCAGTTCGAACGGGAAGCGACGCCATCGCACTTGCGCGCGACGAAGCATTCGACCTCCTGATCCTGGACCTCGGGCTGCCCGGTGCGGACGGTCACGAGGTCTTGCGCGAGGTCCGTGGGCGCGGTGAGCGCCTGCCGATCATCGTGTTGACCGCGCGGTCGGGTCTCGACGACACGGTGGGAGTACTCGACGGAGGTGCCGACGACCACGTCGCGAAGCCTTTCCGTTTCGAGGAGTTGCTCGCACGGGTGCGCCTGCGGCTGCGCGACGACCGCCTGGCCGTCGAGGAGTCGGCGGCATCGGTGCTGGTCGCGGGAGCGCTGTCACTCGATCTGCGCTCCCGACGCGTCGCAGTCGCCGGAACCGAGGTCGAGTTGACCGCTCGGGAATTCGCGTTGCTGGAGACCCTCATGCGCAATCCCGGTCGCGTGCTGTCCCGCATGGAGTTGCTCTCCAGCGCATGGGGCTACGACTTCGACCCGAACTCCAACGTCGTCGACGTGTACGTCCGCTACCTGCGCAACAAGGTCGGAGGCGACGCCATCGAAACGGTTCGCGGCGCCGGCTATCGACTCCGCGGGAGCTGAGCCGTCGGCGGATGAGAGTGTTCTCATCCCTGCCTCATCGACGTGTCATCCCGCGGGAGGACGCTGGAGCGGTGAGACTGGTGGATCGCGCGCTCCCTGCCGTGCAGCATCTGGTGGGCGACACGTCGATCGATGTGCTTCGACCACCGGTCGAAGCCGCCGGCGGTCAGATCGAGTCGGTCCGTCCTGTCCACGTGCAGTACCGGCCGGGGTCCGATGTCGTCGTGCGGTACACGGCCCAGATCTCGTGGGGTGGACGACCTGCGAAGCGGGACACTCTGGTCGCCGCCTCCGCGATCGACGGCGTCCTCCCGGGCACCGTCACGGTCACCGCAGAGACTCCCGACGGGCCGCTCGATGTCGGCGTCTGGCGCTGGCCCTTCGACCCGGTGCTGAGCGGGCTGGGAACCGCCGTCACCCCCGCCGGCATCGCGCCGATGCTCGACGTCGACCACCGCCACATCCGGCTCGAGGTCGTGGCCTACCGACCGACCGAACGTGCCGTCGTGCGCGTCCTGTCGGCGGACGACGAGGTCATCGGCTACGTCAAGGTCGTCGCCCCGGACCAAGCGGCCGCCATCGCCACCCGCCACGACGAGCTGGTCACCGCCGGTGTTCCCGCGCCGGCGGTCACCGCGTCGGACGACGCGCTCGGCGTGTTGGTGCTGGAGCCGCTGGTCGGCCCGACACTGCGCGAGCTGATCAAGTCCGGCGACGACGGCTTGGTCGAGCCAGTCGAGTTCGATCGACTGGCCGATCGATTCGCCCGCGCCCGCCTCGACGGTCCACCGCTCCCCTCCCGGCTCGTCGACGGGGCACTGCACGGACGCATGCTCGGCACCGTCGTGCCCGGGCTCCGGAGCCGGCTCGACGAGTTGATCGACCGTTTCGAGAAGGCGGTGGTTCCGGCCGCCGACGCGACCATCCACGGTGACCTCCACGAGGCACAGCTCGTCGTCCGGGACGGTGCGATCGTCGGGGTGTTGGACATCGACGACGCCGGTCCGGGGGCGGCCGTCGACGACCGCGCCAACCTGATCGCGCGCCTGCTGTTCCGGTCGACCCTCGACCGTTCGGGACGGCCGGACATCGCTCGCTACGCCGATCGGATCCGCAGCGCCTCGGCCACCCGGTTCGACCCGGCCCGACTCGATCTGCACACGTCGGCCGCTCTGGTCGGCCTCGCAACCGGTCCATTCCGGATGCAGGGCCCGACGTGGCGCGACGAGGTTGCCGCACTGGTCGAGCGCGCCTCGATGAGAGAACTCTCAGCGTCAGCTCACTGCAGTCTCACCGGAGGCTGCGCATGATGACCGACATCCCCCCGACGCGTCACGGTCGGCCCACCCGAGAACGGAGCATCACATGAGGCCCACACGATTCAACTGGAAGATCGCCGCAGCCGCCGGAACCGCGCTCGGAGCAGGTTTCGGCGGCATCGCCCTCGCCAGCCCCTCGTTCCAATCACCCGACGTCCCGGCGCAGGTCCAGGTCGACACGACGGTGGCAGAGGAATCCAGCGACGACACGACCACGACCTCGCAGGTGCCCGTGGACACCGGCCCCGCTGTGACTCAGCCGGACGACTCGGTTCCCGACGACTCCGTTCCCGACGACTCCGTTCCCGACGACTCCGTTCCCGACGATTCGGTGCCCGACGACACGGTCCAACCGGGAACCGACGACTCCGTCGACAGCCCACCCTCACCGCAGAGCCCACCCACGCCCGCCCCGGCGGTCACGACGGCACCGGACACGACGGTGCAGCCGGCACCTCCGAGTTCGGTCGAAAGCCCGCCGTCGCCGGTCTCGCCGGTGTCCGCCGCGAGCCCGGCGAGTCCGGTGTCTCCACCGACGCCTCAGTCGCCGGCCAGTCCGGCAACTCCCGACAGCGACTGACCCGTCCCGACCCGAATCGGGTCTCGTACCCGCTCGACGCCCGACCCGCCCCTACCCGGCGAGCCGGGCGTCGTCGCGTGTGTCGCTTGCTCGCCGAGCGTTCGACCGGTGCAGACTTGGCTGATGTCGCCGACCGAGCTGTCACCGAACGTGCTCGGGTCGCTGTACATGGCTGTCGGATCGCTGGGATACGTCGTGAACGACGCTCTCATCCGCGCAGCGACCGATGAGGGACTCGACGTCTACCAGGCCCTGTTCCTCCGGGGGATCGCCATGTCGACGCTCTTCCTCGCCGCCGGCCGGGTCCGCGGGGAGCACCTCACCCGCGAGCGGTTGCGACGACCGCTCGTGATCCGCGTCCTCGCCGAGTTGGGCGCAACCGCGCTGTTCTTCGCCGCGCTCGTCCGCATGCCGTTCGGCACCGCCCAGACCATCCTGATGCTGGTGCCGTTCGCCGTCACGGTGGTCGCCGCACTGCATCTCGGCGAACGCGTCAGCGCGCAGCAGTACGCAGCGGTGATCGTCGGATTCGTCGGCGTGCTCATCGTGGTCCGTCCGGCCACCGACTCGTTCTCCTGGTGGTCCCTCGCTGTCGTCGCAAGTGCCGCCCTGATGGTGGTGCGGGAGCTTGCGACCCGCCGGGTCGGCCGCGACACCCCGGCACTCCCCATCGCCTTGCTCACGGCGGTCGGGTTGTCCTCATTGACCGGGTTGATGTCGGTGTTCTCGGGATGGCACGGACTGACGGGCACGACTGTCGTGCTGGTCGGGTCGGCGTGCCTCTGTCTCCTCGTCGGCTATGTGTTCACCATCGAGACGGTCCGCGTCGGCGACCTGAGCGTGTCGGCGCCGTTCCGCTACACGACGCTCGTCGGTGCGGTCGCGATCGGCGCCGTGTTCTTCGACGAGGGTCCCGATCTGGTAACCCTCGCTGGGTGTCTCGTGATCGTGGTTGCCGGTGTCGGGTCGATCCGCCTGGAACGCC
Organism: Ilumatobacteraceae bacterium; assembly: GCA_963824025.1. GTDB lineage: Bacteria > Actinomycetota > Acidimicrobiia > Acidimicrobiales > Ilumatobacteraceae > Ilumatobacter_A. The sequence goes on from CAWGNY010000001.1 coordinate 248,457, forward strand.
GGACGCGCACCCTCGCTCCGGCGGTCACCCAAATCTGAGCCGCTCGCTCGGTCGTCGGGTTCCGTGACGTGTCCGAGCGAACCACCGGCTGGCTGTTCGTGGCAGTGCAGGCGTTGCTGCTCGCCGCACTGATCCTCCTGCCGAGCGGGGACGACTTCCCGCTCCCCGGCTGGCTGCGAACCACGACCGACGTGCTGTTCTGGATCGGGATCGCTCTCATCGCAGCCGCTTCACTCACCCTTGGTCGATCGCTCACTGCCACTCCGGTACCGCTGGAACGCGCCGAGCTGCGAACGAACGGGCCCTACCGATGGGCGCGTCATCCGATCTACAGCGGGGTGATCCTGGTGGTCGTCGCGTTGTCCCTGCGGTCCGGAAGCATGATCACCGTGGCCGTGGGCCTCGCGACGCTGGTCTTCTTCGTCGTCAAGTCCTCGTGGGAGGAACGACGGCTCGCCGAGCGCTTCCCGGGCTACGCCGACTACGCCGCGCGGACCGGGCGGTTCTTCCCGGGGTGGTGAGCCCCCGCTCGCGCACCGGTCGTCATCCGGTCGTGGAGACCGACGATTCTCGAGCTGGCGGTCTTCGTGCAACATGCCGGGACGACCGCATGGATCGCAGCAGCTGCTGCCGCAACGGCGAGCGACCCGGCGAAGCCGGCCGCGACGCGGAAGTGTTCGCCGTAGGTCTCCCCGACGGACGCCGGGTGGTCGGTGAAGTGGTGCCGGATTTCCATGATCTCCACGGTAGAGATCCCGCGCGACCAGTGTGTTGCGTTCTTCGCGCCGTTGGCCCTGCGGGAAGCACGAAAGATGAGCAATCTGACCCTTCTGTGCAATATTCTTCGATTGTGGACCACATCGATCGGGATATCCTGCGCGAGCTCCAGCGCGACGGCGGGCTCAGCGCGCGTGAGCTGGGCGATCGGGTCGGGCTCACTCCGACGCCGTGTTGGCGACGCGTGCGGGCGCTCGAGGACTCCGGGGTGATCACACGTCGCGTCGCACTCGTCGATCCCGCGGCGATCAACCTGGACGTGACCGCTCTGGTCAACATCCGTACCAACGATCACAGCTCCCGGTGGATCGAGTCGTTCCGGAAGGCGGTCGCACGGTTTCCCGAGATCGTCGAGGCGTACCGAACGAGCGGCGACATCGACTACACGCTCAAGGTGATGGTGCCGAGCATCGCTGCGTACGACGCGTTCTACAAACGTCTGATCGATGCGGTCGACCTCTACGACGTACGCACGATCTTCGTGATGGAGGAGATCAAGCACACGACGGCGCTACCCCTGGACTACGCCACGGGCTGAACCCTCGTCGCCGCAGCGCTCAGATGTCCCGGCAGAACGCGGCGATGTCCGCCGCCGTGTTCCGGCTGATGTCGGGGCAGGCGATCGCGAAGATCTCGGTGCCGTGGATCGTCCCCATCACCTGACGACACCGAGCGCCCTCGACACCGGCCCGCAGCAGCAACCGGTAGAACTCGATGCCCTCGTCGCGCAGGGGATCGCATTCGTTCACGCTGATCACCGTCGGCGGGAACCCACGCACGTCGTCCTCGCCGGCGAACGACGGCCACGCCAACGGGTTGCCCGTCTCGAACGCCTCGATGCCGTACGCCATCGTGCCGCGATTGTTGTGCAGATCGAGCAGGATGCCGTTGTTCTCGATCGACGAGGGGAACCGCTCCTGCGGCCAGGATCCGGCGATGTACGGACACAGCGCGTACAACCCGCGGATCAGCCCGATCTCGCCGTCCTGCAGCAGCTTGAGACCCGTGGCCAGGGTGAGATTCCCCCCGCCGCTCTCGCCGGCGACGATCACGTGGTCGGCATCGACCCCGTGCTCCGCGGCGGAGCCGATCATGTATTCGAGTCCGGACACACAGTCGTTGAGTCCCGCCGGGAACGGCTCCACCTCCGGTGCCGACGACGGCGTCAGACAGTTGCGGAAGTCGACCATCGCAACGGCCACGCCCTGCTGTGCGATGATCCTCCCCCATGGCCGGTACAACCCGTTGAACGCCGACATCGTCTGCATGCCGCCGCCGTGGATGTAGTACACGAGTGGCAACGGCTCGTCGGATTTCGGCCTGATGAAGAGGATCTTGACCGAATTGCCATCGGGCGACGACGTGAATTCGAGGGTGCTGATGTCGAGTCCGTCCGAGGGTGCCACCACCTCGTTGTCGAGCATCTCGAATCCGGCCTCCATCGCCGCCAACATCGCCACCGCTTCCGGGGTCGACGCCTCGGCGAGGACCTCCTCGCGGTCGGCGACGTCGGGTTGGGCGACCGGCGGGGGCAACATGCCCAGGACGGCTTTGATCCGCGGGTCGATGCGAGGGTCGTCGGAGAGCTTGCTCATGGAGCGGAGTCTTGCCCGTCCGCTCGCCTCCACGTCCACTCGGACGATTGACTGTTCGTCGTGATCACGGATCTGAAGAGCTCGACGACCGGCATCGAGTTCGCCGTCGACGGCGACAAGCGTCGTCTGTCGTGGACCTGGCTCCGCGATCACGCCCGCGATCCGGCGTCGTACCTCGCGTCCGCCAACCAGCGCCTCGTCACGCCGACGACGATCGCCGCAGCGGGTCCCGGTACCGCGTCGACCGACGGGCTCTCCGTCACCATCTGCTGGCCGCAAGGGCCGACCGCCGAATTCGATCGGGCATTTCTCGCCACACTCGGGGACCAGCGTGACGCGACGGCGGTCGGCCCGTCGCCCGTTGCATGGACAGGTGACGAGATGACCCGACGGATCGTTCGCGTCGCGGTCGACGAGGTCATCGATTCCGACCACGGCCTCCGCCGCACGATCGACCACCTCTGGGTCGACGGCGTCGTGGTGATCGCCGACGTACCGACCGAGCGGGCGGCGACGCGACGCGTTCTCGAACGGTTCGGCTACATCCGCTCGACGATCTTCGGCGACCTGTGGGAGTTCAGCTCCGACGGCGGCTTCGACGACACCGCCTCCACACCGCTCGAGATCACGCCACACACCGACGGCACCTACAGCCACGATGCACCCGGGCTCCTCGGGCTGCACTGCCACGTGTACGAGGCGATCGGCGGCGAGAACGTGTTCGTCGATGCCCACGCGCTGACCGAACGACTCGACCCGACGACGCGCTCGATCCTGCAGGCCGTGGAGATCCCCGGCCAGTACATCGGCGACGGCGCCCACCTGATGGCACGGCGTCCGGTGCTCCGCTGCGAGCGGGACCGGCTCGTGCAGGTCAGCTACAACCACCACGACCGGGCTCCATTCGTGCTCCCCGAGCCGGCGATGAGCGAACTGTTCGCGGCCCTGCACGAATTCGATGCCCTGGCCAACGACCCGGACCTCCAATTCGAGCTCGAGCTGCGCCCCGGCGACATGGCGATCTTCGACAACTGGCGCGTGCTGCACGGGCGCCGGGCGTTCCGCGGTGAACGCCTGCTCGCCGGCGGCTACATCAATCGGGAGGACGTCGAGAGCACCACCCGCCGGCTCGCTGTCGACGCGTGAACCGTCGCGGAATACGGCCGTCGCAGCGCCGTGCGCGAAGCTGGCGCGATGACCGTTATCGAAGACACCGACGTGGCCAGCGACTCAGAAACCCGGCGCGTGAGTGCGGCGATCGACGTGCTGCTCGCCGCGCACGACCCGCGCGAGATGGACGATCGCGAGTTCCGTGGCGCACGTTTCGATGCGGGTCTCGCATGGGTGCACTTCGCCGAGGGTGACGGCGGCCTCGGCGTGCGCCCCGAACTCAACCGGCTCGTCGATCGGCGCCTCCGCGAGGCCGGCGCCAAGCCGACCGACCCCCGCACGTTCTTCATGGCGCTCGCCGGACCCACGATCGCGACCCACGGCAGCCCCGAGGTGAAGGCCCGGTTCCTGCGGCCGATGTTCACCGGCGAGGAGAAGTGGTGCCAGCTGTTCTCCGAGCCGGGCGCCGGATCGGACTTCGCCGGCCTGGGCACCCGCGCGGACCGCGACGGCGACGAGTGGATCGTCAACGGACAGAAGGTGTGGAACACGCTCGCTCACCTCGCCGACTTCGGGATGCTCGTCACCCGCACCGACCCCGATGCACCGAAGCACAAGGGGATGACCTACTTCGCGCTCGACATGAGGGCGCCCGGCGTCGAGGTCCGTCCGTTGCGTCAGATCACCGGAGAGGCCGAGTTCAACGAGGTCTACATGACCGACGTACGGATTCCGGACGCGCACCGCGTCGGCGACGTGGGCGAGGGCTGGCGCGCAAGCCTCACGACCTTGATGAACGAGCGCAGCGCGATCGGCGGAGGCGGAGGCGGAGCGCCGAAACGCGGTGCGGCGGCCAACGACGCCGTCGAGGTGTGGGAGGCGATGGATCCGTCGAAGCGCACCGCCGCCGACAAGGACACGTTGATGCAGTGGTGGGTGCGCGCCGAGGTCGGTCGGCTCACCAACATGCGCGCCGCCCAGAACGCGAAGGCCGGTAACCCCGGACCCGAGATGTCGATCGCGAAGCTCGCGTACTCCGAGCTGAACAAGGGGCTCTACGAGTTCTGCATGAACCTGCTCGGTGCCGATGCGCTGATCGACTACGACTACACCTTCCGCCGCCCCGAGGACCTCGACGTCTCGGGGACGGCCCACGGGCTGCGCTACGCGTTCCTGCGCGTTCGGGCCAACTCGATCGAGGGCGGTACGTCGGAGATCATGCGCAACATCCTCGGCGAGCAGGTGCTCGGCCTCCCGGGTGAGCCGCGGGTCGACAAGTCGGTCCCGTGGAACGAAGTGCCTCGCAACTGATCGGCGTCCTCCCGGGTCGGGCCGTCGGTGTCCGACCCGCGAAGATCGCGGCATGACCGAACTCTGGCAACGATCCGCGCTCGATCTCGCTGCAATGATCCGTGACGGCGACACGACGAGCCGTGCGGTCGTCGAGGCGCACTTCGCGCGGATCGACGCCGTGAACCCGGCACTCAACGCCGTGGTCCGGCGCCTCGACGAGTCCGCACTCGCGGCGGCCGATGCCGCCGACGCCGCGGTCGATCGCGGTGACGCGCTGGGGGCGTTCCACGGTGTGCCGATCACGGTCAAGGAGAACATCGATCTGCTCGGCAGCCCGACCACGCAGGCGGTGCCCGCATTCGCCGAGGCCCTCCCCACCGCAGACGCACCCGTCACCCGACGGCTCAAGGCCGCGGGCGCCATCCCGATCGCACGCACGAACCTTCCCGACTTCGGCCTGCGCGTCCACACGGACTCGTCGCTCCACGGCCTCACCCGCAATCCGCATCATCCCGATCGGACGGCCGGCGGTTCGAGCGGCGGCGAGGCAGCTGCGATCGCGACCGGCATGAGCCCACTCGGGCTCGGCAACGACATCGGCGGCTCCCTGCGCAACCCCGCGCACTGCTGCGGCATCGCATCGATCAAGCCGTCGGTCGGCGTCGTCGCCCACGCGTCGTCGCTCCCACCGGAGGACCCGACGTTGTCGTTCCAGCAGATGGCGGTGCAGGGCACGATGGCCCGACGGGTGGCCGACGTGCGGGCCTCGTTGCAGGTCGTGGCGGGCCCCGACGTTCGCGACCCGTTCAGTCTCCCGGTCATGCTGACCGAACTCGCCGACGGTGAACGACTCCGGATCGCAGTGCTGGCCGAGCCACCCGGCGGGGCGACCCATCCGGAGATCGCTGCGGCAGTCCGGTCCGCAGCGGATGTCCTCGCCGACGCAGGCCACGACGTGGTCGAGGCGACACCGCCGATGTACGCCGACACCATCGACATGTGGGCAGAGCTCCTGATCCAGGATCTCGTTGTGATGCGGCCGATGCTCGAGATGGTGATGGGCGCGGACGCGCAGTCGATCATCGCCAACCTGCTCGACGGCGCTCCCGACATCACCGTCGAGACGACGGTGATGCTCCAGGCGGGCCGCGCCCAGGCGATGCGACTGTGGTCCGACTTCTTCGTCGAGCATCAGGTGATCCTCTCGCCGACGTGGGCGATGCCGGCGTTCGAGCACGGGGCGGACCTGACCGACGGTGACGATCTGATCCGTGACACCCTCCGCCCGGTGACACCGATCAACTTCCTCGGATTGCCGGCAGCAGTCGTCCCGCACGGCACCGCCGACGGGCTACCGGTCGGCGTGCAGGTGATCGGCGACAGGTTCACCGATCTGCGCTGCCTCGACGTCGCGGCGCAGATCGAGGCCGCCGCAGCGCCGCTGCTCCCGATCGACCCCGTGACGGCATGACGATGCAGCCGTGGTCGGTGACGGCGGTCAATCTCCCGGAGCACGCCGACAACCCGATCCACACCGACGCCGGAGCCCGCGCGGCCGGGTTCAGCGGTGCCCTCGTCGCCGGTGTCACGACGTACGCGGCGATGTCCCACCTGCCGGCCACGGCGTGGGGCCGTGAATGGATCACCCGCGGCGGCGCGGCGGTCCGCTTCCGTCATCCGATCCTCGACGGCGACCGGATCGAGTGCGTCGTCGCCGACGATCGGCGGGTGACCGCCCGGGTCGATGGCGGCATCCGTGTCGAAGCCGACTTCGTGCGCGCGGTCCGCGATCCGATCGTCCACCGCGATGGCGCGACGTTGCAGCCGATCGAGTTCGTTCTCGACGAATCCTGGTCCGACTACGGCATGCGCGCCGGCGACGACGCTGCGATCTACGCCGAGGACGGCATCGCCCATCCGTCGAGCTGGCCACGCATCGCGAACCGGTTCTGCCACGAGCAGCTCGTCACCGGATCGTGGATCCACGTCCGGAGCCGGATCGCACACCTCGGCAGTGCGGCGATCGGTACGGAGATCCGCGCCGTCGCGGCCGTCGTCGAGCGAATCGACAGCCGTGCCGGTGAGCGAGCGATCCTCGACGTGCGCATCACCGCCGACGGTCGCGACGTCGCGGCCGTCGAGCACGAGGCGATCATCTCGCTTGCGTGAACGACGAGCCGGGCCACCGGCACTCGACGCCTCCCCTCGGCGTTTCGCACGCACGACGTTCACCGAGATCGACCCCAGTCGTTCACCTCGGGTTCACCTCGGGGAGGATTCGACTGCATAACGTCGACGCCGTGACCACGCGTGTCGGCATCAACGGGTTCGGGCGGATCGGCCGACTCGTCACGCGGGGGCTCGCTCATCGACGATCGCTGGGCGACGATCTCGAAATCGTGCACGTCAACGACCCTCGCTCGGACGCGATGACCGCGGCGCATCTCGTCGAGTTCGACACCGTGCACGGCCGCTATCCGGGATCGGTCGGACTCGACGACGACGTCCTGGTCATCGATGAGCAGCGCATCGCGGTGTCCGGCCACGAGACGCCTGGCGCCGTTCCCTGGCGGGCCACCGGCGTCGACGTGGTCCTGGAGTGCAGCGGCGTTTTCAGGACGACCGAGACCCTGGAGCCGTACTTCGACCACGGCATCCGGAAGGTGATCGTCGCGGCACCCGTGAAGTCCGAGGGCGTGCTGAACATCGTGATGGGATGCAACGACGACCTCTACGACCCTGCGGTCGATCACATCGTCACCGCTGCGTCGTGCACCACGAACTGCCTCGCACCCGTCGTCAAGGTGTTGCACGAGCAGATCGGGATCGAGCGCGGTGCGATCACGACCATCCACGACGTCACGAACACCCAGGTCATCGTCGATGCGCCGCACAAGGACCTCCGGCGCGCCCGATCGGCACTCAACTCGCTGATCCCGACCACCACGGGCTCGGCAACGGCGATCACGATGATCTACCCCGAGCTCACCGGCAAGCTCGACGGGACTGCCGTGCGGGTACCGCTGCTGAATGCATCGTTGACCGATGCGGTGTTCACGATGCAGCGCGACGTCACCGTCGACGAGATCAACGACCACCTTCGCACCGCGTCAGCGGGCGAACTCGCCGGCATCCTCGGGTTCGAGGACCGACCGCTGGTCTCCGCCGACTACACGAACGACACCCGGTCCGGCATCGTCGACGGGCCCTCGACGATGGTCATCGACGACCGGATGGTCAAGGTGCTGATCTGGTACGACAACGAGTACGGCTACGCGTTCCGCATGGCCGACCTCGCCGCCAAGGTCGCGGCCACCCTGTGAACCTGCGCAACTACGCCCTGGTCACCGCCGGGTACTGGACGTTCACGCTCACCGACGGTGCGCTGCGGATGTTGGTTCTGCTGCACTTCAACGAACTCGGCTACTCGCCGGTCGCGATCGCGTTCCTGTTCCTGCTCTACGAGTTCATGGGCGTCATCACGAACCTGATCGGCGGATGGGTCGGCTCGCGTACCGGGCTGAACCGCACGCTCGTGGTCGGCCTGGCACTCCAGGTGGTCGCGCTCGTGGCACTCACGTTCCAACAGCCGAGCTGGCCCGAACTCGGCTCGGTCGTGTTCGTGATGGGCGCGCAGGCACTTTCCGGAATCGCCAAGGACCTCACCAAGATGAGTTCGAAGAGCGCGGTGAAGTTCGTCGCCGGCGACGGCGACGGTGCGCTCTTCAGGATGGTGGCCCTGCTCACGGGGTCGAAGAACGCGCTCAAGGGGGTCGGGTTCTTCCTCGGTGCCGCGCTCCTGGCGGGGCTCGGCTACGACGCCGCGCTGTGGGCCATGGCAGGGGTTCTGACCGTGACGCTCGTCGTGATCGCGACGATGCTGACGGGCGACATCGGCAAGTCGAAGGTGAAGGCGCCGCTGCGGTCGATCCTGTCGAAGTCCGAGGCCATCAACAGATTGTCGGCGGCACGCTTCTTCCTGTTCGCGTCGCGCGACATCTGGTTCGTGGTCGCCCTGCCGATCTACCTGCACGACGTGCTCGGATGGTCGTTCTACGGCGTCGGCGGATTCCTCGCCGCATGGGTGATCGGGTATGGGGCAGTGCAGTCGCTCGCACCACGAATCCTCGGCCAACGCGACGACATCGATGCGGCGCGACACTGGTCGTTCGCACTCGGCATCGTCGCAACGCTCGTCGCGGTCGCGGTGTCCGCCGACGTGTCGGAGGCGGCGACGACGGTGGCGATCATCGGCGGACTCGTCGTCTTCGGTGTGCTGTTCGCGCTCAACTCGTCGCTGCACTCGTACCTGATCCTCGCCTACAGCGACGATGACCATGTTTCGACCGACGTCGGCTTCTACTATTCCGCGAATGCGGCGGGCCGTCTCGTCGGGACCCTGCTGTCGGGACTGCTCTACCTGTGGGGAGGGCTCTCCCTCGCGCTGTGGGGCACCGCCGTGTTCGTCGGCATCACCTGGCTGCTCACCCTCCGCCTCCCGCCGGTCGGCGCCGCGACTGCTTCGAGTGCCGTCCCGTCCAGCCCGACCCACGACGTCCATCCGGGGTGATGGTCCCGCCTCGTGTGGGAGGATGTGGGGATGAGTGAGGTCATCGAGTTCTCCGCCGGCGATTTCGTGCATCTCGGATCGGGAGCGACGACGATCCCGCTCCCCCGCCACACCGGCGACGTCTCGTGGTACGCGGACTACGGCGCCCGGCATGCTGCAGACGGCACCGAGGGGCGCCTCGTCTCCATGCACACGTTCACCGAGCCCTGGGACACCTGGGAGATGCACCCCAACGGCAGCGAGCTCGTGCTGTGTGTCGCCGGGGCCGTCTCGCTCACCCAGGAGGCGCCGGACGGCACCATCACGACGGTCACGATCTCCGCGGGCCAGGCCGTCGTCAACGATCCGGGGGTGTGGCACACCGCGGATCTCGTCGAGGGCGCATCGGACCCGACGGTCGTGTTCATCACCGCGGGTGTCGGTACGCAGATGCGCGACCGCTGACGACGACGATGACCGGGGCACATCCCCAGGCGGTCGGCGTGGGACCGCACCCGGTCCCCTGGCCCGACGACCCACGCCTCGACCCGACTCTCCTCGCGAACGGCGACCGTCGCAACGTCGTCGACCGCTACCGTTACTGGACCGTCGAAGCGATCGTCGACGACCTGAAGACCCGCCGGCACGGCTTCCACGTCGCGATCGAGAACTGGGAGCACGACTTCAACATCGGGACCGTCGTGCGCAACGCCAACGCGTTCCTCGCCGACGCGGTGCACATCATCGGCCCGCACCGGTGGGACCGGCGTGGTGCGATGTCGACGCATCGCTACCTCGACATCCGCCACCACCCCGACGTCGCGTCGTTCGTCGCGTGGACGCACGACGACGACCTCCGAATCGTCGCGATCGACAACATCGAACGAGCGGTTCCGATCGAGCGAACCCTTCTGCCCGAGCGGTGTGTGATGCTGTTCGGCCAGGAGGGCCCCGGGCTGTCGAACGCTGCGGTCGAGGCCGCGGATCTGGTGTGTGCGATCACCCAGTACGGGTCGACGCGGTCTCTCAATGCCGGCGTGGCGTCCGGCATTGCGATGTTCGCCTGGGTGACGCAACACGCGACCGACGACTCGAGGTCCGCGCGATCATGACCGCACGAGTGATCGGCGCCCTCGCCGCTCTGCTCGGGCCCGCGGGCTGGCTGCCCGCCACCGAGATCGGCCCACGATTGACCGATTTCCGCGGCGTGTTCACCGGGAAGGCGTTCGGCATGGCGCGGCCGGGTTCGACCGTGGAGGTCGCATCCGTCGTCCGTACGTGCGCGGACCACGGAATTGCGATCGTCACCCAAGGCGGCAACACCGGGCTCAGCGGCGGGGCGATCCCCGTCGGCGACCGCCCGACCGTCCTGATGTCGCTCTCGCGGATGTGCGCGATCGAGGAGGTCAACGCCGCGCGCTCGACGATCACCGCCCAGGCAGGTGCGACGATCGAGACCGTCCAGCAGGCGGCGAGAGCCGTCGATCGGTTCTTCGCTCCGGACTGGGGAGCACGGGGAACCGCGACGCTCGGCGGAGCGATCGCCACCAACGCGGGCGGGATCAACGTGCTGCGCTACGGCAACACGCGCGAGCAGGTGATGGGGGTCGAGGTGGTCCTCGCTGACGGTCGCGTGTGGAACGGACTCCGGGCGCTCCCGAAGGACAACTCCGGCTTCGATCTCAAGCAGCTGTTCATCGCGGGCGAGGGAACGATCGGGATCGTCACCAGGGCGATCGTCCGCGTTCATCCGCGCCCGGCCGAGCATCGCACCGCCTTCGTCGCCCTGCGGTCGCTCGGTGACCTCGACCCACTGTTCTCGCGGGCGCGGTCCCGGCCACCCGGAGCCCTGAGTGCGTTCGAGCTGATCCCGGAGATCGGCGTCGCCCGGGTGGTCGCCCGATTCGGCGTGGTCCGGCCGTTCGACACGATCGCGGACTGGTACGTGCTGCTGCGTTTCAGCGGCACCGACGGCGTCGCCGACGAGCTGCTCGAGGTGCTCGCCGAGGCATCCCGCTCCGAGGTCATCGTCGACGGCGTCGTCGCGGACACGACGGCGCAGGAGGACAACCTGTGGCGGCTCCGCGACGAGTTGACCGCCACTCGATCGTTCGGCGGCTTCGGCGTGAAGTACGACCTCGCCGTGCCGCAGGACCGCATCGAGGATTTCCTGCACCGTGCGTCGGCCGTCGTCGAGGCTCTCCTACCCGGTTCGGTGCCGTACGCGTTCGGTCACGTCGGCGACGGCAATCTCCACTTCACCGTCCTCCGGCCCGGCGACGATGCGACGCTCGAAGCCGCGGCCGACGGGATCCGCGACGCCATCGACCGACTCGTGTGGGAGCTCGGCGGCACGATCAGCGCGGAACACGGTCTCGGGCGTGAACTCCCCGGCCGCATCGTCGGACAGAAACCCGCGATCGAGCTGGAGCTGATGCGCCGGATCAAGGCCGCCTTCGACCCCGACGGTCTGCTCAACCCGGGGGTGATGCTCCCGGGTGAGCCACCGGATGTGGATCCGGAATGAACGTCACATTGCTCAGACGAGGCCGAGACGCTGGAGCTGCTCCCGGGGAGCGTCGACCGACACCAACGCGTCGCGCATCAGCGTCGCCAGGTCGGCCGCTCGGTGCTCGGTCGAACGGTTCTCCTGCTCGTCCGGGTCGACGTCGACGTCGAACAGGAAGTGTCGGTCGACGTGACGACCACCGACCCAGAACGGGAGCATGTCCCCCGGCTGGTACGGCTGACGGATGACGGGGACGTCGGAGCCGGGCATCCGATCGAGCCAGGCTCGCCCGTCGGGAGGCGGGAGTTCGCTGAAGCCGGCGATGTGAACCGGCATGGTGGACCACCGGTTCGACCACATCGAGAGCGGGAAGTTCTCTTCGACCGCGCCGCGTACGTACTTGTCGTGGCCGTCGGTGATCTGAACCCACCCGCCGAAGTAGCCGCCGAGCGCCCATTCACGAATCGATGACGATGCGCCCGTCAGGAGAGGAACCATCGAGCAGCCGTGCGTCCGGTGTTCGACCTCGGCGTCGAACACGTCGGCGATCGTGGCGAAGAGGTCGACGTTGGTCGTCAGCGCATCGACGCTCCCGCCGCCGTCCACGCCGGGCCAGTGGATCAGCAGCGGCGTGTGCCCGAGCGGTTCGTACTGCGGGACCGCCGGCTTACCCCAGATGTCGCGGCCCTCGCGCTCCTCGCCCAGGTAGTGACCGTGATCGGTGCACACGATCAGTGCCGTGTCCTCCCACAGATCCTGCTCGTCGAACGCGTCGAGCACCTTGCCGAACCAGTGGTCGATCATCGACAACTTCGCCCCGTAGTTCGCACGGACGTGAGCCCCCTCGGCGGCGGTGAACGTGCCGTTGCGGATCGCTCCGTCCGCGTACGGAGGCCAGATGATCCAGTCGTCGTCCCACTCGCCATCGTGGTACGTCCCGGCCCAAGGTGCCGGGGTGTCGAACGGTTCGTGTGGGTCGAACTCGTCGACGAACAGGAACCAGCGATCGTGATGCGGCGTGGCCTCCTCGAGGAACCGCGCGGCCGCCGTCATCGTCCGCGGCCCCGGGTAGTCCTCTTCCCCACGGAAGAAGGTCCGCGATCGGTCGTAACCACGACTGAAGTCGTCGAGCCCGAGCGTCTGGTGATACCACCAGCCACCGCGGCGTGCGGGCATCGCTGGCGCTCCGATCCACGACGGGTCAGCGTGGGTACGCCACGGATCGCCCTCGTGGCCACGGACGTAGTCCCAGCCATCGAAGTCGGTGTGGTAGTTCTCGCCGCCGGATTCGAACAGGTGCGGATGATCGGTGACCAGCGCGGTGGTCACACCCGCGTGGCTCAACACGCGGGTGATCGGCTGTTCCCACAGCTCGATCGAGCCCCACGGCTTCCAGAGGAAGTCGAGGGCTCCGCACAGGATGTCGTGACGAGCCGGCATGCACGGCAGCGAGCCGGTCACGTGCCGGTCGAAGCGCGTCGCTCGCTGCGCGGCGAACCGATCGAGGTTGGGCGTGTCGAACTCATCGCCACCGTACGCCCCGAGCATGTGGCGGTTGAGCGAGTCGAGCAGGACCACCGCGACGTTCTTCGGTCCCGGCGCTTCGGCTGTGACGTCCATCCGCCGAGTCTGCCGTATCACCGACGAGGCAACGGCACTCGACAACGGAACCGTGGCGCTGGACCGTCGCCGTCAGGGAGCTCCACCGGCGATCTCGATGTCGACACCGCGCCCGTCGTGCAACTCGACGATGCCACATGGTTCCCGAGCCGATGAACGCCGGACTGACGGCGTTCACTCGGCCGACGTGAGGCGCACGGTCCTTCGCCGCGCTCCCGGTGAGTCCGATCACAGCCGCTTTCGAGGCGCTGCGGGCGGACATGTTCGGAGACGCAGCGAGCCGACGCGTGGAATGGTCATGTCGCCACTCCCGGGAATCGACGCGTCCGTCGTCCTCGGCGGAGTGCCGGACTTCGGTTGGTCGCGGTTGCGCTCCTACATTCGTCACCACCACCAACTGGAGGAACGTCACATGACCACACGCACCCACCGCGCCGGCAAGCGAGCTCTCGGCGCCGCCGCCGCGATTGCGCTCACCGTCGCGGCGTGCTCCTCCGACGACGACTCCGCCGACTCGGTTCCGCCCTCGGCATCGACCGATTCCGCGACCACCGAGGCGGCCGAGGTCGAGACGACGACCGACGAACCGGAAGACACCGCGGCACCGGCAACCGATCCCGTCGAGGAGCCGCCGGCGATCGCCGAGGACCGCTCGTACTACATCCTGCCGCCGGGCAACTTCGGTGGCCTGCCGACCACCGACGAGTCGACCGACCAACTCGCCCTGTACGACGGTCTGACCCCGCTGCGCGACGAGGTGACCGACGAGGACATCGAGAACCTCTACCTCCCGCAGGACTTCGAGCCGATCGGTGAGACCATCGAGGAGCCCACCGGTCGCCCCGGGACCACGATCGTCTACGACGAGTTCGGGGTGGCCCACATCACCGGCGAGACCCGCGAGGACATGGCCTTCGGCGCCGGGTGGGTCACCGCTCGCGACCGCGGGCTGCTGATCGAACTCGGGCGCGGCCCGGCCCGTGCCGCGGTGGCGGACGTCCCGGGGATCGACGCGTTCTCACTGGTGACGAGTGGGCAGACGTTCACGCCGAGCGCAGCGACCGAGCAGCTGGTCACCGACCAGGTCCAGGTGATCCTCGACGAGTACGGCGAGGAGGGTGAGGAGATCATCGCCGACGCCCAGGCCTACGCCGACGGCTTGACCGCGTATTGGGAAGCGAACGACATCGACCAGGCACCCGCAACCGTCAACGACGTGATCGCCACCACGGCCTTCATCGGGTCGATCTTCGGCGCCGGAGGCGGCGGCGAGGCACGCAATGCCGAGTTCCTGTCCGCGCTCGAGAACCGCCTCGGTCCCGAGCAGGGCCGGCAGGTGTGGAACGACCTGATGCCCGACAGCGATCCGGAGGCACCGACCACCATCGAGGACCGCTTCGATTACCCGGCGCTCACCGGGGGAGATGTCACCGGATCGGTCGTGATCGACGAGGGGTCGCTGATCTCGCTCGACCCCCGTGAGACGAACGCTGGTGCGACGCCCGACGCCGAAGCCGGTGTCGTGTACCCGGCCGCCGCCGGCCCGGTGACGCGAACCGCGTCCAACTGGTTGACCGTCGACCCGGCGGCGTCGGCCAACGGCACGACGCTCGCCGTCATGGGACCCCAACTGGGCTACTACTACCCCGAGATCGTCCAGCAGATCCACCTCACGGGACCCGGGATCGAGGCGCAGGGCGCGGCCGTGCCCGGACTGTCGATGTACCTCCTGCTCGGGCGCACCGAGGACTACGCGTGGAGTCTCACGTCGGCGAACCAGGACGTGCGCGACGTCTTCGCCGAGATCCTCTGCGAACCCGACGGCTCGGCGCCCACCGCCGAGTCGACCCACTACGAGTTCAACGGTGAGTGCATCGCGTTCGAGGAGTTCGACGCAGGGACCCTCGGCGACGTACCCATCCGCTATCCGATCTCGGTGCACGGACCGGTCATCGGCACGGCCACGGCGGACGGGGTACCGGTCGCGTTGACGAGCCGGCGCTCGACGTTCGGTAGGGACGGGCTCAACCTCGGAGCGCTCAAGGACATGACCGAGGGCGATGCCGCAACGCCCGACGCGTTCTTCGAGACCGCTAACCGGTTCGGCTTCACCTTCAACTGGGGATACGCGAACCGGGACGGAATCGGCTACTTCGCGTCCGGTCTGCTCCCGGTGCGCGCCGAAGGGCTCGACCGGCGGCTGCCCACACTCGGAACCGGCGAGTACGAGTGGCAGGGCTTCCTCGAACAGGACGAGCATCCGCACGCCACCGGACACCCCGATGGTCGTCTCCTCAATTGGAACAACCAGTCCGCGCCCGGGTTCATGCACGGTGACGACAACCAGTACGGCTCGGTGCACCGGGTCGAGGCGTTCGACCAATGGCCGGACGAGACCGAACTGACCGACGTCGTCGGGGTCATGAACCGGTCTGCGACCGAGGACCCGCGCTCGACCGTCTGGCCCGTCATCAGCGCAGTGCTGGCCGGCGGTGATGCGCCCTCGGACCTCGCGGCGGAGGTGGCCGCGATCCTCGACGACTGGGTCGCGGACGACGCACCACGGCTCGACGCCGACGACGACGGCAACCACGACAGCGCAGGGCCGCTGATCTTCGACGCCGTCTTCGACCCGATCGTCGGAGCGGTGGCCGAACCGGTCCTCGGAGAGGTGTTGGCATTCGACCGGCGAGGCATCAACGACGAGAGCCTCGTCGACAAGGATCTGCGAGCGCTCCTCGGCGAGCCTGTCGACGGTCCCTTCGCCGTGCAGTACTGCGGTGAGGGCGACATCGACGTCTGCCGGGACGCGCTGTGGGCCGCCATCGATGCCGCCGTTGCCGAGATCGCAATCGAACGGGGCGACGACCCGACGACATGGTTGAGCGAAGGTCGGCGGACGACGTTCACACCCGGCCTGATCGACGACGATTTCCGTTTCACCAGCCGTCCGACGTTCCAGCAGGTCATCGAGTTCGCACCCGGCGGCTGAGCAGGGGTTCCCGACGGCGCCCGACGATCACGGTCCCGACGTACCCCTCCCCGGGAGTTGACCGATGCCGCCGGCGCGAGACGCGTCGATCACGATCAGGTCGTGCTGCCACAGCCGCTCGAAGAACACCCGGTCCGCGTGGAGCTCGCCGCAGGACCGGCGTCCGTCGATCGCCGCGAATGCCCGGTGCTGGTCGTCGGTGACGAACAGCACCAGATCGCGATCGGTGTGGGCCCGGTTCAGCAGCGCCGCGGTCCACGGCTCCGGCACCCGCTCGGTGAGCGCGATCGAGGTGGTCGTGCGCATCGGCACGAGCTGACGCCACGACGCGTGGAATCCGACGTCGTGGGGCGGTTGATCGGCCGGTCGGGCGATGAAGCCGTGGCGCACCATCGTGCCGCGGAACAGTTCCATCGCGGCGTACTGGTCGCCGATCGGCAACCGCTCGATGCGGCCGCGGTGCGCGAGATCGCTCATCGCGCCGCACGACGGCAGGTACGGCGCCTGGCGGATCCATCTGCCGAAGCGCAATCCGGCGCGCTCGAGCCACGACATGACGTCGGGCACCGAGTACGCCCGCTCACGGGGGTTGAGCAGCGCGTCGGCCAGGGCATCGTCGTCGGCGAAGTCGGGCGTGTCGCGGAGCAGGTGGCTCAACGGATGATGGAGCGGGAGCTCACGTAACGCATCGACGAGTTCGGCGACATCGGAACTCGTCGGCTCGACGCCGAGCAGCCGGCAGTATTCCTGCATCATGGCGACTCCGGTGCGTCCGTACGGCGCGTACACCATCGCCTCGAGCGCCCCGCGAGGGCCGATGACCGACGCGAGCGAGGTCAAGCCGGCATCGGGGTCGGCGAGGTGGTGCAACACCCCGGTGCTGACCACCTGGTCGAACTGCCGACCGAGTCGTTCGACCTGTTCGATCGGCAACCGATGCAGTTCGACGTTCGTCAGACCGTAGTGGTCGACGAGCCGACGTGTCTCGGCGAGACTCCGCTCGCTCACGTCGATCCCGACGACGTGCGCCCTGGGGTAGCGCACGGCGTACTTGGCGGCCTGCGCCGTCCCGCACCCCGCGACCAGGATCGTCCGGTCGTCGCCGACCGAACCATCCGGCCACACGCGCAGCGTTTCCTCCCGGCGGCGTTCGTCGGTCCAGGTTCGGCGGTACGCGTCGAGGTCCGCGACGGGCGGTGGATACGGGTGCCGTTCGTAGAACGACGCGACCTCGTCGCCGTCCGGAGTGTGCGTCATCGGTGCGGGAAGATCGTCGACCAGTCGTCGCGCATGCTGATCTGGGTCCAGCCGAGCCGTGACGCGGTCTCGGTCACCGATTCGTTCGCGGTGAACGTCCCCGCCTCACTCTCGTAGGCGTACTCGCGGTCGGCGTCGTCGTGGTCGACGAGGAGGGCCAGGGACGGCCCGTCGCCGGTACTCGCGTACTCGAGCATCTCCGCGTCACCGGGAGAGTTGCCGCCCGCCACGGTCGGCCGCCGGCCGAGTGCGACCTGGATGTTGTCGACCTTCGCGTCGCCTTCGTTCGCTTCGCCCCGAACACCCGTCGTCCGGAGCAGTACGACGCGACCGTCGCGCCGATCGAAACGGTAGGTGACCAGCGTGCCGACCACCCGCTCCTCGGGGATGCCGTAGACACGTCCGCTGATCGCGCGGACGAACTCGGTGCCTCCGCCGGTCACGATGCAATTGGTGAACCCCCGCTCGGCGAGTGCGTCCATCAACTCCAGCATCGGCTGATAGAGCATCTCGTCGTAGCGCACGCCGTGGTCGGGATGCCGTGTCTCGGCGAAGAACGCGCGGACCCGGGCTTCGAACACCTCGGGCTCGATCCCCTCGAAGAGGCCGAGCAGCGCCACCGCCACGCGTTCGAGGCCGAAGGCCGCGATCGTCGCCATGTCACCACTGAGCACCGCGGTGAACTCGGGGACGTCGCGAAGTTCCGGACGCTCTTCGACGGAGTGCGCGAGCTGCCAGACGAAGAAGTCGAGCTGCGGGTAGCGGGGCTTCTCGCACCAGAGGGTGCCGTCGTTGTCGAAGACCGCCAGCCGATTCTCGGGTGCGATCTCGTCGGACGCGTCGAGAAACTCGAGAATTGCGCTGCGCGCCGCCCCGTCACGCCAGGACGGCAGGAGTCGATCGATCGTCATGTTGCTGCTTTCACGGTGGGTCGGTCACGGACGATCGTCCGGAATCCGATGTGGCTCATCCCCGTGTCGACCATCTGCGGTCGCCGGGCTGCGGGGCGATATCGCTGGCAGTAGTTGTCGGCGCAGAGGAAGGAGCCGCCCTTGATGACCCTGCGCGGGATCGCGAACTGGGATTGCGCGGGATCGTAGCTCGCCTCGATGTCGGGGCCGCGTGGATCGGTCGGTACGCAACACGGCTTGTCGGCGTCGGCGGTGTGCCCGTCGGCGTACCAGTCGGTCGTCCACTCCCAGACGTTCCCGGTCATCTCGTACAGCCGGAATCCGTTGGGTCGGAACGACCCGACGGGTGCGGTCCCGGCGAACCCGTCGGCGGCCGAGTTGCGCCAGGGGAAGTCGCCCTGCCAGAAGTTGGCCAGGTACTCGCCCCCGGGCACCGACTCGTCTCCCCACGCGAACGCCGCACCGTCGAGCCCGCCACGGGCCGCGTACTCCCACTCGGCCTCGGAGGGGAGCTCCTCGCCGGCCCACTCGGCGAACGCCTGCGCGTCCTCGAACGCCACGTGGACGACCGGGTGATCGAGACGATCGTCGATGGTGCTGCCGGGCCCCTCCGGCCGATGCCAGCACGCGCCGGGCGTCCACGTCCACCACTGGCTGAGGTGGCGCAGGTCGACGGGGCCGGGTGTCATGGTGAACACCAGCGATCCGGCGACCAGGTTCTCCGGGGCGCGCCGGGGAAGTCGACCGGATCGAGCGGGCGCTCGGCAACGGTGCAGTATCCGGTGGATTCGACGAACGCGGAGTACTCGGCGTTCGTCACCGTGGTGGCACGCATCGAGAACCCTGCCACCGACACACGGTGGACGGGCGCCTCCTCCGGGTAGTGCTCGTCGGATCCCATCCGGAACGTCCCGGCCGGAATCCGAACGAACTCGGTGACGACACTCCCCCGTCCGTCTCGGGTCACGAGCTCCCGATGCCGGCTTGCAGTTTGTCGAGCATCTTGCCCACCGTGAAGCTCGCCGACTCCTGCCGCTGCGGGAACTCCACGAACGTGGACGCCATCTCCATGACGTATGCCTGGGCGGGCACCATCAGGTAGGCATGACTGATCAGCCAGTCGTAGTAGGTGTTGGAAGTGATGTCGGCCCGCTCGTAGGGGTCGGTTCTCAGGTTGAAGATCTTCGGAAGCCGGAGCTCGGTGAACGGTTCGGCCCAGACCTGCAGCGTCCCGGCGCAGCGCTGCTCGAGGAACACGATCTTCCAGTTGTCGAAGCGCATGGCCATCAGATCGCCGTCGTCGGAGACATAGAAGAACGATTGGCGCGGGCTCTCGTCGGTCTCACCGCTGATGTAGGCGGTGATGTCGGATCCGTCGAGGTGCACCTTGTACTGGGTCCCGTTCAGGTCACCCCCCGCCTTGAGCTTGTCGACGATGTCGGGCTCACCGGCCGCCGCGAGGAACGTCGGGAACCAGTCGGCGTGGCTCACGATGTCGTTGAGCACGGTGCCCGGCTCGACGGTTCCCGGCCAGCGCACCATCGCCGGGACACGGAACGCGCCTTCCCAACACGAGTTCTTCTCGTTGCGGAACGGGGTCATGCCGCCGTCGGGCCACGTGTTCATGTGCACGCCGTTGTCGGTGCTGTACACGACGATCGTGTCCTCGGCGAGACCCAACTCGTCGAGGAAGTCGAGCATGGAGCCGATGCGCTTGTCGTGCTCGACCATCGCGTCGTGGTACTCGGACTGCCAGTAGCCGGCCTGGCCGCGGATCTCGTCCGCGATGTGCGTGCGGAAGTGCATGCCGGTCGTGTTGAACCACATGAAGAACGGGGTGTCGCTGTCGGCCGCTTCGCGGATGAACCGTTGCGCCGGTTCGATGATCTCGTCGTCGATCGTCTCCATCCGCTTCTTGGTGAGCGGGCCGGTGTCCTCGATCCGACCATCGGCCCAGCTGTGGATCACGCCTCGGGGGCCGAAGCGCTCACGGAAGTTCGGGAATCGCTCGGGGTCGGGATAGTCGACGTCCTCCGGCTCCTCCTCGGCGTTGAGGTGATACAGGTTCCCGAAGAACTCGTCGAACCCGTGGTTGGTCGGCAGGAACTCGTCGCGGTCGCCGAAGTGGTTCTTGCCGAACTGGCCGGTGGCGTAGCCCTGGGCCTTCAGCGCCGTGGCGATCGTCGGATCCTCGGCGCGCAGGCCGAGGTCGGCGCCGGGCATCCCCACCTTCGTCAGACCGGTGCGGTACGGGTTCTGACCGGTGATGAACGCGGCCCGCCCGGCGGTGCAGCTCTGCTCGCCGTAGTAGTCGGTGAAGATCGCACCCTCGGCGGCGATCCGATCGATGTTCGGGGTGCGGTACCCCATCAATCCGTTCGAGTAGCAACTGAGGTTGCTGATGCCGATGTCGTCGCCCCAGAGGACGAGGATGTTGGGCTGACCGTTGGGCATGTCGTTCTCCTTGTGGCGAGGATCAAGAAAGTAGCATTCGTCGATCGGCCGAGGCCGCTCGAACGGGTCCTCGGTTCGGAGCTTTCGGCTTGCCGTACAACGACACGAACCTCGCGACGACGGTCGCCAGGAAGATCTGTCCACGCGCTGATCACCCCGATGATCGTCGAGAGGCGCACCTCGTCGTGGGTGAGCACGCGCCGCACCACTGCAGCGAGGATTGCGCCGGGCAACATGGCCTCGATCAGCGCCCCGATTCCGAACCAGGTCGATGCCGGATCGGACGCTCCGACGAGCACGATCCCGGTCACCCCGAACACGGCCAGCATGACGATCCAGCGGCGGTGCCGGCCGATCCCCGTCGCCGCGAACCCCGTTCCCAGCGCCAGCAGGTCCGCCGAGGCGCCGGCCACCGTCGGCCACACGTCGTCGGAACGACCCGACAGCAGGAAGGCGACCAGCAGGAAGAACAGCAGCGCCCCGAAGTGATCCGGCCCCGGAATCAGCCGCCGTCCCGTGTCCACCGGGCCAGGGTACGTCCGCGCGAGCAGTCCGGCCGGGTCACATCCCGAGCCGGACCCAGAGCGGACGGTGGTCGCTGGCGAATACGCCACGAACGACACCACGCTCGAGCGGCGTCACCCCCCGTGCGTACACGTGGTCGAGGGTGAACTCCCTGCCGCCGCGACGGAGCGTGGCGCCGGCACCCGCCGAGACGTGGTCGGCCCCGATGCGCTGCATCGTCTCGGTCACCAGCGTCGCCCCGCGGCGGGTCAGGGTGTTGAAGTCGCCGCCGATGATCAGCCGATGCGGTGCCCATCGCTCGGTCGCTTCGGCGACCTCCTCGAACTGGCGACGGCGTTTCGGAGGGCTGAGTGACGGTACCTCGGTGTGCACGCTGCACGCGTCGACGTCGATCGAGCCAATCGACACCGTTGCGCGGACTGCGACGCGATCCTGACCCTGCAGCGCCGATCGGTGCGACAACCTCACCACCACGGGGTCGCTCAACGGAAACCTGGACAAGACCGCGTTGCCGAAGTGCCGGCCTGTCCGCGGGTGGATCCCCGACGACGCGAACACGTGATTCATCCCGACCGTTCGTGCGATGGTCTCGGTACCGCGCTCGTCCATCTCCTGCAGCAACACGATGTCGGCCGCCCGCAACTCGTCGGACTGCACGAGTGCGTCGGCAGCCGCGGCGACCTCGATGCCGAACTGGATGTTCCAGGTGACCACCTGGAGCACGGCGCGCTCGTCGTCGGAGGGCGCGCCCCCGTGGGTGCCCTGGTGCACCTCGGGAACCCATGTCTCGTCCATCAGCAACGTTCTCCCCGCACCGACTGGATCATGGCTGCTCACAGAGTCGACCGCACGATCGGGGGACACGAGCGAACACCGTGACGCGACGAGAGAACGCCGGCGGGAATCCGCTCAAGTCGCGGCCCGATCGTGCCGATGAACCAGCGCGGATCCGCGATTCACACCGGCGCCGCGAGATACATTCGAGTGAAGACGAAGGAGCCATCGACGATGAGCGACACCACCGCGACCAGCCAGGCCGGAACCCAGCCCACCGAACCCGATCCGCATTACCTGCGATCGACCGGCCGCATCGTCGCGATGGTGGCGCGCTTCATCGGCTACCTCGTCTACATCTACATCCTCTTCGTCGAGGTGATCCTGTTCCTCGGCTTCTTCCTGCTGCTGTTCGGCGCGAACTCTTCGTCGGGGTTCGTGCAGTGGGCGTATCGCAACCTCGACCGCGCGATGACTCCGTTCCGCGGGATCTTCACCCCGATCGAATTGGGGACCACCGGCGGCAATCAGGTCGAGTCGATCTTCGACACGTCCGTGCTCTTCGCGATGATCATCTACGGCATCATCGGCCTGCTCGTCCACTCGCTGATCCAGTGGCTGACCTACAAGCTTCGGATGATCGAACGCCAGGAGCACAACGAAGAGGCCGCCTACCAGGCCGAGGTCGCCCGCCAACAGCTCCTGCGGTCGGGCGTGGCCACCACGACCACGCTGACCACCGCGGCACCCGGCCAGACGACGTCGACCACGGCGGTGATCCCGGGTGCGCCGGCCGGTGCACCGGGAAACATCCCCCCACCGCCGCCGACGGTCTGAGGGGCGAACCGACCTCCGAACCCCGACCCGGAGGGTGAACACGACACCGGCGCATTCGGGCACCGCGCGGCCACGTCCTACACTGGCGTTCGCTCGAACTCAGGGGGTCGATGATGTTCTACGAACGGCTGACGGCCGCCGATGCGACGTTTCTGCGGATCGAGACGCCGCACGAGCCTCAGCACGTCGGTTCGGTCTCGATCATCGAAGGCGGACCGCTCCGTGACCGATCCGGCAGGATCCGGTTCGCCGACATCCGCGCACACGTCGGCCGCCGTCTGCACCGCGTGCCACGGATGCGTCAGCGCATCATGGAGGTGCCCTATGGTCAGGGCCGGCCGGTCTGGGTCGACGACGTGGACTTCGACCTCGACTACCACCTGCGACTCACGTCGCTGCCTCGGCCCGGAGACGGTGATCAGCTGAACGATCTCGTGGGCCGAGTGCAGTCGATCGGGCTCGACCGGGCCCGACCGCTCTGGGAGATGTGGGTCATCGACGGACTCGAGGACGACGGGGTGGGGTTGATCATCAAGACCCACCACGCGCTGGGCGACGGCATCGCCAACGTCGATCTCGCCCTGGCGATCGTGGACCTCGCCCCCGACCCACCGAACGACGGCGTGCCGCCTGCCTGGCGGCCGCGGTCTGCGCCCTCGGCACAACGACTCCTGGCCGACACCATCGGTGAACAACTCGGCCGTCCTTTCTCGATGACGAAGGCTGCGTTGCGCGCCGTCCAGACCCCGAAGCCGGCGATCGAAGCGATGACGAACGTGGTGCGAACCGCGGCCAACTTCCAGTCCAAGCCGGATCCGGCGCCCTGGAATCGACCCGTGTCGCCCCACAAGCGCTGGGTTCACTGCGAGGTGTCGATGGAGATCACCCGGGACCTCAAGGCCGCCAGGGGGGTCAGCGTCAACGATGTGGTCCTCGCCGCATGCAGCGGTGCGCTGCGTGACTTCCTCGTCGATCACGACGCGGACACCGACGATCGCGTGCTGAAGGCGATGGTCCCCGTGTCGCTGCGCACCGACGAGGAACACGGCGACACGCTCGGCAACCGGATCTCGCTGATCATCGTCGATCTCCCGGTCGACGAGGCCGACCCGATTACCCGCCTCGACCGGATCCACGCGGCGACGCAGGAGCTGAAGGGGTCGGGATACATCGACGGTGCCGAGGCGATCATCAGGATCGCTGACGCGGTGACGCCGTTCGCCGTCCCGCTGACCCAGTTCGTGAGTCGGCAGATCCCGATGAACCTCGTGATCACCAACATCCCGGGTCCCCCGATCCCGCTGTACCTCCTCGGCGCGCCGGTGCGACGGACGTACCCCTACGTCGAGGTGATCGACAACCAGGGACTCACGATCGCCGTCGTGTCGTACGAGGACCGCCTCTTCTTCGGGATCACGAGCGATCGCGACGTGATCGCCGATCTCGGCGATGTCGCTGCCAGCATCGAGCGCGAGTTCCGGGTGCTCGCCCACGCCGTGTCCGCCTGACGCGCGCGTCGGTCGCCCCGCCAGATGTGTGAACCTGGATCGTGTCGAACTGCTGATGTGCGTTCGGTGCCCGCGAAGTCATCGACCGGACGGGTTCGGTCGAGCCACCGTTCGCCGGCTGGCACACTGGAGATCATGTGGTGGCTCGCCCACGGCGAGGACGATGTCCCGGCGTCGAGCGATTGGCTGTCGCCGCACGAACGCGAACACCTCGCGTCGATCCGATTCACCAAGCGTCGCGACGAGTACGTGACGCGACGCTGGACGACCAAGCAGGCGATCGCAGCCGTGCTCGATCTCGACCGCTCACCCGCTGCACTCGCCCGCATCGAGATCCGCCACCGCGAGAGCGGTGCACCGTACGTCCAACTCGACGGAGAGATGGCCGCCGTCGACGTGTCGATGAGCGACCGTTCGGGGTGGGCGGTCTGCCTCGTCGGTCCGCCGGGAACGATGGCCTCGGGCACCGTCGGCGTCGACCTCGAAGTCGTCGAGCCTCGAACGCCGACGTTCGTCGCCGACTACTTCACGCCGGCGGAGCGCTCGTACGTCGCCGACCAGCCGGCCGAACGCCACGACGAACTGGCCAATCTGATCTGGTCGGCCAAGGAGGCAGCGCTGAAGGTCCAGCAGGTCGGCCTGCGCGTCGACACCCGGACGGTCGACGTCGAGCTGCACGACGGGCGCGAGGTCGACGGATGGTCGGCGATGACGGTGACGGGGCGCAACGGACCGATGCCCGGCTGGTGGCGTCGCGCGGGAGTCTTCCTGCTCACCATCGCTTTCGCCGAGCCCGCGCAACCACCGCGATTGCTCCCGTCCGGCAGCGACCTCCACACCGCCACACCGCGCCACTCGTGGGTCGAGTCGCCGCGGTGTTGACGATCGACGCGATCCCCGGATCAGGAGAGTCGCGCGATCCCTCGCTCCAGCGCATCCACGATGTAGGGCCGCAGCTCCGTCGCCGGGATGATCCGGTCGACCGAGCCGACGCGTCGCGCGCGCTCGATCGTGTGGATCGCGTCGAACTCCTCGGCGACCTCACCCAGCTTCTCGGAGCGCACCTGCGCCGTGACCGCAGCGAGCATCGCCCGCAGGCGCGTCGCCTCCGCCCCTTCGGCGACGGCCAGCGAGTCGCGCAGGTCGCGCACACGGTGATCGGCCTCGGTACGCCGCTTCACCTCGCGGGCGAACACCGTGGCCGCCGCAGGTGCCCCGCCGATCACCGACGCGTACGAGCCCTCGACCGCTGCGATCTCCAGCGACTCGTTGAGCGCCTTGGAGAACACGACGAAGGCACCGCCGTGGTAGCGCGAGACGACGACGAACACGATCGGACCGTCGAAGTTGGTGACCGCCCGTCCGATCTCTGCGCCGTACTCGAGCTGACGACGTCGCATCGACTCCGGTGAGCCGTCGAAGCCCGAGAGGTTCGCGAGGACCACCAGTGGCCGGTTGCCGCTCGCTGCGTTGATCGCCCGGGTGGTCTTGCGCGACGAGTGCGGGAACAGCGTGCCGGACGTCCACGCAGGAGGTCCGTCGGCGGGGACGAAGCCCTTGCGCCCCACGGTGTGAGACTCCAATCCGAGGAGGCAGACCGGGATGCCACCGATGGTTGCATCCCACACGATCGACGTGTCACCGTCACGGAGGTCCCGCCACCGCTCGAGAGGCTCCTCGTCGCGGTCGGCGACCGCACGCATCACGGAGCGCATGTCGAACGGCTGCTTGCGATCGGGGTTCAGCTCGGGTGAGAAGATCTCACCGACGGTCGTGAAAGGTGACGCAGCCAGCGAGGCGTGTGGGCTGGGACACACGTCGCGGTCCGCCGGATCCGACGTCGGATGGCGTCGCGGGAACCGCTCCCCGGGGACCACATAGGTCAACGCGTAGTGCCGGAGGAGCAACGCGCAGGCGTCGGGAAACGACGACGCCCAGTACTGGGCCTGCCCGTTGGGGCCCATCACGCGGTGGTACCCACCGATGCCGAAGTTGTCGTCGGCGCTCACGGCCCCGGAGAAGTCGAGAGCCTGCTTGCCGGTGAGCACCATTGCCGACGACGGGGTCATCACCAGGATGCCCTTCGTGTGGTTGAGCATCGTCGCCTCCGCGTTCCAGTACGGCTGGCCACCGACATTGATGCCGGTCACGACGATGTTCACCTCGCCTCCGGCCTGGGTGAACTCGATCAGGCGACGCAGAGTGAGAGCGATCCAGTCCATGTTCTCGGTCCCCGAGTCCATCGCGATCAGCGCACCACTGGACACGGCGAACCATTCGACGGGCAGCTTGGCCTCGAGTGCGTACGCCAGCGCAGCGTTGACACGCCGACACTCCGGCTCGGCGAGGTTTCCCAGCCCCTGCGTCGGATCGGACAGGATCGCGACGCGTCGCATCCCCTCGGGCACGACCGGTGTGTGGTTGGTCAGGAGCCCGACGACCAGGTGCGCGACGTTGGACCCCGGATCGCGCTCGACAGGCACGAGCCGATCGTCGGCGTCGAGTTCGAGTTCGACGAATGAGTCGGACGGGAGATCGGCGATCGGGGGCTGCTCGGTGAAGAGCCGGACGACCTCATGAGGGTACGGCGATCCGAAGCGAGCGGCGGTGAGGATCTTCTGCTGGTAGGCGCTCAGCGGACGCACGGGCTGGTCGCCGGCACGATCCTCGCGCACGAGCAGCCGGTGTCCGGCCTGCTCGACATGCAGCACGGCGTCGCGTAGCTCGCCGCCGGCATCGCCGGGCAGTCGGACCTTGAGCACCAGCTTCTCCAAGCCCACCCGGCCGGCCATCGGCGCGAACCGGTTGGCGAGCCGCAGGGTCTCCTCGCGCGACAGCGTCCACGGCGCGCGCACGTCGAGCACCAATCGGTTGGCAACGGGACGGTCGCGCGCCGTGTAGCGGGCGAGTTCCGAGCGCATCGCCGCGAGTGCGAGCAGCCCGATCCGCTCGAGCCGCGGGTACGTCCGCTCTCCGGTCACCGGATCCGGCGCCGACACGAGGTCGCGCACCTCCCCCACCGCGAAGAGGCGATGGTCGTTCGGGTTCGTCCGGGCCACACCGTCGAACACGTAGACGTCCTCGGGCGACGGTCGGCGCTCCAGCTCGAAGTTCGACAGGCGCCAGAGCTCGAGACGCTCGGCGAGCATCGGATGCAGATTGCGGAAGAGCGGGTTCTCGACGAACGAGCCGTCCGGGCCCCCGTCGAGGGTCACGTGCTGAGAGCGGGCGCGGCTCGGCCCGGACGCGTTGCTGACGGTCACGTCGAGGCGACGCAGTGGCCGGCCGAACGCCGTCCCGCCCGCCAGGTCGGTCACCTCGGCGGCGATCTCGGTGATGTCGGTGTCGGGCCCCTCCCGCCAGGTCACGACGTCGGCGACCACCGCGCGGTCGGACTCCAGTGAATCCAGGATGCTCCCGACCGCCCTCGACCAATCCGCGAGGGCGGCGAGCGGCAGATAGCCGACGACCAGGTGGACGGCATCGCCGTCGACGCTGCAGTCCGTCGTCGCGACGAGGAAACCGTCCGATTCGTGGAAAGTGATCGGACCGACGCCGCTGCGGCGGTAGAAGCGCCGGATGTGCACTTCGAGGACGACCCGGCGCCGGGATGACGGTGTCGTCGGATCGTCGGCGCCCCACGCGTCGAGGACGAGCCCGCGGAGTGGCACGGGACACCAGACGAGCCGCTCGATTCGTTCGGCGCGGTCCTCGCGTTCGGGATCCTCCGCGAGATGGTCGATGTGTTCGGCCATCTCCGCGATGAGTTCGGCGGCCGCTGCCTCCATCGGAGGTTCGTCGAAGGCGTGGAACCGCAGATCGCGGGCGAGATCGGCGATCGGCTGCTGGCGGCCCTGCGTCGCCTCGGCGAGCCGGTCGAGCCGTGCACGCATCGAGACGTCCGCGTGTTCGCCCAGCGCATCGCGATACGTGAGCCGTCGCTCGAGGATCGCCAGGACCACCGGGCTCAGTTCGTCGAGGCGCGCGAACGATCGGAACATCCACATCAGCGCCGACTCGAGCCCGGGCGTCCGCGCCAGTCCGTCGACGCCGTACCGTCCCAACGCCCGCTCGAGGCGCCGCCGGTATCCCTCGGGAAGCCCCGCGAGATCGGCGTCGAGCCACTGCAGGAAGGACAGCAGGAACTCCTGGGTGTGCTCGGTCGGCGCCGACTCGTCGGTCTCCGCCTCGGTCTGGGGACGGTACAGCGCACCCAGCTCTGCATAGATGTCGAGCAGCCCGTCCTCACACGACAGCAGGGCAGGATCATCCGGGTCGGCGATCTCGGCGAGGCGTCGCTGCTTGGTGAGCAACTTGCGAAGCTCGGCGGGCGACAGGTCGTATCCGAGCAGATAGTCGCCGAGCGGGGTGTAGACGCGGTCACATGGCTTGCGCGTCGGGTCCACGCCCACGCGCAGTCCGGACAGATCCAGACGGCACGACGCGTCGTCGGCCGGTGCAACCGTACGACGGGCCCGGATCCGGACCATCGGAGCGCCCCGCTCGACCTGCGTGTTGGCCATGATCGACACCGAGACGACCTCACCGGCCATCGGCGCGGTGACGGTCGTCTCCATCTTCATCGACTCGACGACTGCGATGGCATCACCGGCGACCACCGCGTCGCCGGGTTCGACCATCGTTCTCACCACCAGCGCGGGCCAACCGGCACGGATCGCGACACCGTCCTCGCGATCGATGACGTGCGTGTACGGCCCGATCTCGACGCGGTACCCGGCGCCGGTCGGGATCACGATGAGCCGGTGGCGTCGACCGCCGCACGTCACCCGTCGCTCGAAGTCGTCGAGTCGGTCCACCGTGATGTCGGCGACGTCGGCACCACACCGGATGGCGTAGCGACGCGGCCCGACCCGATCGACGTCGAGGTGATAGGTCGCAGCGCTGTGGCGGAGTTCGATGCCGTCGCCGACCTCCGCCGGTTGCTGGGGGCGACCCCGTTCGGCGGATGCGTAGAACGCCTCCTGGGCGTGACCCCGGTCGTCCTCGTAGGCCGCGACGGCAGCCGCGAGCAGCGCCACGGGGTTCGGCCCCGGGCCGGATCGTTCCGCGATCATCCGCTCCAGCCAGCGGTCGTCGAGGCGGCCACTCACGAAGGTCTCGTGCCCGAGGACCTCGAGCAGGAACGTCCGATTGGTGGAGCCACCGTCGACGACGACGGAACTCCGAGCGAGTGCCCGGCGGACCCGCTCGAGCGCGATGCTCCGATCCGGTCCCCACGCCGTGAACACGGCGATCAGCGGATCGTCGCGGTCGACCATGTCACCGACCCGCCGATTCGCGTCGATACGCACACCGGTCCCGACGGGGAACGAGAGCAGCTGCAGACGACCCGGTGTCACCTCGAACGCCGCACCGGGATCGACCGCGACGAGGCGCGCTTCGACCGCGACACCGTCGTCGGGCGGCGACTCGGCCGGAAGTGTCTCGCCACGATGGATGCGCAGCCGCCAACCGATGAAGCTGGTGCCCGTGCGTTCCTCGGCGGTGGCATGCTCGGGTGCCGCGACGCAGTCGACCTCGACCAGGGCGAATCGGTCACCGTCCGATCGGACGACCACCGTGGCCGCACCGCGGTACTCCACGGATCGCACCAGTTCGGCGGCGGCCGCTCGGATGCGCCGGCAGACGTCGGCTCCCAGCGTCGTGCACGGGGCCTCGGCGATCAGCGAGCGGCCCCCTCGTCGAACGCTCGCATCGCGTGAGTCGACGATCCAGACATGCCCGCCCGCGTCGGCCAGGACGTCGACCTCGATCGTCCGCGCCGGGACGTCGGGTCCGAGAGTGGTGACGCCGCCCGGCAGGGTCCGGGCGACGTCGGGATCCGAGAGGCGACGAATCATGTCCGAATCCGGTCCGACGACCCCGATGCCATTCCTCTCGCAGGCCTCCACGAGATCGGCACGCTCCCCGGGCGACCACTCCCCCAACCACAACGTGTCGATCTGACAATGCCGGAGCGCCTCGACGATCTCGGCCTCCGAGGATTCGGCGGCGAGAGTGCGCACCTCGTCGGCCTCCCGCCCGTCCCACGGGGCGGGATCCGGTGGATCGCTCCGGAAGAGCACGGTGGTGATCAACGGGGCGTCGCCGGATCCGTTCAGACCGCCCACTGCGTGGAGCACTCGAACCGCGGACTCACCGCGGTCGATGACTCCGAGGCGATGGATCGAACGCTGGACGGTGGCCGACGCTGCCATCGTGGCTCAATCCCGGAACGCTGAGTGCAGGACGTCGCCGACGTCGGCGGGGATCGGTGCCGGGAGGGGGACCGTGCGGTACCGGTCGAGGTGGAGGACCGCATTGCCGTCGGCATCGACGACGACGCAGTCGAAGGTCCCCGGTCCGATTTCGCGGGCGTGCGCCTGCAGTGGGCGGGTGGTCGGGTCACCGACGAGCCGCGCGCTGCCGACCTGCATCGGGAGCGCCAGCACGTCGTCACGTCCGGCCTGCCAGAGCCCTGCGGTCTGAAAGCACAGCTCGACGAGCCGAGGGGCGGTGACGAGTGGACGATCGCTCGGAACGTGGTTGTCCGGAAGCGGGTCGGCGAGGGCGGCGACGGCGACCTCGTCGCAGCGCCACGCCGAGTCGACGACCTGGTAGGCGGGGCCGTGGAAATAGAACGAGTAGACCTGCGTCGCGCTCAGTTCCGGGCCGGTCGGGTCGCCGACGGGGTCGGCTCCCGGTGCCGCGGGCGGATCGGTCGTGAGGCGGACGCGGCCCGTGAAGTGCACGGTGCGCTGCGGGTGTTCGTTGCCGGGCAGGAGCCGCTCGGCCACCAGTCGACAGTCCGCCACGAAGTCGTCCCCGTCGGGCCGCACCACCGCCTGCACCGTCAGCGTCCGGGGTTCGTCCCGGAAGAACTTCAGCGGCGCGGCGAAGGTCACGTCCTCGATGGCCGCAACGTGGTGTTCGGGGACGAGCAGCCGTGCCGTCTCGGCGAAGGCCTCCATGCCCATCACGCCGGGAAGAACCGGTGTGCCGTCGATCCGATGGTCGTCGAGGAACGGCTGCGCGGTGGGATCGATGGTGGTCTCGACCACGACACCGTCGTGCACGCTCATCGTCGCACTCCCGAGCATCGGACCGCTCGAGCCGGCGTCGTCGATCAACGCCGCGGCGTCGACCCCACCGCGCTCGTCGTATTCGGCGGCCATCATTCCGAGCACCCCGGCGACGATCACCTCCGCGTCGCTCGTGCCGGAGGTCAGCTCGCGCCGGATCCAGGCGACGCCGGCCTCGGGCGGCAGCAGCTGCACCCCCGCCATCTCCATGATCTTCGGAATCGAACCGCGAGTCGCCATCCCGATGCCACCCCACGCCGTCCAGTCGAGTGCGAGCCCACGCGTGTCCGGCCTGGTCCGCCGGAAGCTGCTCATGAACTTGCACAGCAGGTCGTTGGCCGCCGAATAGTCGGTCTGGCCCTGGTTACCGAACCGGCCGGCCACCGACGAGAAGACGACCGCGGCCCCGATGGGCATGTCGTGCGCGGCGCGGAACACGTTGAACCAACCGTCGCTCTTCACGTCGAAGACGAGGTCGTACTCGCGGGGCTCCTTGTCGGGCAGGTTGCGGGAGATCTCCAGGCCGGCGGCGTGGAGCAGGACGTCGATCCGACCGCTGATCTCACGCACGTCGTCCATCACCGCGGTCACCGCGTCGGAGTCGGTCAGGTCGACCGCGTGGTAGTGCGCTGTCCCGCCTGCCGCCTGCACGGATTGCACGGCCGTCAGCGCGGCATCGAGGCGCTCGAACCGGCTGAGCTCCCGTTCGATCGCAACCGGTGTGGGGTGGTCGCCTGCCGCCTTCATCCGTTCCGCGATCGTCACCTTCAGCCCGTCCCGGTCGTTCCGGAACGCCTCCAGATCGGGGTCGTCGGGGTCGGGTGTCGGCGTCAGATCGAGCAGATGGAACGTTCCGCCCGACGCGACCGCCAGATCGGCGGTGATCGCCGACACGATGCTGCCGGCAGCTCCGGTGACGACGACGACGGAATCGGATCCGAGTTCGATGCCGGCACCGTCATCGGTTCCGTCGGCGCGAGGTGGGAACGGGGACTCGACGAAGGCGACACCGAAACGGCGATCTGCAACGCGACCGATCTCGACACATCCGGGGTCGCGGAGCGTCTCCTCGATGAGCTGCGTGGCGATCGTCCTCGCCTCGTCGCTCTCTGCCAGGTCGACGGCCTTGACCACAGCATCGGCGCGCTCCTTCTTGTACGACTTGGTGAACCCGACCACCGGTCCGCCGAGCGGGTTGGTCGCGCCGGACTCGTCGTAGCCGTGGTAGCCGCCGAGCCGGGTGGCGGAGACGAGGAACGGGCTCGCGTCGTACAGGTGGCGCATCGTGGCGTAGAGCGCCTTCACCCTCCGCCGGAGCGCCTCCCTCCATCGGTCGAGGTCGTAGTCGGCGAGGTCGCCGTCGGCGTCGAGTGCGGGAAGCCAGTACACACCGGTGATCGGTGCCTCCCGATCCCACTCCGTCAACTGCGCGAGCAGGTCGTCGGTGGCGACACCGGGAGCGAGGGTGAGAGCCGTCGAACCGGCCTCGTCGAGCAGCTCGACGAGCGCGTCACCGACGCCGCCTTCGTCGAGCATCACGACGACACGGGCACCGTCGAGTTCGACACCGGTCGGGAGACACGCGGAGATGCTCGGCCGTAGTGATGGGACGGGCACGCGCCGTGGGAGCGCGTCGACGGCGTCGAGATCACCGTGCACCACGGTCGGAGCCGCGGGAGTCGGCGACGCATCGCCCGCGCCGGCTGTCGATCCGGATCCGGCCCCAGACGCCGGAGCACCGAGATCGGCACGATCGCGAACCCACGCCGCAACGTGATTCAACGTCGGGAAATCACGCAACTGCAGATTGTCGTCACGCTCGACCCCGTACTGCTCACGCACCGCCGCGAACACCTCCGCCTGCTTCACCGTGTCCACACCCAGATCCGCCTCCAGATCCAGATCCGGCTCCAACAACTCCGCCGGATACCCCGTCATCTCCGCAACGATCGCCGTCACCGCCGACAACACCTCATCAGCCGACACCGCCACCATCGCGGTCCCCACCGACGGAGCCGGAACCGGTGCCGCACCGAGATCGGCACGATCGCGAACCCACGCCGCAACGTGATTCAACGTCGGGAAATCACGCAACTGCAGATTGTCGTCACGCTCGACCCCGTACTGCTCACGCACCGCCGCGAACACCTCCGCCTGCTTCACCGTGTCCACACCCAGATCCGCCTCCAGATCCAGATCCGGCTCCAACAACTCCGCCGGATACCCCGTCATCTCCGCAACGATCGCCGTCACCGCCGACAACACCTCATCAGCCGACACCGCCACCATCGCGGTCCCCACCGACGGAGCCGGAACCGGTGCCGCACCGAGATCGGCACGATCGCGAACCCACGCCGCAACGTGATTCAACGTCGGGAAATCACGCAACTGCAGATTGTCGTCACGCTCGACCCCGTACTGCTCACGCACCGCCGCGAACACCTCCGCCTGCTTCACCGTGTCCACACCCAGATCCGCCTCCAGATCCAGATCCGGCTCCAACAACTCCGCCGGATACCCCGTCATCTCCGCAACGATCGCCGTCACCGCCGACAACACCTCATCAGCCGACACCGCCACCATCGCGGTCCCCACCGACGGAGCCGGAACCGGTGCCGCACCGAGATCGGCACGATCGCGAACCCACGCCGCAACGTGATTCAACGTCGGGAAATCACGCAACTGCAGATTGTCGTCACGCTCGACCCCGTACTGCTCACGCACCGCCGCGAACACCTCCGCCTGCTTCACCGTGTCCACACCCAGATCCGCCTCCAGATCCAGATCCGGCTCCAACAACTCCGCCGGATACCCCGTCATCTCCGCAACGATCGCCGTCACCGCCGACAACACCTCATCAGCCGACACCGCCACCATCGCGGTCCCCACCGACGGAGCCGGAACCGGTTCGGGCGTCGCCGACGCCACAGCCGTCGGCACTCCGGCCGCGGATGACGGGGCCGAGAGCGGAGCCGCAGTGGCGACATGCTCGTCGGGGCGCGTCGCTGCGAACTGACCGTCGTACGGCACGGGAACCGCCGAGTCGTGACGCGACGTCTCCGGTGCGCCGATGTCGACGATGCGGAGACGGCGGTGATCGATCTCGAGGCGGGCACCGACGTGTCCGCCGATGTCGTCGAGCCAGCGTTGCCATGCCGCCCGGTCGACAATCCGATACTCGTAGCCCAGCGCGTCCGGGGCGCGGTGCCGGCCATCGCCGACCGGCGTCCACCGCAGCAGTGCCATCGCGACCTGCGACCCGAACCCGGCGGCGAGACGGAGCGCATAGCTCACCCGATGGGCACCGCCCCGGGACAGGTGCAGCGCGCCGAGATCGGGATCGGGCTCCCGAAGGTTCGGGACCGGAGGCACGATCCCGGTCTCCAACGCCTTGACGGCGACCACGTCCTCGATTCCCGCGCCCATCGCATGCCCGGTGAAGCCCTTCGTGTTGGTGATGACGACGCGGTCCGCCGCCGGCCCGAAGACCCGGCGCAACGCGTTGATCTCCGCCGCTGCCGACCCACCACGCGCCGGGGTGTAGGTCTCGTGTGAGACGAACATCGCCTCGTCCGCGATCGCGTCGCGGCTCACGCCACGCGTCTCGGCCTGCCTGACGACGGCCTCCATCACGGCACCGATGTGCTCGACGTCGAGGCGCGTGCCGTGGAACGCGGAGTTGGCGGTGACCGCACCGAGCACCTCGCAGATCGGCTGGAGCCCGCGCTCGCGAGCGGAGGCCGCCGACTCCACGACGAGCGCGGCAGCGCCCATCCCGACGATCATGCCGTGACGCCGGCGATCGAACGGCGTCGCGGCGTCCTCGACGTGCTCATCGGTCGCGGCGGCACCGCTCGCGAGGAAGCCGCTCGTGATCCACGGCTGCAGGGAGTCGCCGGTGGCGTCGTCTGCCGACACCACGATCACCCGCCGGCATCGCCCGGCACGGATCCAGTCCTCCGCGAGCGACACGGCCTGTGTCGTCGACGCGCAAGCCGCGTTGACCTGGGTGTTCGGACCGCGCGCACCGATGATCTCGGCAAACTGCGAATGTCCCATCGACAGCACCCTGAACAGGAACCGACGGTCGAAGCTGTAGGGGTTCGCCTCGATCGTGGCGCGCAGGTCGGTGATCAAACGGTCGATCTCACCCACGTTCGACTCGCCGCCGTCGAGGCGGGCGCGGACGCCCTCGAGCGCCAGCAGATGCTCACGACGAG
This sequence comes from Ilumatobacteraceae bacterium, assembly GCA_963824025.1. GTDB lineage: Bacteria > Actinomycetota > Acidimicrobiia > Acidimicrobiales > Ilumatobacteraceae > Ilumatobacter_A. The sequence goes on from CAWGNY010000001.1 coordinate 284,470, forward strand.
ACCGGTCGGCGATGTACGCCTCGATGTCCTCGGCGAACCGGTCGTAGCCGGGGAATGCGCTCGCGAAGATCACGCCCGTGTCGTCACGGAGTGCATCCGGCAGACCCCAGCGGTCCGGCAGTTGAGTGTCGAGGGTGGTGGTCTTGTAGCGCATCACCAGCGGGATTCCGGCGTCTCGGAGCGCATCGAATCCGGCGCCGACCGCGAGGCGCGTCGTGTTGTCGAAGGCCTCGTCGCGCGCGCTCTCCACGGCGAACTGCGACACGACGTCGAGGGGTGCGCGCCGACCGGCGAGTTTGATGACCTCCGCGGGATCGTCGATCGTCTCGAAGTCGGCACCGCCGGATTCGCTCTTCACGAGCCGGGTGATGTGCATGTCGGCCATCCGCGCGCGAGCCGATTCCGGAAGGGCTCCGATGAACTGTTGACCGGCGAGGATCCGACCGATGTTCGCGTCGTCGAAGACGTTTTCGACTCCGGGCAGACCGAGCGCCGCACCGGTGATCACCACCGGTTCGACGTCGATGCGTCCGCCACCCTCCGAGGCAGCGGCCGGCGCGGCAGCGGGCACCGGGTCGGCCGGCACGCCGTAGATGCGCAGCCCCTCCTCGATCACGCCGGCGAAGAGCTGTCCGAGTTGCATGATCCGATCGTCGGGATCGTTCGACGCGGCGACGGGGAGCGGCTCCACGGGCGCGGTCGGGACCGCCGATGGGGACGTCGCCACGGATGGTCCCGCACCCGATCCCTCCGTGGTCGCGGTCTCGAATCCGACGCCCGCTGCCCAGAGACCGCACAGCGCCTGGTTGATCGAGGCGGCATCGCCCAGCTTGGGGTGGTTGGTGAAGAGCGCGAGCACATCGTCGTGGTCACCGAGGACGTCGGTGACGAAGCCGTGCAGCGCCCGCTTCGGGCCGACCTCGACGAAGACGCGGGCTCCCGCGTCGTACAACGTGTGCAACCCTCGGACGAACTGCACGGGGGACGCGACCTGCCTCCCGAGGTGGTCGAGCATCGTGTCGATGGTCGCCTCGGCCGGGTAGAAATCGCCGGTCACGTTCGCGACCAACGGGATCTGCGGCGGTCGCACGTCCAGCCGCTTCAACGCGGCAACGAGCGGCACCGAGGCCGGGGCGACGATCGAGGTGTGGAAGGCATGGCTGACGGGGATGCGCACGGCCTGCATACCCGCGGCGGTGAACGCGTCCACGGCTGCCGACACGGCGTCGGTGGCACCACCCACGACGGCCTGGTTGTTGGAGTTGATGTTGGCGACGACGACGTAACCGTCGGTGTCGTCGACGATCCGTTCGATCTCGGTGAGTGGGCCGAACACCGCGGCCATCGCCCCGTTGTCCTCCACCGACAACGCGGCCATCTCCCGCCCGCGCGCGCTGACGGCCTCGAGCGCCGCTTCGAACGTGAGTGACCCGGCTGCGATGAGGGCGCCGTATTCGCCGAGGCTGTGACCCATCACCATGTCGGGGCGCATGCCGTAGGCGCCGAGCAGTCGGCTGATGCTCGAATCGGTGGCAAGCACGGCCGGCTGGGTGATTTCGGTCTGGAGCAGCTCCTGCTCGAGTTGCGCGACCGCCGCAGGGTCGTCGCCGTCGACGAAGATGTACGACGACAGCGGACGCCCGAGCAGTGGGGTCATCACCTCGTCGGCCTCTCGGAAGGTCTCTGCGACGATCGGCTCGGTGGCACGGAGTCCGTCGAGCATGTTCACGTACTGCGAACCCTGACCGGTGTAGAGGAACGCGACCTTCGGCGCCGGACCGCGCCCGACGAACACCCCCTGCTGGCGAAGCATCTTGTAGATCGCCGGGTTGTCTCCCGTCAGCGCCGTGACCGCCTTGTCGAGCTTGTTGGCGAGGTCGGCCGCGTCGGCGAAGTCGACCGCGATGCGCACCCGTGCGGACCCGAGGCTCGGATCGGGCCGAGCGGGAACCGGGGCCCGCCCTGCCCGAGCGTCGGTGAGCGCGTCGCGCACCCGGGCGAGCAGATCGGCGTCGTCGCTCCCGCCCAGCACGAGCGCGCCACGAGGAGGAGGCTTGCGCCGGTCGGCCTCGACCAGGGGGACGCCCGCAGGGCGGATCGTCTCCGACCGGCCGGTCGATGCCCCGCCGAACACCCGCGCCGGTGGCTTGTGGCGACCCGGCACGTGTTCCTCCATGACGACGTGGAAGTTCGTTCCGCCGAATCCGAACGCGCTCACCCCGGCACGTCGCACTCCCGACGCAGGCCTCGGCCAGTCGCGTAGCGCGGTGTTCACGACGAACGGTGACGTGTCCCAGTCGACGTTCGGGTTCGGATCGTTGAAGTTGAGGCTGGGCGGGAGCACCTTGTCGTGGAGACTGCGCACCATCTTGAAGATGCCCGCCGCCCCGGCCGCGGCCTTCAGGTGGCCGATGTTGGACTTGACGGAGCCGAGCGCAACGCTGTGCGCCGAAGCGCCGGCCGCTCCGAACACGTCGGTGAGACTCTGGAGCTCGGTCGCGTCTCCGACGCGAGTCGACGTGCCGTGCGCCTCGACCGCAGTCACCGTCGCCGGATCCTCGCCGGCGATGTCCCAGGCGCGCTCGACGGCGAGCCGTTGACCGACCGGATTCGGCGCGGTGATGCCCTTGCCCTTGCCGTCGCTCGACCCCGCGATGCCGAGGATCACCGAGTAGACCCGGTCGCCGTCGCGCTCGGCGTCCTCGAGTCGCTTCAGCACGAAGAGGGCCGCACCCTCGCCCATCACGAACCCGTCGGCACCGGCGTCGAACGGCCGCGTTCCTGTCGCCGAGAGCGCACCGATCTTGCAGAACTTCACGAACGCGGAGACACCCATGTTGTGATCGATCCCACCGGTGATCGCCGCGTCGAATCGGTGATCGACGAGCCCCTCGACAGCGACACTCATCGCCGCGAGCCCCGACGCGCACGCGGCGTCGGTGGTGAAGTTGGGTCCGCGGAAATCGAACAGATTGGCGATCCGACCCGCCATCACGTTGGCCAGTTCGCCCGGCATGGTGTCCTCGTTGATCTCCCCGAAGTGTGCCAGGAAGTGGGCCCGGGTCTCGTCGAGGATGTGGTGGCGCTGGTCGACCGTCAGCGCTGCGAACGACTCGGAACTCTCGAGGTCCCGGAGCACCTCAGGGAGTTCGATGCGCATGTTGGTCTCGTAGTGCTTCTCGCCGCCGATGGCATTGCCGATGATCACAGCGACGTTGTCGGGATCGACGTTCCACTCCGGCCAACCCGCATCGACGAGGGCAGAGCGCGCCGCACTGAGGGCCCACCGTTGCCCGTCGTCCATCTGGTCGGCGACCTTCGGCGGGATCGGCATCTTCCAGCTGATCGGGTCCCACGGGAAGTCGCGAACCCAGCCGCCCAACGTCGAGTAGGTCTTGTCGGGTTCCGCGTGATCGGGTGAGAAGTACAACGCCGGGTCCCACCGCTCCGGCGGCACCTCGCTGATCGAGTACCGCCCGCCGGTGATGTTCGCCCAGAATGCGTCGGCGTCGACGGCGTCGGGCATGATCGCCCCGACGCCCACGACTGCAATCGGCGAGCTCGGGATCACGAAGGATTCGGACATCGTTCTGGACTCCTGTGTTCGTACGCGTTCGGGTGGGCTCAACCGGCTCGGCCGTAGAGCACGTCGGCGACGCGATCCATGTCGGCGAGCAGTCCGGCCTGCGCTGCGCGGATGGCGTCGTGGGGGATGCTGGCGAGCAGCGGTGCGATGTCGGCGCGGTCGGCGTCGACCGAGCCCGCGACCCACCGCACACCCTCCTGGCCGGCCTTCTGGGCCGCCTCGCGTGCGAACACCCGGCTCATCGTCGCCAGCGCGGGACCGTCGAAGCGGTCCGGACTCTTCGCGTGACGGTTGCCGTCGAGACCGTCGGCGGCGCGCCGGGCAAGCGATTCGGCGCATTCGACCCAGGTGATCAGTTCACCGAGGCGGAACAGAACGTGCTGGTTCCGGGTGAGTCGCGCCAGTCGGCACGCCTCCAACACGGCCGCCAACGCCTGCGCTGACAGTGCGGCGTGGTCGGCGCCGACCTCGGGACGCCGCGCATGCAGCGCCGTCAGGCCCACCGCACGGTCGCGGTAGTACGCACCCCCGGTCTTCAGGTGGTGTTGCCAACGGTCGCGCGCGATGGTCATCTCCATGATCTCCGAGGTGCCCTCGTAGATGGTCGTGATGCGGACGTCGCGCTTGATCTTCTCCACCATGTACTCGCGGGTGTAGCCGTACCCGCCATGCGCCTGGATCGCGGCGTCGGCCGCGGCGTTGCCGGCTTCGGTCGCCATCAGCTTCGCGATCGCACCCTCGGTGTTCATGGCGCCGTTCTCGCCGAGACCCCGATCGATCTTGTCGGCCGACTCCTCGATGTAGCTGCGTGCCGCTTCGAGACGCACCGCATGGGGCACGATCAGCTTGTGGGTGAATCCCTGCTTCTCGGCCAACGGCGCGCCGCCCTGTCGGCGTTCGAGCGAGTAGTCGATCGCCCGGTCGAGCGCTTCCCAGCCACCGCCCAGCCCGAATGCCGCCACCATGATCCGGGTGTAGCCGAAGACCTGCTGGGCCTGGACCAGACCCTTGCCCTCGACGCCGCCGATCAGGTGATCGGCGGGGATCTCGACATCGTCGAGGAACAGCGCCGCCGTGTTCGACAGCCGGATCCCGTGTTTGTCCTCGGGCTTCGCGGCGGAGAAACCCGGAGTGCCCTTCGGGACGACGAACCAGGAGGGGCCGTCCGGGGCCATGGCGAGCACGGTGATCATGTCGGCGATCGACCCGTTGGAGATCCACTGCTTGCGACCGTTGATGCGATAGCCGGTGACGACGCCGTCCTCCTCGATCCGCGCGGCGGTCGTCTTCATCGCCCCCAGATCGCTCCCGGCATCGGGTTCGGTTGCGCCGTAGGCGAAGACCACACCGTCCTCGGCGATCGCGCGCAGCCATCGCTGGCGCTGATCGTCGGTCGCTCCGACCAGAATCGGGTCGCTGCCCAGGAAGGTGGCGAAGACGGCAGTTGCGAGGCCGATGTCGTGGCGGGCCATCACCTCGCAGATCCGATACGAGTCGAACGCTCCGCCGTCCATTCCGCCGTACGCCTCGGGGATGAACACCAGCTGGACACCGAGCCGCTCGGGATCGCTCATCGAGCGGACGATGTCCTCCGGACAGACGTCCTCGTGGTCGAGTTCGAGCTGGCGTTCGGGGGTGAGTTCGTGGCCGACGAACTCGTCGAGCGCGTCGAGCATCATCAGGAGCATGTCCGTGTCGAGACCCGCCCCGCCGAGGTGCCCTTCCACGAGCGTCAACGCTTCGCTCCGGTGCGGAAGCCAGGGGCGGACGGGCACGATCGAACGGTGTTGCTCATACCTGATCGACGCTAGGAATGCGTGCACGAGCGCACAAGAGGCTTAGGTCCCGCTCGGTGGTCTCCGCCCGTCGCGGTGCGAGCAGCGCGGCGACGTTCACCGAGAACTGTCCGGTGTGATCCGTCCGCCCTCGGTTCTCGATCTCGCGGGCACGGTACGGAGCGCGCGGCGTCCAGCCGATACGGTCGACCGGGCTGCGCCACGCCTGCACACCACCCATCACGTACCGAACCGCCCGTGCGGAACGGGACCGGAGACCACCGAGATGACCGTTGTCGATGAACTCGTCGGACAGACCCGCGACTGGGTTGTCGGTCACCGCGAGCCGGAGCTCCCACGCCCTCGCCTGACGCCGGTGCTCGCCGCGAAGTGGTTCGTCGACGAGTGGGCACTCCAGCTCGAGACCGCGAACAGCCGAGTCCGGGCACCGTCGGTCGCGTTCCGGCGACGTCTGCGCGACGAGCTGGGCGACGGAGTGGAGATGTTCAACTCGATGGGTTGGGTCGACGACCCGCGGTCGTACCACCGCGATCCTCCCCCGCTGAGGCGACCTCGCCTGACGAGGAGGTCGGCGGCCGGACTCGACTACGAGCACCTGATCGTGCGCAGCGGGTACGAACCGCACCCCGGCGAGCCGGGCCGCGATCGTTGGCTCGGCTACCGGAAGAACCGAGACGCCCACGCCTGGGTGCTGCGCCACCGCGGCGGTCCGCGGCCCTGGCTGATCTGCGTCAACGGCTACCGCACCGGTACCCCGTTCGTCGACTTCAACGCCTTCGACGCACGGCGCCTGCACCACCGGTACGGACTCAACCTCGCCTTTCCCGTCTCACCGCTGCACGGCCCGCGCTCGGAGGGAGCGTCGGGTGACCGGGTGCTCTTCGGCGGGGCGATGAACACCGTCCACACCGCGGCACAGGCGATCTGGGATATCAGGCGCCTCAAGACGTGGATCACGGGCACCCAGGAGGCCCCGTCCGTCGGAGCCTCGGGCATCTCGCTCGGCGGCTACTTCACGTCGCTCCTCGCGTGCTTCGAGGACGACCTCGCCTGCGCGATCGCCGGTGTCCCCGAGGCCGACCTGGTCCGCGGGATGCGCCGCAACGTCGAGGCACTGCTTCCCCCGTTCTACGAGCAGTGGGGTCTCAGCTGGCGGTCGCTCGAGCGCGTCAACCGCGTCGTGTCGCCGCTCGCGATGCAACCGCTGATCCCGCGCGAGGCGCGCTACATCTTCGGCGGGCTCGTGGACCGCTGGGTCCGTCCCGGCAACGTGCAGGCACTGTGGAGACACTGGGACCGGCCCGAGATCTGCTGGTACGCGGGAAGCCACCTCTCGTTCCCGATCGAGCCGGCGGTCAAACGGTTCGTCGCCCGGGCGCTCGCCGACCGTCTCGGTGCCGACATTGGCTGATCGGCTCACGTCGCTGTTCGACACGGTCAGCCGGACCGGACTGCTGGATCCACGGCGCGTGCCGGCACTCACGGTCGCAACCGCGCGCTGGGGTCCGACCACCGCCGCGGCCTACGCAGCGGCCGCACTGGCCACACCCGATCGAACCGTGGTCATCGACGACGTCGGCGAGCTGTCGTACGCGGAACTCGATCGACGGTCGACACGGCTGGCCAAGGGATTGCACCGCCTCGGCGCACGACGAGGCGACCGACTGGGTCTGGCGTGTCGGAACCACCGCGACTTCGTCGAGCTGAACGTGGCGGCCGCGAAGGCCGGCCTCGGCGTCGTGTACCTCAACACCAGCTTTGCCGCGCCGCAGATGTGCCAGGTGGTCCAGCGCGAACAGGTCGCCGTCCTCGCCATCGACCACGACCTGCTGCACCTCGTCGACGGTGCCTCGTGGGCTGCGCCGGTGATCGTCGCCGGGCTCGACGACGACCCGAACCGGTTCGCCGACGGAGAACTGCGCACGATGTCGGAGATCCGAAGTGAGGGTGATCGCGGCGGGCCGCTCCGGGCATCGCTCCCGGTCCCGCCCGTGTTGCTGACCTCCGGCACGACCGGCACCCCCAAGGGCGCGCAGCGCGGGAGGCGCTTCGACCTCACCGCTGCGACGGGGATCATCGACCGGATTCCCTATCGTCACGACGACGTCATCGCGATCACCTCGCCGCTCTTCCACGCGTGGGGCCTCGCCCAGTTGCTGCTCGCATCTGCGCTTGGTGCCACGACGGCACTCAGATCCTCGTTCGACGCACGCGCCACGCTCGCCCAGATCCAAACCGAGCGGGTGACCGTGCTGGCGGTCGTTCCGGCCATTCTCCAGCGGCTGCTCGCCGACCCGACGCTCGACAGCACCGACCTCTCGTCGCTGCGGATCGTCGCCTCGAGCGGCTCGGCTCTGCCGACCGCGGTCGTCGAGGAGTGGCTCGATCGGGTCGGCCCGAACCTCTACAACCTCTACGGTTCGACCGAAGTCGGCCAGGCGACCCTCGCCACGCCCGCTGACCTGTCTGCGGAGCCGGCGACGGCGGGCCGGGTCATGCCGGGATCGACCGTCGCCATCCTGGACGCCGCCGGCAACGAGCTCGGACCAGGTGAGATCGGCAGGATCTTCGTCGGCAACGGCGCACAGTTCGAGCACTACACCGGGGGTGGTGGCAAGGAGATCCTCGGTGGGTTGATGTCGTCGGGCGATGTCGGCCACCTCGACGACACCGGGCTGCTGTTCGTGACCGGGCGAGCCGACGACATGATCGTGAGCGGCGGGGAGAACGTCTTCCCCGGAGAGGTCGAGAATCTGCTGCTCGCACACCCCGGCATCGCCGACGCCGCGGTCGTCGGCGTCGACGATCCGGATTTCGGCCAACGGCTCGCGGTGTACGTGGTGAGGGCCGACCGCGCCCGCGTGTCGGCGAAGCAGGTGCGGCGGTTGGTCGCGGACAATCTGGCCCGTCACAAGACGCCTCGCGACGTGCATTTCGTCGACGAACTCCCCCGGACCGCCACGGGCAAGATCCTCCGCAATCAACTCGACCGAGGCTGAACGCAACGCAGTCACCGCGTAGGTTCGGGGAATGACTCAACGGATGCCCGCCCTGTCGCTCGCTGCCGTGCCGGGGCGGCGGGCGCGGACCGTCGAACTCGCCTCGGAGATCGAGCAGCGGGGATTCTCGGGCATCTACTGTCCGAGTTTCGGGGACGCGCTCGGGCTGTGCCTGTCGATCGCACACGCGACGTCGAGGATCGAGTTCGGCACGTCGATCCAGCCCATCTACCTCCAGCACCCGGTGGCGCTCGCTACCTCGGCGAGCTACCTGCACGAGATCGCCGGGGGACGGTTCCGACTCGGTGTGGGCGTCACCCATGGCCCGGTCGTGGAGCGGCTCGGCGTCGAGACCGGCACGCCGCTACGCGACATGCGCGAGTACGTCTCCACGATGCGAGCGGCGGCTGAGCCGATGGGCGGGATGCCCCCCGTCGTCCTCGCGACGCTCCGCGACAGGATGGTCGGGCTCGCCGTCGAGATCGGGGACGGCGCGGTCTGGGCGAACGCGTCACGGAGCCGCATGGACCACTCGCTGTCGCTCGTACCCGACGACATCGGCGATTTCTGGATCGGGAACATGATCCCGACCGTGATCGACGACGATCTCGACTCGGCGCGGGCCCGAAATCGCAAGACCCTGCAGGGGTACGTGACCCTGCCGAACTATCGCAACTACTGGAGCGAAGCGGGCTACGAGGACGAGATGTCGGCGGTGGCCGCTGCATTGAGCGCGCGTGACGGCGCCGCGGTGCTCGCAGCCATGAGCGACCGGTGGCTCGACGATTGCACCCTCTCGGGGTCGGTGACGCGTGTACGGGACGGCGTCGACGCGTGGTTCGATGCCGGCGTCGCATCGCCCATTCTCGTGCCGTCGTCGACCTCGGGTGGACAGGCGAAGGCGTTCGCCGAGCTCTTCGACGCCTACGGCTGACCCGCGCGCTCGAACGCGTCGCGTGTTCGTCGAGCGTCCTGGTTCGGGTCGTTCGGCCCTGGAACGCCGGCGGGCACGGGGTCGACGATGGACCGGTGCCGTCCGATCTCGCTGAGCACGAAGGGCGCTCCCGTGGACTGACGACGGTCGCGGCGGAGCAGCGGCTCAGGGAGATCGGTCCGAACGTTCTACCGGCGGCGCAGCGCGTGCCCACGTGGAAGCGGGTGGTCGAGCAGTTCGTCGGGTTCTTCGCGGTGATGCTGTGGGTTGCCGGTGGCCTCGCGTTCCTGGGGGGACTACCACAACTGGGTGTCGCGATCTTCGTGGTGATCATCCTGAACGGTCTGTTCGCGTTCGCGCAGGAATACAGGGCCGAGAAGGCCGCCGACCTGCTGCGCGACCTCCTTCCGAGGAACGTGACGGTGATCCGCGACGGCGAACGCACCCTCATCGACGCGAGCGAACTCGTCCCCGATGATCTCGTCGCGGTCGGCGAGGGTGATCGGATCAGTGCAGACCTCGTGTGCGTCGAGAGTCATGCGCTGACGCTGGACACGTCGACACTGACGGGTGAGAGCGTGCCCGATCGAGTCGGCGAAGGCGACGAGCTGCACGCGGGCACGTTCGTCGTCGAAGGCGAAGGGCTCGCCACGGTGAGCGCCACGGGGAGCGAGACGGAGCTCGCCCGGCTCGCGGTTCTCACACAGAGAACCGAGCGCCCGGATACTCCGCTGACGCGCGAGCTCCATCGTCTCGTCCGGACGATTGCAACCATCGCGGTGGCGACCGGGGTGGCGTTCTTCCTGCTGACGTTCTTGCTCGACACACCGCCGTCGGATGGTTTCGTCTTCGCGATCGGGATCACCGTGGCGCTCGTGCCCGAGGGTCTCCTGCCGACGGTGACACTGTCGCTCGCGATCGGCGCTCAACGAATGGCCGACCAGCACGCTCTCGTCCGCCGGCTCGAATCGGTGGAGACGCTCGGTTCGACCACCGTCATCTGCACCGACAAGACCGGCACGCTCACCGAGAACCGGATGCGCGTCGTGGAGGTGTGGACGCCGTCGGGCACCGCCCGTCTGGACGGTGACGGATATGACCCGACCGGCTCGATCGACGCCGACGACCCGGTCGTCGAGGACCTTCTCCCCGAGATCGCGCTGGCGGCTCGGGCATGTTCGACCGGGCGCGCCGTGGAGGTCGACGAGGTGTGGATCGCACAAGGCGACCCGATGGAAGCAGCGATCGATGCCCTGGCCCGTTGGGTCGCAGGTGCCGGCGCCGTCGCCGTCGCCGACCGTGTCGACTCGGTCATCGGCCGCTTCCCGTTCGATCCGCGCCGTCGTTGCTCGTCGGTGGTGACTCCGGACCGGGTGCTCGTGAAGGGTGCCACCGACGCCGTGTTGACGAAGTGCCGCGCGGGGACGGACGGCGCTCAGTCGGCGATGGAGACGATGTCCTCCCAGGGCCTCCGGGTGCTGGCCGTGGCGACCCGCGAGTTCACCGGATCTGCACCGCAGACCGTCGAGGTGGCCGAAGCCGAGCTCACGCTGCTGGGCCTGCTCGGATTCCGTGACCCGCCGAGGCCCGAGGCACACGCCGCGATCGCCGCATGTCGCACGGCCGGGATCAAGGTCGTGATGATCACCGGCGACCACCCACTCACCGCCCGATCCATCGCGACGCTCGTCGGTTTGAGCGTCGCGGACTCCGACGTGCTCGTCGGGTCCGAGCTCCCCGCGGACGAGCAGGTCCTCGGCGCACTCGTCGACCGAGACGGTGTCGTGATCGCCCGGGTCAGTCCCGAGGACAAGTTGCGAATCGCTCGCTCCTTGCGAGCCCGTGGACACGTCGTGGCCATGACCGGCGACGGCGTCAACGACGCACCCGCGCTACGCGAAGCCGACATCGGCATTGCGATGGGAGCCAGTGGGAGCGACGTCGCCCGGGAAGCAGCCGACCTCGTGCTGCTCGACGACAACTTCGCGACGATCGTGGTGGCCGTCGAGCAGGGCCGGGCGACATTCGCCAATTCCCGTCGGTTCCTGACCTATCACCTGACCGACAACGTGGCCGAACTGACCCCGTTCGCGATCTGGGCGCTGTCGGGTGGTCGTTTCCCGCTCGCGCTCGGGGTCCTGCAGATCCTCGCGCTCGACATCGGCACGGACACCTTGTCGGCAACGGCCCTCGGCGCCGAGGCGCCGACCGCACACGTCATGGAGCAGCCACCGACGTCCGGTCGGCTCCTCGACCGGACGGTGGCGATCCGTGCGTTCGGCATCCTCGGACCAACCGAGGCCACATTCGAGATGGCAGCGTTCGTCGTCGGGCTGCTCGCTGCAGGATGGCGACCCGGAGACGACTTCCCCACCGGTGGTGCCCTCGCCGCGGCGTCGGGCGCAGCGTTCATGGCCGTGGTTGTCGCGCAGACGGCCAACGCGTTCGCGTGCCGAAGCATCCAACTGCCGGCGTGGAAGATCAGCTGGACGTCGAATCGGTTCCTCCTCGTCGCCGCGGCGATGGAGTTGGCGTTCGCGATCGTGTTCATCGCCGTCCCGGCGTGCGCGCGCCTGATCGACCAACAGGCTCCGCCGGCCGTGGCGTGGATCGTCATCGCGGCGTCGGCACCGGCGATGCTCGTGGCCGACGGGCTCTGGAAGCGCCGGCAGCGACCGACGCCCTGATCCGCCGGCGAGCCGGGCAGACACCTCACTCGGTACATCGGCGCCGCGGTGCTCTGGGGAGTGGTGTTGCTCGCCGTCGCGGGCAGTGTCGCGCCGCGTCCCGTGACCCTCCCCGGACCCGTGTCGGCGCTTCGTGCCGCCTCGCGACGGCCGAGCGCCTACGATCGCCGACATGCCGATCCGGGTGATCCAGTGGGGCAGCGGGAACGTCGGCCGGCATGCGATCCGCACGGTCGCTGCGCATCCCGGGATGGAACTGGTCGGGATGATGGTGACCGACCCCGGCAAGGTCGGCCGCGACATCGGTGACATCGCCGGGATCCCCGGTGTCGGCGTCACAGCCACCGATGACCTCGACGAGATCCTTGCGCTCGATGCCGAGGTCGTTCTGCACATGCCGCTGCCGTCACTCGTGTACGGCGACGACCCCGGTGCGGACATGGACAACTTCTGCCGGCTTCTCGCATCGGGCAAGCACGTCGTCACCACCGTCGGTTACATGTATCCACAGGTCTACGGCGACGACGTGATGCGGCGCTTGACCACCGCCTGTGCGGAGGGCGGCTCGACGTTTCACGGGACCGGGGCGAACCCGGGTTGGTTCGGCGACCTGCTTCCGCTCCTCATGTCGGGATTGTCGCTGCGCATCGACCGGATCGAGGTCCGGGAGATCAGCAACTTCCAGCACTACCCGTCGCCCGAGATCATGTTCGAGATGATGAACTTCGGCGCGACGCCGGAGGCGTTCGAGGCGGCGTCGGTCCGCCATCGTGGTTGGTTGGACGGGTTGTTCACCGAGGCGGTCGAGATGGTCGCGACCGGGATCGGAGCGACCACGACCGACACGACGTCACACATGGAGACGTGGCTCACCGACGTCGATCTCGACACGGCCGCCGGACGTGTCGCCGCCGGCACGATCGCCGGCCAGCGATACCGGTGGGAGGCCGTGGTCGGCGACGTCCCGCTCGTCTCGCAGGAGACGGTGTGGCGGATGCACGAACGGGCTGCACCCGAGTGGCCGGTCGGCGACTGGTCGGTGCGGATCCTCGGCGAACCCGAGATGTACGTCGATCTGAAACACGGGTGGAACCGCAACGTGCTGGCCTCGACGGCGGCCCATGCGATCAACGCGGTGCCGTACCTGATCGACCACTCCCCTGGTGTGGTGACGTTCCTCGATCTGCCGATCGTGGCCGGGCGAGGTGCGCTCGCGAGCCGCTGAGACCGCCACCGGTCCGGACCCGCACGCGAAACATCTGCGAAGCGTGTCGCACCGTTGCGCTCGATCACCCGGCGCGGGATGGACGTCGACTCGCTCTCAGTCGAGCCAGTTCAGGACGCGCAACTGCAACACGTCGAGGAACGCGTCGTCTTCGCCGGTGATCGAGGTGTCCAGGACATCGGCCGTGCCGACGAGACGGTGGGCCAGCATCTCCTTGGTGTGGTGGCAGTCGCGCACCAACTGGTCCCACGAGTACGACGTGACCCCGGCGCCGACGAGGGCTTCGTGGTACGTCCGCAACAGCACCTCTTCCGCTCCGCGATGCTCCGCCGTCAACGCCGTCGTGATGAAGTACGCGACGTCGACCGCCGGTCGTCCCGAACTCAGACCTTGGAAGTCGAGAACGACGATTTCGTCGTCAGACCGGAAGAGGAGATTGTCGAGGCGGAAGTCGCCGTGGAGCAATGTCCACGGCTCCGCCGCGAGCGCCTCGCTGATCGCCGGAACCCGACCCTGGATCTCGTCGAGGCGCGCCATCGTGTCCGGGCCGAGACGGGCACCGAACCGCTCGACGAATTGCTCCCGGTTGCGCACGTAACTGGCTTGGAACACGCGCGACGCCCGATCCAACGGCCAGATCTTGCGATAGGCATTTCGGGCGTCGGTCCGCATCCAGTTGCGGGCGTGAAAGCGAGCGAGCAGTTCGAGCGCACGGTGCGCGTCGTCGAGTGAGCCACCGGTCAGCTGCGTCGGAGGTCGCGCATCGTCGATGTCCTCGATCACGAGGATGTAGCGCCGTTTGCTCTTCCTGGCCAGCGCGATGAACCGCGCGATCACCCAGTTGACGCCGCGGATCGGCAGGTGGTCGAACAGGAAGACGATCGGGCGATCCAGCCACGGGGCGGGATCCGGATCCATCGCACCGTGGAAGTAGGTCGGCATCGGCAGTCCGAGCGTCGGGCGCAGTGTCTGGTACACGACGATCTCGCGCTCGTAGGCCTGCATGGCATCGCCGACGGCGAAGTTGTCGTCGTTCCGGGTCGGAACCTTGACGATGACGGAGCGAGGGAGGTCACGTCCGCTCGGTTCCCAGGTGAGGTGACATCGATGCACCTCCCCCATGAACCCGACCCCCGCGCCGATGTCCTCCGTCCGCACGCTGATCACCGTCGAGTCGACGTCCAGGACGCCGTTGAACCACTCCGGAGTCAACTCCGCGGCGCTCTGCGGGATGTGCGGCCGCTCCGGCATCCGGCGACGTCTGGACTTCGTGAGCGATCCCATCAACGTCGCGCAACATACTCGGCGACCGCCGGACAGGCGGACGCAGACCACGTCCCCCGATTTGCCGCGTCCCGGAACCCGCAAATCGGGGGGCTCAGCGCAGGCGGGCGATCAGGTCGGCGAACGGCGCGAGCGACCCAGGCGTGGCGACGTCCGGCAGGCTCACCACGGCTGTCCTCACGCCCACATCGGCGAGGCGCTCGAACCCCATTGCGTGGTCGTCGACGGTTCCGGCGGCGACACGCTCGGCGAAGCGGTCGGGGCCGACGTCGGCGGGGCGGAGTCGCTCGATTCGCTCACGGACGTCGCCCGGATCCGCCCCGACCAGCACGGTGCCGAGGTGGCTCACCTCGAGGTCGGCGGGATCACGTCCGACGCCGTGACAGTGCGCGTGCAGGCGAGCGACCTTCCGGCGGACCTCTTCCGCGTCACCGAACAGGTTGCACCCATCGGCGTGCTGCGCCGCGATGCGCAGGGTGATCCGCTCGCCCGCACCCCCGACGATCATCGGCACGCGTTCCTGGATCGGCCTCGGGTAGAGCGCCGTCTCGGGCACGGTGATGACGTCGCCCTCGAACCGGCGTCCGCCCGGGCCGAGCAGGATCGGCAGCGCGCGGACCGTGTCCTCGAGGAGCGCGAGGCGCTCGCGAGCGGTCCCGAATCGGATCCCCAGGGCAGCGTGCTCGGCTGCAGAGCTTCCGGCGCCGAGCCCGACGATGGCACGGCCGCCGCTCAACACGTCGAGCGTGGCGATGAGCTTGGCGAGATGCGCGACGTGTCGGAAGGTGATCGGCGTGACGAGGACGCCGAGTCGAATGCGCTTGGTGACGGCCGCGACGTACGCAAGGGTGGCGTAGCTCTCGAGCATCGGCTCCCATGCCCGGCCGACCTGTGGGATCTGGATCAGGTGATCCATCACCCAGAGGCTGTCGAAGCCGACGGCCTCGGCGTCGCGTGCGATCCGCACCAGCGTCGACGCCGTCGCCTCCGACCCGCCCGACCAGTCGAACGCCGACACCAGCAACCCGAAACGAATGCCGACACCAGTCCCCTCGCGAGGCGTCACGTGACGGGTCTCGCCCGTCACGTGATGGTTGGCGTCCCCGACCAAGCGGCGCGTGACGGTGCGCACCGCCTCGGGCTCGATCACGAGCGCCCATCCCTCCCGCTCGAGATCGACATCACGCGACTTCTTGATCATCTGGCCGAGGGCCTTCGCCGGCACGGGATGGTCGCGCTCACGATTGCGACGCTTGCACTCCGCGGCCGGCGTGGTGAAACGCACGGCGACCGAGGTCGCGCCCACGCGCTCGGCCGCGGTGAGATACGCCATTCGTCGCGCCGGGTCGAGCCCGGTCGTGTCGATGACCGTCGTCAGTCCCCTCCCCAGGCGGGCCGCGACGATTCGATCGAGGAGATCGAAAGCGTCCTCGGTGGCGACGAGATCGAGTTCGTGCTCGCCAACGATGCCTCGCAGCGCATCCGCGCTGACGATCTGCTCGGGTCGGAAGTGCTCGGATGCCCAGGTGCTCTTCCCCGACGCCGGAGGCCCCACGAGCACCACGAGGCTGGGCGTCGGAATGGGCCGGCTCACCATGAGCGCACTGTAGAACCTCGACGCCGGCAACGATTTGCCGGTGCCGGGACCCGGCAAATCGTGATGTGCGGGGGCCGGGACGCTGCAAATCAGACGGGAGCGGGGCGAGAGCCGCGCTGGAGACGGCCCGGGCGCACGCCGGTGAGCTCGCCGTTCTCGACCGTCACGCGACCACGCTTGATCGTGGCGACATAGCCGTCGGCCGGCTGCATCAGGCGAGTCCCGCCGGCGGGCAGGTCGGCGACCAGACGGGGCGGCTTCAACGCGAGCCGTTCGTGGTCGATCACGTTGAGATCGGCGAGGTATCCGGGGGCGATCACGCCACGGTCGTGCCAGCCGACGTGAGCGGCGGTCCGCTGGGTCTGCTGATGGACGATGAATTCGAGGTCGAGTTGCTCACCGCGCGTTCTGTCCCGTGTCCAGTGGGTGATCGCCGTGGTCGGGAACGTCCCGTCGGAGATCACGTTGCAGTGGGCACCGGCGTCGGAGAGACCGAACATCGAGTGCTCCGAGAGAATCATCTCGCGCACGTCGTCGAGGTCGCCGTGCGCGTAGTTCATCAACGGCATGTACAGCAGTTGACGACCCTCGTCGGCGAGCATCAGGTCGTACATCTTCTCGACCGCGGCGACGCCTTCCGCCGCGGCCAGACCGGCAACGCTGTCGTCGGGCGTCGGTTCGTAGTCCGGCGGGTCGGTGAGCGGGTACATCCGGTCGAACCCGCCATGGATCAGCGCCGGGAAGTCGCGCACCCGGACCTCGGCATGCTCGGCGATGATCGCCGCGCGAGTTGCCGGATCGGCGAGGTGGGCGACACGTTCGCCGACCGAGAGGTCGTGAAGCCGGGCATACGTCGGGCAACGGCGGAGGGGATTGGCACTCGCCGCGAGCCCGAGCAGCACGCCGATCGGGCGGACGGCCACCTGCGCGCGCACGTCGGCACCTGCCTCCGACCAATCGTCGATCCGCTCGACGAGTTCGCGCCACCGGTCCGGTGTCTCGTCGTTCTGCTGGACGGTGAAGCTGAGCGGACGGCCGACTTCGCGCACGATGCGGCCGAGCAACTCGAGCTCGTGCGCGACCAGATCGTCGTCGCCGGACTGGTAGACGTCGGAGATCAACTGGATCACGCCGGCACCGGCGCGGTCGAGTGCCTTCGCGACACCGACCACTTCGTCGGCAGTCGCACGCAAGGTGCCGATCGACTCCCCCGACGAGGTTCGATGCGCCCACGTGCGCGACGTGGTGAAGCCGAGGGCACCGTTGCGAATGGCCGACTCGGTCAGCGCGCACATCGTCTCGATCTCGTCGGCGGTCGCCTCCGACCGATGGTCTGCACCGCGCTCGCCCATCACGTACGTGCGCAGCGCCGCGTGGGGTACCTGCGCGCCGACATCGACGGTCCACGACAGCCGGTCGAGCACGTCGAGGTACTCATCGAAGCTCTCCCACCCCCAGGTCATTCCTTCGGCGAGGGCGGTACCGGGAATGTCCTCGACACCTTCGAGGAGCCGGATCAGCCAGTCGTGCCGGTCGGGCCGCGCCGGCGCGAACCCGACGCCACAGTTGCCCATCACGATCGAGGTCACCCCGTTGATCGACGACGGCGCGAGGTCCGGGTCCCACGTGACCTGCCCGTCGTAATGGGTGTGGATGTCGACCCAACCCGGGGTGACGATCAGGCCGGACGCGTCGATCTCACGTGCCGCGGGCTCGTGGTCCGACACGTCGCCGACCGCGACGATCCGGTCGCCGACGATCGCAACATCGGCGGTTCGGCGCGGCGCTCCGGTCCCGTCGACCACGGTGCCGTTGCGAATGATCAGGTCGGACATCGTTCTCCCCTTCGTCGGGGACCACGGTACTCAGCCCCGGGCTGCGTCGGTCAGTCGGCCGACGACTCGCGCGCAGCGACGATTCGCGCCCGCAGGTACACGGCGAGCAGCGATCCGACGAAGAGGGTGCTCGCGCCGAACAACCACAGAATGCGGTAGCTCCCGTTGTCGATGATGAACCCGCCGAGGGCCGGCCCGAGCGCGGCGCCCACGAAGACGCCGATCTGGCTGATCCCCGTCGCGGCCGCGGGCGCCGACGGGTTGTTGCGGACGACCGAGAGGTTGAACAGACCCGGCCACGCCCAACCGAACGCGAACGCCGGGATCGGCGCGAGCAGATAGGTGAGCGGCTCGTCGACCGCCAGGACCAGGACGCCGACAGCGCCCAGGGCGTACAGCCAGACGAGCCGTTGGATCGGGAGGATGCCGAGGCGATCGACCTGCCAGCCCTGGGCGAGCCGGCTGATGATCCCGACGAGCGATCCGAGGCTCAGCACCAGGCCGGCGACGCCGGCGTCGAGACCCGAGGCCTCCGCGCCACTCGTGATGAAGCCGACCATCGCCCCGGCGCTCGTGGCTCCAAGCATGCCGACGGTCGCGTACAGCACGAGCAGCGGGAGACCGAGGTCGGGTCGAGCGGACCGCCGAGACCCCGATGCCGTCGTGCTCGTGTTGCGCACGGAGTGGCCACCGACGTCGGTCGGGAATCCGGCGATGGCGACCAGTGCGACCCCGGCGCCGGCAACGTACGCCCACTGCCAGCCCACCGTCAGCGCGATGGCCGGAACCGCTGCCCCACCGAGCAATGCCGCTGCCGGCATGCCCGACTGTTTGGTCGCGAGCGCGAACCCCAGACGATCAGGATCGATGTGAGTGGCCAGCATCAGGTTGGCCGAGGGCTGGTTGAGCGCGTTCGCCAATCCGGCGACACCCAGCAGCACAGCGAACTGCCAGACGTTTCGAGCGAGTGTGGCGATCGCGACCATCGACAACGCCGAGACAGTCAGGCCGACACGGAAGCCGCGGCGCGGTCCGAGTCGCTCGGCGACCCGTCCCATCGGAGCCGACAGCAGCGCGGCGACGGTGAACGAGGCACCCATCGCCACCCCGATCTCGGTCGCCGAGAGTCCGACGTCGTCGCTGAGCTGCACCCCCAGCGCCCCGGTGAGGAAGACCGGCAGCGCGCTGCACATCGTTCCGAGCGCGACCACGGGCCATGTCCGACGGCCGTGCGCCCGCGCGGCCGCTGCGGACGAGGGGGCGGTCGTGACGTCGGCCATGCGGAGGCGACCGTATCGAGCATCGCCCCGCGCTCCCCAGGGGTCGTCGACCTCAGTCGGGTCGGAGGCCGGCGAGCATCGCGTCGACGACATCGGCCGCGACGGCGTCGGCGACCGGCGGCGCGACGATCGACACCGTCGCGACACCGTGGATCGCCGCCCAGAGCGTCAGGCTGAGCTGGATCGGGTCGCGATCGACGAGGTCTCCGTCGGCGATCGCCTGGCGAACATCGTCGACGCCCGACTCGAACACGTCGGTCGCCGCGCCCAATTCGTTGTCGACCTCGATCGCGACGGCGTTCGGGCGGAACATGAACATCAGGCGAAAGAGCTCCGGGTTCTCGCGAGCGAACTCGACGTACGCGAGCGAGCGCTCGCGCATTCGTCCGATCGCCGTGTCCGCCGTCGTCGAGTGCGCCGCGCGCAACTCGTCGTAGCCCGATGCCGCGACGGCGCGCAACACGGCGTCCTTCGAGTCGAGGTGGTCGTAGATCGCCGGCGCGGTCACGTCGAGCCGACGCGCGAGCCCGCGCACCGAGAGCCGTTCGTGGCCCTCGGTGCGAACGATCTCCTTCGCGGTGTCGACGATTCGCTCCGCGGAGAGGAGCGCCATGGGCTCAGTCGGCGATCCAGCTGCCGTGGAACCCGGCGGGGACCCGCCGCGGGAGGTGAACCTCGGCGAGCGGTGCTGCCGCGATGTCGGACGCGTCGAGGATGCTCAGGTGCGAGGTGTCGGTCGTCGCGTCGTGCACGAACGTCATGAGGTACCCGTCGTCCTCGCTCGTTGCGTTCTCGGCCGGCACGAACCGTGCCTCGCCGGGCGTCTGGCCCGCCGGATACCGGTGCGACGTCCGTGACGCACCGTTGTCCATGTCGTACTTGAAGATCTCCCCGGCATCACCGTCGACCGTCGTCGACATCGAGTAGCCGTACCGACTGGCGAGGCCGACGTGGGCATCGGGAACCTGGGGGAACTCCGACGGCCGGTCGTCGAGCTGGCGCTCGCTCACCGCCCCGGTCGCCCGATTCAACCGCCATTCCCACATCTTCGGCATGTCGGCATCGGTGGCATTGTCCGGGTCGCCGATGTCTGCACTGTCACGCCAGATCTCGTTCAACCGACACCCGCGGACCACGACCTCGTCACCCTCGTCGTGCGCATTGAGGGAGTGGAACATGTAGCACGGGTCGACCTCGAACCACTGCACGTCGGCATCGGCGCCGTCACGCGGCATGACGCCCATCCGTGCGGGATAGTCGTCGCTCCAGCGGATCGGCATGCCACCGGACATCGCGAGCTCCATGTCGAAGATCGCAGGCAGGTCGAAGAACACCGAGTGGTCGCGCGACACGGTGAAGTCGTGCATCATCGTCGGGCCGCCGACGGTGATCTCCGTGGACTGCAGCAGCTCCCCCGTCGCGCTCGCGCGATGGTAGACGAGGTATGGCGGCAGTGAGCTGTAGCCGAAGAACAGCAACTCGCCGGTCTCCGGGCAGATCTTCGGATGCGCCGTCATGGCCGTGGTGAGCTTGCCGTCGAAGGTGTGCACCCCGATCGTCTCGAGGTTGCAGTCGACCTCGTAGGGGAACGAACCCTCCTCGAGCGCCAGAATCCGCCCGGCATGGCCGATCACGTGCGTGTTCGCGACGCCGACCTCGAAGTTGAACTGGAACGTCTCGGGGTCGAGGTACAGGTCCATCCGCTCGACACCCGGATTGGCGAACATCGGCGTGCGCACGTAGCGGTTGCGGTACCAATTGGCCTTGCCGCCGGCGAGCTCGATGCCGTGGATCATGCCGTCGCCGAGGAACCAGTGCTCGGACTGGCCCGTCTGCGGGTTGGCGCCGTTGCGGATGTAGCGACCGTTGAGCTCGGGCGGGATCGTGCCGCGCACTTCGAGCTCGGTGAGGGTGACCTCGTCGGTCACGGGCGCCCGGTTCTCGCGCAGGTGCCAGGGAAGGTCCTCGCGGGTCGAATCGTCGGTGACGGGCGTGTCGATGGTGGTCATGTACGGCTCCTCTGAGTGTCGAGGGTCACCATCCTAGCGCGTCAACTGAACAGTGTTCAGTCGGGCGACCGTTGCGGGGCGGGTCGGACCCATCCCGCAACGCAGGTGTTCGGTGACGTCGGTCGTGGAAGAATGGCGCCATGCCGACGGTCGCAGTGGTGCTCGGTGCCGGCGGAATCGTGGGAGCGGCGTACCACGCGGGCGTGCTCACCGCCCTCGCCGAGGTCGGATTCGACGCCCGCGGCGCCGAACTCATCGTCGGGACGTCCGCCGGAAGCGCCGTGGCGGCGACGTTGCGGGCCGGGTTCCCACCACTCGACCTCGCGGCACGCAACCTCGGCGAGCGGATCTCGGACGAGGCCGCTGCGATCGTCGGCCGAACCGGTGGGCCACCGACGCTCGACATGCGGCCCCGACCCTTGTCGAGGTCCCCGCTCCCCGCCTCACCCCGCCTGCTCCTGACGCGCCATCCGACCAAGGCGCTGGCAGGCCTGCTCCCGAACGGCACCATCGCGACCGACGTCATCGGCGAGCGGATCGCGCTGATGTACGACAACCGATCGTGGCCGGAGCGTGCCCTCTGGATCTGTGCGGTCGACCTCGAGCACGGTGGGCGAGTCGTGTTCGGCCAAGAAACGCCCCACGCTCCCGTCGGCGTCGCCGTGCAGGCATCATCGTCGATCCCCGGGTTCTTCCGACCGGTCGAACACGACGGACGCCGCTACATCGACGGGGGCGTCCATTCACCCACGAACGCCGACCTCGTCGCCGAGTCCGGGTTCGAGATCGTCGTGATCGTGTCGCCGATGTCGGCGACGCGGCTCGCCCACGGCGCACTCCTTCCGAACGCGCGGCCGATGCACGCCCGACGCCTCGCGAGCGAGGTCGCACACATCCGGCGAGCGGGAACCGAGGTCCTCACGTTCCAGCCGACGCGGGAGGTCGTGGCGGCGATGGGTCGCAACTCGATGGACCCCGCTCGCCGCGTCGCGACGACCACGGCCGCACTCGCGTCCGCCCGTGAGCGACTCGCCGATCCGCGCGTGACCGAACGGCTCGAGCTGCTGCGAGCAGCATCGAACACCTAGCCACTGCGGGTTCACGTGAATCGACGGATCGTGGTCTTCTGTGCACTGGCTGCACTGATCGTGGTCTTCTTCGCGGTCGGCGGTTTCACCTGGGTCACCGGTGACGGCAACGTCGAGCGCCTGCTCACCGAGACCGGGGTGGTCGGGCCACTCGTGTTCGTCCTGGTCATGTGGCTCACACAACCGTTGGGGATTCCCGGCTTCGTGTACATGGCACCCGCCGGCATCGTGTGGCCGGACCCTCTCGCGGTCTGCCTCGCGTGGGTCGGCAACATGGGGGCGAGCTACATCGCCTTCGCGTTCGCCCGGTGGTCGGCGCGGGATTGGGTGGCCGTGCGCATCCCGTCCAGGATGCACCGATACGACGACCGGCTCGAAACGGGCGGAATCTGGCCCGTCGTCCTGCTCCGCCTGGTGTTCGGGCAACTCCCACCCGCCGACTGGCTGCTGGGCGTGACGAAGGTCAGCACCCGCGACTTCCTGATCGGAACCGGAATCGGCATCATCCCCGGCGTCGTGCTCTTCGTGGTCGCCGGTGGCGGGCTGATCGAGTTCCTCGGCGATCTGTCGACGTCGACGCGACGCATCCTGATCGCCGTCGTCATCGCGGTCGCGGTTGCGAGACGCGCGTGGAGGATTCGTCGACGCCGCTCCGCCCGGATTGCAGCCGCCGCCGGGGAGATCGGCATGCCGAACCGGTGACCGGGTCTCCACTTCGGCGCGCACCCCGGGACCGCGCGATCGTGCCTGATGCGTTTCGCGATCTCCACCTCGCCCCAACGGACCACCTGGAAGTGGATGCTCGACGTGTGGCGGCGGGCGGACGCCCACACCGTGTTCGAATCGGCATGGACGTTCGATCACCTCTATCCACTCTTCGGCGACTCCACCGAGGACTGCCTCGAGGGCTGGATCACATTGACAGCTCTGCTCCAGGAGACCTCGCGCCTGCGGGGCGGCGTGCTCGTCAGCGGCATGGTGTACCGGCATCCCGGCGTCTTGGCGAACATGGCGTCCACGCTCGACATCACCAGCGGCGGACGACTCGAACTGGGGATCGGCGCGGGCTGGAACGAGGAGGAGTGTGCCGCGTTCGGCATCGAGCTGGGTTCGATGCGTGAACGCTTCGACCGCTTCGAGGAAGGGCTCGCCGTGCTCGACGGTCTGCTCAGCGCCGACCGCACGACCTTCGCTGGTCGCTACTTCCGCCTCGACGACGCGATGAACAATCCCAAGCCGATCCAGCGACCCCTCCCGATCTGCATCGGTGGACGCGGACGAACCCGCACGCTCCCCCTCGCCGCCCGATACGCCCACCACTGGAACTTCAGCGGCACCGAGCCGGAGGAGTTCTCCGAGTGCCTCGCCGTGCTCCACCACGCGTGTCGGGAAATCGGACGCGATCCAGCCGACATCACCTGCAGCGTCATCGCCCGATACGACGGCGACGACGACGCGATGCTGCGCCACGTCGACGAGATGGAGGCGGCCGGCGCCGACCTGACCATCGTGTCGATTCCGAAGTCGGCCGCACCGGACATCGTCGACCACCTCGCCGGAGTGGTCGCCTGACCTCGGGCCGGCGCGAGCTGGTGAGCCCCGCTCTCAGGGTGCGGGAACCGAGTTGGCGGTGATCCGACCCGCGACGGATGGCGTCATGCTCACCGTGGCGATGACGATCGAGCCGTCTCGTCCACCCGGGCTCCCAAGGGCTGTGGCGGCCTTGCGAGTGCTCATGGCGACGGGCTGGCTGTTTCCAGCGCAGCGAGTCGGCTAGCGATCTCGAGCAGGCTCGCCTTGGTGTGGCAGCCGTTGACGTCGATCAGAACGTCGACCGTTCCAGCGCGGTTGTACAGCTGGAACGACCCCGCCGACGACAGCGTCACGGTCACCGCATTCGGAACGGGTGGCCGACCCGGCCTCGGGTTCGGACTCGATCCCAACGGCAGCGCACCCTCGGGCCAGAACGTCAGCAAGGTGTTGCTCGTGGCGTTGACAGCGGTCACGTTGAGGTGCAGTCCGACGGCGTCCGAGGGAACCGTGCAGTTGCCGTTCGCTCCGGTCGACTGAACGGTCTGGTCTCGGTCGGTCCCCAGTCGTCCAGGAGCCCCACTCGATCAGGGGCCGGGCGGGTGTCCACGAGACGGCACGTCGTGAGCGGGACGAACGTCGCGTCGCTGTCGCCGGGCGAGGCGGACGCACTCCACGCCTGCGTCACGAGCAGCGCGACCACCAACGCCAGCGCCGACCCGGTGACGAACCACGCCACCGAACGAACACGAATGGTCATCATCAGAAGTCCACCCAGACTCTCGACCCCGGCGGAGCACCGAACGGTCGATCGATGCCACCCCTCCCACCGATCACCAAGCGCGGTAAGGAGAATCTCGACGCGGAGGAGCCGTCATCGACTCGGTGGCGACCCGAGGTCGGAACGGTGCCTCCGTGGATCAGGCCCCTGTTTCGTCGCCCGTGTCGCTCGAACCGTCATCGTGCTCGGGACGGTCGACGACAGCAGTGTCGACGTCGTGGGCGTCGGGGACGGACGTGTCGGCTCCCGCCGTCGTCACATCGTCGAAGTCGGCGGGATCCAGCGCGGCGAGAAAGTCTCGGAACTCGTCGACCTGGGTGTCGATTGCCTCGTCGTCGAGTACCCGTTCGGCGGGCTCGGCCACGGGCATCGTGCCGGCCTCGTCGAGCACGTGCTCACTCACGTAGAGCGGGGCGTGCACACGCACGGCGAGGGCGATCGCGTCGGATGGGCGGCTGTCGAGGCGACGCTCGCCGGAGGGGCCGCTGAGCGCGAGGCTGGCGAAGAAGGCGCCGTCGAGCAGGTCGGTCACCTCGACCGCGTCGACGTGCGCGTCGAGACTCTCCACCAGCATGGCCATCAGGTCATGGGTCATCGGGCGCGGAACGGTCCGACCACTGGCGGCGATCGCGATCGACGCCGCCTCGGGCCCACCGACCGTGATCGGCAACAACCGGTGGGGGGCGTCGTGCTCGCGGAGGACGAGCACCGCGGCGCCCGTGCCGGGATCCACCTGGATCCCGATGAGATCGACCAACAACATCAGAACATGATACAGATGGCATCAGGTTTCATGACACCGACACCTGCATGTTCGCGTGGTGGGCTCACTCGCCGTCGAGCACCGCCTTGACCACGCCGAGCCAGCGTTCGAGATGGGTGTCACCGAGATGGGTCACCAGCACTCGGGCGCGGCCCCCGTCGCCGAGTCGTCGGCGCAGCTCGTCATCGTCGAGGATCTCGCACAGCGCGGCGCCGAAACCCGCCAGATCGTTCGGGTCCTCGATCAGGCGCCCGGTCTCGCCGTCGATCACCTGATCGACGATTCCCCCGACCGCGCTCGCGACCACCGCGGTCCCCTTCATCATCGCCTCGGCCACGGTCAGCCCGAAACCTTCGGCGATGCTCTTCTGGGTCACGATGGTGGCGTGGCGCTGGAGCGCGTTCACGATCGCGGCGTTCTCCTCGAGGTCGTGCATCGGCAAGCACACGAGCTGGATGCGCCGACGGACGGCATGCGGGAGCCCGCGCCAGTGGTTCCAGCAGTCCTGGAGCACGAGTTCACCCTCGGGATCGTCGGCGACGCCCGACACGACCGGGCCGGCGAGCACCAGTTCGGCGACGCGACCCGAGTCGACGTAGGTCGCGAACGCGTCCATCACCCCGACCATGTCCTTCATCACGTCCCACCGCGAGACCTGGACGATCATCGGCGTGTCCGGCGTCGTGGGCGGCCCTGTGCGCACGATGTCGCACATCCGCTCGACCCGCCCGGGCGAACCATCGGTGTGGACGAACGTCGTGTCCCCCTCGCGACCGGCGATCAGGCCGACATGGGTGAGGATCGCTTCCACGGTTGCGGGCGACATGTCCTGGTTCTTCGGCGAGAACGGATCGATCGACGGCCAGATCGTGGTGTAGCGATCCGCAGGCACCCAGTCGGGCGGGAACCGACGATCGGTGAAGACATAGTGGTCGACGAATGGTTCCAGGTACGGGCGAAGGAACTCCCAGCCCACACGGCTGTACTGGTTCTGCTCCTCGATCCCCACGTGGCACCGCCAGACGACATGGCAACCGAGCTTCTTCGCATGCTCCGCCAGCCCCGCGGGCTGGGGATCGTGGATGATGACGATGTCACCCGGACGGACGTACGACGCGAGTGCATCGCGCTCCGGCGCCAGCGTCGATTCGTAGATCTCGTGCTCGCGAGGTCCGAGCGGGCCGCCGTCACCGGCCGTGCCGTAGAGATGGTTGTGGATCCGCTTGGTGACGTCGAAGAAGGCCGGCTGCCCTTCGATCACGAGCCACGTGGTGTCGATCCCGATGCCGCTCACGTAACCGAGCAGGACGTGCAGCATCTCGGCGACGCCACCACCGCCCGCCGTGGAGTTGATGTTGACCACGGCACGCCCGTGCAGTCGGTCCAGCGCCTCCGCGCCTGCGACGTCGGCGAGCTCGACGGAGCGCTCCGGCCCGACGACCTCGGCGAAGGTGTGCGGATCTCGACGTCGGACCTGAACGGTTTCCATGACCCAAGTCTCGTCGATCCCACGAAGGTGTCAAATGTCGACCCGTTCGAGCCGAATTCGGCATCGCCTGCGGGTTACGGTCGCCGACAACCGAACTGGGGGTGCCTGTCATGAGCCAGCAAACCGACGAATTCGTCGAGTCGTACATTACGGATGCGACGGGGGCCGAACCCGACCTCGATCGTCGGGTGGTCGAGCCGTCTGGTCTCGACGCGGCCGGGATGCTCGAGGCGCTGGCGGACCCGCGGTTCACCGAGCCCGGACGTCAACCGATCGCACTCCAGATGATGTGTGACTTCATGGCGCCGGATGGGTCGATCTACTACGACGCGATCTACGGCGCCTTCGAGGGTCAGTCCGCGATCCGCAACTGGCTGATCCCGACCATGGCGACGATCGACTTCATCGAGTTCGTCCCGACCGCGCCGCCCACGCTGTTCGACGACGGGTCGGGCGGCACCTCGCTCGACGAGTGGCAGATGGTTGCGGTCTTCGGCGACGACCGCATGCCGCTGTCGCGCGGGGTCAGCGTTCGGCGCTACCGCGGCGGGTGGATCACCTGGGCGTGCGACGTGTACGACACGGGACCGTTCCGGGTGCCACCGCCACCCGACGTCGAGGTCGACGTCGATGCCGAACCGATCCCCGACTGGCCGCGCACCGTGTGGGAGCGCGACCCGGACGCTCCCGAGACGAGTGCCGCGGCGATCGACTTCGCGGCGCGCGCCGACACGTTCCACCCGACGGATTCGGTGTACCACGATCCGATCTTCGGCGAGATCCGCGGACGCGAGGCGATCGGCGCCTGGTTGACCGACGTGGGCCCGAAGATCGGCGACGTGGTCTTCGAGCCGCTCGGCCCGCGGCTCGACGACGGGACCACGTCCGTGCAGGAATGGCAGCAGATGGCGGTCCGACCCGACGGGGCTCGGGTGTTCTTGACCCGCGGGACGAGTGTCCGACGTCGTTCCGGCGGGCAGATCGTCTACGCCGCCGACTACTACGACACCGCGTCGTTGGTGGACCCCGACGTCGAGGCCACGGCACGGGCCGCCGGCAGGAACATCACCGCCGACGACGTCGCACGCCACCGCCCCGAGTAGGGAGACGTCACCCCCGACGTCCGGACGGTCGGGAATGCCGGAGAAGTCGGTCGGCATCGAAAGGGGTCCGGCAGCGCTGCCCTCCGGAGCCGCTGCGCTCGGTCGGGCGATGCTCAGGTGCCGAGAAAGGCATCCACCTCGGGAGCGTCGCGGTACCAGATGTGCTCGGTGTTGGGACTCTGCGCCACGTCCGTCCCGAGATCGTCGGCGAACGTCTGCACGTCGACGATCACACCACCGGCGCACGTCCAATCGATGTCGGAGCAGGCCGTTCCCGCGGGTTGGTCGACGGCGGATGTCCAGTACAACACCCGCTGGATGCCTGGTGGCGGCGCGCAGCCCGCGGTCGCGCCGTCCGTCACCGGATCGTCGATGACATATCCCCTGACGACGTCACCGAACGTCTCTCCCGCGCAGAGCATCGCGGCAGCGAACGACGCTCCGTTCGAGAAGCCGTTGATGACCGCCACGTCGCATCCCTCCGAAACGATCGAACTCGACACGACATCTCGAGCCTCTTCGTAGCGGTCGGAAGGAAAGTAGATCCACTGCCTGCCGCCCCAGCCGTCCTCGTTCCCGGTGGGCATCACTTCTCGGATGCCTTGGTCGTCGGTGGTCGTGGCATCACCCGCGCCACCCTTGCCGTGGAGGCGGACCACGCATCGAACAGGTGCGTCGTCGCCTCGATCGGCACCGGCGGAGTCGTCGATCGTCGGGTCGTCGGACGTGGCGGATCGAGAACTCGAAGAGCCGCAGGCCGCCACCGCAAGAACTGCACCGACGCACAGGGATGCGAGCAGGCGGGCCCTCACGGCGTGATTCCACGCCGGGGCCGGGTGGGACAATGCGGTCACGGCGTCACGCGCCCGAGCGGGGCGTCGGCGTGAATCGGACGGGAAGTCGCTTGATTCCGCCGACGAGCGGAAGGCCCGCGACGTCGAGCGGTACCACGTCACCCGTCACCTCGATGTCGGGAAGCCGTTCGAACAGATCGCGGAACACGACCGCGAGTTCGCGGCGAGCCAGGTTGGCTCCGAGACAGAAGTGGGGGCCCGGCCCCCCGAATCCGAGGTGCGGGTTCGGGGTGCGGCGAACCTCGAACGCCTCGGGGTCGTCGAACGCACGCGGATCACGGTTCGCGGCACCGTAGAGCATCACCACCTTGTCACCTTCGACGAAGTCGTGGCCCGACATGGTGAGGCCGGTGGTGAGGGTGCGACGCATGAACGTGACGGGCGACGCATAGCGGACGATCTCCTCGACGGCGCTCGCGGTGACGCCGTCGACATCGTGCTGCCAGATCGAACGCTGCTCGGGATGCCGCGCGAGCAGGTTCATGCCGTGGCTGATGGCCGTACGCGTCGTGTCGTTGCCGGCCACCGCGAGCAGGATGAAGAACGGGGCGACCTCCTCGGGCGCGAGCATCTCGCCGTCGACGTCGGCGTGCACGAGCTTGCTCGTCAGGTCGTCGGTGGGGTTCTTGCGACGGGCGTCGGAGAGTTCGTTCATCAGGCCGGTGAGTTCCAGGCCTGCTCCGAGGATCGCCGTCATCGGGTCGCCGTCACCGATGAACTCGGGGTCGCCACCGCTGAGGATGATGTTCGTGGCGTCGAGGACCGTGTCGAACTCGCTGCGGGGGATGCCCATCATGTCGCAGATGACGAGCAGCGGGAACGGCTGGGAGAGCGCCTCGACGAGGTCGACCTCGCCGGTCTCGCAGAAATCGTCGATGACCTCGCGCGAGATCGTTTCGACCGAGTCGAGCACCTGAGCGAGTTCGGTGGGCGTGAATGTCTTCGCGACGATCGCGCGCTGACGCTGGTGGCGGGGGTTGTCCATGTTGATGAACGAACCGAAGAACTCGAGCGCTTCGGCGGGAAGGTCGACGATCGAGATCGCACCCTGGGCGGAGCTGAAGCTCTTCGCGTCCTTGCTGATCGCGACGACCTCCTCGTACCGGGTGACGGCGAAGAAGCGCTCGTCCTCACCGCTCAGCTCGTTGTGGAACGGCACCTCGATGAACGGACCGGTCTCGCGGATGTCGGCCATCTCGCGCATCCGGGCGTCGAGCGGCTGCTTCCAGAAGGACGGTTCGATCAGTCGAGCGGTCATGGTGCGATCGTACGACGCAGAGTCGGCTGTGGCCTCGTGTGCTCGCGAGCGAGGAGATGCCCTGCGTCCCCGATATTGTACGTACAATTAGTCGGAGACCCGAAGGGAACAGAGCGATGTGCCAACGAGTGAACTGCCAGACCTGCAACAAGCCGAGCTGGCGCGGATGTGGAGCCCACGTCGAGCAGGTGCTGGGGGACGTCCCGGCGAGTGATCGGTGTGCGTGCGGGAACGGGTCGGCGAGCGGACCGAGCATGTTCGCGCGCGTCTTCGGTCGCTGACCGTTGCCGCGACGGGGTTCGTTCGTCAGCCGCGACCGACGAGGCGCCAGTTGGCGCGGGCGTCGACCTCGCGATCGGATCGGCGGCTCTGGAGGATGCGGACGGCCTCGGCGAGCAGATGCGCGCGCTCCGGGTCGCCCATGCAGGCCTCGATCGCGCACGACAACGCCTCGGACATCCGGTTGTAGTCGTCGCACATCGACTCCAGGGTGAGCGACCCTCCTGCCTCGTGCCGAGCCGCCTGCAGCGCCGCCGCGGTCGGCTCGTCGTGCGTCTCGTCGACGACCCGCCCGGCAAATTCGTCGATCTCCGCGATCTCCTCGGTCATCCAGGCGATCTCGTTGTCGGCTCGGACCGCACACTGCTCGAGGATGATGTCGATCTGCTCGAGCGCGACCTGGGCGGTCGGCGAGGTGACCTCCGGCACGATCGTCTCGACGAGCTCGTGGCGCACGTCGCGAAGGAGTTGGCTCGTGGTCGGACGGACGATCATGACGTTGCTCCCTGGGCATCGAGGGCGGCTTGGAGGCCGGAGATGGCGGCGAGGTTCTGCTCGTGGCCGTAGCAGAGCGATCCGACCTGGAGTGCGGTCATCACCCCCGAGTTCTCGCCCAGTGCGAAACGGTCGAGTTGTTCGTTGATCGTCGCACCGATCTTGATCCCCGCCAGGATCGTGAAGTAGCCGACCGTCCACTCGTTGACCGCGGCCTCGCCGAAGCCCGTGGCCTCACGGTAGGCGGCGAGGAACGTCTCGGGGTCGTGCGTGTACAGGTTCGGTCCTGCGGCGGACGAGTAGATGTTGTACCAGCCGAGGTCCTCCCGCGGGTCACCGATCGACGCGAACTCCCAGTCGACGAGGAGGTACTCGCCGTCGGGATCGATCATGACATTCGGCGCCTGCGGGTCGCCGTGGGTGAGGCGCAGCGGGAGTGGCGGCGGCTTGTTCGCCGCCAGCCACGCGGCGATGTAGCGGGCCACCGGGTCGCTGTTGACGCTGCGCGTCTCGACGATGTGCCACATCTCGATGAGACCGTCGATGTGCTGGTCCCAGCTCAGCGGGTGCGGCATCGCGTCCGGGAGCTGATCCGGCGTCACCGCGTGGACTCTGCCCCACAGCTCGGCGAGCCGTGTGGGATGGTCGCCGTAGTCGTCGACGTCGTCGAGCAGCGACTGCAGCGACCCGCCGGCCACGTGGTCCATCACGATCGCCTTCGTGCCGAGGTGCTCGCCCGTCGAGTCGTAGTGGCGAGCGGGCGGGATCGGGATCGCGCCGAGTGCCGTGAGCGCCTCGAGCACCATCCACTCGTGATCGCGATCGGTCTCGATCATCGCGTGACCCGGCGGTGGGTCACCGCGCAGGACGACCGTCTCCTCGAGGGTCACCTCACCGGCCCGATATCGAATCCGTGCGCTCGCCATCGATCGGCTGTAACCGCCGGCCATCGGTTCGTACGCGACGACCTCGATCTCGTCGATGTCGTCTCGATGCAGCCCGAGGAACGCGGCCACCCGTTCGGGCATCAATTCTCGTTCGTGCACGTCCAACCCCCGTCTCGATGTCCGTGCGACGATAGTCGGCGGACTCGGCGCAGATCTCGCCGGGTCCGGCCGGGTCCGTGCCCGGTGCGACGGTGTCAGACGCCTTCGGCGGCGGCGATGCTCACGCGTGGATCGCGGTTCGGGTCGTCGAGGTCCGACAGCGCCACGTGGAAGGCGGTGAGCGCCTGGATGCGGCCCTCGTCGCTCAACTCGGCCTCCATGATGCGCGTCACCGAGGAGATGACGTCACGACGCTCGACGACGATCTGGTGCGCCAACTGCTGCGGCTCGGGCAGCTCCTCCACCGGTGTGGTGCCATCGGACCACTTCGAGACGGGTTGCTTCTTTGCCATCGACCACTCATTCCATGTTGGCGTGCACCGAGATCCGGACGCACATCACCGACCGTGCCACGGCATCGGTCGGGAACACACGCGCCGGGCGAGTTGTCGCGAGACCGCAATGTTCCCGGGGACGACTCGAAACGACGTCGTACGACGCGCGTCACTGCCGATGTCGTGGGAGACACCGGCAGTGCGCAGGGGGAACGGGCGACGTCAGCCGACCGGTGATGATCGGGCGTCCGGGGCGACGCCGAGGTCCGAGCTCGGTGCCGGCAGTGGTGTGGTGAGCGGTCTCGGACCCCCGGCGTCCTCGTCCGTCGAGCGACGTCCGCGGACACCGACCACGATCAGGACGATCGCGACCGAGGCCATGATCCCGCCCATCGCCAGCAGAGCGATCGAGACGGCCGTGACCGCCCCCGATCGTGCGCCGATCTCGACGTCGGCCGCCACGGCGGGAGACCCGTCCGCGTTCATCACGACCACCGACCAGCGGCCGCCTCGCGCCTCCCACTCGAGTTGCTGCTCACCTGTTCCCGACGCGCTGGCCGTCCAGAAGTCCTGGTCGGTGGGCGGCTCGATCGACCGGATCCCGTCGATCTGTCGATACCGGGGCGCGTGGTCGTCGACCTCGGTCACCTCGGAGTAGGCCGCGTCATCGAGGTACGCCTCGATGTCCGCCGACCGCGCGATTCCGACGAACACGTCGTCGGTGGTGGCGGCTCCGTCGACACGGAGCCGCAGGTCGACGTCGAGGAAGTCGAACACCCAGGGCGAGGCGTCTCCTTCGACGTCGTCGAGCCACAGGTCGGTCGTGGCGACGGCCACGCCGGAGCTCTCGACCCGGTCGAGCGTGAAGCGGAAGTAGCCGTCGTCATCGGTCGCAACGGCCTGTCCGATCGCCGCGGCGGCACCGCCGGCCGCGATGCCCAGACCCGGAACGAGCAGCAGGCATCCGACGACGATCGCGACGATGTGGCCGGCCGTTCGGGTTCGGGGGGTCCGCGCCCGGGCCGGCGGCGGTGGGGCCGGCTGTGGTGCGCCGGGGGGCGGCAGGGTGGAGTCGGGTGTGTTGGTCATGTCTCCATCATCGCGAACGCGACGGCGCACCTCAGCCCGGCCAACCGGCGTTTCGAGGGTGGGGTTTCCCCCACCTCGGTCGCCTCGGGTCACCCGTGGACGTGCGCGAGCAGTGCCGCGCTCGACGCCGCGAGTTCGGCGGCATCGTGGGCGACTGCGGCCACGTATCGGTCGGGGCGCACGATCACCGCCCCACCCGGGGGGAGCACGAACGGCATCGTCCCGACCGGTACCTCGACCACGGCGCCGAGGGCGAACCACCGTGGGTCGACACGGTCGAGGATCGCGCGGTCGTCGACGACGATCGCGAAGTCCGGTCCCAGCAGCTCGTCGAGTGGGCGACCATCGATCGTCGGCTGCGGCAGCTGACGACCGACAGCCGGGCGCTCCCCGTCGATCATCCCGTGCCGCAGGATCGGGAACGGACGACTGCCCCCGTACGCCGCATCGAGGCCGGTGTGGAGCGGTGCACGGCCGGAGAGTTCGTCGATCAGTCGCCCCGTGTCGACGGCGTGCTCGACGACACCGGCGGCGTGCGGGAGTCGCTCGTCGCCGTAGGTGTCGAGCAGGCCGTCCGACGCTATCCCGTCCTCGACGAGTCGGAGCTTCCAGGCGAGGTTGGCCGCGTCGCGGATGCCCGAGCAGAGGCCCTGTCCGAGGAACGGCGGCATCTGGTGTGCGGCGTCGCCTGCGAGGAAGATCCGACCCGAACGCATCGAGTCCGCAACGGTGGCGTGGAATCGGTACACGACCGCGCGGATCAGATCCGCGTCGTCGGATGTGAGCCACGGTTCGAGGAGTCTCCACACCCGCGCCGGTTCGACCATCTCCTCCCCTGTCTCCCCCGGCTGGAGTTGGAACTCCCATCGGCGGTAGTCGGCGTGGCCGACGACATAGGTCGTGGGGCGGTCCGGGTCGCACACCTGCTGCACGAACCGGGGAAGCGATGGCAGCGGCCGGTGCAGCCGGACGTCGAGCACGAGCCAGTCCTGGTCGTAGCCGTGGTCGACGAAGTCCACTCCGAGCTGCTTGCGGATGCGACTCGATGCCCCGTCGGCGGCGACGAGCCACCGGCCGGTCTCCTCCCCCGCGTCGGTGTGGACCGTGACGTGATCTGCGGCTTGTTCGACCGAGGTCACCTCGATCCCGAGCGAGAGGTCGACGCCGTTGCGACGGGCAGCGTCTCGGAGGAGGGCCTCGAGCTCGGGTTGGTAATAGGTGACCGACGGATGCAGTCCGAGCGGCCAATCGGCCCCCAACGGGAATTCGGTGCCGATGATCCGCCCACCGTCGGGACGAACGAACTCGGCACCCTGCATCGGTGTGGTGATCGCGCGGAGTTCGTCGAGCAGACCGGCGTTCTGGAACACCCGCTGGATCTCGTCGTCCATGACGATGGCCCGCGGCAGGTCGTACACCTCCTCCCCGCGCTCGAGCACCCGCACGGAGAAACCGCGTCGGCCGAGGAGGAGCGCTGCCGTGACGCCGACGGGCCCGCCACCGACGACGATGACGTCGGCGTGGTCCCGCGTCGTGTTGCTCATGCAGTCGTCCGATCGTCGGGGCCCAGGAACATCGCGACGAGCGCATCGGCGTGTGCCTCGACGAACGCGTCGGCAAGCGTGTCGTGGCCGAGCAGGCGGGCCTCGGGCGCATTGACGTACGGCAGCGATGCCGCACCGACGAGCGAGTAGTACACGACGACCTCGTCGACGTC
Organism: Ilumatobacteraceae bacterium; assembly: GCA_963824025.1. Classification (GTDB taxonomy): domain Bacteria; phylum Actinomycetota; class Acidimicrobiia; order Acidimicrobiales; family Ilumatobacteraceae; genus Ilumatobacter_A. Next base: position 319,529 of record CAWGNY010000001.1, read on the forward strand.
GGTCACGGTGCCGGCGGATCGGAGACGGCGCCACGATCGTGTGACGAGATCGAACCGAGGCCGCGTGTGGCGTTCGACGATCCAGCGCAGCCGCTCGGAGTCGATCGTCGCCTCCTGCACCATGATCCTGTTGAGTTCGGGCAACCCTGCTGCCGCGCGCACGAAGGCTCTGACGTTGGCGGCGAACCCGTCGCGGTCGTCCCAACCGACCGACTCGTGTCCGAGTTCGCGGCGCACGGCTGCGTCGAGACGTTCGAAGAGGTGATCGACCGTCGCCATCCACAGCGCTTCCTTGGAGGCGTAGTGGTAGTTGATCTGGGGTTGGTGGGTGCCCGCGGCCGCAGCGATCGCTCGGGTCGAGGCACCTTCGAAGCCATGGGCGGAGAATTCGGCGAGCGCCGCGTCGAGCAGCGCTTCACGCGTCGCTTCGGACCTGGCCTGGCGCCGGCGGCCGGCGGCCGGTGGGGGGGACGGCGTCTCCGGGGTGTTTGCCACGGTCGTCATGGGTTGCGATTATCTATCATGTGATCTAATTTGTCCAGTCATGGGGCTCCACCGTCTGACCACCATCACCCTCGGCGTCCCCGACGTCGCTGCGTCCACCGCGTTCTTCCACCAGTTCGGCCTGTCCGGGGACGGAGTGCTCTGCACTCGCGACGGCGGCGAACAGCTGGAACTCGTGGCGTCGTCGACGCGGACGCTGCACCGCCTCGGCGTCGGGACCGACGATCTCGACGATCTCGGTCGCATCGCGGGCCGGGTCGAGCAGAGCGGTCTCGGAGCGATCGTCGAGTCGCACGACGACCGGCTCGTCGTCGCGGAGCCGGTGACCGGGCTGCTCGTCGAGGTCACCCGAGCCGCGCGGTACGACGCGCCGACGCCCCCGCGCACGTTCAACCGTCCCGGCGTCCACGAGCGGATCGACGTCCCCGCCGAGAGCGTGATGTCCGACGAACCCGTCGCCCCGTCGAACCTCACCCACGTCGTCTACGGCACGCCTGATCAGCCGACAACGCTCGCGTTCTTCACCGATGTGATCGGCTTCGAGATCAGTGATCAGGTCCCCGGGATCATCGCGTTCACGCGATGCGGCGGGGTCCACCACAATCTCGCCATCCAGGCCGCGCCCGTCGCGTTCCCTCATCACATCGCGTTCGAGGTCGATGACGTCGCCGACGTGGTGCGCGGCGGACAGGCGATGGTCGACATCGATCCCGACCGGAACATGTGGGGCGTCGGCCGCCACGCGATCGGTTCGAACTGGTTCTGGTACCTGCGCGACCCGAGCGGCACGTTCGTCGAGTACACCGCCGACATCGACCGGATCTCCGCCCAGGATCTGTACCGCCCCAAGGACTGGGCCGGCCACGAATTCCTCTACGCGTTCGGACCGCCCGTGCCACCGGAGTTCCTCGAACCGGCCGACATGGCCGAGCTGATCGCGGCCGGCGCCTGAAGCAACGCTCGGTTCAGGCGGCGGCGGCGGCGAGCCACTCGACGAGTTCGGGCACCTTGTCCTCGACGGTGTGGCCCCCGGGAGCGACGGTCAGCGTGACGTCGTGGCCCGCCTCGGCGAGCCGGAGCCGGAGGAGTCGGGCCGAATCGACATAGCTGATGATGCCGTCCGCGAGCTGGTCGAGCCGCTCGAGGTCGTCGCGAATCGAACCGGTCGGATCGCGCTGGGCGAGCCATCCGGCGTCGTCCCCCGGGTCACCGATCGACCTCGGAGCGGTACCGTCCGCCGCGGCCCAGAGAAAGAACGTCGCCTCGAGATCGTCCGGCCAGGACACGGGGTCCGTGAAGGCCGCAACCGATGCCTGCATGGCGTCGAGGTCGGCGACGAATGCGCCGTCGAACGCCTCGGACTGCCAGAAGTACTCCCCGTCGCCGAGGACGACACCCGCGACGGGGCTCGGTACCGATCGGGCTGCGCACCCGGGGACGGCGACCCCGCTCGGTTCGAGGGCCGCAGCGAGCGCGGGGCCGGTGCCCGCCGAGAAGCCGTAGACCACCGTGCGCGCCGCATCCCCGTCGTGATCGGCCGCGTGCTCCTGCGCGTACGCGACCGCACAGTTCCCCGCGTCCTTCAGACCCTCGATGTCGTCGACCATCAGGGGGAACGGATCCCCCGAGTACCAGGTCGGGACGAACACCACCATGCCCGCCGCGGCGGCCGCCTCCGGGACGAGTTCGTTCCCGGCTGCGTCCTTTCCCTGGTTCGAGCGTCCGTGGAATGCCACGACGACGGGCCACGGCCCCGCCGCGGTCGGCGTGTGGACATCCAGTCGGAGCTCGACCTGGTCGAGCGTCATGTAGGGGATGTCCCGCGTCGTCGTGAAGGGCGCTTCCCGGGCCGACGCGGTGGTGGAGGAGCCGGTGTTCGTGGAGCCGGTGTTCGTGGAGCCGGCGGCGGTGGTGGTGGCCGACGCAGCCGTTGCCGCCGAGATGGGCGCGGTGGACGGGGTCGGGGACGTGCCGGACCCCGCCGCGCATCCCGCGACGAGCAGCGCAATGGCGACCGCTGCGTGCCGGCGTCGCATCCTCACTCGCCCCTGGATGCCACGCCGGCGATGTCCGTCACCGTGCAGGGGCCGAACGGCCGAGGATCGACGCCAGCGCTCGAACCGTGCCGGACAGGTGTCGCCGCAGCTCGTCGGCAGCACCTGCGGCATCGCCGGCGACGGTCAGGTCCTTCAGGCGTCGGTGCGACTCGGCGAGGTCGTAGTCGTCAGGGCGAGCGAGCGCGCTGACCTTCATCATCAGGCCGGCTCGATCGGACAGCAGCGTCGAGAGGCGAAGCATCCAGGTGGAATCACAGCACGACAACAGCTCCCGATGGAAGGCCGCGTGGTCACTCGCCGTCGACAACCGGCTCAGGGTCAGCCGCTGCCAGGCCGCCTCGACTCGGTCGTCGAAGCCGTCGTCGGCCCGTGCAACCGACCTCTCGAGAGCCATCGGTTCGAGCACCTGGCGCAGCTCGTAGATCTCGACCGCCTCGCGGAGATCGACGCTGGCGACACGGGCCGACCCGTGCGCCTGCAGATCGACGAGCCCTTCGGCGGCCAGCCTGCCGAGCGCTTCGCGCAGCGGCGTCGCCGAGACGCCCAACTCCTTCGCCAGCGTGGAGATCACCAGCGGATCGCCGGGCAGGAGGCGGCCGCCGACGATCGCCTCGCGCAGCCGGTGGTCGGCCCAGGCCGAACGCGTCATCGGGACGGTCGTGCCGGGCGCTGACATCGTGGTCGTCGACAGTTCGCTCACGGCACACATCCTTGCACAACGAGGGTTGACCGTACATCATATATGATGCATGATCAGGCCATGGGATTCCGCCTCGCCAACATCGCCGGCCGGGCAGCGCTCGTCGTCGGCGACCGCTACACCGACCTGGCCACGCACTCGTCGGGGTTGCTCGGCGCCGATCCGATGGAGGCGCTCGCCCGCCCCGATCTCCTGTCCGAACTCTCGGCGGCGCTCGACGAATCCTCGGTCACCGGGCATCTGGCCGACGTCGTGCTCGGCCCTCCCGTGCCGCGCCCCCAGAAGTCGTTCGCCATCGGGCTCAACTACCGGGCGCACGCCGCCGAGGGCGGCATGGACGTGCCCGACAGCCCACTCGTGTTCACCAAGTTCCCGTCGTGCATCGTGGGCCCGACCGCCGACGTCGAGCTGCGCAGCGACGGCTGCGACTACGAGGGTGAGCTGCTCGTCGTGATCGGGACCGGCGGGAAGGACATCGCAGTCGCCGACGCGTGGAACCACGTCGTCGGCGTCACCGTCAGCCAGGACATCTCCGACCGGCCCGTCCAGTTCGCGGCGAAACCGCCGCACTTCGACCTCGGCAAGTCGTTCGACACGTTCGGCCCGACGGGCCCCGTTCTCGTGTCGACCGACGAACTCACCGACCGCGACGACCTGCACATCGTCACCGAGGTCAACGGCGAGGTCCGCCAGGACGACACGACCGCCAACCTCATCTTCGACGTGCCCACCCTCGTCAGCTATCTGTCGCACATCACCACGCTCGTCACCGGCGACGTCATCTTCACCGGCACCCCCGGAGGCATCGGGGCGTCGCAGGGCAGGTTCCTCGCCGACGGCGACGTGATCACGACCACGATCGACGGCGTCGGCACGATGACGAACCACTGCGTCCGGGTGAGTGACTACGCCAGGGTCGGCGCGTGATGGCACTCAACGGACTCCTCGACATCGAACTCAGCGTCCCCGACCCCGGCGAACTCGTCGCGTTCTGGCAGCGGCGGGGCCTGCGGCACACCGACGACGGCGTCTTGGGCACCGCCGATCGCGACGTGCAACTGCGTGTCGCCGAAGGAACCCACCGGCACCTGTCCGCGCTCCACCTGAGCTGCGACACCGAGCAGGACCTCGCCGACATCGCCGGCCGCATCGCCGAGATGGGCGTGGAGTCGACGACCGAGGACACCACCCTGCGCTGCGTCGACCCGATCTTCAGACATCGCGTCGTCATCGACGTCGGCGCTCCGCACCCGCTGTCACCCGCGCAGCAACGTGCCTACAACGGCCCTGGTGAACAGGTGAGGGCGAACGCGCGGGCCGAGGCCGTGGTCGAGGCGGAGCCACGCGCTCCACGCCGACTGGGGCACGTCGTCCTCGGCACACCACATCTCGGCGAGGCAACCGCGTTCTTCTTCGACGGGCTCGGCTTCAAGGTGTCCGACCAGATCCTCAACGGCGTGGCGACGTTCGGACGGATCGAGTCGGACCATCACAACCTGCTGCTCCAGCCGGCCTCGACGAGTTACCTCAACCACTACGCGTTCGAGGTCGACGACGTGGACGCGATCGGCAAGGCCGGGAGCGCTGTGGTCGCCGAGCGCGAAGACGCGAGCGTCGTGGGTGTGGGACGCCACAATCTCGGCTCGAACATCTTCTGGTACCTCACCGACCCGGCCGGCACCTACTTCGAGTTCTTCTCCGACATGGATCAGATCGTCGACGACGAACTCTGGGAACGGGAACATCTGCGACGCGACTGGGAGGGTTCCGACGGACCCGCCGGGTTCTCGGTGTGGGGGCCCAAGGAGCCCCCACCCGAGTTCTTCAACCCGCTCGATCTCGACACCATCGGCGCAGCCCGCGAAGCGCTGGGCTGGAACTGAGAGCGCTCGTGGACCTGGGAATCTCCGGCCGGAAGGCGATCCTGCTCGCCTCGAGTCGAGGGCTCGGGCGGGCATGCGCCGAGAGCATCGCCCGCGAAGGCGTCGACGTCGTGGTGAACGGTCGGGGTGCAGCCGACGTCGAGACCGCCGTTGCGGAGATCGCCGACCGCTACGCCGTGCGCGTTCACGGTGTCGTCGGCGATTCCTCGACCGCCGACGTTCACGACGCGCTGCTGGAGGCGTGCCCCGAACCCGACATCGTCCTCCTCAACGGTGAGGGTCCACCGCCGATGCCGTTCGCGCGCATCGGCCGGGACGTCATGGAGTCGTCGCTCCAGCAGTCCCTGGTCGGTCCCCTGATGTTCGTCCAGCGTGTCGTGGCCGGAATGTGCGATCGCGGCTTCGGACGGATCATCGCCGTCAGTTCGGCGATGGTGAAGTCGCCGAACCCGATGATGAGCCTCTCGCACGGCCCGCGCCTCGGTCTCACCGGCGTGCTGAAGGGACTGTCGAAGGACGTCGTCCGCCACAACGTCACGATCAACCAGCTGCTCCCGGAGCGCTTCGACACCGGCCGACAGCACCAGATGGCGGAGCTCGTCATGCAGCTGAAGGGCATCACGTACGACGAGGCGCGAGCGGAGCAGGTGGCCTCGATCAAGGCGGGCCGACTCGGCCGGCCCGAGGAGTTCGGTGATGCGTTCGCGTTCCTGTGCGCCGCGCAGAGCGGTTACCTGAGCGGGCAGAATCTGCAGCTCGACGGCGGAAGCTACGACGGGGTGTTCTGATGCCCACGGCGCCGCCGGACGGCGGGCTCCGGTACACCGACGTCGTGATCGTGGGAGCCGGCCCGACCGGGCTCACCGCCGCCCACCTCTGCGCTCGACTGGGGTTGTCGGCGATCGTGCTCGAACGACGCGACGGACCGCAACGTTCACCGGCGGCCCACGCGGTCAACGCCCGGACCTTCGAGATCTGGCGGCAGGCGGGGGTCGCCCCACGGCCGCTGCTCGACGCCGCGTTGTCGCCGGTCGAGGCCGGCCGCGTGTACTGGGTCACCAAGCTCGGCGGTGAGGTCATCGGATCACTGCCCTACGAGCGCCAAGGCGACGAGATGCTTGCGGTGACCCCGACGCCGCTGCGCAATCTCAGCCAGCATCGACTCGAGCCCTTGCTGCTCACACCCGAACTCGACGTGCGCTACCGGCATGCGTGGACCGGATCGGTCGAGACCGACGACGGCGTGCTCGTCGACGTCGACGGGCCCGACGGCGCCTACCGGGTCAGCGCGTCGTACGTGATCGGTGCCGATGGAGCGAGCAGTGCTGTACGCCGCTCGCTCGACATCGAGCTCCTCGGGCCACGCACGATCCAGTCGTTCGTGATGGTCCACCTCGCGGCCGACATGCGCCGCCTCGTGGGAGATGACACCGGCGTCCTCTACTTCGTCGTCGATCCGACCGCGGCCGGCACGTTCGTGTCACACGGTGTCGAACGCGAGTGGGTCTACATGCACGGGTGGAACCCGGACGACGAGCCGGTCGAGGCCTACACCCCGGACCGATGTGCGGAGATGGTCCGCATCGCGCTGGAGGATCCATCGGTCCCCTTCGAGGTTCTCGGGGTGTCGACCTGGCACATGAGCGCCCAGATCGCCGACAGGTACCGGCGCGGCCGCATCTTCCTGGTCGGCGACGCCGCGCACCGGTTCCCGCCGACCGGTGGACTCGGACTCAACACCGGCGTCGCGGATGCCCACAACCTGATCTGGAAGCTCGCCGCGGTCGAGGCCGGGTGGGCCGACGACCGACTGCTCGACACGTACGAGGCCGAGCGTCGTCCGATCGCGCAGTTCAACTGCGACCAGTCGCTCCACAACGCGTTCAAACTGATCGAGGTGCCGATCGCGCTCGGGATCACCGCCGACATCGACGAGTCCGCCGACTCCGTTCGCGCCACCCTTGCCGATCCCGTTCGGCGAGCGGCGGTCGAGACGGCGATCGCCGCCCAGGCGATCCACTTCGACCTGCTCGGCCTCCAACTCGGGCACGCGTACGACGGTCCGCTCGTGATCGACGACGGCACACCTCCGGCCGTGGTCGACGAACCGGCACGCGACTACGAACCGTCGACACGACCGGGCGGCCGGCTGCCCCACGGATGGATCGACGCCGAGACCTCGACGCTCGATCTCGTCGACCCGGCGGTGTTGACCGTGCTCGTGCGCGCCGGCGCCGCGGCGCCGGTGCCACCCACGCGTGTGCCGAGCCGGATCCGCGCGGTCGACGCCGACGTGTGGGACGACGCCTTCGGCCTCTCTGCTGAACTGTGTCTCGTCGTCCGCCCCGATCAGCACGTGGCGGCGCGCTGTCCGATCGTCGACGCGGGAGATGCGATCGTGCTCCTCCTCCCGACCGCCACGACGGAGTCCAGCTGACCGGGAGACGCCGAGCCACCCCACCCGCGCCGACGCCGCTCCACGACTGCTCATCCGCTCGAAACGCTCCGGTGACGTCGTGATGCCAACATCACCCGCATGCGCTGCGAACCGGACCCTCGAACGGCGACACACGAGCGCCTCGTCGTGGCCCTTGCTCATCCGAGCCTGGAAGTGGCCGTCGCCGTCTTCGCGCGACAGATGAGGTGTGAGCAGCGGTTCTTCGGAACCGCAGCACCGAAGTTGCCGCGGTCGTCCCTCGAGAACCTGACGACGCAGGGCGGGATCCGCCTCGGGGTGATGGTCGACCACCGACTCGTCGCGATGTCGCGGGTCGACCACGACGGCTCGGCGATCATCGCCGTCGTGCAGCAACATCGCGGTCGCGGGATCGGGCGGCAGCTCCTGCAGACCACGCTCCGCCGGGCGGCGCGACACGGCCACCGATGCGTCACCTTCCGCAGCAGTCGGCGGAGCAAGGCGTTCATCCGACTCGCCGAATCCACCGGCGCGACCGTCGTCGATCACGATCGGGGGTGCACCGAGCTGATCTTCGCCGTCGACCACGCCACGGACATCTCGTCGGATCCGCGTCCCGCGCCGTGGGTGACGAGGCGTTCGGGCATGTGACTCGCGGAACCGGGTCACTACGGTCGAGGGATGCCAGAAATCCCCAGCGACCGTCTCGACGGTCGGGTCGCGTTGGTGACCGGCGCAACCCGCGGCATCGGACGAGCCATCGCCGAGCGGCTCGCGTTCGCAGGCGCCACGGTGATCGTGCACGGCCGGTCGGACGAGCGCTGCGCAGAGGTCGCCGCGCAGATTCCCGGAGCGCGGCCGATCGCCCGCGAACTGGATTCCGCCGCGGCCGGCGATCAGCTGGTGGGAGCCGTCGTCGAACAGGCCAACCGACTCGACATCGTCGTCAACAACGCAGGCGTGGCGCTCGACAACTTCATCACCGGGGTCACCGACGAACGGTGGGACGACACCTTGACCGCCAATCTCACCGCTCCATTCGCCATCATCCGGGCCGCCGCCCGCGTGTTCAAGAGCCAGGCGAGCGGCGGGGCGATCGTCAACCTGACCTCGACATCGGGCGAACGCGGAAACCCGGGCCAGGCCGCGTATTCGGCGAGCAAGGGCGGACTTCACGCGGTCACGCAGACCGCCGCCCGTGAGCTCGGACGGTTCGGCGTCCGGGTCAATTCGATCTCGCCGCTGGCGGCCACCGAAATGAACGGGCTGATCGAGGACGATCGGCGGGCGTTGGTGGCCAGGACGCTCCCGCTCGGCCGGGTGGCCGATCCATCGCAGATCGCCGAAGCGGTCGCCTTCCTCGTGAGCGATCGTGCGGCGTTCATCACCGGCGAACTGGTGCACGTCGACGCCGGCTTCCACCTCAACTGACCAGGCCTCGGCGATCGGGACCCGACGGAGATCGGGTCGGGAGGTGTGTGGTAAGCACTCCGACGTGAGCGCTCGCTCCGCGGCGCCGCGAAGGAGGTCACCGATGTCCCAGAGAACATTCGATGTTGTCGTGGTCGGAGGGGGTTCGGCCGGAGCGGTCGTCGCCGCCCGACTGTCCGAAGATCCGTCATGCCGCGTCGCGCTCATCGAAGCCGGTGGCCCCCCGCCTGCCGCGGAGTCGATGCCGGCCGCATGCTCCGCTCTGCAGCTCGACCCGGAGACCGACTGGATGTACACGGCCGACGCGGGCGAGGCGGGTCTCGGACTGACCGACGGCCGCATGATGATGCCCCGCGGCAAGATGCTCGGTGGCAGTTCGGGGATCAACTACATGGCCTACGTCCGCGGGCATCCCGGGGACTTCGATTCCTGGGCAGCCGATGGGGCTGCCGGCTGGAGCTACGACGACGTCCTCGCGTACTTCAAGAAGAGCGAGGGTCTCGCCCCCAGCGGCGACATCGTCGTCGATGCCGACGCACACAACACCGAGGGTCCGCTCGGCGTCTCGGTGCGTTCCCCGGTCATCAACGGCTCCCGCGAGTTCGTCCAGGCCGCCGTCGCCGCGGGGATCCCCGGCGGCGACTACAACGGCCGCGACCGCGGCGGACCCGACGGTGTGGTGTCACTCCTCCAGACGACGACCCGGGACGGCAAGCGGTCGAGCACCTATCACGCGTTCCTCGAAGGCGACGTCGAGCAGCGACCCAACCTCGAGGTGATCTCCGGAGCGCAGGTGACCCGCGTGCTGCTCGACTCGAGCGCCGGCACCCTGACGGCGGTCGGTGTCGAATACTCCACCGTCGGCGGTGAGGTCGCTGCCGTCATGGCCGACAAGGAGGTGGTGCTCAGCGCCGGAGCGATCGGATCGCCGCAGATCATGATGCTGTCCGGCATCGGGCCGCGAGATGAACTCGACGCCGTCGGAGTCGAATGCGCGCTCGACTCGCCGCACGTCGGCAAGCACCTGAAGGACCATCTCCAGGTCGCGCTGGTCTTCCCGGCACCCGGTGTCGGCGTCTCGATGACCGAGATCGGCATCTCGATGGGCCCGGACGCGCTCCGTGCACCCGCCGGGCCGCTGCCGGCCGACCCGGCAGACGACGGTGAGCTCCCGGCGGAGCTTCAGTCGCTCAAGGAGGAAGCCGAGCGGCGAATCACCGAATGGGCGACCACCGGCAACGGGCTCGTGTCGTCGTCATTGTACGAAGCGTGTGCCTGGTTCTCGACCGGGCTCGGCGACGACCACACCCACGATGCGCAGATCGGGTTCTTCGCGTGCGGCTACAACCCCGACATGTGGAAGGCGCTGCTGCGCGTCGACACCGACGAGTACTTCGACGATCCCGCAGTCCGTCTCGGCCCGGACGCGGAATCGGTGATCGTGCTCGCCAACCCGGTACAGCCTCACAGCGAGGGCGAGATCGTCCTGGCCAGCGCCGATCCCACCGAGCATCCCGACATCCGGATGAACTACTTCAGCGACCCCCACGACCTGCCCGTGATGGTGGCGATCCTGCGCCGTGTGCTCGACATCATCGACAACTGGCCGGGCGATCGCCGGATCGGACCGGCTCTCATTCCCCCGGCGCTCGCGACCAGGCACGGACACACCGCCGGGGAGACACCGAGCGATGCGCTGCTCGAGGACCTCGCCCTCCATTACGCCTGGACCGTGTACCACCCCACCAGCACGTGCGCGATGGGGAAGGTCGTGGACCACCGACTGCGCGTGGACGGCGTGGCCGGTCTCCGGATCGCGGACGCGAGCGTCATGCCCAACGTCGTGAGCGGCAACACGAACGCGGCCTCGATCATGATCGGCGAGAAGGCCGCCGAAATGATCGCCGACGACCACTCCATCGCCCTCGAGGAGTTCGTCGGCCACAACCCCTGACCGTCGCGCCGATCCGGAGCCCCGGACCCGATCGATCGTTCACACGACGGTCGGCATCGGCTGCTCGGCGCTGTCGCCCGAGCTGGGATCAGCGGGGGCACCGGACCCCGCTGCTCGACGCAGGAGCGAGTAGCCGAGGAGGCCCGCGACGACGCTCGCCGCGAGGATCCCGAGCTTGGCCGAGCGCAGCAGGTCGGCGTCCTCGAACGACAGTCCCGCGACGAACAGGGCCACGGTGAACCCGATGCCGGCGGTTGCCCCGATCCCGACCACGTGACTCCACGTCGTGTTCTCGGGCAGACGCCCGACGCCGAGGCGTACGGCGAGCCAGGTGAAGCTCACGACCCCGACGAGCTTGCCGAGCACCAGTCCGAACAGCACGCCTGCGAAGACATTCGTGTCGAGCCCGCTCGTCGACACGCTCACCCCCGCGTTCGCGATCGCGAAGATCGGAACGATCACGAACGAGACCCACGGCGTGAGCTTGAGTTCGATCCGGTCGAGCGGCGAGGCCACCTCGCGGACGTACGCCGCGATCTCGGTCGGCACGGTGTGTTCGCTGCGATCGAAGCGGTCGACGAACGTCTCGATTCCCTCGCTGAACCGACTCGGGTCGTGGAACGGTTCGGCCGGGGTCATCAGCCCGAAGATCACGCCGACGATGGCAGCTTCGACACCGGCCTGATGCAGCGCGTACCAGCAGACGACACCGAGACCGATGTACGGAACGAGCGAACGGATCTCGAGCCGCTTCGCGCTCCACGCGCCCACCAGGCACGCCGCGGCGACCGCGAGCCAGGCCGCGCTCACCCCCTCCGCGTAGAAGACCGCGATCACCACGATGCCGCCGATGTCGTCGACGACGGCAAGGGTGAGGATGAAGATCCGCACGCCGAGCGGCACCCGGCTCCCGACGAGCGTCACGACGCCGACCGCGAACGCGATGTCGGTCGCGACCGGAACACCGAATCCATCGACCGCCCCACCGAAATTGATCGCGATGTAGATGGCGGCGGGCACGATCATCCCGCCCAGCGCAGCGAGCGCCGGCAGCGATGCCGCTCTCCGGTCACGGAGTTCGCCGTGAACGAGTTGGCGTTTGATCTCGAGTCCGACGACGAGGAAGAACAACGACATCAATCCGTCGTTGATCCATTCGTGGAGCGAGAGATCGAGATCGACGAGGTCACCGATACGGAACTGGATCGCCGTCTCGAACAGTTGGCGGTACGACGCGGACCACGGCGAGTTGGCCCAGATCAGTGCGAACACGGCACCCGTGAGCATGACGATTCCACCCGCCGTTTCGACGGCTGCGAATCGTTGCGCGGGTTGGATGATCGTGCGCGGTATCCGCCGATCGGATGCCGCGTACGGCCGTTTCAGGGAGTCCAGAGAGTCGAACACTCCGATAGTCAATCGCGTCGCGGCTCGTGATCGTGGCCTGCGGTCGTCTCCCGTGGCCGATCCCGATCAGGATGCGCTGTGCGGGCGACCGGGGAGCCACGAGTGAACCGCTGCATCCCCGCCTCCGACGCGGGGACGGCGGACAGCGACGGCGATGGGAGGACGACGACGGCGGCCCGGAACCTCGACACCAGGCCATCACCGAGCAGGCTCGGCTAGTGTCCGACGCTTGATCTCCGGTGGTTCGTTCCCGAGACTGTGCGAGCTTCGAGCGAGTCGATGACCGAGCCGACCGGGTCGGTCACGAGCGTCGCCACGGGCAACGCCTCCGAGGCGGTCGCGGCGATGGCCAGCAGGATCCGACGGCGCGTCCGCCTGTTCACCAGCGCCGGTGATCAACCGCGCGCACGTCGTGCCACCGACGTGATCCTGCTGACGGTCTCGTTCACCGGCATCGTGCTCGTCGGACTCGCCGCCGTTCCCGAACCCGGTATCTCAAGGGCGATCACCCGCTTCCTCGGCGCGTTCCCGGATGCGCTGACGGGCATGTGGCAGCTCCTCGCCGATCTGCCGGCGGTGTGGGCGCTGGTGGTGCTCGTCGCCGCGATCACACGCGGCCGGGCCAAGGTCGGGCGGGACATGGTCCTGGCGATCCTCTTCGGCATCGTCCTCTGGCTGCTCCTGGGCCGCAGCGTGACCGGAGGATGGCCGGAGGTGGGGGCGCTCTTCGGAGACGTTCGGCCCCCACCGGTGTTCCCACCGGCCCGACTCGGCATCCCCACGGCACTGCTCATCACGGCTTCACCCCATCTCGTCCGACCGGCCCGGCGTCTCGGCTACACGATCATCGCGCTCGGTTCGATCGCTCCCGTCGCGCTGGGAGCCAGCACCACCCTGGGCGTGTTCGCCGCGCTGCTGTCGGCCGCAGGAGCAGCTGCGATCGTGCACCTGCTCGTCGGGTCGAGCGCCGGCCGACCGAGCCTCTCCGACGTCCGTTTCGCGCTGGCCGACATGAAGGTCGACATCACCGAGTTGGGGGCCGCCGACCGACAGGACGCGGGCTTCTTCGCGGTGGCCGCTCGGGGAGCCGACGGTAGCGAGCTGATCGTGAAGCTGTACGGGCGCGACGCCCACGACGCCGCGCTCGTGTCGACGGTGTGGCGGACGATCTGGCTCCGCCGACCCGGTTCACCCGTCGGTTTCGGTCGGCTCCGTCAGGTCGAGCACGAGGCACTGATGACGCTGCTGGCCGCGCAGGCCGGCGTCGCAACGGACTCGGTGGTCACCGCGGGCGCCACCGCCACCGACGACGCCCTGCTCGTTTTGCGTCGCAGTGGCACGCTGCTGGTCGAACGCGGTCGCTTCGTCGACGTCGATGTCGCCCCGGACCCGGTCTTCACCGACGCCGACGCGGGTCCGCGGCTCCGGGAGCTGTGGCGACTCCTCGCCACCCTGCACGACAACGGGCTCGTGCACGGCCAACTCGACGAGGAGAATCTCGTCGTCGACGACGGTCATCTCGGCCTCGTCCACTTCCGAGGAGCGGCCGTGGCTCCGACGCCTGCCCAACTGCGCGGTGACGATGCGCAGCTCTTCATCACCTCGATCGGGCTCGTCGGACGCGAGCAGGCCATCGAGGGCCTCGTCGAGCACCGGTCCGCCGAGGAGATCGAGGGGCTGTTGCCGTACCTCCAGCCGACGGCGCTGACCGCCGACCAGCGGCGGATGATGAGAGCCCTCGACATCGACCTCGACGCGCTCCGATCCGAGGTGGCGGAGGCATCGGGTGTCGAGGCGCCCCCACTGATCCGGATGCGCAGGTTCACGGTCGGATCGGTCCTGCGGGTCGCCCTTCCGGCGCTCGCTGTCGTGATGCTGCTGTCGGCATTCGCCGGGTTCGACCTCGACGAGTTCCTCGACTCGCTGCAGGACGCGGCGTGGTGGCTGGTCGTGATCGGCTTCGTCGTGGCGCAACTCCCTCGCGTCGCCCAGGCCGTGTCGACGCTCGGGGCAGCGCCCGTTCCGATGCCCCTCGGTCCCGTCTACGCGCTCCAGCTCGCCATTTCCTACGTCAACCTCGCGATCCCCACCGCCGCAGCCCGAATCGCGGTCAACGTACGCTTCTTCCAACGCCAAGGGGTTCCGCCGGGCGCGGCGGTGGCGACCGGCGCGCTGGACGGCGTGAGCGGCTTCATCGTCCAGGCGTTGCTGCTCGGCTCGCTGTTGTTGTTCGGCGGGCTGTCGCTCGATGTCGACGTCAGTGGTCCTGCCTCGGCAGCGGTGCGGATCGCGTGGATGCTGGCAGTGGCGCTCACCGTCGCCGTGCTGGTGATCCTCGTCGTCCCCCGCCTTCGCCGATTCGTCCTCGGCGCGGTCCGCAGGACCGTTCACGAGGCCTTCACCGTGCTGCGCGGTCTACGATCGCTGCGACGGCTGGTGATGCTGTTCGGTGGCAACCTCGTCGCCGAGCTGTTGTTCGCTCTCACGCTCGGCGTCTTCGTCCAGGCGTTCGGACACTCGCTCGCCCTGCACGAACTGCTGTTCACCAACATGGCGGTCTCGCTGCTCGCCGGCCTGCTTCCGGTCCCCGGCGGTGTCGGCGTCACGGAGGGAGGGCTGATCTTCGGTCTGACCTCCTTCGGTGTCCCACAGGAGGCCGCCTTCGCCGCCGTGATGTTGCATCGCCTGGCGACCTTCTACGCCCCTCCGATCTGGGGGTTCTTCTCGCTGCGATGGCTGGAACGGAACCGGTACCTCTGATGGTCCACGTCGGGAGGGACGGTGCGACCGACGCCGCCCACGACCTGTCGCTGATGGGGCGCTTCGAACGATCCTGCGTTTCACCGAGGGCGAGTTCTTCCTCCCCACATCGGTCGACGACTACGTGCACTGCTGCGAGCTCCTCCAACACGGCCCCGACCGCCGGCACGTCGTCGTTGCACCCAAGGGATCGCTGACCATCGAACAACTCGCCGAGCTCGGCGCCGACCACCCTCGTGCAGGGCACTTCCTGCGCTTCGTCGACACTCCGTTCTCGAGAATCGAGGTCGCGAAGTGGTGGGTGCGCAGCGACCGGCCGCGCTTCCACAACGCCAGCCGTCTCGCTCGCGTCGGGTTGCTCAGTCGCGGCCTCGACGCTCTCAACCGTGCCAGCCTGATCTTCCGCGGGCGCAACGCGTCGGGCACCGAAGCGGCCGCCGAGACCTACTACCGCACCCGGATGAGACCCGACCACACCCCTTATTACGGGCGCGTCGTCCGAGACGGCGGATACACGGTGCTGCAGTACTGGTTCTTCTACGCGTACAACGATTGGCGCAGCCGCGTCTTCGGCGTGAACGACCACGAGGCCGACTGGGAACAGGTCACGGTCCACCTCGCCGGACCGGACGACGACCTCCGGCCGGCGTGGATCGTGTCATCCGCGCACGACGAGGTGGGAGACGACCTGCGGCGACGGTGGGACGACCCCGATCTGACCATCGAGGGTGAACACCCGGTGGTCTTCGCGGGTCTCGGCTCCCACAGTGGCGCCTACCTTGCCGGCGAGTACCTCACGACCCACGACATCCCGGCCTTCGCCGGTCTGCTCGGATTCACCCGCCGCATCTCTCGCATCCTTCTCCCGTGGACAGCCGACAACGAGCACTCCGGACTGTCCATCCCGTACATCGACTACGCGCGCGGCGACGGCGTCGCGATCGGGCCGCGCCAGGCCCGCACCTGGGAACCGGTCGTGATCGACGAGAACACGCCGTGGGTCGTTCACTACCGCGGGCTCTGGGGCAACGACACCCGCGACCCGCTGGGGGGCGAACGCGGACCGGCCGGGCCCCGCTACGAGCGCTCGGCCACGGTGCGCGCGTCGTGGGGAGACCCGGTCGGATGGGCGGGGCTGCGCAAGGTTCCGTCCGACGCCGTTGTCGCCGCCGACGCCGTGCAAACCCGCCTTGCCCAACTCGGCACCGGCGTCGAAGGAGTCGACGCCCAGATCGAGAAACGCCAGACAGCGCTGCGAGCCGCGGTCGCCGGGGGCGAGCAGGTGAGCGCCACCGACGAAGCGGAGCTCGCCTCCCTCGCAGCGCAGCGCATCGCACTGCGCGATCACCAGCTGCTCCTGGCCGAACGTCTCGATCGGCCGGCGTCAGTCGCAGGTCCGCACGATCACCTGCGTCACCGTCGGGTCCCACTCCCAACCGAGACGAGGGGCCGGCGGCGGGTTCTCGCGGTCTGGTCGGCCGTCAGTACCTCGGTGGTGCTGGTCGTCTTCACGATCATCTTGGTTTCGCCAGGGTGGGAAGTCGACGCCATCGCCGTCGAAACCGTCATCGTGTTCTTCGCCCTCGAGGCACTGGCACGCAAGCAACTGTTTCGATTCGCCGTCCTGATCGTGGCGATTCTCGTGGTCGGTGCGCTCCTGCTGTCACTCAGCGGTGTGCTCGTCGCCGACTGGGGACTCGTCGTCGGGCTCCCGCTCGGGCTCGCCGCCGCCGCGTTGCTGTTCCTGAACATCCGCGAACTCCTTCGCGACCGAACCCGAGATCGCCACCGATCCCGACACCGTTCGCGTCGACGGCGGGCAGCCCGTCCAGCCATTCGTCACGAGACCGCACCTCGTCGCGGCGCGGGTGACCACCTAGTGTCGGAGGATGAGCCGTCGGGCTGCCAGCATCGTGATCGCAGCGGCGCTGACGGGCCTGCTGTTCGCGTCCGTCACCACGTCGGATGGGGTCGACCTCTGGGGCGCACCGCGGTGGGATCCGGCACCGATCGAGATCGACCCGATCGACATCGACCCCACGCGTGAGGAGGTCGGGACATCCGAGCCCTCCGAGCAGACCACCCCGTCGCCGGTCGAACTCCCGGACTGGATCACCGCAATCCTGCGTGTCCTGCTCGTCACGGCCGCGATCGTCGCACTGATCACCATGTTCGTCGGTGCCTGGCACCGACGACCGCGGTTGCGGTGGCGCCCTCCGGCCATCGGGGACGACGACTTCGACGTGCTCCCCGACGTCGCGGCGGCGGTCGTCGACGAGGCGGCGGAACAGCGAGCCGCTCTCCTCGGCGGCGCGCCGCGCAACGCCATCGTCCGGTGCTGGCTCCGGCTCGAGCGCGACGTTGCGGCCGCCGGTCTGCCGCGTCGTCCGTCCGACACCTCCGCCGAGTTCACCGAGCGGGTGCTGGCCCGGTACAGCGTCGACTCCGAAGCGATCCGCGAACTCGCCGCGCTGTACCGCGAGGCTCGATTCTCCGTGCATCCGATCGACGAAACCGCCCGCCGAGCCGCCCTCGACGCTCTCGACCGGCTGCATCGGGCGCTCGTCGATCCCGCCGACGGTCCCGACCTCGCCACCGATCCGGCGACCGGAGGCTCTCGGTGACCCGGCGCATCAGCGAACGCGTCGATTGGCGGGTGAGCGTCACGGTCGGGACCGGATCGATCGTCGCCCTCGCGATGGTGGTCCTGGGCATGGAACCCCGACTCGTCCTCGTCGGGTTCGTCGTCATGATCGTCGGTGCCGCGACGTGGCTCGCCGTCGATCTCGGCCCGCTCGTGTCGCCGGTCGTCTGGACCGACCACGGTCGCGGCACCAGCACCTCGGCGCGCTCCGATCGGCGAGTCCAGGCGTTGCGGGCGCGACTTCGCAGCCCTGCTCGTCGACGTCGGGCGCCGAGGCTGATCGACTCGGGGCGCCCCGAGCCCGTGGACGAGATCATCGGCACCCTGATCGGCGTGATCGACGACCACCTCCTCGCCGAATTCGGCATCGATCGGTCGGCCGACCCCACGGCCGCCGCCGGGATCCTCGGCCCGGACTTGGCGACGTTCGTGGCCGATCCGTCGGCTCGCCGTGCGATGTCCGGGCGGCGGGGCTTGGCCCGCACGGTCGGATTGATCGAGGATTTCTGTTCCCGACCCCACGCCCGATGAAGGACGCCCCGTGACGCAGCTCGAACTCCCCCGTGTCTCGGCGCTGGCCGCCTCGATCCTCGACGAGGTCGAGACCGCCGTGATCGGCAAACGCCACGCGCTCACGATGGTGCTCAGTGGCATCCTCGCGGGCGGCCACGTCCTGCTCGAGGACTTCCCCGGGCTCGGCAAGACGCTCGCCGCCCGGTCCTTCGCCCAGACCCTGGGCCTCGAATTCGCACGAGCCCAGTTCACCCCGGATCTCCTCCCGGCCGACCTGACCGGCTCGTTCATCTTCGACCAGCGGGTGAACGAATTCTCGTTCCGGCCGGGTCCGTTGTTCACCGGGCTGCTGCTCGCCGACGAGATCAACCGCACACCGCCGAAGACCCAGTCGGCGCTGCTCGAAGCGATGCAGGAGCGCCAGGTGACCGTCGAAGGCCAGACGTTTCCGCTCGATCCTCCATTCCACGTGCTCGCAACGGCCAACCCGGTCGAGTACGAGGGCACGTATCCCCTGCCCGAGGCTCAGCTCGACCGCTTCATGATCCAGGTGAGCTTCGGATATCCGACCCCCGACGAGGAGTGGGACGTTCTCCTTCGTCGCCTCGACCGGCAGCGCGAGGAGCAGACGCTGCGCAGCGTGATCGACGCCCCCACCCTGACCGGGATGCAGGAGGCGGTCGAGCGCGTCACCGTCGACGAGAGCGTCGGGCGATACTGCGTCGCGCTGGCCGAAGCGACCCGGGGCCACCCGCACGTGCTGCTCGGTTCGTCACCGCGCGGTTCGCTCGCGCTGATGCTGATCGCCCGAGCGTTCGCGGTGATCGCCGGGCGCGACTTCGTCACGCCGGAGGACGTCAAGGCGGTCGCGTCGCCCGTTCTCGCGCATCGCATCGCGGTGAAGCCCGAACTGTGGATGACCAACGCGAGCGGTACATCGGTCGTGACCGAGGTGCTCCGGTCGGTGCCCGCCCCGGGGGCGCTCGAGATGGACGCCGCATCCGCCGCCGCGCCCCACGTCGTTGCAGAGTCACCATGACCGTCTCGACCGGGCGACCGTGGCGGCCGAGCCCCGCCCACTTCCGAGCCGTGACCGTCGGGGTGCTCGGCGTTGCCGCCGCTCTCCTCTTCCGCGTGCCCGCGTTGCTCGTGCTGGCCACCCCGTTCGCGTTCGTCACCGTCTGGTCGACGGCGACGCGGCCCGCCCTCGAGCCCGCCATCACCGGGAGGCTCGCGCCGGGCACGGTTCGCGAGGGCGAGGCAACGGCGTGGACCGGAACGCTCACCGACATCGCCGGCATCGACCACGTCGTCGTGTTCGCACCCGCGCGGACGTGGCTCGAGACCCGGCCCCCGTCGGGTGTCGTCGCGACGGCCGTGTTCCGCGGCGACACCTCCGCGACTTCAATCGTTGCGATGCGGTCGACGCACTGGGGGCACCACGACGTCGGTCCGATCAGCATCGTCGCCGTCAGCTCGTGGGGGGCCTTCAGATCGAAGGCGCTCGACGTCGGCCATCGGGTCAGCACGCTCCCGTTGCCCGAGATGTTCGATGCGGCGCCGTCGCGGTTTCGGGCCGACGGGCTCGTCGGACTGAACCGTTCGGTCACGCCCGGGGACGGCAGCGAGTTCGCGGGTCTCCGACCGTTCCAGACCGGCGACCGGCTGCGACGGATCAACTGGCGCCGCTCGCTGCGCAGCAACGAACTGCACGTGACGGCGACGTACGCCGACCAGGACTCGCACGTCGCACTGTTCATCGATGCGCTCGACGACTTCGGGGTCTCGGGTGGCATCGACGGAGCGTCGTCGAGTCTCGACACCACCGTTCGCGCCGCCGGTGCGATCGCCGAACACTTCCTGCTGCGCGGCGACCGCGTGTCGCTGCGCGTCCTCGGCTCACGGCGGGCGGCAGACGTGCCGGCCGCGAGCGGGTCCGGCCACCTGCGTCGCATCCTCGACGTGCTGGCCTCGATCGAACACGACGCCTTCCGCCTGGGCCCGGCACGCTGCACCGGCCAGGCGGTCCCGCACGGCGCGCTCGCGATCATGCTCTCGCCGCTGATTTCACCGATCGCACTGCAACGGGCGACGTCGATCGCGAGCCATGGCATCAGCGTGGCCGTCATCGACACACTGCCCGACGACGTTCACGTCGACGACGACCCGACGACCGAACTCGCCTGGCGGATCCGGCTGCTGGAGCGACGTCGCGAGGTGCGCACGGTGCAACAGGTGGGCGTGCCCGTGGTCGCGTGGCGTGGGCCGGGCAGCCTCGACCCGTTCCTCCGCGAGGTCGTCCGACGATCCTCCGCGCCGAGAATGGTCCGCCGATGAACCCGCCGGCGTTGCAGCGATGGATCGACGAGTTCCACGCGACCAGCCCGCAGCAATGGGTGTTCCGTCTCGTCGCGGTCCTTTCGCCAATCGGAGCCGTCCTCGCTGCGGCCGGTGCGAACGATCGCCTGTGGCCGGCCGGGTTGTTCATCGTGACGGTCATGGCCCTGGCCTCCGCTGTCCGCCCCGACACCCACATCGCGGCGGTCGCGGTCGTGGTGGTCGTGTGGCACTGGTTGGCGACCGTCGACGAGGTCGGCGGGCCCTGGCTGCCGATCGCCGCCGTCTGCATGCTCCTGTATCACGCGGTGATCGCCCTGTCGGCGACGGTGCCGATCGGTGGCGTACTCCCGCCGGCGACGATCGGTCGATGGGCGGCCAGGACGACACTCGCGGGCGGTGCGACCCTCGGAATGTGGGCTCTCGTCGTCGCGCTCGATGGTCGGGACGCTCCCGGCAACGGGCTGCTCACCGCACTGGCGCTCGCGATCGTCGCGGGAGCCGCGGTCCTGATCCGGTCGCGGAGCCTCGGTCGGCCGGCATCGTCGTTCGGCCGGGCCGTCCCGAACGCGTCCTACGAAGGTTCGGACCCGTCGAGCTGACGCTCGAGTCGATCGAGAACCTCGTAGCACGGCAGGACCTGGGCGACACTGCTGTTCGGCTCGCGGCCCTCGCGGATGGCGGCGAAGAACTCGCGGTCCTGGAGTTCGATGCCGTTCGTCGACACATCGACTCTCGACACGTCGATCGGCTCCTCTCGTCCGTCGACGAGGTCGTCGTATCGGGCGATGTAGGTACCGGTGTCGCCGATGTAGCGGAAGACGGTTCCGAACGGCCCGTCATTGTTGAACGACAACGACAGCGTGCAGATCGAACCCGACTCGGAACGCATCTGGATCGACATGTCCATCGCAATGCCCAGTTCCGGGTGGATCGGCCCCTGCATCGCGTGGGCGTCCACGATCGGGCTCCCCGCCTGGTACGCGAAGAGATCGACGGTGTGCGCGGCATGATGCCAGAGCAGGTGGTCGGTCCAGCTGCGCGGTTGGCCGAGCGCGTTGGTGTTCGTACGGCGGAAGAAGTAGGTCTGCACGTCCATCTGCTGGATGTGGAGTTCGCCCGACTGCACTCGGCGGTGCACCCACTGGTGGCTCGGGTTGAACCGACGGGTGTGGCCGCACATCGCCACCAGCCCGGTCCGCCGTTGTGCCTCGACCACGCGCACGCCGTCGGCGAGGTTGTCGCACAGCGGGATCTCGACCTCGACGTGCTTGCCCGCTTCGAGACAGGCGATCGACTGCTCGGCGTGCATCTGGGTCGGCGTGGCGAGCACCACCGCGTCGACCTCGTCGAGCGCGAGGCTCTCGGCGAGATCGGTCGTGACGTGGTCGATCCCGTATTTCTCCGCGACCTCACGGGTCGGGTCGAGCTGGCGACCGACCACGGAGATCACACGCACGTCGTCGATGTGCTTCATGGCATCGAGATGCTTGATGCCGAATGCTCCGGCCCCTGCGAGGGCGACGTTGATGGTCATGGTGGCTCCGTTACGACTCGCTCAGGATGAGGTGCCCGACGGCGGTGTTGCTCGCCGGCACGTGGTAGAAGCGATGTTGGACGTGCGGTGGCGGACCGCCGGCGAGATCGGCCATCGCACCCCGGGCGATCAACCACATCACCAACTCGATGCCTTCCGAACCGGCCTCGCGGAGATAGTCGACGTGCGGCTTGGCTGCAAGACTCTCGGGGTCGGCGATGAGTTCGTCGAGGAAGGCCTGGTCGAACTCGGAGTTGATCAACCCGGCGCGTGGACCCTGGAGTTGGTGGCTCATTCCACCGGTGCCCCAGATCTGCACGTCCAACGGCTCGTCGTACGACTCGACGGCGCTTCTGATGGCCTTGCCGAGGTTCAGGCAACGGCGTCCCGACGCGGGTGGATACTGCACCACGTTCACGGCGAACGGAATCACCGGGCACGGCCACGCGTCGGGCTGACCGAACATGAGCGAGAGCGGAACCGTGAGCCCGTGGTCGACATCCATCCTGTTGACGAGGGTGAGATCGAAATCCTGCTGGATGACCGACTGCGCGACGTGGGCGGCGAGGTCCGGGTGACCGGCGACGTCGGGAACCGGCCGAGGCCCCCACCCCTCATCGGCGACGGCGAACGACGCGGCGGTGCCGATGGCGAACGTGGGGATCATCTCGAGGCTGAACGCCGTGGCGTGATCGTTGAAGACGAGGAAGATGACATCAGGCGTGTGGTCGCGGATCCACGCCTTCGACGGTTCGTACCCGGCGAACAGCGGTTGCCAGTACGGCTCGTCCGCCCTGCCGTGATCGAGTGCGGCACCGATGGCCGGGACGTGCGACGTGTAGACGGATGCCGAGACGTGCGCCATCACGTCACCTGCTCGCCGATGTATCGGTTGCCTTCGATCGAGCGTCCTCCGCCGACCATCATCGCCCGGTACTCGTCCTCGCTCATCCCGGTCATCGAGCCGGCCATCTGCTGGAAGCTCAACCCGTCGGTGGCACCGATCTTCGCGAGGAAGTAGATGTTCCCGCCGAGTTCGATCATCCGGTTCATGTCGCGGTCGAGGACCGACTGCTTCTGGTCCTCGGTCATGTCCCATTCATCGAGATAGGCCCGCTCGTCCCGCCTGAATCGGTCGCGGTTGTCGGCCTTCATCAGCGACATGCAGAACTGGTTCAGCCAGTAGCCCTTGCGGGACTGCTCTGCATCGAACACGGTCGTGCCGGGGATGTCCACGTACGGTTTCTCGATCGCCACTCTTGCCTCCAAGGGTCGCGACCGATTGTAGACAATCCTCACCGACGCCGCCCAAGATTGTCGACAATCTGATCGGTCTCCCCGATCGGCGCCTCGCTGCCGCCGCGGGCGAACCACGCTTGCCGACCGACCCGGCATGACCGCTGTCGACAATATTGTCTACAATCAAGCGGCCGAGTTCAACCTCCGACGAGACGAGCACCGCGATGTCACAGATCAACCCTCCATTTCGTGCCGACCACGTCGGGAGCCTCCTGCGGCCGGCGGGAGTCCTCGATGCCCGCCGGCGGCGGGCCGCCGGCGAGATCGACGACGCCGAATTGCGCCGTGCGGAGGACACTGCGATCGCCGAGATGATCCCGAAACTCGAGGCCACCGGGATCCAGAGCATCACCGACGGCGAGTTCCGGCGCGAGTGGTTCCACCTCGACTTCCTCGAACAGCTCGACGGGGTCACCGTCACCGGGACGATCGATGCGAGTTCGGACTCCCAGGAGACGGTGCATCAAGCCCCTCCGAAGATCACCGTCACCGGGAAACTCCGCCACCGGCATCCGATTCAGGTCGACGACTACCGCTTCGTCGCCGGGCATACCGAGCGGACACCGAAGGTCTCGATTCCTTCACCGACGATGGTGCACTTCAGAGGTGGCCGGGGTGGAATCGACATCGAGTCGTACCCCGACCTCGACGAGTTCTTCGACGATCTCGCGCAGTGCTACCGCGACGAGATCGCGGCGCTGTACGCGGCGGGATGCCGGTACCTCCAGCTCGACGACACCAACCTCGCCTACCTGTGCGACCCGGTGATGCGCCAGGGCGCGGTCGATCGCGGTGACGATCCGGACGAACTCCCCCGCACCTACGCGGCGCTGATCAACCACGCCCTCGAGGGTCGACCCGACGACATGACCGTGGGCATCCACCTCTGTCGCGGCAACTTCCGCAGCAAGCACTTCGCGAGTGGAAGCTACGAGGCCGTCGCCGAGGTGTTGTTCAACGAGATCGACGTCGACGCGTACTTCCTCGAGTACGACGACGAACGCTCCGGGGACTTCGCCCCGCTGCGATTCTTCCCCAAGGACAAGACGCTCGTGCTCGGCTTGGTCACGTCCAAGTTCGCCGAACTCGAGGACAAGGACGACCTCAAGGCCCGCGTTCACGACGCCGCGGAGTACGTCGACCTCGACCAGATGTGTCTCAGCCCGCAGTGCGGGTTCTCGAGCACGGTGCACGGCAACGAGATCACCGAGGACGACCAGTGGGCGAAGCTCCGGCACGTGGTCGAGGTCGCCGACGAGATCTGGGGGTGACCCGTCCCGGAACCATCGCGATTCCCGGTCTGCTCTGCGACGCCCTGCTCGGGCCCGCGAGAATTGTTGACAATCCGACCGGGAGCGTCACAATGAACCGGTGACGGGAATTCGGTGCATGCTGATGCGGGGCGGGACGTCGAAAGGCGCCTTCTTCGTCGTCGGCGACCTTCCCGCCGACGCCGACGAACGCGATGCGCTGTTGTTGAGCGTCATGGGTTCGCCGGACATTCGCCAGATCGACGGTCTCGGTGGCGCCACGCCGCTCACCAGCAAGGTCGCGATCGTCGGGCCGAGCCACCGCGACGACGCCGACATCGACTACCTGTTCCTCCAGGTCGGTGTCGATCGAGCCGAGGTCAGCGATCGCCAGAACTGCGGCAACCTCCTCGCAGCGACCGGGCAGTTCGCGATCGAGCGCGGGCTCATCCGCGTCGCGTCGGGCGAGACCGCCACCGTTCGGGTCCACATGGTCAACACCCGATCCATCGCCACCACGACGTTCCCGATCGCCGACGGCTCCCCGACCTACCAGGGAGACACGACGATCGACGGCGTCCCGGGCACCGCGGCCCCGGTTCGGATCGACTTCGAGGGAATCGCCGGAGGGTCGTGCGGAGCGCTGCTGCCGACCGGCGCCCCCGTCGACACGATCGACGGCGTCGAGGTGACGATGATCGACCACGGCATGCCGGTCGTGGTGATGCGCGCCACCGACCTCGGCATCGCCGGAACGGAGTCACCGACCGAGCTGGAGACCGACACCGCGTTGCGATCGCGCCTCGAGTCGATTCGGCTGCAGGCCGGTGTGCTCATGCACCTCGGCGATGTCACCGACACGACCGTCCCGAAACTCACGATCGTGTCCGAACCGGCTGCCGGCGGCGACATCTCCACGCGCACGTTCATTCCGCATCGTTGCCACGAAGCGATCGGTGTGTTCGGGGCCGTGTCGGTGGCGACGGCGGCCCTGCTCCCGGGGACCCCGGCAGCAGCGGTGGCGCGTCCCGGCGCGGGCAGCGACGGGACGCTCGTGTGCGAGCACCCGAGCGGCTCGTTCACCGTTGCGATCGACATCGACACGTCGGGAGACACCCCGGACATCCACCGAGCGGGCATCATCCGCACCGCTCGGAAGATCATGGACGGAACCGTCTTCCCCGCCGACCACCACCGGACAGGATCATCACGGTGAGCACGAGAGAGCCGAAGTCGATTCCCGGCCCCCACCCCGACCCGCACGCACCGATGCGGTGGACACCCCCGCCCGGAGCGACCGACGCGCACTGTCACGTGTTCGGACCCGCCGACACGTTCCCGTTCGCGCCGGATCGTTCGTACACGCCCCCCGACTCCGGGATCGAGAAGTTCGAGAAGCTGCAGGACCGTCTCGGCCTGTCGCGCGCGGTGTTCGTCCAGGCCTCGTGCCACGGTACCGACAACGCAGCGATGGTCGACGCGCTGGTGCGGGGCAATGGCCGTTACGCCGGCGTGGCGATGATCGACGAGTCGTTCACCGAGGCCGACATCGCCGTGCTCCACGAGGCGGGCGTCCGGGGCACACGATTCAACTTCGTCAAGCACCTCGGCGGAGCGCCCGAGCTCGACGTGTTCTGGCGTCTGATCGAGCGAGTCCAACCATTCGGTTGGCACGTCGTCCTGCACTTCGATGCGAAGGACCTCCCCGACCACGCGGAGTTGCTCGACCGAATGCCCTGTGCCTACGTGATCGATCACATGGCTCGCGTGCCGACAGCGGACGGCATCGAACAGGCGCCGTTCCAGGCGTTGCTCGAACTGATGCGAGACGAGCGCGCGTGGGTGAAGATCTCCGGCGCCGAGCGGCTCACCGCCGACGGTCCGCCTCCGTACGACGACGTCGTACCGTTCGCCCGGGCCCTCGTCGCGGCGGCTCCGGATCGTGTGTTGTGGGGGACGGACTGGCCGCACCCGAACGTGCGGCACATGCCCGACGACGGCGATCTCGTCGATCTCCTCGTCGACCTGATCCCGGACGAGGCGACCCGGACGAACGTGCTCGTCAGCAATCCCGAAACGCTGTACGAATTCGGCTGAAGCCGGCGCTCGGGGAGCGCTCAGACCAGCGCGTTCGCGAGCGGTTCGAGGCGGCGCGCGTCGACCGCACCACGCATCGACCACACGACGATGTCGACACCCGCTTCGAAGAAGGGAGCGGCCCGGTCACGAAGCGCAGCAGGGTCGTCGTCCTCGGAGAAGGCGAGGTGGATCGAGCGGGTGATCTCCGACTGATCACGCCCGACCCGGTCGCAGTGCCCTCGCAACACCTCGTCGAGGTCGGTCCACTCGCGCGGCTCCGACGGAAACGTCATGTCCCACTGATCGGCGAATCTTGCGGCGGTGCGAAGTGTCCGCTGCTTCCCCTTGCCCCCGATGACGATCGGGATTCGGTCCTGCACGGGCTTCGGTTCGCACCACGCGTTCTCCAACTGGAACCACTCGCCCGAGAAGTTCGTGGACGTCTGCGTGAGCAACGACACGATCACCTCGATCCCCTCTTCGAACCGATCGGATCGATCCTTCAACGTGCCGAGCGGAATGCCGTACGCATCGGATTCCAGGACGTTCCATCCCGCTCCCATCCCGAGTTCGAACCGGCCGCCGGAGATGTGGTCGAGCGTCGCCGCCATGTTCGCCGTGACCGCGGGATGCCGATGGTGCATCCCGTTGACCATCGCCCCGATCCGCAGTCGCGAGGTCGCCTGTGCGAGCGCGGCGAGCATCGTCCACCCTTCGAGGTTGGGGCCGTCGAACGGCTCCGCGAGCGGATAGAAGTGATCCCAGTTCCACGCGGACTCGAACACCTCGATCTCGTCGGCCGCGCGCCAGAGGTCGAGGAACTCGTGCCAGGTGGCGTGATGTGGCGGCGTCTTGATCGCGTAGCGGGGCATCGACAAGTTGTACATGCTTTGTAGGATTGTCGACAATATGACCGACGTCAGCGACATGCTCCGCAATGACATCCTCAGCGGCGACTTCCCGCCGGGCGAGCGGCTGATCGAACTCCAGCTGACCGAGCGCTACGGCGTGGGCCGCGCCGCGATCCGGGCAGCGATCGTCGAACTGAGCACCGAAGGTCTGGTCATCCACGAGACGAACCGTGGGGCCGCAGTCCGCCGGGTGTCCATCGAGGAGGCGATCGAGATCGCCGAGGCCCGCGGCGCCCTCGAGTGTCTCCTTGCGCGGCGCTGCGCCGAGCGAGCCGACGACGCCGAGCGTCAGGAACTCGCGGGCATCGTCGCCGCCATGCGGACGGCGGTCGGCTCCAACCACCAGGCCGAATACTCCGAGCTCAATCGCGTGCTCCACCGCCGCATCAGAGAGATCAGCGGCCACTCGACGGCTGCGGAACTCGTGGCCAACCTCCGCAACCGCGGCGCCCACCACCAATTCAGGCTGGCGACGATGCCGGGTCGCTCGTCGGACTCACTCGTCCAACACGCAGCGATCGTCGATGCGATCATCGCCGGCGACGGCGACGCTGCGGCCGACGCGATGAGCGTGCACCTGGCGTCGGTCCAGGAGGTGCTCGCGAGCTGGGTCGAGCAGCCCACGCACTGACCGTTGTCGCCCGTCGGTCTCAGTCGACGTAGACGACCCCGAGGTCGAGCAGCCTGGCCCGGAGTCCGTAGATGTCGACACCGAGTTCGCCCGACCCGAGGCGCGTTCTCATCGCCGCTTCCTTGCCGAGACGCTCTCGGGACTGCTCGAGCGCCCATGCTGCCTCGGAACGCTCGACGACCACCACACCGTCATCGTCTGCGCAGACGACATCGCCGGGCTGCACGGTGACGCCACCGAGGACCACGGGCACGTTCACCGAACCGGGAGTGTTCTTGACGGTTCCCTGACACGACACGTGCTGCGACCAGACCGGGAATCCCATCGCCCGCAGGTCCATCGTGTCGCGCACCCCTGCGTCGATCACCAGGCCTCGCACCCCGCGAGCCATCAACGACGTTGCGAGCAGATCGCCGAACATCCCGTGCGTCGACGGGGCGGTGTTGACGACGACGAGCACGTCACCGGGCCGACACGTCTCGACGGCAGCGTGGATCATGATGTTGTCGCCCGGATGACCGAGCACGGTGATCGCCGACCCGGCGATCCTCGCGTCCTGCTGGATCGGCGTGATGTGCGGGCCGACGTAACCCACTCGACCGATCGCCTCGTGGACCGTGGCCGTGCCCATCTCGGCGAGCCCGTCGATGATGGACGGGTCGGCTCGTTCGATGGTGCGGACGATGACGTGACGTTGCATGGTTCGCGTACTCTCCGTTTCAGTTGACGGCGGGGATCTTCAGCCGGGGATAGACGCGCTGCACGTTGAGCTCGAAGATCTGCGTGCGCTGCTCGTCGGTGAGGTCGGCGCGGTCGATGTACAACTTCGTGTCGTCGTAGTACTCGCCGGTGTCGGGGTTCTTGCCCTTCACCGCGCCGACCATCTCGGAGGCGAACAAGATGTTCTCGGTCGGTACGACGTCGACGAGCAGGTCGATCCCGGCCTGGTGGTAGACGCACGTGTCGAAGAAGACGTTCGCCATCAGCTCGTCCAGCAGCGGCCATCCGGTCGCCGCGTTCTCCTCGGCCAGACCCTTGAACCGGCCCCAGTGGTACGGCACCGCGCCACCACCGTGCGGGACGACCCAGCGCATGTTCGGGAAGTCGCGGAACAGGCCCGATGTGAGCGCCTGCATGAACGCGGTGGTGTCGGCGCCCAGGTAGTGCGAACCGGTCGCATGGAAGTGGGGATTGCAGGTCGCGCTGACGTGGACCATCGCCGGGACATCGAGCTCGCACATCGCGTCGTACAGCGGGTGCCAGTACGGATCGAACAGCGGGGGGCCGCTCCAGTTGCCGCCCGACGGGTCGGGGTTGAGGTTGCAGCCGACGAACCCCATCTCCTCGACACACCGACGAAGTTCGCGCACCGAGGACTCGACACCGACCCCCGGCGACTGCGGCAGCTGGCAGACCGGCGCGAAGTTGTCGGGATAGAGATCACAGACACGACGGATGATGTCGTTGCAGTGTTCGGACCAGTTCCGGCTGGTGTGTTCGTTGCCGACGTGGTGACCCATCCACGAGGCCCGCGGCGAGAAGATCGTGAAGTCGATCCCGCGCTCTCGCTGGAGCCGGAGCTGGTTCTTCTCGAGACTCTCGACCAGCTCGTCGTCGGAGATGGCGATCGACCCCTTCTCGCCGACGTGGTCGGGGTCCTCGGCGAGCGCGGCCACCTGAGCGTCCCGATACGCGCCGAGCTGCGGCGGAGCGGTCGTGTAGTGGCCGTGGCAGTCGATGATCATCGTGGGTGCATCATGGTGTCCACCTTGCCGGATTGTCAACAATCCGGTAGACCTGCCGTGTGACGCTCCCGACGAACGTAGCCATCATCGGAGCCGGCCCGGCGGGGGCCCTGCTCTCCCACATGCTCGACCGTGCCGGGATCGGATCGATCGTCGTCGAACGATCGAGTCGCGACCACGTGCTGGGTCGAATCCGCGCGGGCGTCCTCGAATGGGGCACCGTCGAACTGCTGCGCGACGTGGGCCTGGGCGATCGCATGGACGCCGAGGGCCATGTGCACGACGGCACCGGCATCGTGTGGGGCGGCCGCGAGGTCCTGACGATCGACATCCAGAAGTTCGCGGGGTCGCACTTCATGTCGTACGGGCAGACGATGCTCCAGGAGGACCTGTACGCCGCGGCCGAACAGCGGAACGCGCAGATCCATTTCGAAGCCGACGACGTCGAACTCCACGATGTCACCGGCGACCGACCGTCGGTCACCTTCACCTCGGGTGGCGAACGACAGCGGATCGAGGCCGACTACGTCATCGGCTGCGACGGGTTCCACGGCGCTTCCCGCAAGGCGATTCCGGCCGGCGTGTCGAGGACCTACGAGAAGGAGTACCCATTCGGGTGGCTCGGCATCCTCTCCGAGACCCCACCGCTCGAGGATCTGATCTACGCCCACCACGAACGCGGGTTCGCACTGGCCTCGCAACGCAACCCGATGCTCAGCCGATACTACGTCCAGTGCCCGTTGACCGACTCGGTGGACGACTGGTCGGACGACCGTTTCTGGTCGGAGCTCACCACGCGCCTCGGGCCGGCCGTCGGTGGCACCGTCGTGACCGGACGGTCGATCGAGAAGTCGATCGCGCCGCTCCGCAGTTTCGTCGCCGAACCGATGCGCCACGGCAATCTGTTCCTCGCCGGAGACGCCGCGCACATCGTTCCTCCGACCGGGGCAAAGGGCCTGAACCTCGCCGTGTCGGACGTGTTCTACCTGTCGCGTGCACTCGTGGCCCACTACGAGCAGGGCGACGATCACTACCTCGACGGTTACTCGGAGATGGCGCTGCGACGAGTGTGGGGCTCCGTCCGTTTCTCGTGGTGGCTCACCACGTTGCTCCACCGCTTTCCGGACCAGACCGATTTCGATCTCCGCGCCCAGGAAGCCGAGCTCGACTACCTCGCATCGTCGACCCACGCGCAGGCGGCGATGGCCGAGCAGTATGCCGGCCTCCCCTTCGAGATCTGACGCTCTTCGACGGTGGCGGCAATGGCGTGGCTCGCACTGATCGGCATCGGAACCGCGGCGATCGTGTGGGGCGCCGAGACGTTCGCCGAGCACCTCGCCGACGCGTCGAAGCGACTCGGTGTCACCGCGTTCGCCCTCGCGCTGTTGCTCGCCGGGGCCGAACCCGAGGAGCTGGCCACGGTCGCGACCGCATCCGCACGCGGTGTGGACGGTGTGGCATTCGGTGACGTGATCGGCGCAAACGCGGCGATCGTCACGATCGCGTTGGGCACGGGAGCGTTCATCACGGTGCTGCCCTTCGGGCCCGACATCCGCCGCTACGCCGTCGGCGGCCTCGTCACCGGGTTGCTGGCTGCGGTCCTCGTGTGGGACGGCGAGGTCTCACGCGCCGAAGGCGCCGTCCTCGTCGCTGCGTACGTTGCCTTCGTCGCGGCGATCTGGCTCCTCGAACGGCGACCCCCGAGCCTCGGAGAAACGGGAGAGCTCCTCGAAGACGTCGACCCGACGGGGCGCATCGGTCGCGATCTCGGCCTCGTGGTCGTCGGGCTGATTGCGTTGACCCTCGGGTCCATGGCACTCGTCGAAGGCGTCCGGCGCCTGACCGATGTCGAGGCGACGCAGACTCGACTCGGGCTCACGGTGGTCGGTTTCGCCACCGCGTTCGAGCTCGTCGTGTTGGCGTTCTCGGCGGCTCGGCACGGCGTCACCGAAGCCGTCGTCGCAGGCGTGATCGGCTCGTACGCCTACAACATGACGATGAGCCTCGGGGTCGGCGCGATCGTCGCTCCACTCGCCATCAGCGACGCGACACTGCTGCACACACCGATGATCGTCATGCTCGCGCTGCTCGGGGCTGCGATCCTGCTCGCACTCCGTCACGGCACACTCGGGCGGGCCGATTCGATCGTACTGTTCGTCGGCTACCCCGTGTTCGTGGCGATCTCCTCGATCTGACGACCGGCTCGATCCCGTCGGCACTCCGGGACGGCGGAAGTGACGCCTCGCCTGCCGCGGTCGACGGATTTGCCGGGTCCAGGACACCGCAAATCGTTCGGCGGGCACCCGCTCCGGCCGGTCCGCTCTACTCGTAGCGAAGGGCGACGCCGGGTCGCATTCGTACGGCCCTCCGCAGCGGGAGTCGGATCACGATCAGCGTCGCAGCCAATGTGACGATGAGCGACACGGCGATCGGCCAGAGCGGGAAGCGGAACGTGAAGGCAGCGTCGAACCGCCGCTCGAAGACCCACAGGATCAACCTCGCCAGCCCGTAGCCGACGGGGATGCCCAGCAGCCAGCCGAGCAGTGCGATCGTGATCCCTTCGGCCCGGAACATCGCCCGCAGGTCGCGCCGTCGCGCCCCGACGCTGCGCAGGATTCCGATCTCGCGAGTGCGGTCGAGCACGTTGCTCGCCATCGCGCTCGCGAGCCCGATCATCCCGATCGCCACGACCGGGAGGCCCATCGCCATGACGACGGTCACGATCAGACGGTTCTCGGCCATGTTCTGGTTCCGGTCGATGTACCGAAGGCTCGACTCCACCCGATAGCCGTCGCGCTCCAACACCTGGTGGATCCCGGCGGCGGCCGCATCGACGGTCGCCGGCTCCGGATCGACGGTTCTGACCCAGTAGTTGCCGGTGGTCCACCCTTCGTAGTCGAGCACGGTCCGAAACGGCACGAAGAGGCCCTGCCCGTTGTTCACGAGCTGCCCGTCGACACCGATCACGTCCAGATCGATCGGTCCACGCCGGGTTTCGACGGTGACCACGTCGCCGACCACGAGGCCGGTCTGCCGGGCGAGCGCCTCGCCGACCACCACGACCCGCGCCGCGTTGTCGGCCTCCTCCGGCGAGAACCACCGCCCCGCGATCACGTCGTGGTCGTACGTGCTGACCGCGGGCAAACCCCACACATATTTCTCGCCGTCGAGTTCGACGCTGCTGTAGACCATCGGATGCGCGGACTCGACCTGGGGAACCGACGCGATCAACCCGCCGGCCGCTTCGTCGAGACCGGGATCTCTGTTCCACAAGATGATGTCCGCACCTTCGAGGTCGAAGGAGTTGAGGTCCTCGTTCACGGCGGTGATCAGTACCGAACCGAACGCGAGCATCGTGCCGACGGCGAGCCCGATCGGCACGGCGGTCGCGGCGGTCCGGCCCGCCCGGCGGGTCGCGTTGCGAAGGCCCATCCGACCGCGGCGTGAGGCGATCGGGAACCGGGCCACGGCCCGGTCGAGCGGTCGCAGTCCGTATGCGGCCACCACACCGTGGTCCTCGAGCGCGTCACGAACGGTGATCCGGGACACGCGTCGCAGTGCCGGCCACGACGCTGCCGCAGTGCCGCCGAGGCCGACGACGATGCTGAGCAACAGCGCGAGACCGCTGATGCGCCATCCGATCGAGGTCCCCCCGAACTCGGCGCTCATGAACGTCATCAACCAGTTGCTGAGCGGAATGCCCACGGCGACGCCGATGGCGGTGCCGAGTCCACCGAGCATCAGCGCCGTCCGGAGAAAGCCGGTGGCGACGGTCCGGCGGGTACCCCCGATCGCCTTCATCACTCCGATCTCGCGGGTCTGTTCCCGCACCATCGTGTTCATCGTCGTGAAGATCAGGATCAACGCCGAGACGAGTGCGATACCGGCGATCACGTAGAACACGACGCGGAAGTTGCCGAAGTCCTCCGAGCCCGGCCACGTGCCCGGCCGCCACACCTCCAACACGTCCCAGTAGGCGATGTCGTCGAACTCGGTGGCGAGTTCGATGCGGAGTTCGGTCACCATCGCGTTCACCGCCGTCGGCGAGGCGTCGACGGCGACGACGTCGATCGAGTTGGGTGCCGGGTAGTCCATCACGCGCTGCACGTCGGCGTTCGACATGTACAAGACGGGAGCGTCCTGACCGACCTCGCTGCTGTAGCGGATGGTGCCGCCCGAGCCGCTGATCCCGAACCGTTCCCAGCGCCCGGTGTGGGTGCGCACCTCGACCGACCCACCCGCGGCGCCACTGAAGCGTCCGGTACGGGCATTCTCGGCGTCGGTGATCAGCTGGTTCGGTCGGCCGGGGAACGCTCCGGCTGTCAGCGACACGACGTTCACGGATTGCCGCTCGAAGTCCGCGACGCCGACGAGGATCACGCCCTGGATACGACCGTCGAGACGGATCTCGGTCCGGGCGAGCGTGCGGGTGTCGAGTGCTGCGACATTGTCCACGGAGCGCAACGAGGCGAGTTGGGCGGGCGTCAGATCGGCCGCGGTCGGCGCCAGTCGTGCGGTGTGCATCGCGTCGGACCGAACGCGCTGCTGCATCGTCGCGTCGACGTTTCCGGGGATCGCGAACAGCCAGACCCCTGCGATCGCCACCGCGATCGTCGCAATCGTCAGCGCCGATCGACCGCGCCGTCGCGTCAGCTCCCTCGACGATCGGCGCGAATGGGCCGAGATCATCGCCGGTCATCACCCGTCAGGCACCCGTCACGGATCGACACGACTCGGTGGGCCCGTTCCGCGAGCAGCGGGTCATGGGTGACGTAGACCACCGTGGTGCCGCGTGCATTCACGTCGCAGAGGACGGAGAACATCTCGCCGGCCGTACCGCTGTCGAGGTTGCCGGTGGGTTCGTCGGCGACGAGGATCGACGGATCGCAGGCGAGAGCGCGTGCGATCGCCACCCGCTGCTGCTCGCCCCCCGAGAGCTCTGCCGGGAACTGATCGAGACGGTCGCCGAGCCCGACCTGGGTGAGCCGGGCGGCGGCCCGGTCGGCGCGCTCTGCCACCGAGCCGACCCGGGCGAAGTCGAGCGGCAGCATCACGTTCTCGCGGGCGGTGAGGGTGGGGAGCAGTTGGAAGAACTGGAACACGATGCCGACGTGCTCGCTCCGCCACACGGCGAGCTGCTCCTCATCGAGCTCGTTCAGGTCTCGGCCCGTGACAGCGACCGTGCCGGCAGTCGGACGGTCGATTCCGGTGACGATGTTGAGGATCGTCGACTTCCCGCTTCCACTCGGGCCCACGATCGCGAGAAGCTCGCCGGGGACGACCTCGAGGTCGACGCCTCGAAGTGCCTGATATTCGACCCGGCCGATCCGGTAGACCTTCTCGATCCCGCTCAGCCGGATGATCGGCGCACCCGAGCTGCTACGACGGTCGCGATCGAGGGGGCGTTCCTCGTGGTCCGCGGCGGCCGAACGCGAGTCCATGGTTCCGCGATATCTCCCCGGTCTGCGCCCCGCCAGAGTCCATCGTCACTGCATGAACCA
The DNA here is from genome assembly GCA_963824025.1 of Ilumatobacteraceae bacterium. Lineage (GTDB taxonomy): Bacteria > Actinomycetota > Acidimicrobiia > Acidimicrobiales > Ilumatobacteraceae > Ilumatobacter_A. The sequence goes on from CAWGNY010000001.1 coordinate 355,088, forward strand.
GCGCTGCCGTCGTCGACCGTCAGCCAATGGAACTCTCGGACCTCTGGGGAGTGTCCCCCGACACGACGAAGTCGGCGGGAGATCGACTCACCGAAGTCGGTGCAACCGGTGACCAGCCCGAACCCACCTGCCCACGCCGCACACGCGTTCACGGCGGCGAAGCCAGCCAACCACGGACGACGAACGTGCTCGCGCGGGACTGCCGAAATCACGTGCTCACCCCCTCGACGGACGACACACCCGCCACGGGCCCGGACACGAGGGACTCGGCTCGGCTCTTGATGCCGCGCATCATCCGGCGGTTCATCGCGAAGTCGCCGAACTCCAGCAGCACCACGCTCAGCAGCGCCGACAGCGGAGCGTGCCAGTCGTGGACCGCCCTGATTCGATTGACGAGTCGCGTGCCGCCGTCACTCGAGTGGGTCAGCTGCCATGCCCATGTCGAGTCCGGCTTCGTCCACAGAAGCCAGCACTCGGCAACGAACGAGTCGACCCTGAACGCTGTCCGCTCCGTGGGGGACGTTGACGTCATCGGCACCCATTGGCCGACGTGCAGGTCCTGCCAGGCTGGTTCGATGGAGGTGGCGCTCGGGAGGCCGCCGTTGTCGAGCAGATCATGGCTGTACCACCCCGCTCGTGTGCAACCGATCTGGACGAGCCACGGCCACACCCGTGCCGGTGGCGCCGCGATCGTGATCGCTCGAGTCGCGCAGAACTGTGCGCCGGGGAGACGGTCATCGCCGGGCATCCGTGCCCGAACCTCCTCCGAACTTGCGCCCCAGCCGGTGTGCCACCGCCGGTAGATCGGCGATGTCAGGAACACCGGCAGGTCGACCAGTACACCGCCGACCTGCCGCAACCGCATCCGCAACGCGTTCCCGCTCATCTCGACCACGCTGCTTCGCGGGCACCCACCCGATCGCCGTCCGGTTCGCCCGTCTCGACGGCGGTGGCGCGATCGCAGCCCGATCGCACTCCCGAGAGCGTCGTCGCTGCCCCCACATCCGGCGGACCCACCGGTCGGCCTCACGTGCCGGCGTCGGGACGGGGTTCGAGCACGACGACGGGGGTGACGGTGGAACGACCGGCCGCGTACGCATCGAGGTCCTGGTCGATCTCGGCCCATCGCTTCCAGAGTCGGTCGAGTTCGTCGCCGCGTGCGGCGCGCCCGCGCACGGGCCGGGGTGTTTGGTGGGCCAGCCGGACGGTGGCGTCGGGGTTCGCTTGCAGGTTGAGCCACCAGGCCGGGTGGCCTTCGTCCCATCCGTTCATCGCCATCGTGACGAGGTTGGGGCCGTCTTCGATGTAGCCGACGATGACGCTCCGGGGCTGCCCGGTCGTGCGCCCGATGGTGGTGAGACCCATGGCGCCCCATCCGCGCTTGCTTGCCGGGGTCCACAGGAAGCGCCCGCCGCTCAGCCGATGCAGGAGTCGGTGAACGCGCCAGAAGGCGTGCTTGAACCAGGCCGGGGGGAGCTTGGGCGCAGCGGTGCCGTTCATCGTGGTGCGCCCGTCGTGCGAGGGTGCAGGTCCGTCGCGGTGGTCTCGCTCGGGTGGTCCACCACGAGGAGGAACTGGGGAATGGCTCCAATCGGTGCGAGCGCAAGGGTGAGAGCGGCGATCCCGCCGACCTTCTGGCCGGGTGCGTCGGTGTGCATCGATTTCGCGGTCACGGCCATGCTGAACTCCCTTCGAGGGACTCCAGAGCGAGGGGTACGCGCAGTGTCCCGGTTCCACTTGTCAGCGTGAACCCCGGAGGTGACCCGTCGTAGAGCCCAAGGACCCGGTTGACATCGCCTCGACCGGGCGACGTGTCCACGTCCCGGTTCCCGGCGGGTCGCACCGCTTCGGCCCGGCGTCACCGGGAGCGAGGCTCGGCATCGTGTCGGAGGTGACCATTCGAGGACCCTGTGGTGGAGCTCGGGCGCTCAGCGGCGCCCACCGGTGACCCGACGCACCTCCAACGGCGCATCGAACGGCGAACCCGACGGCACCCGCTCCGTCACCCGACGCACCTCCAACGGCGCATCGAACGGCGAACCCGACGGCACCCGCTCCGTCACCCGACGCACCTCCAACGGCGCATCGAACGGCGAACCCGACGGCACCCGCTCCGTCACCGAGCGGGGGCGTTCGACCTGAGGCGTCGACTCGGATCGGTCGAGTGAGACGGCGACGACGGTCGCGATGCCCGACACGAGGACGGCTCCGGCGATCAGTCGACGGCGATGTCGGCGAGGTGTCCGTGTGGACCGCAGCCGTTGCACCTCGGGCTGCGGCTCTTCGGTGATGCGGTCGGGATCGGTGGTGGCCGGTCCGGGGGCGATCTCGGGATGCTCGGTGATGGTCATGATGTCGTTCCTTTCGTCGTGGTGAACGGAACGAGCATCCGACAACGTCATCTCGGCTCGATCTCAACCGATTACAGAACGATTTCAGGCCGGCTGCGCCGGGTGAGACCCCAGCTCAGCGGGCCTGACGGTCGACGAAATCTCACGTCTGACGTACGGCGGCCTTCGTCGTCGGTGCGTTCGCGGGCGCAGCTCAGACGCACGCGATCTGGACCGGCTCGTCGCCCGGCACGTACCGCGCCCACTCGTCGGCGGTGAAGCTCCGCGCGACGATCTCGCAGGCCCGCTCGACCCACCGTTCCGGGTTGATCGGCACTCGGAGCAACTTGCCGGAGGAAGCGACCCAGAGCGAGTCGGTGGCGGCGTCGAACCAGGGTGGGGTGACCGGGGCGCCACCCGAGCCGTCGAAGACGAGCCCGGCGGAGGCGTTGCGCTCGACATCCCAGAGCCGGACCGTCCCGTCCTCACCCACGACGACGAGCAGAGAACCGTCCGGTATGAAACCGATGCTGTTCGTCGGACCGGCGCCCGGGATTCGATCGACGTCTCCGGTCGCGGGATCGACGATGACGACACCGGCGATGCCCCCGAACGCCAGGCGGCCGGTCCGCTCGTCGCCCGCGACCGCGAAGGCCCATTCGTTTCCGGTCTCGATCTCCGACGTCAGAAGGCCATCCGCATCGTACGTCCGCAACGTGCCCTCCGGGTCCATGACGTGCAGGCCGCCGTCGTCCGACGGGTAGGCGCTGACCTCTTCGTCGTCGTGCCCCGCCGCCACGGCGACAGCGAGCGATCCCGGCGTCGTGTCGAACCGGTAGGCCTCGTAGCCGCCCCGGCCGTCGTACCCCAGCAGCGCACCCGTGGCGGCGAAGTCTGCATGACCCGTCTCCACGTCCGGGCGCGAGCCGACGAGCACCCGCTCGGTCATCTCGCCGTCGACCCACCGGGCGACCGTGGCGTGCTGGTCGATGGCGAGCAGACCGTTCGGCTCGGGGAACACGTACTGCGCCTCGAAACGTTCGCCCTCCGGAGTTGTCAGGTCGAACGGCGACCGCTCGCCGGTCGACAGATCGACGAGCTGCCCGACTCCGAGCGCTTCGAGGACCGTTGCCCGGCCCGCCCCGAACTTCACGGGAGCCTCGGGATCGACCAGCAAGGCCTGCTCGATGAGGGCCGTCTGATCCGTGTCGATGACGGCGATCGCGCCGGTGTTGTCCATGGCGAGCACGGTGCCATCGGGTCGGATCCTGGTCTCGACGGCGTTGCGTAGCGTGATCGGGGTCCTCGTCGCTCCGAGCCGACGATCGACGAGTTCGATCTGACCGGCCGAGACGGCGACGAGCAGGCCATCGGAGCGCAGGCCCAGCGATTCGATCTCCGATGTCGCAGTCGGCGTCACCTCTCCCGTCACCTGGCCCGTCCCGAGATCGATCGTGACGATCGGACCGCCTGCGGTCGCGGCGATCAGTTCCTCGGCGCGGGGGCCGAACAGCAGGGCCGTGGCCGGAGTCGGCAGCGGGACACGGAACAGCTCCTGGCCGGTGTCAGCGTCGAGAAGGATCACCTCTCCGTAGCTGTCGGTCTCCTCCTGCGAGTCGGTGATGTTGCCGATCGCAGCGAACCTGCCGTCCGGGCTGACCAGCCACGACTGACGCCACGGGCCGAGGTCGACGCCGGTCACCGGTTGGCCGACGAACTCGCCGGTCCTGGGATCGAACAGACGGACGGTGAGCGGGAACTCGTTCGACACGAGGAGCAACCGATCGCCGACGAACGAGCGATCGAGCAGGACGAGCCGTTCGGGCGGATCGAACCGCGACCACGGCCCGCCGAAAGGGCCGAAGAAGAGCTCGGACTCCCCGTCGATGCCGAAAGCGAACCCGAGGTCGGCTGCCTCGTCGCCGAACCAGAGGAAGCACGGAGCGGGCGGCGGACCGTGTTCTGTCACCTCGCCCGTGATCAGGTCGCGACGGAGCAGTACGTCACCGGTCGTGACGTACTCGGTCAACCCGTCCTCGGCGAGGATCGACGGGACGTCGCACCCGCCGTCCGGAGCGACCCGCCCGAAGCTGGTCACGACGTTGCCGACCGGGCTCCGTCCGAGTGCGTTGAGCACGGCCTGCTCGGTCTCGGGCCCGGCCTCCCGTCGGAACCCCTCGAGGGCAAGGAGGAGCGACACGTCCGGTTGGTCCTCGCTGAGCGCTGCGGATCGGCTGATGATCGTGGCGAGATCAGCCCGTTCCGACGCGGCCTGCGCCTGGTTGCGCTGTCGGACGGCGACACCGGCAGCGACGAGCGCCAGGGCGAGGGCGGCAGCGACGACGCCGACGAGGCGCCGCAAGCGACGGACTCGCCGGTGCTCGACCGCGCTCTCGACTTCTGCCGCTGCACGCGCCGTCTCGACGAACTCGACATCGAGCGGTCGGAGCCGTTCGGGATGGTCACGCAGGAGGCTGGTGGCGGCGTCGAGTCGGGCCCCGCGAGCGAGATCCGACGGTGCTCGACCGCTCTCGTCCCAGACGGTGGCCGCCGACTCGACCACGTCGACCGAACGGAGGACCTCGGCGTCCTCACGAAGCCATGCGGCCAATCGGGGCCATTGGCGCAGGAGTGCCTCGTGCGCGACCTCGACCGTCGGCTCGCGGGACGCGGGGTGGCGATCGAACGTCAGCAGTCGGGCATCGCCGTACCGCTCGAGCGTCCAGCCAACGGCCGGATCTGCGCCGAGATCCGAGATCGCAACGCGGCGGCGGAGGTCGGCGGACTGCTCGCCAGGGCTGGTCAGGCGACCGAACACGCGTCGGACGGCAGATCGCTGATGCTCGTCGGCGTCCGCGTAGAGATCTTCGGCACGCGCGGTCAGTGCTCCGGTCAGCCCACCGATCGCATCGTAGGCACCGACCGTCAATCGGTCACCGTCGCGTCGGTCGAAAAGCTCGCGCAGCGCGTACTGGAGCAGTGGGAGCGGCGAGGGCTGACCGAGCGTCTCGGCCGCGATGCGCGCCACCAGGCCCGGTTCGAACTCGACGCCGAGCCGTCGGGCGGGTTCGACGATCGCCTGTTCGAGCTCGTCCGCCGCGAGGGGGGTGACGTTCACGCTGGCCGCGTCGATGATGGCGGCGAACGCCGGGTGTTCGAGTGGTCGGTCGTAGTAGTCGGCTCGCAGTGTGACGACGACGCGGAGGGGCGACGCGGGATCCTCGACCGCCTCGGCGAGCGCCGAGAGGAACGAGCGGGTGTCGTCGTCGGACGATGCGGTGAACAGTTCCTCGAACTGATCGATCACGAGCAGCACACGCTGGTCGTCCTCGGCCAGGCACCGGCGAGCGCAGCGCAGGATGCCACGGGGGCCGTCGCGCAGCTGGCCCAGCAGCGATGAAGGCGGATTGACCGCAACCCTGAGCAGCGCCGCTTCGAGCGCCTCGAACGGATCGCTGCCGGGCACCATCGCCGTGGTGAACCAGTCTGCCGAACCGGGAACCGCACCCTCGCGCAACGCCGGCACCAGACCGGCGCGAACGACCGACGACTTGCCCGAACCGGAGGGTCCGACGATGACGACGCATCGCGACCCCAGCGTGTCGCCGCGAAGGCGATCGACCAGTGCGGTGACGAGGCGGTCGCGACCGAAGAAGCGGTCGGTGTCGCCGTCGTCGAAGGCCCTGAGCCCACGGTACGGGTTCTCTCGCCCGGTGGCGGCGTGGTCGGTTGGCGCCGCATCGGCCATGGGTCCCGGACCCGCTTCGACCGCTTCGAGGAGGTCCTCCACCGACGCAAAGCGGGCCGCCGGGTCCTTGGCCGTCGCCCGCGCAACGGCGTCGGCAAGCGGACGCGGGACATCGCCGCGCAGGGCGAGCAGCGACGGATACTCGGTGTGGAGCTGTCGGTCGACGAGCTCCTCGACGGTCGTGCTGTCGGCGAAGGGCAGCGATGCGGTGAGGCACTCATACATGACGACACCCAGGCTGAAGATGTCGGCCTGCGGTCCGAGTCGCTCCCGCCGGAGCTGCTCGGGTGACGCGTACGCCGGTGACCCGGACGACAGCTCGGAGGCCGGACCGGCCGTCTCGGCCGCCTCGAGTGCGATCCCGAAGTCGGCCAGGAAGGCGTGGCCGGCGTCGTCGAAGAGGACGTTCGCCGCCTTGAGATCACGATGGATCACGCCGTGGCGGTGCGCGGTCGACAGCGCACCGCCGATCTGGCGGGCCAGCGTGACGGTCTCGTCGATCGTGAGGGGACCGTCGTCGAGTCGGCGTTCGAGGGTGCCACCCGGCAGCCATCGCATGACGAGGTACGCCGAGTCGGGATCGCGCCAAAAGTCGATGAGCGGCACGATGTGCGGATGCTCCAGCCGCGCGACGAGGTGGGCTTCGGCCTCGAACCGTCGGATGAAGTCGGGCTGTGATGCGAGCTCGGCGCGGATCTGCTTGACGGCGACTTCTCGATCGACCGACGGCTGGATCGCTCGCCACACGATCGAGAACGCGCCCGTGCCGGCTTGCTCGATCAGGCGGTAGCCGCGCAGCGGTCGCCCGCGCTGATCGATGTCGAGCGACGGGTCGCCCGCGAGGAGTGCTCGTTCGAGCTCGACCACGGCCGGGGACGGGTCGAGTCCGCTCCGCTCGACGAGCACGCGTCGGTGGTCGCCGAGCACGCCGAGCGCCTCGGCCGTCCGACCGCTGCGGTGCAGTGCGAGCGCGTACTGGCGGGTGGCCCGGTCACGCAGCCGGTGTTCGGACGTGAAGGCGGCCATCTCGCCGATGATCTGGGTGTGGTGGCCGAGGGCCAACGAGACCTCCCAGCGCTCCTCGATCATCTCCAATCGGTCGAGACGGAGCTGTTCGATGGTCGCACGCGCCCAGTCGAGATCGTCGAACTCCGGGAACGGCTCCCCGCGCCACAGCGCAAGCGCCTCGTCGAGGAGACGCAGCGCGGTCTCCGGGTCGCCCCGCTCCCGAGCACGTGCGGCTTCGGTCCGCAGGAGTGTGAACCTGCGGTGCTCGACGGCATCGGCGGGTGGCCTGAACCGGTACCCGATCGGGACCGTTTCGATCCAGTCGTGCGCGGGTTGCGGGAGGGCCGATCGCAGCCGCGAGACGTAGGTGCGGATCGCTCGGGCGGGTTCTTCCGGTCGATCGTCGTCCACCCAGAGGTACTCGGCGAGCCAGTCGATCGACACCACCGTGTCGACGCGAATCGCGAGGAGCGCCAGCAGTCGACGCTGACGTGGACCACCGATGCTGACCGGGCCCTGCTGTTCGACCGCGACGCCGCCGAACACCCTCACGTACGGCTCGACCCACGTGACGCTCCCGGGGTCGCCGGGCTCGTCATCGCTTTCGTTCCGCACGCCACCCATCTTGTCGCATCGCGATCACAGGTCGGTCACAACACGCCGGAGGTCAAGGAACGACTCGTCGGGATGGAGGCCTCGCGGGCCGCGCCCGTCCGACATCTGGATCACAGACGGTTCGGTCGTCGCACGAGGCGCTGTCGACACCACTGCGGCGCGCTCGCGTCCGGTGGGCGAGACTGCTGAGGGGGCACGAGAGTGCGGCGCGGCGTTCGGGCGGCGCTGCCCGGAGTGCGACGCGGAAGGGCCGGCCGGATTTTCGTCGAGCTCCGTGCCGAAGCGCATCCGCTGCGCTCGAGCACGAACCGGATTCGGAGGCGACGGAGGGATCTCGATCAACCAGGCCCGGGCGAGCCAGCTACCCGACGTCGCGACGTAGCGTCCGAACGACACCGGCGGCGAGCGGGACCGCCACCCAGAAGACGATCGAGAACGAGATCTGCGGCACGTGACCAGCCCAGTCGTTCTCGAGCACCCAATTCCAGGGTGTGGACATGTCGATCCACTCCGACACCAGCGTCGAGGCGGTACCGAGCAGCGCAAAGGCGGCGGGGAGAGCGAAGGAGGCGGCGATGGCAGCGGCCGAGTTCTGCAGCAGCGCCCCGAGCGCGACGGCGGCGAGGACATTGAGGAGCACGTAGAACAGATAGGAGGTGATGGCGCCGGCGCTCAGGTTTGCCTCCACGGCGCGGCCCGAGGTCGCCGCGAGCGCGAGGCCGGCGGTGGTGACCACTCCGCCGAAGACGGCACCGCCACCACCCAGCACGACCGACACCGCCAGCTTGGCGTTGAGGACCCGGATGCGTCGCGGTTCCTGGGTGAACGTGGTCATGACGCTGCGTTGGCTCCATTCGCCGGTGAACATCAGAATCGGCACCACCGGCAGGAGGATCGACAGCCCGAGGGCGGCAACGCGGAGGTAGCTCGCGTCGGTCTGATCGAAGCTCGTCGGGACGAGGACCGGCACCAGCATGATCGCCGCGGTCGACAGGGCGACGAGAGCGAGGAGCCAGCGTGCTGCGCGGGTGTCGGTGGCCTTGGTCCACTCGACCCGGACGAGCCGTGAGAACGGGATCGGTCCCGGGGCCGGCGGCGTCTCGTCGATGCCCTGACCCTGGGGGTTGTGGGTTCGGGGGGAGAGTGATGTGGTCATGCTGCGGCCTCCTGGGCCGGAGCCGCCTTGGCGGCGGTGAGAGAGAAGAAGAGCTGTTCCAGGCCGTTTGTCTCGGACGGACGCAACTCGGTGAGCAGCACGTGGTGGTCGCGGGCGACGCCCGCCAGCACCTCGGTCGTGACCCGACCTCCGGAGCCGTCGACGGTGAGCGCATCTCCCGGCCCGGCGACGTAGTCGATCCGCGCAGCTCGGAGCGCCGCGGCAAGTGCACCGGGGTCGGGGCTGCGCACGAGGAGCGTGGAGCCGGCCAGCAGATCGTCCAGCCGACCGGCGGCGACCACGGCACCGTCGGAGATGACGACGAGGTGATCGGCGGTGGCCTGCACCTCGTGGAGCAGGTGACTCGACAACAGCACCGTGCCGCCATGGTCGGCGAAGTCGCGCAGGAGCGTGCGCATCCAGGCGATGCCCTCGGGATCGAGCCCGTTCGCCGGTTCATCGAGGATCAGCGCCTGCGGTTCACCGATGAGGGCCTGGGCGATGCCGAGGCGTTGGCGCATGCCGAGGGAGTAGGTCCCGACCCGCTTCTCCGCCGCATCGGCGAGCCCGACGAGGTCCAACAGGTGCTCGACCCGCCGCGGGTGGACGCCTGCCATCCGCGCGGCGATCGTGAGTGTCGACCGGCCGCTGCGCCCGGGATGCATCGCGGACGCGTCGAGCAGCATTCCGACCACGCGCGTCGGATTGGGCAACTCGACGAACGGTCGCCCGTCGATGGTGGCCGTACCGCGATCGGGTCGCACCAGCCCGACGATCATCTTCAGCGTCGTGGATTTGCCGGCGCCGTTGGCCCCGAGAAAACCGGTGATGGTGCCGGGTTCGCAGCGCAGCGAGACGTCGCGCACGACCTTCGTGTGTTTGTAGCTCTTGGTGAGAGCGGTTGACGTGATCATGTGTCCAGCCTGAACCGGCCGACACGGCGCCGCATCGGGCGGACGGCCACGATTCGATGTCCGAAGGGACGCCCGGCCGCTGCCGAGGTCTGGTCTTTCGTCGGGTGCCGCGTCGACTTTCGTCGATATCGCCCGAGGGCCCCGAGCCGTATGATCGGGCGATGTCCCGGCTTCGCAGATGGTGGGCTCAGACCGCCCCCACGGCGATGCTGGCACCGAGCGACTCGGCTCATCCCGACAAGGTGATGCCCAGGACTGCGCGCGACTTCGCCGTCGACGCCGGCGCCGTCATCGTCGCCGCAGCTCTCGGCGCCCTCATCCTGAGGGTCACGGTGGACGACGTCGTCGATCGGATGACCTCGGGGCAGGTGGCCACCGATGCCGCGTTCGGAACCGTCTGCTGTCTCTCCCTGTGGTGGCGGCGGCGTTGGCCGTTCGCGGTGGCGCTGCTGTGCGTCCTGTTGGGCGCATTCTCGACGTCTGGCTCGGTCGCCGGCCTGCTCGCACTGTCCTCGCTGGCCGTCCACCGTCATGTTCGGCCCGCCCTGCTCGTCGCCGCGCTGTTCGTTCCCTCCGCTGTGGTGTGCTCGATCTGGCTCGGGCGGACCGATACCTGGTCGGTGATGCTGCCGACGATGGCGCTTGCCGCCGCCGCAACCGCATGGGGCATGTTCGTCCGCGCTCGGCGTCAGCTCCTCTCCACCCTGCGCGACCGTGCCCAACGGGCCGAGGCCGATCAGCTCGTTCGCGCCGAACGTGCACGCCTGGCCGAGCGGACCCGCATCGCTCGGGAGATGCACGACGTGCTCGCCCACCGCATCTCCCTGGTGGCACTGCACGCCGGGGCGCTCGAGGTCGCACCTGCCCTGCCTCCCGACCAGGTGCGCGAGAGCGCAGCACTGCTGCGGTTGACGGCCCACCAAGCGCTGGAAGAGCTGCGGGACGTGATCGGTGTGCTGCGCGAGGAGCCGGGCCGGGAACGGCCGTCGACGGTGCCACAACCGACGTTGGCCGACATTCCACGCTTGGTGGAGGAGACTCGCCGCACCGGCGCAAAGATCGACTTCGAGATGCAGGTGGACGGTGCGGCCGCCGCACCCGGCCCCTTGGGTCGCGACGCCTACCGCATCGTGCAGGAAGCGCTGACCAACATCAGCAAGCACGCTCGAGGCACCCGCGCCCAGGTTCGGGTCGCGGGGGCGCCGAACCGCGGCCTGCACGTATGCGTTCGGAACCCACCCGCAGTGGGCGCTCACGAGCGTCCGGTACCGCCGGGTTCCGGCACCGGCCTCCTCGGTCTGCAGGAGCGAGTGACCCTGGCCAACGGCGTCCTGGTGCACGGACCGGACGCGTCCGGTGACTTCGTCGTCGAGGCCGACCTGCCGTGGTGAAGATCAGGGTGCTTCTGGTCGACGACGACGCGTTGGTGCGTGCCGGTCTCCGGATGATCCTGTCGTCGTCCGAGGAGATGGAGGTCGTGGGCGAAGCTGCCGACGGCACCGACGCCGTCGCAGCCGTGCTGGCGCATCGACCCGATGTCGTCCTGATGGACATCCGGATGCCCGGGATGGACGGCATCGCCGCCACGTCGGCCCTCCGCCGCCTCGCGACTCCGCCGCACGTGATCGTCCTGACCACATTCCAGGCCGACGAGCATGTCATGAGCGCGCTCCGGGCCGGAGCCGACGGATTCCTGTTGAAAGACACGGCGCCCACGGAGATCGTCAATGCCGTGCGCCTCGTTGCTGCGGGAGAAGCGATGCTCTCACCGTCGGTCACCCGCACACTGCTCTCTCACCTCGGCAACGACGAAATGACAGATCGCCGTCGCTCCGCTGCCCAGCGCCTGTCGTCGCTCACCGACCGGGAGCGGGAGGTCGCGACTGCGGTGGGGTCCGGCGCATCCAACGCCGAGGTGGCCGCATCCCTGTTCATGAGCGAGGCCACCGTCAAGGCGCACGTCTCGCGTCTTCTCACCAAGCTCGCAGTCACGAACCGGGTGCACATCGCGATTCTCGTGCACGACTCTCAATCGTGACGTGACCGCGGCTGTGCCTGAGCTCCCTCGCCACGGCCTGTCGCCCGGGCCGCCTCACCCGCAACGTCGCGCTCCTCGGCAACGAGCCCCCTCGTCCGCTCATGTCGTGCTCGTGGTTCAACGCACCTCCGGCGTCGGATGGTTCCGTCGAACCCCTCGGACGAGCAGGTAACCGGCGAAGGCGAGTTCGCCCGGCACCGACAGCCCGACGACGAGGTTCTCGAAGAAGCTGTCGAGTTCGGTGTCGACGATGTGTCCGTAGCTCTGCGCCAGGTATCCGACGGATGCGACCATCAGGAGCGAGCCGATCCAGCGCGGCATGAGTTCCGAGCGACGCACGAGCGCGCCCAGCAGGAGCAGGTGGAGGCCGAACAGCAGACCCCACACCATCACACCGAACCCGATGGTGTCGACGAGGAACCCGACGACATCGTTGCGTTGATCGACGGTGAGCCCGGGCAGGCCGCCACGATCGACGACGATCAGCACCGCACCTGCGAGCAGGACGTTGACCGCTTGGATGAATGCCTCGCCGATCCGGGCGAGCGACGACGACAGTGCGAGCGCTTCGCCGACGGGCCGAAACAGCTTCCACAACAACCCGGCCAGCGCGACCTCGATTCCGACGATGATCGTCTCCGCGATCATCCCGGCGGTGAACAGGCCCGTGTTGGCGGAGATCTCTGCGCTCGTCGTCGCGGCATCGTCGTGGAACAGTTCGCCGGGCACGTAGAAGTAGACGAAGGGGCCGAGCACGAAGATCGCGAGGTACAGCCCACCGGCGATCCGTGCGGTTCGCCGCTGCCGCTCGATCGACTCCCTCGGCACCTGGACGCGGGGCCCGGCGGGCGCACGGCCGGCTGGGTCCATCCCAGCGTCACTGCCGGCAACGGGCACCGTGCTCATTTTCGTGGCGGCGTTCATGACGCGCTGCCGATCGTGACGAGCGTCTTGGCGGTGGCGCTCTCCCCGACGAGGAATCGGCCGACGTCGGCGCGCACGGCCACGACGGAGCCGGCGACCATGAGCAGCTGCGGAAGGCCGGTCAAGAGATGCACGACGCCACGATCGATCGCGGAGGCCTCGACCTCGATCAGGACGTGGCGGCGTCCAGGGGTCGGCAGGGCGACCCGTTCGAGTTCGACCATGTCGGCGCTGCCGTCGTGATTCCGCACGGCTGCGGCCACCGAACAACCCGGCAGCTCGCCGGAGGTCGGCGCGGATTCGTTCGGCGGGGTGTTGCGTGCCGTCGTGGTGTCGTCCATCGTCAGTTCCTCTCGTTTCGTACTTTGTACGATGACGTGGACAAACGATACTCGTACTTTGTACGATGTCAAGTGGAACCCCAGGGACGGATCAGATGACAGCGACGAAGATGGCGCGACAACCGATGACGAGGGAGCGGGTGCTCATCGGAGCACTCGAGCTCGCCGACCAGATCGGGGTCGCCGACCTCACCATCCGCCGGCTCGCCGAGACGCTCGACACCAAGCCGATGACCATCTACCACCACGTCCCGAGCAAGGACGAGATCCTCGACGGCATCGTCGACCTCGTCTTCGCCGAGATCGACCTTCCCGACCCTGAACTCGATTGGAAACCCGCCGTACGCGGCCGCTGCGTGTCAGCCCGCCGGGTCCTGGCCCGACACCCGTGGGCCGTCCCACTCATGGAATCGAGACGCTCTCCCGGCCCGGCGACACTGCAGCATCACGACGCCGTGGTCGCGTGTCTGCGCACCGGCCTGTCACTGGTCATGACCGGCCACGCATACGCAACACTCGACGCGTTCGTGTACGGCTTCGCCATCCAGGAAGCGGCACTTCCGGCACCCGGCGAGGAGATGAACGAGATCGTCGACGACCTCGCGACCGATGAGTTGGCCGAGCACTTCCCCGCACTCCACGAGTTCGCCGTCGAGCGGGCCATGCAACCCGGCTACGACTTCGGCGACGAGTTCGAATACGGGCTCGACCTCATACTCGACGCACTCGAGGCACGCACGACCCGCTGAGGCACGCTCTGCCGAATGCCGCCCTGAGCCTCCCGGACGAACCTGGCGATGGGCCCACGATGGAAGCGTCAGGTCGTCACGTCAGCCGGACTGCCGAGTCGCTCGTCACGCAATCACCGCAGATGCTCGGCCGACGCGCAACCGTCCTGTCGCACCACGCAAGCCGATTCGACGCCCGACTCGTTCACGCCGGTATCGGGACATAGCCCTGGAGGTCGACGATGAAGTGGGTACTCCCGGCACCACCGGCGTGCACCTCGATGTAGGTCTCGTCGCCGATGGCGACGAATGCCAGGTTGGCGAGCGTCTGCCCGTCCGCGAACCAGTTCACGTTCGACGTGGGCGGCAGCGGCGTCTCGCCCGTCGGGTCCGACGGGCGCACCACGAGATGGCCACGCCGCAGCGTGTCGGTCACGGTGATGTTGATGTAGACGGCCAGAGGAGAGTGCGCGCCGCCGCTGACGGCATCAACGGGGAGACCGAAGGGGATCCCGACCGAGTTCCCTGTCGACAGCCGTCCACCGCCGCTGTCCTGCGGAGCGGTGCGGGAGTCGAAGACGCGGACCGGATCGACCAGCACGAACACCGGGCCCGTCCGGATGGCGGAAGGCGCGGCGTCGGCGAGCGAGCCGTCGAGGACGATCGGGGCGAGTGCGAGAGCACCGCCGGCTCCCATCAGGTTCCGGCGTGAGATGGAGTGCGACACGGGCATACCTCCGAGATCCAGACAGACGCAGCTGCAGGTCATCCACGTTCGAGCGGCCCAATCCGATTGCCCAGAACCGCGACGTGCGCGAGCGACTCAGTTCAGTGTCTGCCGCCTCGAGGAGAAACACAAGACGTCATCGTGGGCTGCAGCGACATGGCGTCGGTCCGAGTTGCCCTCGAGCCGACCACCTTGTTGAGACAAGCATGGCCGAGTCGTTCTGCGCCACCCTCGAGGGCGAAGTGATCGACCCGCACCGATTGCGGACCGGACATCAACGTCCCGCCCGTTGCTCCGCATGTGAACGTCGGGCGCCGCCGTCGTTCAGGAGGATCGATGCCCCTGCGGGCATCGGGCCGACACCCACCGGCCGCGGCGCGTAGACCCGCCGAGCTCGGTCGATGCGCGATCAGCGGTTCGTCGGTGCCAACTGCTCGAAGACGTCATGGTCATCGGCGGCACCTGCGGCCATCAACACGACCTGGGTCGCGCCGGCCTCGACATACTCGTCGACCTGTCGTTGGATCTCCACGGCATCCCCCCAAGCGACCAGCATGTCGATCAGACGGTCGCTCCCGCCCTCGACGTTGTCGGAGTCGTCGAAGCCGTACTTCGGCCACAGCGTCCAATACTGGCGAGCGAGCAGATATCCGGCCACCCATTCACGAGCCTGGGACCGGGCGCGCTCCGGATCGGTCTCGAGCAACACGTTCTTGACGACGATCAACTCCTGATCGTCCCGCAACCGGGCCCGGACATCGGCGGTGTGCCCAGGAGGCACGTTGATGGTCATGATCCCCGCCACCCGGTCCTTCACCGCGTCGATGATGCGGGGACCGTGGGCCGCGAAATACAGCGGCGCCGGACGGGAGGGCGGCGGAGACTCGACCTTCATCGCCTCGTACTGCTCGAGATACGACACCGCCTTGGACAAGGGCGGCTCCCAGGCTCCGCCGAGTTGCTCCACCAGCCATTGCACCGACACGCCCAACGACAGGGCGAAGCGACCACCCGAGAACTCCGCCAAGGTATGTGCACCCATCGCGGCCGCAGCCCCGCTTCGCGAATACACCGAGGCGATCGCCGAACCGACGTGCAGCCTCGACGTCGACGCCAGCAACCATCCGGCACTCGACATCACCTCGCGCCCCATGATCTCGGGCAGCCACAGCGAGTCGTAGCCGAGTTCTTCCACCCTGCGGGCGAACCCCGTGAACTCCTGACCCGTCCCCTGGCTCCGAGCTCCCAGCATCACTCCCGTGCGCATGACCATCCCTTCGATGCCCGATCGAAATCCGGTGCGTCCGCAGAGTACATCGGTCGGGGGGCTCGACTCTTCAGTCGCTTGCGTTGAACCATCTCCTCCGCTGTCTTCCTGGCGCACTTGACCCAACAGATGCCGTGTTCGAGAACCAGGCGTCGTGGGTCAGTCCAGGAGGTGTCGTCGTCGGGACGACGCCGCGCTGTTCTCCGGACGGGTGCACGATGCGGGCGCGGATCCGGCGAGATGACGTCGGAGCCGCGCGAGTGGACCGAACTCGACGAGGTGTTGCGAGGGCACTGCGCCGGGGAGTGCCAACTCGAGGAAGTGAGCGTCGTCGCTGTCGACGCGGAAGGTGTGGGTGGCGAGTCGATCTCCGAGTGCCCTGGTCGGAGGCGACCCATCCGCCGATCCCGGCGTGAGTCACCCGTCACGAGGGTCTGCCGCTTTGTCCCGAGTCGAGCTTCACTGCCTGACCGGCGCGGCGACCCCGCGTAGTCGCTCGCGGCTGACCGCAATCATCTCGGCGGCCGTCAGCGCCCGGCCGCGTTCAACGGCCTCGTCGAATGCGTCGGGACCGAGCGCTTCGCGTAGGCCCATCGCCGTCGAGTGGAGTTCGGGGATCGAGTTGAGCGCCGACTCATCTCTCGTGGCGGCTCCGTAGAGTTCCGCCGCCTCCGCCTCCTGGCCGAGCCGTCCGAGCAGGATCGCCGAGTACCCAATCGCCACTGCGAGGTTGGCCCGCTCGCCACGCCGGACGAAGCCGCCGATCGTCGCCTCGAGACTCTTCGCAGCAGAGGCGGGTTCGCCGACCCGGGCTTCCAGCCCAGCGAGATCGCGGGTCCACACCACCTCGTACATGCGACTGTTCGTCTCACGGGCGAGTTCGACCGCTCGATGAAACGCATCGATCGCCTTCGGTGGGTCGGCGTTGGAGAAGGCCCGCCCGTACGCGTCGTACGCGAAGCTCAGTTGGCCCCCATGACCCCGCGCCCGGGCACGTTCGAGCATCCCGTCGGCGAGCTCGATCGCTTCGTCGAATCGCCCCGTCGCCGCCAGTATCCAGACGTGCGTGATGTCCCAGGCACCGAGGGTGTCGTGAGGGTTGTCGAGGTTCGCACGGGTCAGTTCGATGAGCTCATCGGTGCGACCCGTGAACAGGTACGACCCGACGAGACCGGCGACCTCGCTCTCGTCGACCACACGCTCGAAGTCGCCGACCGGGAGCGCCCGCCCGGTCACCGCGTAGTCGAATCCCTGCTCGGGACGACCCGTGTACGCACAGAACGACGCTCCGGCGTAGAGGTGCTTGAGGAGACGGTGGCGCGTCGCGATGGCCACCGGAAGCAGCTCCTCGCACCACTCCACGACTTCCATTGATCCTGCCGCGAACGCCATGACGAATACCTTGCCGACGACGGTGGCGGCGGTGTCGAAGTCGTCGTTCGCGAGCGCCCAGCGGAACGCCACTCGCAGGTTGGCCGACTCCGTCTCATACCAGGCGAGCGCAGCGGGAGATTCGGGAGTCGGATACCGGAGGAGCCAGTGTTGGACGCATGCCGCGAAGTGGGCGGCGTGGCGATCCCGCGTCTCCTCGGCGGTTCCCGTTGCGGCGAGCTGCTCTTCCCCGAACTGGCGGATCGTCTCGAGCAGGGTGTAGCGGGTCGCCTCGCCGGTGCGTTCGAGACCCACGAGCGACTTGCGGACCAACGACTCGAGCACGTCGAGCACGTCGAACTCGTCGAGCCCGTCGTCGCCGAGCACCGCGAGTACCCCTGGTACGTCGAACCCGCCGGCGAACACGGAGCACGCGTCGAGGACGCATCGCTCGTCATCGGTGAGCAGTTCGTACGACCACTGCACAGCCTGCCGAAGCGTCTGATGGCGTTCCAGACCGCGGCGACTTCCCGACAGCAACCGGAACCGCTTGTCCAGCCGATCTCGGATGTCCACGAGGCTCATCGCAACGGTTCTGGCCGCTGCAAGTTCGATTGCGAGCGCGATGCCGTCGAGTCGGGAACAGACCTCGACGATCGCCTCGGAGCTCTCCGGTGAATCGACCGAGAACGAATGGTCAACCGCGACGGCGCGCTCCACGAACAGCGCCACGGCGTCGGACTCGAATCCGGTCCGGGTGTCGAGCGACGGCACCGACCACACGTGCTCCCCGCTCACTCGGAGGCTCTCCCGGCTCGTCGTCAAGATCTTGACGACGGGCCCTGCAGCCAGGATCGCCTCGACGAGATCGGCGACGATGTCGAGCACGTGCTCGCAGTTGTCGAGCACGAGCAGAGCACGCTGATGACCGAAGGTCTCGGCGACGGCACCGATCACACCGACGTCAGCGCGGGGTGTCACACCGAGTTCGGTTGCGACCGCTGACGGCACGGCGTCGGGGTCGCCGATCTCGGCCAATCCGACGAACCACACCCCCTCCGGGAACTCGTTCGACAGATCGGCCGCGACCTGGAGCCCCAGACGGGTCTTGCCCACACCACCGACACCGCTCAGGGTGACCAGCCGGCTCGAGCGCAACGCCGACGTCACCGCGGCGACGTCGTCCACTCGTCCCAGGAAACTCGTGACCTGCACGGGCAGGTTCCCAGGCACCTCGTCCAACGTCACCAGCGGGGGGAACTCGCTGCCCAATCCGTCGGCGGCGACCTGGACGATCCTCTGCGGCGCCGAGAGATCCTTCAACCGGCGCTCGCCGAGGTCGACGAGATCGACACCGTCGACGAGATCTGCCGTCACGCCCGCAAGCAGGATCTGGCCGCCGTGGCCCGCCGACATCACACGTGCGGCCAGATTCAACGGCGGACCGAAGTAGTCGTCGCCCCGCAACTGGGCCTCACCCGTCGCAAGGCCCATCCGCACCGGCAACCCCAACGATCGCTGTGCCTCGACTGCAGCATGCACGGCGGCGATCGGCGACTCGAACGCGGCGCACACTCCGTCGCCAGTGTGTTTGAACAACCAGCCGTCATTCGAGACGATCGCGGCGCCGAGCGCGTCGTCATGCGCAGCGAGAGCATCTCGCATCGCGCCCGGATCCTCCTCCCATCGGCGCGTCGAGCCCTCGACGTCGGTGAACAGAAACGTCACCGCTCCCGACGGCCGATCCCCCATCCCACCATCCTCCCACGATCACGGGACGTGCATGTGCGGACTATGGAACCCCAGGTCAGGAGCACCTGGAATCCATCGACACCTGATTGCGTCAGAACAAGGCTCGTCACGGACCGAACGGAGTCCCGAGCACCGTCAGCCGAACCACCACCGGACAGATGCGGCGGCCGCGATTCATCGGGCGCTCGATATGCGCCGACGTGCGGCGCGAGCGGGTGCGGAGAGGGCGAGTGACGGATATGAGTTCTCCGGTCACGGCGCGACGGGGACTTCGGCCTCTATGTCTGCGGCACAGGACGCCATCCACTGGGCGGCGGACACCTCCTTCGAGGGCGACGCACTGAGCGGAAGTAGTTCCTGGACCGACGGCTGGCTCGGCGAGGGCGACCGCGACGGGGTCTTCCTGCTGTCGGTGACAGACGATGGCGCGGTCTGGCTCATCACCGAGCGGGCCGCGGACGGCACCGTCTCGTTCTTCGTTTCGACGGCGAGACATGGGAGGTCGTCCCCGCACCGGACGGCTTCGACGGCTGGCCGGGCGGGGCAGGCGGAGGATGCGGAGCCGGCGTCTCCGCGGACGGTGCGTTCAGACCTACGTCATCATCTCGTGAAGCGCCGACATACTCCGGATCGTCTCGACGAAAGAGAGAGATCGTGCGACGAGTAATGGCCGTTGTTGTCCTCGGTGTGCGCGATCCTTCCCGACGGTGTCGGATGACGCCGGGCGGAGCGGGGCACGGCGAGCGCATTTTCGCGCCCAGACCGGTCGGGCCCGGAGTCGGTCGTCAGGCGGGGAGGACGGAGTCGTCGACCCAGCTGCCGTGGAAACCGAAGGGCACACGTTGTGGGAGATGAATCCGAGCGACCGGATCGCTACCGGGCGCCGATGCATCGAGGATGACGAGGTCGGAGGAGTCCGTTGACGCGTTGTACACGAAACCGATCGCCCAGCCCTCGTCTTCGCCAGCAGCATCGTCATCCTGCACGAAGACGAACTCACTCGGGAACGCGTCAGGTCCGAGGTCGTAGGTCACCTGTGTGCCGGTGACGACATCCCACTTCACGACGACTCCGGGTTCACGAAGGGTGGTTTCGCTGCCGTCGCGGTGGCTCACGCCCCAGCCGTACCGGTGCGGAAGGCCGACGACCCGGTCGTCGACGCGCGAGAAGGCATGCGTCCTCTCGTCGATCCGCTCCTCGTTGACGGCACCCGATGCCAGGTCGAACGTCCACCGGTGCAGGAATGCCGGAGGGGTGTAGACCTCCGGTTCCATCGACATCGACGCGTGACGACCGACATCGCAGACCACCACGTTGTCGTCCACGTAGGCGTTGAGGGGGTGGAACACGTAGCACGGGTCGATCTCGAACCAGCGGATGTCCGCGTTCGTTCCCATCCGAGGCATGATGCCGATGCGGGCGCCGTAGGTGTCGTCCCACCCGATCGGCGACTCCAGGTTCGACAGATCGAACACGATCGGGAGGTCCATGAAGATGGCGTGGTCGCGGGTGATCATGAAGTCGTGCATCATCGTGCCCTTCGGCACGTCGATCTCCGCGGAATGGACGAGCGCACCGCCGGCATCGAGAACGTGGTACGTCAGGAACGGCGGCAACGGGGAGTAACCGAAGAAGTGCAGCTCTCCGGTTTCGGGGCACAACTTCGGGTGCGCGGTGAACGCCGTCGTCAGCTTGCCGCCGAAGTCGTCACTGCCGATCGTTTCGAGTTCGGGGCTCAGCTCGTACGGAAGGTGGAGCTCCTCCAGCGCCCAGATCCGTCCGGCGTGGGCCAGCACACTCGTGTTCCCCGAGCTCGCCGTCGGGTCGGCGAACACGTCCGGGTCGGTTGCATCCAATCCCCTCAGAAACTTGGTGGTCTGTACGTACCGGTTGCGGTACCAGACCGCGTTGCCGGCGTCGAGGCGGACGCCGTGCACCATCCCGTCACCGGCGAACCAGTGGCTCGACATCCCCGAGGGCGGATTGGACCCAGTGCGCAGGTAGCGGCCCGACAGCGACGGCGGGATGGATCCCGTGACTCGCAGGTTGACGTCGGTGACCTCGTCGAAAACGGGCGCGAAGTTGCCGTCGAGGTACCACGGAGTATGACCTGGGTCCGTACGGGTGTCGATGTCGAAATCTGTCATCCCACAATCCTGACAGAACACATCCGGAGCGAGCGCCCCGGGGCGGTCAGACGGGTGGGGCGTGACGGCCACCGGGCGATACACAAGTGCGCAGCAGTCATCAGTCCCGGGGTTCCTCTGTGTTCGTCGAGCGGCGATTTCGGTGCCGTCGTCGGTGACGGCGGGTCGGCGTTCGTCGGCGATCATCATTCGCCAGATGTGGTTGGCGAGTCGTCGTTCGAGGCATCGCATGGCTTCGTTGCGGGTCTTGCCTTCGGCGATCTTCTCGTCGAAGTAGGCGCGCCCGATGCTGTTGCGCATCCGGACCTGGGTGACTGCGATGAGGTGGATTGCCGAGTTCAGTCGTCGATCTCCGGCACGCGAGAGCCGGTGCCGAGCGTGTTCGCCGCTGACGATCTCGATCGGTGCTGTGCCGACGTAGGAGTGGACGCCCTGCCGGGTTCGTGGCCGGATCTACTGGTGGCCCGCGGCCCGTTCGGCTCGGTCTTCGCCTCTACTCGCCGCAGACGAGGAGTCCTCTGGACATGCACGGCATCTCGAGGTCTGTCGCCGTCCGAGCCCTACAGCCAACGACGCACCGACCGCCATGAGAAGTAGCGCCAGCCAGATCAGGTGTTGGCTGGATGATCCAGTTGCCGGCAGTTCCGTGCTCGGAACGGTCGTCGACGGCGGTGCCGTCTCGACGCAGTCCGGAATGCCGTTGCTGTTGGTGTCGGGAGAGGTGCTGGCGGGATCGAGGGGATTCGACCCGCAGGCGATCTCATCGAGGTCGCTCTGGCCGTCGCCGTCGTCGTCGTCGTCGGAATTGTTGCCGATGCCGTCACCGTCCGTGTCGACGGACTCGTTGGGGTCGGATGGAAACGCGTCGATGTCGTCATTCACCCCGTCGCCGTCCAGGTCGAGGTCGCAGACGTCGCCGATGCCGTCGCCATCCAGGTCGATCTGATCGGAATTCGTCGAGCGTGGACAGTTGTCGTCGACGTCGTCGACACCATCGCGGTCCATGTCAGCCCCGGTCGACAGGCATGCAACGTCGTCGCAATGCGCGAGCTTGACCACCCGTCCGTCGACTTCGGCGCTGTAGTAGGCGATCATGGGGTGCTCGGCTGC
Organism: Ilumatobacteraceae bacterium; assembly: GCA_963824025.1. GTDB lineage: Bacteria > Actinomycetota > Acidimicrobiia > Acidimicrobiales > Ilumatobacteraceae > Ilumatobacter_A. The sequence continues at coordinate 377,264 of CAWGNY010000001.1, forward strand.
GTCGAGTTCCAGCGCGGGATTGCCGCCCTGTCCGATGCTGACGAGCGATCGTTCGCGACAGTCCGTGTCGTCGCACCTCGCCAGTACGACCTCGGACTCGGCGCCCGGGTCGAGAATGGAGAGGCGGTGGAACGCAATCGTGGGAATCCCCGAGCGGTCGACCGCCAGCGACATTGTGTCGATCTGCGCCGGGTCGATACGGGGAACGACCTTCGTTGCGAGTTCGTCGTCGCCGCGGCAGTTTGGGTCGTTGCAGCGAAGCAGTGCGATGACCGCGTCGAATGGTGGCTCGAGATCGGCCGGGTCGTGGTCCACGTAGGCGATCGACGGATGGCCGCCCGAAGCCACGGCGAGTGCGATCGCGCCGCTGGTGATGATGCCCAGTTTGGTGATGGACTCATCGCCCCCTGCACAATCCACGTTGTCGCAGTGCAACAGACGCAAGCCACCGGTGGCGGTGTAGAGGACGATTGCGTTGCCCGCCGGGTCCAACTCCAGCAACGGGGTACCGATGAGCGGATCCGCCTCGGGATCGATGAGGGCGATTGACTCGTCGCTGCCGGTGCAGTTCGGGTCGTTGCAGTGGGCCACCTTCAGGTCCCACGTCAGGTCGGGTGGAGTCCCGTGCTGTTCGAAATGCGCGATCAGTGGGTTCCCCGTGGTGTCCAGTTCGAGCGCAATCTGGTCGACCCTGTGCGTGGCGACAACACTGATTGACTCGTCGCCGCCCGAGCAGTCTGGGTCGTTGCAGTGCGCCAGCCGCAGCCCATCGAAGGCGTCGTAGGCGACAACCGGGAAGCCGTCTGCATCCAGTACCAAGGACGAAGGCTCACTGCCGTCGACGTCGAGCGCTTGGATCGACTCATCGCCACCCGCGCAGTTCGGGTCGTTGCAGTGGGCCACGCGGAGCCCATCGCCCGCCTCGTAGCTGATCACCGGATTACCAGAAGCATCGAGGGCGAATCCTGGGAGCCCGCTCGCAACACTGAACTCGTCGACGATGCTGATCGGGTCGCCCTGCGCGTGGGCTGTCGACGTCGCCAGGATGGAACACGCGACGAGGATCGCCGAAACCGTGCGGAACCGCGTCAAGCTGACCACCTCCCTGGGTTCGAGACTGCAGCATCATGAATGGGGCTACCAGGGTCGAAATCCTCGTTCGATATCGGCCAACTGGCCGACGTCGCCAATCGCCGTGTCACCTGAGACGTCTTCTCCGCGCGGCATGTCCAATCCCACCGCTTCGGGCGCGAACGGTGCCCGAAGGCCCCAGCACGAGGCGCTGTGCTTTGACCCGGGTTCGCACAACCGGGACCGCACAGGAAACCGTGACAAGATCCGTTGGAAGTCGACGCCCCAACGCGTGAAGCCATGACGGATCTTGCGATCTACCAGGGCCTTCGTTGGTGGCGGCAGCAGGATTTGAACCTGCGACGTTCGGGTTATGAGAACCGAGCCCGCCGTCCGTGTGCGTAGGTGCTCATCGGCATCGGTCCTGGTCAGTTGGTGGATACAAGCCGCCGAGCCGTCGCCTCGTCCGCTCTCATCCGCACAAGTAGGTGCGGGTCGCGTTGTACGACTCTTGTACGCCGAACCTCCTGCGCTCGTCGACGACTTCTCGAGAGCTCGGCCAGCCAGCCGTCGATATCGAGCTCGGGCTTGCTCACCTGTTTGCGCCTTCCTCCGTCGGTGGTCGTCGCGTTGTGCGGGTGGGCGACGCCTCGAGCCGACGCCGCGAGTACTCGCTCCTCCGCGATCGATGAGTGACGACCGTCGTCAGCCGTACTCCGTGGCGAGGAGCAGGTCGTATTGTTCGATCTCGTAGGTCTGGACGTCGACCTGGGTCCGGGCGAGACGACGAACCTTCTCGGTGTCGACGAGGTCGATCGCTGCCGTCGCCATGTGAACGCCGCCGACGTGATGCGCACGCATGAGCTGCAGCCACAGCCGACCGCGTTCGGTGCCCTCGGCGAGCGACAGCGCTCGCATGTCGTCGTCGCTGGCGAGCCCGGTCATCGCCTCGGCCGGAGTGCCTGCTCCCCCGTTCATTCCCATCCACGCCATCACCGTGTCGGGAGCGCTCGTCGACTCGCCCCAGTCCGTCAGCCACGCTCGCATCGTGCCGACCTCGATGCCCTGTGTCTGGAGGACCTCGGCCGCGGCAGCCTGCACGGCATCACCGGTGTCTCGGCCCAGCACCCGGTGGCACATGGCCATCGCCTGGACGTGGTGGGTGCTCATGTCGACACAGAACCCGATGTCGGCTGCATTCGGCTCGTCTGCCGATGGCCCGGCCGAGGCCAGTGCGGTGCCGCCGGCGAAGCCGGCCGCTCCTGCCCCGACGGCCAACAGCAGACTGCGTCGGGAGATGCCCGCCGTCATCCGTCGTCACCGATGTCGGCACCACCCTCGGGCGGGGCGCCCTCGCCTTCGGGGCGTGCCGGCCGGTCGCCTTCGGCGTCGCCGCCACCTTCGGGGCGTGCCGGCCGCTCGCCACCATCCTGGCCGGAACCACCTCCTGCTCCGCCACCGCCGGCAGCGTCGAGATCGACGACGCCTGCGTAGCAACCGAGGATGTAGGGGAACGTCGCGGTCGTGTAGTAGGCGTAGTTGCCGTCGTCGTCGGTGCGGCCGTTGCACTGGTCGAGGTCGCCCGAGCCTTCGACGTAGGTGTGCGCAGCCCAGGTGTCGGTTGCGAAGAGCGACTCGTCGGTCAGCTCCCAGGACGACGTGTACTGGTCGCTGCCGGTATAGATCGGGAAGCCGTCGAATGCGTAGCCGACGAGCTGCGGCTCGGCGGCGACCTCGTCGGGTGTGAAGAGGCAGTCGGTCTCCGCCGAGGTGAGGATCAGGTGGATGTGGAAGCCGGACGGCCCGTTGTGGCTGCCACAGTCCGAGAGGATGCCGGGGAGCGACTCGACGTCTCCGCCCGTGCCCTCGGTGGGTCCGAAGATCTGGATGCCGCCGAGCGACACCGCAGCGGTGCCGAGGAGCGGGATGTCCGTCACCGTGTCGGCCATCGTCGGGGTCGCGGGAATGACGAAGGTGTTGCCTTGATCTCGCGGTTGCCCCGGCGAGGTCTCGATGTAGGTGTAGTCCGGGATGCCGTTGCTGGTGACGATCACGGTGTCGCCGTCGCACGATGCGCTCACCTCCGGATCATCGAGGTCGGCATTGGCCGAGCCACGGGTGACGAACAGGGCAGCGGTCTCCTCGCAGCCGACAGCCCCGTCGGCCGCTGGTTCGGTGTCCGCCGATTCGGTGTCCGCCGTAGTCTCCGAACTCGTGGTGTCCGAGCTCGCGGTATCGGTCACCGCCGTCGTCGCCGTGGTGCTCGCCGCGGTGCCCGCTGTTTCGCTCGCGCTGGTGACGGCGGAGTCCTCGCCGTCGCCGGCATCACTCGACGCGCACGCCGACGTGACGAGCAGCGCGCCGAGCGCGACGAGTCGGATGATCGGGGAGGTTGGGCTGACGCTGCGCTTGAACATGGTCGCAACGTACGAACACCGTTTGTGGTCCCGATGACGACCGTCTGTGAGTTGCCTGTGAACTCGGCTCGACCTGCCGGGCGCTCAGCGTCGGGGTGCGGCCGGCAGCGCGATGGTGAACGTGGCGCCGTCGCCGGGAGTGGCCGTGACGGAGATCTCCCCGCCGTGGGCCTGCACGATCGCCTGCGCGATCGAGAGGCCGAGCCCCGAACCGCCGGTCCGGCGGGCCCGCGAGCGATCACCTCGGCCGAAGCGATCGAAGACGGCCGCTGCCTCGTCGGCGGTGAGGCCTGGTCCGGTGTCGGTCACCGACAGCTCGACGCCGTCGGCGGTGATCGCGGCGGCGACCCGGATCGCGGCGTCCTCGGGCGTGTGGCGGATCGCATTGTCGACGAGTGCGACGAGCGCTTGATGCAATCGCAACCGGTCGGCGTCGACGCTGATCTCTTCCGCTGCGTCGACGTCGATGTGTCGATCAGGGTGCCCGGCGAGCGCCAGCGCAGCGACGTCTCGCACCATCTCGTCGACGCGGACGGTCGACATGTCGAGCGGTTGTTCCTCGTCGAACTTGGCCAGGACGAGGAGGTCCTCGACCAGCAGGTTCATCCGTTCGGCCTCGACCCGGAGACGTCGAACGGCGTCGTCGAGTTCGCCCGGCTGGCGAAAGCCGCCTGCGGCATAGAGATCGAGGTATCCCCGAATGGAGGTCAACGGGGTCCGCAGCTCGTGGGACGCGTTGGAGACGAACTGGCGAAGCCGCTCCTCACCGGCGTCGCGTTCGTCGAGCATCACGTTGAACGCACGACCGAGACGTCCCGCCTCGGTCGCATCGTCCTCTCCCACGTCGGCGCGTCGATCACGTTCGCCTGCGGAGATCGCCTCCGCGACGTCGGTCATCGCGCTGATCGGTCGGAGACCGAATCGGTTCAGCCACGAGGCGATCACGATCAGTACGAGCAGGACCAGGCCCGCCACACCGACGAAGGTGTAGGTGAGTTGTCGGATGGTGTCCTCGACGTCGTCGACCGGGACGGCCACGACGGCATCCAATGACGCCTCGGTGCCGGGCAGGAAGAGCACGCGGAACGTCGACGTGCCGTCGGCGCCATCGGTCGTGAAGGTCGTCTCGCCCGTCGGACGTTCGTCGACGAGTGACTCGATGTCGGGTCGGTCGACGAGGAGTTGGCCTTCGATCACCGGGCGTACGGAATCATCGGGTGCGAGCACGGCGACGTAGAGGTCGGAGATGCTGTCGTCGTCGACGGATTGTGGCGCGGCGCGAGTCGGCGCGTCGTCGGCGGGCGCCCGGCCATCGGCTCGAGGGGTGCCGAGCGGCGGCCGTGCGCGGATCTCGGGCGGAAGCGGCGTCGAGAGCAACCGATCGTCGATCTGGTCGTACAGCTGGTTGCGTTGGGCGTTCACCGTGAAGACGCCGGCAGCGATCACCACGACGAAGATCACCGTGAAGCCGAGCAGCACGCGCGTGCGCAGCTTCATCCGTCGGCTCGCAAGCAGAACCCGACACCACGGATCGTGTGGATCAACTTGGGCTCGACGTGGTCGAGCTTGCGTCTCAGGTAGCTGATGTAGGTGTCGACCACCGACGAGTCGCCGCCGAAGTCGTACTCCCAGACATGGTCGAGCAGCTGCGCTCGCGTCAGCACGCGACCGCTGTTCGCCAGGAGATGGTGGAGCAGCTTGTACTCGGTCGGTGACAACTCGACGACGGTGCCGGCCCGGCTGACGCGATGCGCGTCGATGTCGAGTTCGAGATCGGCGCATCGCAGCACCGTCTGATGCGTCGCCCGACCCGCCTGTTGGAGGCGGAGCTGCACGCGCGCCACCAGTTCGGCGACGGCGAACGGCTTGACCATGTAGTCGTCGCCGCCGGCGGTCAGCCCGCGCACTCGGTCATCGGTCGAGTCGCGTGCGGTGAGGAAGATCACGGGCGTCCGAGAGCCGCCGTCGCGAAGTCGTTGCAGGACCTCGAAACCGTCGAGTTCGGGCATCATCACGTCGAGCACGATCAGGTCCGGCCGGAACTCGGACACCAGCCTCAGCCCGGCCCGGCCGTCCTCGGCGCCGGCGGTCTCCATGCCCGCGAGCTGGAGTGCCGATTCGACGAGGAAGCGGATGTTCTCCTCGTCGTCGACCACGAGGACCTTCGGCGCTCGCTCGGTCATCGGACGCCGTCGACGTAGCCGATGATCGCCGCGGCGTCGGCGGTGACCGTCGCCTCGGACACGAGATCGGAGGCACCGTTGATCAGCACGTCGGTCCAGTTCGCGGTCACGAGGTCGACCGTACCGCTGGAGTACAACAGCTCGGTGAGTTCGGCGGTCTTCGACACGTACAGTGAGGCGAATTCCTCCTCGGCCAGGAACCGGTCGACCAACACATTGGGCTGATCGCCCGGACCGCCGGCCGGCATGCCATCCGGACCGCCGGCCGGAGCGTCACCAGGGGCGCCGGGCGGCGGACCCGCCGGACGTCCGGCCCCGGCTCCACCTCCGCCCGCGCGACCGCCCGGCTCGGCCCCCGCGCTACCTGCTGCGTCCGCGGTCCTGCCGACGTTCGCCGTGCCGAACGCGAGGTTGAGATCCCAGGACACGACCGTGAACCGGTTCGTCGTCGTGTCGTACCGGAGGTACGAGTTGTTGCCCCGACCGTTGATGTCGTCAGCGTTGCCGACGAGCTCCTGGAACGCCAGGTAGGTGGCGAACGCGTCGACGTCGAGCCATTCGGTGAGTTCTGCGGCGAACGTCGCGTCGTCCGCGATGTTGATGAAGTCGAGGAAGTCGATCAGCGGCTGCATGTCGTCGTCGCCGACCTTCTGATCGAACACGTCGGTGTACGCCTCGGCGTCGTCACCGCGGTAGCTGTAGTCGCCTTCGCTGTCGGCCTTGTAGAGCAGGCCGTCCTCGTCGTCGAAGTTGTCCTCGTACCACTCCTCGTCCGGGTGCTCGACGGCCAGACGCAGCTCGGTCTCGCCGCCGTTCACCGTGAACGCCGTGGCGATCGGCCTCTGCCAGGCGAGACCGGTGAGAGCGAGCAGTTCCTGGGCCACTGCTTCGTTCAGCGCCGTCTCGGTCGAGTTCGACCGGATCACGATCTCCTCGTAGCCCTGGTGGTCTGTGCCCTCGACGAACTCGTTCAGCCGGATCAGCCACGGCAGATCTTCAGGGTTGCCGGACGTCGCCGCGGTCAGCCCGAACAGCGACGAGTTCCCCTTCAGCCGGAGCCCGACGTTCTCGTACGTCACCCCGTCGATGGTGAGCGTCGCCGAGATCCACTCCTTGTCGCCCGTCGAGGTGAACGTCTCGATCATCGCGTCGTAGTCGGCCTGATCGAAGTCGACGCTGATCGCGTGGACGACACCACTGTCGAACAGATCGACCCCGGTCGTCGCCGCATCGCCGTCCGACGCCCCGTCATCGGTGACGGAGATCGACGCTGGGGTCGCGGTCGCTCCATCGGCAGCCGTCCCGTCCTGCGAGGCGGCCTCCGAGCTGACCGCGCAGCCGCTGAGGAGCATGAGACCGGCGGTCGTCATCGTGAGAGCCGAGCGGAATCGCCCTGCGGTTCGGCGGCTGCGGATGGTGTGGGGGGTCATGGTCATCGGTCGCTCCTGCTCGTCGATCGTCGACGACCACGCAAATCCGCCGACCTGCGGACGTCGTGCGAATCGCTTGTGAGTTCTCTGTGAATCGACGTCCACACAGGATCCGCAACACGTTCACACGAAGCTCACAGACTCGAGGGTTTCGATGATGTCCATGTCACGCGCAGCACTCGTCGCCACCGACCTCCTCGCCGTCACCGTCCTGGTGTTCGGGCTCTACTTCCCCCGCTACCGCCGACGCGACATGGTCGTGGCGATCCTCGGCCTCAACGTCGGGGTGATGGCCGTCGCCACCGCGCTCTCCACCGCGGAGGTGAGCGCCGGCCTCGGGCTCGGGCTCTTCGGCGTGCTGTCGATCATCCGTCTCCGCTCGTCGGAGCTCGCTCAGGAGGACATCGCCTACTACTTCACCGCACTCGCGATCGGGCTGTTGGGCGGCATCAGTGTCTCGCCCGCATGGGTCACGCCGGCGCTGATGGGCGCGATCCTCGCCACGCTCTTCGTCGCCGACCACCCCCGTCTGTTCGCGACCCACCGCAGCCAGACGATCACGCTCGACCAGGCATACCCGGCGGAACACGTCGCCACCGCTCATCTCGAAGCTCTGCTCGGCGCCGAGGTCACACGGCTGCGCATCAAGAAGCTCGACCTCGTCAACGACACCACGGTCGTCGACGTCTGCTTCAAGCTCTCGCGCGGAGCCGCGCGACCGGGCGTGCTCGCCGAGCATCCCGACTTCGCCGGGACGGTGCCGGGGCGATGAGCTCCATCGACCGAGCACTCGCCGCATTCGAACCGGTCTCTCTCGACGACGCCAACCAGATCGCCGAACTCCAGTCCCGGATCGACCGCAAGTACCTCGTCGACGAGGCGACCCTCGGCGAACTCCTCGATGCGGTTTCCCTCAGCATGCGCGTCCTCGAGATCGATGGCCGTCGATCGTGCGAGTACCGCTCGACCTACTTCGACACCGAGGACCTCTCACTCTTCCGAGCCGCCGCGCAGGGTCGCCGTCACCGCTACAAGATCCGGAGCCGGAGGTACGGCGACACGGGTCCGTGCTACCTCGAGGTCAAGGCCAAGGGCCGCCGCGACGCCAACGTCAAGTCGAGAATCGCCTACTGCCGCAGCAACCACGACGCGATCACACCAGACGGGCGCGACTTCGTCGAGGAGATGACTGGCTTCCAGGACCTCGCCAGTGCCCTGCTGCCCGTGCTCAGCACCGCGTACGAACGCAGCACGCTCATCGATCCGATCAGCCGGACCCGTCTGACCATCGATCGTCGCCTGCGGTGCGCGGGACGGTTGGACGGAGAGGTCGGCGGCGAGGCCGTGCTCAATGGCATCGTCGTCGAAACGAAGTCGGCACGTGCTCCGAGCGCCGCCGATCAGTGGCTCTGGCGGCACCACGTGCGTCCGACCAAGATCAGCAAGTTCTGCACCGGCCTCGCAGCCATTCACCCCGATCTGCCCGCCAACAAGTGGCACCGCGTCATCGCGCGCCACTGGAAGACGCCGTCCATCGGCCCGGCAGCAACTCACCCAACCGTCGACTCCTCACCGGGCGTTCGCCGGTGTTGCGGAGGCTGACCATGTACGCGCACACGAGAGATGAGCTCGTCGTGCGTCCTGGTTGATGTTGGCAACTCGATCAGCGCCATGCCCATCTGTTCGACGGCGGGGCTCCGCAGCACGGTGCGGACACCGTCGTGGCGCAAGAAGTACGGGCCCCAGGGTCCCTCGTCCCCACGGGTGCTGTTCGCGCGCCACGGCGAGGAGTGCGTGCTCCTCGTCGAACGTGCGCGTGAAGATCTCGTTCTCGCTCAGATCGGCGGGTGCGGCTCCCGCTGGTCGACCCGTTGTTGAAGAGTGCGCTCGCCACCCGTCTCGTCGACTGGTACGCCACCCTCGACGCAGCCGGCGACGAGACCGCAGCCGGCGACGAGCGCGTCGGGTTCGAGCTCCTCGAGCGCATGGACGACGGCACGCTTCGCGCCTGGGTCTCGGCAGAACCGATGACCCTCGAGCAGTTCGACGCCATCGAGCTCCCTCCGGGCTGGATCAAGAGCCAGCCCCGGGAGTCATCCGTCGACGGCGGTGAGTTCGACGCCTCGCCGGGTGCCGACGAGATCGTGTACGAGGAGCACTTCGGGTTCCGTTGGTTCCACTCGGCGACCGTCGTCGAGGTCGGTGTGCCGGTCGACGACGAGGGTCTGCTCTCGGGCGCGCTCGTCGAGAAGGTCCACGAGATCAGCTATGAGCCGGGCAGCACCGTGATCGCGCTGGTCTCCCCCGATGGCGAGACCTACGTGCGGATCGGACGCGACGCAGGGCGAGCGACCGACGATCCCACCTTGCCGACGGGCTGGGAGATCGTGGAGATCGACGTGCCCGACGACCCCTGGAACCCGCCCACCACGATGCTCCCCACCCCGACCCTCGTCATCCGCACCGACAACGAGGACTCCTTCCAAGGCCCGGTGAGCGGGCTGTGAGTCGGTGGGTTCTTCCTCTGACCGGCCGACCGGCCTCCTCATCCGGCTGACGTGACTTATCGCCAGATGGCGTCGAGGATTCGAACGCGGACGGTTCGGAGTGCGGGGAGCAGGGCCGAGGCGACGGCGACCACGATCAGGATCGCGGCATCGGAGCGGAGCTGGGCGCGGCTGACGCTGAGGGTGACGTCGCCGTTCGGGAATGAGAACGGGTAGCGGTCGATGAGCGGGACGACGCCGCCGAGGAGGAGCGCGATGCCGACGGCCGTGCCGGCGAGCGCGTAGGCGATCGCTTTGAGGACGTAGCTCCAGACGATGGCGCTCGATCGGATGCCGATCGCTCGCTCGATGCCGATCGTGCGCCGCTTTCCGACCAGGTCGACGTAGGTGACGATGGTGACGGTGACCGCAGCGACCAGCAGGGACACGACGCGAAGGATCTGCTTGACGATATCGAACGACTCCGTCTGACTGTCGATGACGACCCGCAGGTCGAGCCATGTCTCGTATCCGAGCTCGCCGTGCTGTTCTTGGAGTTGCGCGACCACTGTGCGCTCCCCACCGCGCACGGTGCGGACGCTGACCGAGGTGGCGATGTCGTCGGTGTTCGGCAGCAGCGCCGTCGCACCGTCTCGGGTGATGAAGGCGTTGGAGTCGGAGGGCTCGAAGTCGTTGCGGTAGATGCCGCGGACGGTGAAGGTTGCCTGCATGCCGTCCAACAAGGTCACGTCGACGTCGTCGCCGACCTGGACGGATCGCAGCGAGGACCGGTAGGTGGGGCGGGAGGCGTCGCCCGCACCCGCGATGCCGATGCCGAGCACGATCCCGTCACGGTCGTTCTCGGCAAGCCAGTCACCGGCGATCAGGTTCGACGGCGTGGTGAAGACTTCACCGTAGGAGCCCGGCTCGACGGCGAGCACCGGCCAGGTCCCGCTGATCGTGCCGGCGGAGACCTCTGAGCCGATTCGGAGCGCTGCGGTTGCTGCTTCGACGTCCGGGACATCGCGAGCCGAGTCGACCACGGTGGAGGCGTCGGCGATGGCCCTGTCGTCGGGGCCCGGACTGATCTGCACACTCGACGTGGTCGTGTCGATGAGCTGCGACTCGATCTGGTCGATCGCCCCTTGGATCAGGGACGGAATGAACAGCAGCTGGACGTAGACGAGCGACATCATCGTGATGGTCATCACCAGCACACCCAGGGGTCCCCGCGCGAGTGCCCGGACAGCCAGGAACGCGGCGGTCCTGATCGTCTCGAGGAGGCGCATCAGAAGTACGGCTCCACGATGCGGCCGTCCCGGAGGAAGACGAGGGAGGTGGCGTACTTGCGGTGGTCGGGGTCGTGGCTGACGAACACCACGGTGACTCCGAGGTCGCGGTTGAGTGCGGTGAGCGCGTTCATGACCGTCTTGGTGGACAGGGTGTCGAGACTGGCCGTCGGCTCGTCGGCGAAGACGATCTCGGGTTCGTTCATCAAGGCTCGGGCGATGGCGATGCGCTGCTGCTCCCCACCCGACATCTCGCCGGGTCGATGGCGAGCTCGGCCGCTGAGGCCGACCAACTCCAGCAACTCCCTCGCTCGCTCTCGGCAGTCGCGTCGGGACATCCCGAGCATGTGCCCGGGTAGGTAGACGTTCTCCTCGGCGGTCAGCTCGGGCAGCAGGGCGTACTCCTGGAAGACGTAGCCAAGCTGCTCGAGCCGCAACCGGCCTCGCTCGGCCTCAGGGAGCGCCGTCGCCTCCACGCCGTCGATGAGCACCGAGCCGTCGGTCGGGTGGTCGAGGAGTCCGAGCTGATGCAGCAGGGTCGACTTGCCCGAGCCGCTCTTGCCCATGACGCACAGCATCTCGCCCCGCTCGACCCGCAACGAGACCTCGTCGATGGCGTGGACGGCGGCCGGACCGGCGCCGTAGATCTTCGTCAAGCCGACCGCTACGAGCGCGACCTCTTCCCCGGGTTCCTCGGGAACGCGGCTGCCGATCGACCTGTCGTGCGTGTGGTCGTCGTTCATGTCGGTCTGGCCTCGGAGCCGTCTCAATCGCTGTGCACGGTGATCTCGTAGAGCGTGCCGTCCGCGCCGGGGAAGTACACGCGTCCGTCGAAGCCGGGGCTGATGTTGGCGCCCTGACTCATTCGCGGCAGGACTGCGTCCCCTGCGTCGCTCGCTTCATCCGACCGTCGCCCCTTGCGTCTCTCGAGACTGATCATCTCGATGTGAGACTATCAATCTCATATCGGTTGCGACTGTTAGTCTCGCCAGTGGAGAAGGGGAGAGATGCCCACCACGTCGATCGCAGCAGGGCACAATCAGGAGGCCAGACAGCCGGCGACCACGGATCGCCGACTGTCGGCCGTCGACGCCTTCATCGACCTGGTGCTCGAGTCCGGTTCGCCGCCGACACCCGAAGAGGTGGCCGACCGGGCGGGCGTGTCCAGGGCGACCTTCTTCCGCTACTTCTCCACGCTCGTCGAGCTCCGGAACGAAGCGGCTGCCCGCGTGGTCGAACGCTTTGCCGACCTGTTCACGATTCCGGACATCGGTACCGGAAGTCTCGAAGAGCGAATCCGTCGGTTCGTCGACGCCCGAGTCCAGCTTCACGAAACGCTGCACCCGCTGGAGCTGCTCACTCGATCGCACGCCGCTCATGACGCCGACACGGCGGGCTTCGTCGACGCGGTTCGCAGGCTGCACGCCGATCAGGCCCGGCAACACTTCGAAGAAGACTTGCGGCCCTACGGTCCCGCGCGTCGCGACGACATGGTCGTGGCGATCGGCGTACTGACATCGGTCGAGTCGTGGCAGCAGTTCCGCCACACCTTCGACAGGTCGCTCGCCCAGACGAACCGGGCTTGGCGAACCGCACTCGCCGGCATCTTCGCCGGGATCTCGATCGACGTCGTGGAGGGATCGTGACCGAACAGCCGATGCGGCTCGACTTCCACTTCGACGTGATGTGCCCATGGGCCTATCAGACGTCGAAGTGGATCCGCGAGGTCCGTGAGACGGTGCCGCTCGACATCAAGTGGCGGTTCTTCTCGCTGGAGGAGATCAACCGCGAGGAGGGCAAGAAGCACCCGTGGGAGCGCGAGTGGTCGTACGGCTGGGGGATGATGCGCGTCGCGGCCAAGCTGCGACGGGACTCGATGGACGCCTGCGACCGGTTCTACGAGGCCGCCGGCCGAGCTCTCCACGAGGACTCCCGCAAGCCGCACCGGCCCGAGGTGGCCGAGGAGATCTGCCGCGAGCTCGGTCTCGACCCGGGGGTCGTGCGGGCCGCGATCGACGACCCCACGACCCATGACGATGTGCAGGCCGACCACGATGCCGTCGTCTCGCGTGGCGGGTTCGGCGTGCCGACGTTGGTGTTCGACGACGACCGCCACGTCTACGGCCCCGTGGTCGCACCCGCCCCGACCGGCCAGGACGCGCTCGACCTGTGGGACCTCACGGTCGCTTACAGCAAGCTACGCGGCCTCTACGAGTTCAAGACACCGAAGTCCGACGACGACATGGTGCGCATCGGCGAGGTGTTCCGCCCGTACCTCGAAGCCCGCGACTGGGAAAGCAGGGAGAAGCCCGCACGATGACCGCCCGCACCAGGGCCCACTACCTCACGGCCCACGAGCAGCTGTTCGACACCTATGCGACCTGGTCGGCAGGCTTCACCGCCGACGACCTCACGGTGCAGTCGCTGTGTCCCGACTGGGACGTGCGGGGTGTGATCGCGCACGCCCTCGGCGTCGAGTCAGTCCTCGACGGCTGGGCACCGTCGACCGAGACGCCGCCACCGTTCGGGAAGATGGGCGACGTCGCCGCCCGGATGGCCGACCTCGCCCCGGACGAGCTCGCCGCGACGGTCGCCGAGCTCACGGCCTCTCGCCTCCAACACCTCCGTTCCCTCGATCCCGGTGTGATCGACGGCACGTCGGTCACACCGACCGGCGTGAAGACCTACGGCGACTTCCTCCGCATCCGCGTGTTCGACCTGTGGGTTCACGCACGTGACATCGCGATCCCACTCGGCCGCTCGATCGACCCCGGCGGGATCAGCGCCGAGCTGGCGCTCGACGAGGTCGGCGGTGCGATCGGCTACATCGTCGGCAAGAAGGTCGGCCTCCCCGACGGCCACTCCGCCGTCGTCCACGTCACCGGTGACGTCGAACGCGACATCGCCGTCGTCGTCGACGGCAGGGCCCGCCCCGTCGACTCGGTCGCCGACCCCGACGTCGGACTCACCGCTGACGTCGAGACGTTCATCCTGCTCGCTGCGGGCCGCGTCGACCCGCAGACACGCATCGACGACGGCCGGATCACCTGGTCGGGTGACCCGGAGTGGGGAGAACGCATGGCACGCAACCTCGCCTACACCATGTGAGCGTTCCCACAGCCCGCACCCGCCGCACCGCTCGACCGAAGCAGTCGAACCGCATGTCCGTCGCTACAGGAGTGGGTGGGGCGCCTCGACCCGGCTACTCCCCGGTGAACACGGGACGTCGCTTCTCGATGAACGCTCGCATCCCTTCGATCTGATCGGCGGTCCCCGAGCAATCCAGCACGGCTCGGCGCTCCTCGGCGAGGGCGTCGTCGAGGGGGGCATCGCCTGCGCCGACGACGCACCGCAGGACGCCCGCCACCGCGCGGGGTGGCATGGCAGCGAGCTCGTGGGCCAGCGCGCGGGCGGCCGACTTCAGCTGGTCGACCGGGTGGAGTTCGTGGACGAGGCCGATCCGCAAGGCGTGCTCGCCGTCGATCTTCTTCGCTCGCAGGATCATGTCGAGCGCCTGATCCCGACCCACGCAACGGGACAGACGCGCCGTGCCACCCCACGCGGGCACTGTCCCGAGGTCGAGTTCGGGCAGGCCGATGCGTGCTCCCTCGCTCGCAGCCAGTCGGAAGTGGCAGGCCAGCGGGAGCTCGAGCCCGCCGCCGAGGCAGTAGCCGTACAGGGTGGCGATCGACGGCTTGTCCATGTTCTCGATGGCTGCGAGGACGCGCAGACGTTGATCGAGCACCGCCTCGAATCCGCCTCGCTCCCCCGCCCCGGTCATCAACTGCTTGAGATCCATCCCGACCGAGAAATGCTCCTCCCCGGCGGCAGTGAAGACGAGGACGCGCACCGTCGGATCGGTCGCCGCGTCCCGCACCACCTCCTCGACGGCGTCGATGTACTCCAGCGACATGCGGTTGCGCGGGGCGTCGTTGTTCGTCAGCGTCAGGACGCCGCCGTCCTGTTCGACGAGCAGTGCGTCGGTCGTCATCGTTCCTCCGTGGCCTCCTGGGTGATCCGTGTCAGATGTTGGCGCTCAAGTTCCAGGCGTGGATGTGGTCGACGTCGCCGGTCAGAGCGAGTTCCGACGTCGGCGTCCGGCCCCACAACCACGGGATGAGGTCGTCCGAGTCCGCCGTCACCAACAGGCTCGATGCTGTCGTCCCCGGTTGGAGTCGTTCGACGGCGAAGTCGTCGGGGGCCTTGGCGACTCGCCATGCGATCCCGAGGTCGGTCGCCGTGATCGTGATCGCCTCGTCGGGTACACGGTCCGCGTCGAGATCGCCTCGGAGCAGGAGCGCGCCGTGCCACATGACGTGCAGCGTCTCGTCGATCGAGGCGGCTGCGCGGTCGGGCGCCCACTCCTCGACCTCGCCGAGCACCTGCTGAGCGTCGCGTAGGTGAACGGCCGTCTCCGTCGCCGCCCGCTGCAGCCAGGCCCGAGCGGTTCGCCTCGACTGGAACACCTGGCACGGCGCGTCCAGATCGGTCGAGGCGACCAGCTCGGCGAACTCGTCGGCCGCCTCGATCAGACGCGCGAGCCGTTCGGCGTTGCCGGGCGGGAGCGCGGGCTGCGAGTTCCACGAGGCGGCGTAGTCGAGCCGCTCGGCGCCGTGGGTGATGTTGTACGTGTACCACCCGGACAGACCCGAGATGACGTGGGCGACCAGCTGTCGCATCGTCCACCCAGGACAGGCCGGGACGGGAGTGCGTGATCCGGCGATCGCGGCGACCTCGGCCAGGTCGTGTGATGCCTCCACGATCCAGGCCGACAGGTCGGCATCGCTCATCGGCCGGATGGTCATCGAAAGCCCGGCCCCGTGTCAGCGGTCGCCCGGCGTGAGGTAGAACCACATGGGGTGGGGCGCCTCCTGGCGTTCCATCTCCGCACGTGCTTCCAGCAGCACCTTGCCGGCCTCGGTCGCGTCGAAGAACCACCGTGCTCCGGCCCAAGCCGGCGGGGCGTGGTCGACCATGGCGAGGGCGGCGGTCTCGTAGTAGCCGCGGATGTCCTGGCTGACCCGCATCGGCAGGCCCGGAACCCCGGCCTCTTTCCACGACGTTCCCTCGGCGATGCGGACGAACGCCTCGATCGCGGCGGGGATGTCGTCGGCGGCGACGACCCGACCCGCCGCGATCCGTCCGTTCGACATCTCCACGCCGCGGTCGTACGCGGCGCGCAGGCCGCGCGCTTCGTCGACGGCGGGGTGGGCGTCGGGGTCGTGGCGTGGCGGCAGTGGGCAAGCGAGCATCTCGTCGCCGTCGTCGGTGATCGACTCACCGAACGCCGTCACGATCGGCTCGGGCGAGTCGAGCAGTGCAAATGCGGCCGAGAGCACACGGTGCTGGAACTCGGGGTCGCCCGGCTTGCCGAGCGGACGGCCGAGCGGGAAGTCGCACCACAGCCCACGGGGTGGGGCGGTGCTCTCGATCTGCTTTCGGACCGAGCCGAGCGCCACCGTCGCGATGCCGGCGGCTTCGAAGACGTGGGCGAGCGTACTCACGGTACGCGTGCACAGCGGTCAAACCGGGGTGAGCAGGACGACGTCGACGCCCTGCTCCTTCAACCACGTCGCGCCCGCCGGGCCGGTATCCATCTTGATCGTCGCCAGGTCGAACTGGTTGCCGGCGTAGGCCATGTGCACGTCGGACACTCGGCCGATCACACCCTGCTCCGCCAACTCGTCGAGCCGGTCGAGCGGGAACACCGTGTTCATGTCGTAGGCGAAGCCGACGTCGTCGAAGTTGGGGCTCCAGTGGCCGATCACGTAGTCGCGACGGCTGCCGTCGAGCACCCGATAGCTGGTGTCCATCGGGGCGAAGTCGTCCTGGTCGGGGTGATGCAACGAGGCGGTCGTCACGATCGCCACCGTCGCCTCCGACAGGGGTACGGGCGTCGTGAACACCGTCGTCTCGAAGTCGGGGGGCGGGAGGTTCTCGGTCAGCGCCTTGATGTCGGAGTCAGCCATGAGACTGAGAGTATCACTCCCGTTCGTCCAGGTTCGACGCCCACGCACCTCGGACACGTCGTGTTGTTCGCCGTGAACAGGCGCTGGCGCCGTCCGGGAACGCTCAGCGGAACCTGACCCGCGCCGCCCGACGGCGAGCGCGCTTCAGTTCCTCGGGCTTTCGACCCGAAGGTCACTCTTGCCCGAGCCGGCCGAGGGCCGTGACTCGTAGCGTGACGGTCGCGTCGTGCCAGGTCACGGACCTGGACCCCTGAACCTGCCGGTCGACGCCCGCATTCGTGACCGCACTCAGCGCGGCGCTGTGCAACAGCTCGTGTTGTACGGACGTCGGAAAACGGCAAGAGACCCTCTCCGAAACTCGACTCGGAAAGGGTCTCTTACCTGGTATTTCGTTGGTGGCGGGGGCAGGATTTGAACCTGCGACCTTCGGGTTATGAGAAACGAGTCCATCGTCTGCACGCGTGGGCGGATGTTTGCATCAGTCCTGCTCAGCGACTCGACCGGGCCCGACTGACCGCTCTGTCGTCCGCTCCCGTTGGCCCCTGTCGGTGCCCGTCGCGTTGTACGGATGTTGTATGCGCCGAACATCCGCGGGGACACTCGACGAGCGGCTGCCCGTGATTACGTGACGCAACGCCGAGGCCGCAGTGCGGCGCAGGATCGTGGTCGTTGGTGTCCCGCCTGGGCGCTGCGAGGTGAGCTTGACGCTGGACTGGCCCGTGACTCGCGACCCTCCACAAGTGGCTGCATCGGTGGCGGGTCGAGGGTGACGACCGTCCCGCGCGAGATCACCGTCAACCGAGCCACGCAGCGACGGGTCTCGACGACCGTGCCCGGGTGGACGACAAGCCGGGTGCGAGCGTCACGGACCGCTGTGAACCCATGCTGCCCAGTCGTAGACCCTGTCGGGATGGGCCGCCCGGAGTTGCCGAACGGCGTCGTGCAGAGCAGCGGCGGCCGCGTCGGCAGCGAGCTCGCTGCCCGCCGCAGACACGAGCGCCTCGTAGAAGCGGCCCGAGACACGCACCGCCGCACGATCATCGATCGGCCACAGGGTGCCCACGACGTGTCGGAAGCCCGCCAGCCGGCACGCCGAGACGAGGCTGATGGGTTCGTCGGGTGTCCTTGCGCTCGAGCGACCTGTGGTGCAAGCAGAGAGGAAGGCCAGCTCGGCGGTCGATGACCGCTGCGCGGAGATGTCGCGGATCGTCAGTGGCCGCTCGCGGTGGTCCTCCAGCAGGAGTGATCGGCCGCGCGGATCGGTCGGGTCGCCCATGGCATGGCAGCCGAAGTGGACCCACCTCGCCCGAGCGAGTGCTGCGAGCACCGAACTGCGCACGGCAGGGATGCGGCCACCTCCGAGAACACGTACCGGCGTTGTCACGAGCAGCTCGAGCTGTCGCGTCTCTTCGAGCGCGCCCGGCAGGTCATCCTCGCCGGGGGTCTCGGGCATCACGATCGCGAGGATCTGGTCCTTCCCGGCCGGATCATCGGCGACCGCGTCGGCCGTGGCCGCGCCCACGGTCGGGACGGTGGACGAGACCGCTCGGTCCAGAACCGCCCGCCCCTCCCCGTCGGAGCCGTGGATCCCGGCCGCGTGCATGGGGAAGAACGTCAGCACGCCGGAGAGGCACCACCAGACCCGCGGCCACTCCTCCCCGGACGCCGGCGGTCCGTCGATCCCGAGGTGCTCGAGGACCGGCGCGGCGACGGTGTCCCATGCCTGTCGAAGAATGCGTCGCACACCGGGGAGGTCCTCGGGCTCCGGCTCCTCCATGGCGCCGAGGAAGAGCCCGACCTGCTCGCGGACGTCGTCAGGGCGCAGGCGGAGCGGTATCACGTCGACGCCGCTGCTGGTCAACACGAGCGCGTCACTGCGCCGTTCGTTGACGTTCACGACGACGATGGCGCCGGCCGGTGTCGTCGGGAGCAGCTCGTCGAGGACTGCAGGCGTGAGGAAGCGCTCGAACCCGGGTACCGCCCGGATCTCGGCGACCAGCCGCTCCCACGCGCCGGGGGCTCGCATCCGCGCATCGGCGAACCCGCCGGAGGCGCCGATCCGGGACCGGGAGGAGGCGATATCGTGCCCGGGCTCAGCCGACATGAACGCGAGCGTGTCCCGCAGTCGGCTGGCAAGGTCGGGGCGCCGATCATCCAAACGGTCGAGTTCCGACCGCAGCGCGAGCTCCTTCGAGAAGACGATCGCCCGTCCGGCCTCGAAGAGCTCCACGGCCAGCGCCGGGAGACCGGCTTGCAGGCACGTCGCCGCAGCATCGCTGCCGAGGTCGACGAGGGACTTCAGACGCCGCTCCTCGTCGTCCTCGGCGAGCCACGGCGTGACGATGATGTGGGCGACTTCGACCGCGAGGCGGTAGCCCTCGACGGCACTGGCCAGCTCGCCTCGTTCAGATGCGAGCTCCGCCCATCGTCGGGCGCACGAGTATCGGGACGACGGCGTGGCGGATGGCGACGCCGCGACCGCACGGAGTCCTGAGATCGCGTCGTCGAGGTCCTCGACGCGTCGCTCGCCATGACCAGCCTCGGCCCGCTGGGCCAGTGCCTCGGCGAGCAACAACTGGACCACGGGTGCGTTCACGTGACCCGTTCCCAGCGCCGCGATGGCCCGCCGGCCGGCGTCAACGGCCCGGTCCAGGTCTGCGGGGTCGTCAGTGATGGCCGCCAAGGTCTTGAGTGACGTCATGATCTCGCTGTGGGCCAACGTGAGGATCCTCCGGTCGTTGCAGTCGGCGACCACCGGCTCCAGCGACTCGACGACACGGGCCAACGCGCGAGGATCGACGTGCTCGGGGTCCCACCGGGCGAGGGCGCCCTCGATGCGTGCGACCATCATCACGTGGGCGTGCCGCGCGCCTGCGTCCGACGTGAGCAACTCCAACCCGCGTCGAGCGGCGGTCTCCGCCTGGACGAGGTCGGCACGCGCCCGGCTGGTGGCACCCCGGACCATCAGTGCCGACGACAGATTCAAGAGGATGCTCGCTTGCGCGGCCGGTTCTACGGGTCCGGAACTCCTGCAGAGCTGCTCGAGCACCTCGATGGCGAGATCGATGTCAGCGATGCGGCCGACCGCCTGTCCACGGGCGAAGTGCGCGAGTCCGAGATTCAGCGACACGCTCACGGCGAGCGGCGCCTCGGGCTCGGTGAGGTCGAGCGCGCGGCGTCCGCATTCGATCGAGGCATCGAGCACATCGAGCGCGCCGGTCAGCTGGAACAAGGCCAGCTGGGCGATCGCCGTGTCGGCATGGAGCCGCGCGAGCATCGCGCTGCGATCGCCGAAGCCCACGGCGGCTCGATCGAAGAGTGCGGCGGCCTGCTCGAGCTCGTGAGCGGTGCCGGTGATGGTGCCGTGAGCAAGCAACACCCGGCCATACTCGGCCTCGAGGTCGTCGCTCCACCCGGCGAGCGGTCGACGGTCGCCGTCGGCGTCCCCGTCGTGCATCACACGCTCGAGCAGGGTGGCAGCCATCCCGAGGTCGCCCTGGTCCTCGGCGAGCTCTGCTCGACGCCTCGCGCAGCGGAGCTGGCGTCGGACCAACTGCGGCCGCCGAGGGTCGTCCAGCGGTGCGCGAGCAGCCGCAGAGTCGAAAAGGTCGGCAGCGCGAGCGCCGTCGTCCGACAGATCTCGCAACGGTGCCGAGCCGAACATCTCGGCACGCTTGAGCAGGAGGTCCCCGAGCGCTGCCTCCACGAACGGGTGGTGGGAGTGGTCCTCGTCCAGGTAGTCGAGCAGCTCCTCGTGAGCCTCGACAGCCTCGTCGACGCCCACACGGCCGCAATCCGTCAAGAGTGTGAGCAGTTCGGCGCGGCAGGCGAGCGCGAAGACATGGTCGTCGTCTCCCGGGGTGGTGACGGCCCCCGCAAGTTCCCGGACGTCCGCGAGCGCGGCGACCGCGTCGTCCTCGAGTCGGCTTTCGGTCGCCAGCTTGAATGACTCCTCGAGACGCTCCCGCCGCTCCCCTGACTCGTCGGCGCGAACGTCCCGGGGGCTCGGAGACGTCGGGGCTGGCGATCCGGTCAGGGCCTCACGGACATGGTCCGGCACTGCCGTCGGATCGATCTCCAGCAGCCTCGCGAACAGACCGATGGCGATCCTGAACTCCCGGTCGTGGTCCTCACCGGCCGAGACGCCGTACCTGAGCCAGTGAAACCAGGCGACCGTCGCGAGCACCTCCGACTCGTCGAGATCGTCGGCGTGTCGCATCAACGCCTCGACGGTGGCGACCGCACGTCGAGAGTCGACGGCACCGCTGTCCCCATCCCGCAGGCAGCTCAGGTTGCGTTCTTGCACGTCACGGAGCAGTGCCGTCGCTCGGCGTCGACGAAAGCCGATCACCACGACTCCACCCGGCCCCGCCCGTACCCGATGGTCCGCTCAGGACCCCGGAGTCTCGGACACCGTGAGGCAGAGGTGGACCGGCACGAGGCAGCCACGGTCGAGGCCATGCTGTTGTGACGGCATCGACCAGCCCTGGCGCAGCGCGCACACACCAGGACGACCGTCCCATGACCATCCGGCCCTCGTGGGTCGCGTCCAGGCTGGTGCGCGACGTCGTCACACGTCATCTTGCCAATCACCGCTACGACGAGTCTGCGAGACGGCCGCATGGTTCGCAAGGTCCTGTTCCTGCATGCCGAGTGGGGTCGAGGTGCCCCGAACAGCTTCGTCTCCGACCACGTCCCGGTGCAATAGTGACCGCGGGACGCCGTCGACGGCGAGACATCCAGAAGTCGCTCGCCGACAAGGGCGTCGTCACCCGCGGCGGTCGGACACGCTGAGCAGCCTGTCCGAGCCTTCGGCGTGGCCGGAGCCGACGCGGTCGGCCGCAGGCGCCGCAGACGGGACTAGGGTCGGCTTGCCGTCGCCGACGACCGAGGAGCGCGAGAGCACAGCTCATGGATCCGCGAACGATTGCCGATGCCATCGAGGCGCTGATCGCCGCGTCGACGCCGGACGACGCGCTCGCCGTGCTCCGCCAGCATCCCGAGGAACTCGGCGATCCGACCGCGCTGGCACTGATCGACCGCAACGTCGATCGCCTCGGTGACGATGCCGACCCGGGCCTGCGCGGACTGCTCCTCAATCGGCGGTTGATCATCGAGGAGTTCCAGCGCGCAGGTCTGGATGCTGCGGAGGTCGTCATGCGCGGCCAGGGGCCAGCCGGCACCGCCGACCCGACGGCCCAGCTCCTCGAGCGCTGGCTGGCGGCGGACGGCTGGGCGGCGGCGTTCCGCTTCCTCGAGGCGCACGCCGACGTGCTGCTCGGCGAGGACGCGGCCCGTCTGCTGGACGATGCCGCCCGGCGCTATGCCGACGATCCGCTCGCCGGTGCGGTGATGGGCGAGTACAGAGCGCTCCTGGGCGTTGCGCGGAACGACGGCTTGACCGAGGCGCGCCGGTGGCTGTGCCGTGAGCTCCTCGTGCAGCTGCAGAACGGCGAACCAGTGACACCGGCACGGCAGGCCGAGTACTACGAGATGCTGCTCGACCTCGCCGATCCGGAACTCGACCGGGAGGCGTGGCTCGCCGTCAACATCAACTACGGGTCGCTGCTGCGTGACCTCGATCGTCCGCAGGAGGCAATCAGCCGATTCGAGACCGCGCTCGAATCGGCGTCGCTGGACACGGACCCCGAGACCATCGCCGGCGCCCACCGCTCGCTCGGCAACGTCTACATCGCCAGCGACGCAGCCGACCCGGCGAGAGCGGTGTTCCACTTCACCGAGGCGTTGCGCACCACGACACGGGACGAGGATCCCGCGAACTACCTACACATCCATCACATGCTCGGCCACGCGCATCGCGAGCTCGGCCATCGCCACGACACGCTCGCGCACTTCCGCGAGGCGGTCGCACCGCCGGTGCCGGAGGACGCCCACCAGTGGGCGCAGGCGGCGTCGGACCTCGCCGCCGTGCTGATCGACGACTACGGACCGACGCGGCAGCGATCGCTGGCCGAGGCGATCGACTGGCTCGAGAAGGCCCTGGTCCATCTCGATCCCGACGCCGACACCGATCGCCGGGCCCGCACGGAGCGCGACCTCGGCATGGTGCTGCGCGACGTCGAGTCCCAGCAGCGCGTGCGCTTCCTCGACAGGGCCATCGAACACACCACGGCGGCGCTCGACCTGTGGACGCGCGAGCGGAACCCCTACGGCTGGGCCCAGGCGCAGCACAACCTCGGGACCATCCGCTTCCAGTACCCGGCCGGCGACGCGCTCGACAACCTCAACCAGGCGAAGGCGCACTACGAGGCGGCGCTGACCGTGCACACCCGCGCCGAGCACCCCATGGACTGGGCGCTCACGCAGGCCACCCTCGGCATGTGCCTGGTCCGCCGTGGGTCGATCAGCGGTGATGCGGCCGATCTCGATGCCGCGATCGCCCACATCCGCAGCTCGCTGTCGTGGTGGACGGGCGAGGGTGACGACGGCAGCGAGCGGAGCCGCAACTTCCGGGCCGAGGCCTGGAACGCCCTCGGCGCGGCGCTCGTCACGCGCGCGGGTCGCGACACCGACCTCGAGGACGCCATCGACGCGTTCGAGCGCGCACGAGCGGCCTACGCCGAGCTCGGCATGGACGAGCGGCGCCGCAGCGCCGAGATGAACCTCGCCAACGTCCTGAGCAGGCTTAGCGAGCGCGACCCCTCGGCCTACCCGCGCGCGCTCGACAACGCCCGTCGCGCGATGGCTGCGACGTCGCGCGACACCGATCCGTACTCCTGGGCGACCTTCCAGAGCAACTACGCGGCGCTGCTGGCGAACGCCGGGCGTCCGGCCGAGCGCGGTGAGGCACGCGCCTGTCTCGAGGCGGCGCTCGAGGTCTTCACGCGCGAGCACTTCGCCGCCGAGCACGCACGAACGCAGGGCTACCTCGGCCACCTGCGCTTCCCGGAGCACGACTGGGACGGCGCGCTGGCCGCGTACACGGCGGCGATCGCGGCGACGGAGGACGTGCTCGGCACCGTCTACACCGAGAGCGGCGAGGGCTACCAGATCGCCGAGACGTCGCTGTACTTCATGCACGCGGCGTACTGCCTCGTCGAGCTCGACCGTGCGGACGAGGCGCTCGTCATGCTCGACCGCGGCAAGGGGCGCGCACTGGCGCTCGACCTGTCGGTGGGCGTGACCCTGCGCGCTGCCGCGCGCGGCGCTGCCGGGGAGGCGCTCGCTGCGGCCGGGCGACGCCACGCGGAGCTCGAGGCGCTGATGCGCGAGCCGTCGACCACGGCGGGGCGGCCGGGCGATGCCGAGCTCGGCGACGCGCTGCGGGCCTCGAAGGCCGAGCTCGACCGGTTGCTCGCCGACAGCGGCGTCGCCAACCCGTCGGACCTCGATCTCGACGGCATCCTCGATGCGATACCGCCAGGCGGCGCGATGGTGGCGCTGCTCGTGACCTCGGAGGGCTCGGTCGCGTTCGTGCTGCCCGCCGGCACGGCGGCGGTCGCGTCGGAGAACCTCGTGCGCGTGCCGTTCTCGACGACCGACCTCCACGGCCTACTGGTCGGGAACGATGCAGCTCCCGGCCTGCTGCAGCGCTACGTCGACAGGAAGACCGCGGCGAGCGACGCGGAGGCGGATCGGGCCCAGCGCCACTATGAGACGCAGCTCGAGCGCTGCTGCGCAGGCATCTGGCGCGAGCTGCTCGCCCCGGTCACGGCGCGGCTCGAGGAGCTTGGCGTGCCTGCGGACGCGCCCCTGTGCCTGCTGCCGCAGGGCGGGCTCGGCATGCTGCCGCTGCATGCGGCCTGCGACGACACGGTTGCCGTCGGCGAACCCGGACGCTGGCCGCTGCTCGAGCGCTACTCGGTGTCGTACGCGCCGAGCGCTTACGCGCTGGTCCACGCGCGCCGCACACGGGACCAGCACCACCGCCACAGCGCGACGGGTCGGACGCTGCTAGCCGCGGTCAACCCTACGCTCGACCTGGACTTCGCGGAGATCGAGGGAGCGCTCGTCGCCACGCTGTTCGAGCGCCTCGCTGGCGACGGTTCCGTCACGATGCTTCGTGGTGAGGAGGCCACTGAGGCGCGTGTCACGCCACGACTCGGCCGCGCGTCCTACCTGCACTTTGCCTGCCACGGGTCGTTCGACTTCCGCGACGCCGGCCGGTCCGCGATTCGCCTGGCCGGTGGCGACGCGCTGGAGCTCGCCGAGCTGATGGGACCGGACGTCGACCTCGCGGCGGCCCGACTCGTGGCCCTGTCGGCCTGCGAGACCGGCATGACCGAGTTCGAGCGTTCCCCCGACGAGTACGTCGGGCTGCCGGCTACCTTCCTGCGGGCCGGTGCCCCGGCGGTGCTGAGCACCCTGTGGGAGGTCGACGACATCGCGAGCGCCCTGCTCGTAACCGAGTTCTACCGTCTGCATCTGGTCAACGGCTACCCGCCCGCGGCAGCGCTCGGAGCTGCTCAGCGCTGGCTCAGCACTGCCGACAGCAACGAGATCGTCGCCTGGATCGTCGCCGCCGCTGGGGAGCTGCGTGTCCTGCCACACGGCCGCGATACCCCACTCGAGCGACCGATGGGACAACTCAAGGCCGCCGGCCGTGAGATCGCTGCGGGTAAGTTCGGTCCTGTTCCTTTCCGACACCCATGGTTCTGGGCGGCGTTCACGGTCGTCGGCGAGTGAGCGTAGCCCACGCAATGAAGCTTCGACCTTCAGATCTCGGCGCGCCTAGCGCAGGCCGTTCGTGGGGCGGTGATAGCTGAAGACCGCCGAGCTGAGTTGTCCTGTGTCACCGGTCGGAACGTAGGCCTGCAGGGAAAGCGCGGCTGCGAGCGCCACGACGTGCGCACCGATCACGCTGTCCACGGCGCCGTCCCCTGTGTCGCTCAGCATCTGGTGAACGACACGGCCATGGCGATGGCCTCGCCATCGTCGGGCCGCGCCTCGAGCGACCGCAGTGTCGCGTAGGCATCGGCGACACCGAGAGCCGCAGATCACATGGGTGTGCTGCTCTAGCGCCTGCCGGCTCCTACAATCGACCGATGCCTCCCGGGCAGCCTGACGAGCACTTCGACGACCAGCGGGTGGCGAAGGTACGGGTGCCGTTCTTGGTGTTGCCGAGCCTTGCGTCGGCCGCAGACCGTCGCGCAGGCAGCCAGCCTCCTCGTCCCAGCCCGAGCGGTCCAACGCTGCTCCTCTCCTTTGCGGTGTCTCAGTCCAGCTCACAATCAAGGTGAGCGGGGCTCGGTACTCCGAATCTCGGGGGCCTTCACGCCGAGCGATGCCCGTTCGCCGCACAACGACTCGAACCGGTGGCGGTCGAAAGGTATGAGCGAACCGATGCCGTGCAGGACGTACAGGCCGACCAGAGTGGCGACGTACGACTGCTCTATCAGGTCGACCGTGGTGTCGACGCCGAGCGCGTCGAGTGTCGTCGCCACCGACCCATTGCGTTCGGCGAGATCGTCCCAGTACCGGCGGTCGCCGAGGTATTCGATCGCCTCGCGCGCCCGTACGGCCCGGTCGTCGTCACCGTGAACGAACGCCGCCGCCATGTGGTGCGGGCTGCGATCGATCATCACGATGACGCCGACCGGCCAGTCCCCGACCTCTTCGTTCCGTGTCCAGGTCTGGAACAGGGCCCGTCGGCGCCGCGTCGTCGACACATCGTATTGCACCCCCTGGTCGCGGAGGAGACCGACGATCTCGCGAATCAATCCGCGCGGCGATCCGAACGGTCGCCACGTCCATCCGGCCGAGGCGTTCGCCAGGATCAGCACCTCAGCGGGTTCTTGGACGAGGGCCATCCCACCCCAACTGCTGGACGGGTGGTCCTCGCCCAGCCGGCGCCAACGCTCCAGTCGATCCTCGATGCCCGACTCCCATTGCTCGGCCATGTTGTCGTAGACACCGCCGTCCGACAGCCACACTCGGTGTCGCACCCGTTCTACTGGGTGGCGTTCACCGCCGTCGGACTGCCCGACATCAGCCGGGACGAGCCGGCCACGCGAGGGTGATGCCCTGTGCCTTCGTGCCGGTCAGCGTCTGATACTGGAAGCGATCCCGCCACAACTCGTCGTTCCACCAGCCGTTGTACGTGCTGGCGACGTTGAACACGAGCGTCGGACACTCGATGCGGCCGCCGCCGCGCGCCCGAAGGATGCGTGCGATCGCCGCCGCGTCCGGATGCCGGAACTGGGTGCCGTCGGTCGAGAACACCCAGTTCGGCGTGTCGATAGCGTGGACGAGCTCGTCGGTCACGTTGTTGCGGCTGCCGTGGTGGGGGAGCTTGACAGCATCGAAGGTCACCCGGCCCGCCGGCTCGTACAGACCGAGCCCGGTGACCAGGTCTTCGGCGTGGGCATCGCCACCCAGCAACAGACGGATCCCACGCCATTCGAGCACGAACGCGATGCTCGACCCGTTGCTCTCGGTGTCCCGACCGTTCTTCGTGTCGGCGAGCTCCTCGAGGTGATCCCACTCGTCGAGAATCGGCGGCGTCTTCGAACCCATCGCCTCGAGCCCGGGAGGCGTCGGCTGCTCGTCGGCCGGCGTCGGATCGGGCATCGCCGCCGCCACCTCCGGTTGCCACTCGGGCTTGAGCGCAGTCAGCTTCTCCTGCGTCGGGCCGAGCACGGTCACCGTGAGCCCGTCCGCGAAGTCGCGCACGGGGAGCGAGTCGTCGCCGCGCTTGACCGGCCCGCCCTCGAACGCCCCGTTCCAGCGTCGACCTTCGAGCCAGGTGCCGAGCGTCTGTCCCTGCGCGGTTGACCACGGTTCGAGCGAGCCCGACACCATCGCGACGCTCTTCCCGTCGAGGTGCTCCCAGCCGTTGAACCAGACATCGCCGAATGTCAGCCCGTCGATCGGCTCGTCGTTGTCGACGAGGACCGTCAGCACCCCCTCGATGTGATCGCGGTCGACGTGGGTGATCACCAGGAGCTCGAAGGAGCGCGCATCGACCGGCAGGGCACGCAAGCGGTCGATGAGGCCGCGCCCGGTCTCGGCACGCCCCATGTCGATGAGCATCTGATGACCGTCGCCCCACCGGATCCAGATGGCATCGCCTTCCCGGGCCGGCAGGAACGTGGCCTCAAGACGATCCATCGGCCCGAACCGTCGTCAGGAAGATCTGGCTCTGGTCGGCATCGGCGAGCATCGCGCCCAGTGTCCCCAGCGCCTCGCGTCGAGGTCCGGCCGACGGGTCGTCGTCCCACCGCCGCAACAGGTCGACCGCCAACGCGAGGCCGTCCGTGTACAGCGGCCGCTGTGTCGCCACCGACAGCAGCACGGCGAGTCCGCGCGCTCGTTGCTTCGGGTCGGCGTCGTGCTGCAGCAGTGCGGCCAGCAGGATCTGCCCGTCGGGAAGCCACGGAAAGCTCGCGGCGAGGTTCTCGACCCACTCCTCACGTTCGGTCAGTCGTCCGAGTCGGTGCAGCGTGAGCCCACCCAGCGCCGCGCCGGCAGGGTCGTCGTACTTGCGGAGCAGCGCGTCGGCGGCGCCCGTGAACACGTTGGTCGAGGTGCCGAGCTCGTCCTGCTCGAGGATCACAACGAGCGCCGATGCCACCTGACGCTCCGGCGCGAAGCGAATCTGCAGATCGGCGTCGTCGCTCGACGTCACCACGCACGAGTTGCGCGGGTAACCGGTGGTCGGGTTGACCGGCAACGACACCCGCACCTCGCGCCCGGATGCGGTGACGAGGTCGGCGGTCGGCACGTCGCGGAGGTCGGCCGCCGGCTGGAAGGCCCAACTGACCCCGTCGCCCGTGCCGACGACAACGTGCTCGGCGTCAGTCACCGTCACGATGCGAGGCCGGTGGGCCGGCACGCCCCGGTCGGTTCCGTCAGGGAGCCGGCGCCGGGTTTGGCCGCGCGTCCGCCTTCGCGTCGGCACGAGGTCGCGGGTGATCGGCTCGAACGGAGGGCTCGCAGCGTCCGCGTGCTCGAACGTCACCGTCTGGTCGTCGCCGCTCCGGACCTCGACGGTCTGCGACAACTTTGAGCCGTCGGGGAGCGCACACTCGACGGTGTACGCCCCGGCAGGAAGCTCTACGACATCCGACCCGAAACCGTGAGCGACCAGCCGCGTCGGTGTCGTGACCGACCACGGCATCAACTCGCCGAGCCGATTCGACGACAGCGCGAACCGGATCGTGATGTGAGCGGTCGGTTCCCCAGCGCCGGCCGCCGGTTCGGCCGTCTCGGGTGGCGGGACCAGACGATCGAGCGGAATGACGTCGTACGTGTGTAGGACGCCGGGGTTGGGGTTGCCGGTCACGTCGACCAGCTGCTCCGCCTCGTGGTGCAACGCCAGCTCCTTGACCCTCGGTGCCAAGGTGTTGATCAGGAGGCCGGTGTTCACGTGCCAGTGGTCACAGAGCGCGCTCGGCTCATTTGCGACGTGACGACCCTCGAGGATCCACGCGAGCGCCTGGTTGAACAGGCTGGTCCCGCCGATCTCGGCGAAGGCCTGCTCCCGCGGTGACGCCGCCAGGAACACGGGGGAGACACGGGCCATGCCGAGTGGTCGGTCGTGTGGAGCCCACCCGGGTGCCAACGTCTCGAACCGCTTCGCCGCCTCCGAGCGCTGCCGGCAGGCATCGACGAACCAGAACTGCACCTGGGCGAAGCCTTGCCCGTCGAGTGCTGCGTGACAGCCGATCACGTCGATTGACGCCGCCAACAGGTCATCGTCGGGATCGGCGAGGTAGTCCTGGAGGAGTACAGTCGCCCCGCGCATGCTGACCTGGACGCCATGTCCGGCGAGATACACGATCGCGGTGCTCTCGGGAAAGCTGCAAGCCGTTTGGAACTTGCGGAACTCCCGCTTGAACGCTGCCAGCGTCGCCGGCGCGCCCTCAGGCGGGAGCCGCGCTGCGATCGCCGCGTCGATCTGCTCACCCTCGCTCGGGGACAGAAGCACACGGAGGCTCGCCAGCTCGTCTCGCCGCGAGTAGTCATTGAGGAGCCAGGCGGCGAACTGCGAGGCCGACCGAGCGGCGCTCGTCAGCCCCTCGACACCGAACGACTGCGCGTTCGGATTGTCGCCGCCCGGGTCGGCCGACGGGTAGAAGCTGGTGCCGACCACGATCGCGTGAACCTGGCCGGGCCCGGCGTCTCGATCCTCCAGAACGTTCATTTCCCCTCGGGAAGGTAGCGCAACCGCATGCGGCCTGACCGCACACATCCCGGTCGCCGGCCTGGTCAGGGAGCTGGCGCAGTCGTTGCGCGCAGCGTCGGCGAAAGACCGGCTGATCGCCCGAGCCTCGGCGCGCACCCTCGGCGATCGCCGCCCACGTGACGGCAGCGCCGCAACCCCGGAGGCGGATCTCTTGGCGTTGCCCCGTTGTAGATGCCCGCAGTGGTGCCGGTGATAGCGACGAGCCAGTTCTCATGAATCCGATACGGCCGTGGAGGTCGAAACGGACGCAGCAGAACGACAATGGCCGGCTCGACCGTCCCGGATGTGTTGCTGTTCAGGGGCACTCCATATCGTTCAGCCCTGAGCACACCGGCAGCCCCGCCCACATCCTCACGTATTGGATCGCCCGTTCCACCGACGGAT
Organism: Ilumatobacteraceae bacterium; assembly: GCA_963824025.1. Lineage (GTDB taxonomy): Bacteria > Actinomycetota > Acidimicrobiia > Acidimicrobiales > Ilumatobacteraceae > Ilumatobacter_A. Next base: position 407,640 of record CAWGNY010000001.1, read on the forward strand.
CCGAGCGATCACGCTCGCCGCCGCGCTCGGCTTCCGGCGACATGTGGTGGACCGAGGGCCCTGACAGCCCAAGCATGATTCCGGCGCCACCCCGGTCCCAACCGGTTGCGAGAGCTCTCGCTCCGACCGCCGTTCTTGCCGCGACTGGGACGGCGAGGTTCGGGTTCGCGACCCGAAGGTCACCCCAGTCGTCAACGGCAGGCCGGAAACGGTCGATGAGGCCCGCCGCGAAACGCCTGGTCAGCGCCCTGGACACTCGACGACGCTGACTCATCTCGTTCGACGGCGGCCAAGCCGTACAACAGCTCGTGTTGTACGGCCGACCGAAACGGCAAGAGGCCCTCTTCAACAGAAGTGTCGAAAAGGGCCTCTGACCTGGTGTTACTTGGTGGCGGGGGCAGGATTTGAACCTGCGACCTTCGGGTTATGAGGCCGAAACCCGAAGATCACCCCACCCCAGGTTGAGGCACATCTTGCCTGCTCAGCCAAGGATTTCTCCTCCCCGCTGTTCCCTTCTACTCCTCGCTGTCTACCGGGGTGCTGGTACATGGTTGGTACATGGCGCACAGCCAGCCAAGCTCACGCAGAGTGTTCTCGTTCGGTTGGCGCTGCTTCAACGAAGTGGACCTGACCATCGTCGTCGACCTCGTCGATGCGAGCAACAACTCGAACACTCCCCCAACGGCCACGACAATCGCGCCGGGGACGATCTTGCTCGGGTCGAACGCCCAATCGAGCACAGAGCACCATCGGCCTTCGTCGTCCTCGCAGTTCAGATCGGCTTCGAGATCGATCGGGCGCATCGTCATCAGGCGGCTGAGTCTCGACCGAGATGGACCGGTACGCGCCGATCCTCGTCGTCGAACACCGCAACGAGTTCCAGCCGCGCCCCGAGCGCTTCGAGATACTGACGCAGCGTCGACACACGCACATCGTCGGAATGTTCGAGCTTGGAGATCGCCCCCTGGGTCACATCGAGTCGACCTGCGAGTTCGGCCTGGCTGATGGCTTCGCCGTGACGAAGTTCGTAGAGCCGGATCTCTTCGAGCGTGTCGACTCGCAGCGCCGCGAGCCGCTCGGCCGCGCCCGGGCGGGCGACGACGTCGGTGCGGAGTTCGGAAAACTTGGTTCGTGCCATCAGATCAATCCTTCTTCTTCGATCTCTCGTAGGTATTCGTCGTACAGGTCATCAGCCATGGGGACCGCCCACTCGTACCAGTCGTTCCACGCACCGGACTTGTCACCACCGAGCAACAGGATCGCCTGGCGACGCGGATCGAACGAGAACAGCACCCGTAACGCTCCACCCTTGGCCGCACGCAGCTCTTTCATCGACTGGTGCCGCGACGAGTGAATCCGGTCCACGATCGGCCGACCGAGATCCGGACCCCGCTCGGCAAGAATGTCGACGCGATCTGTGACGGCTTCTCGCTGGTCGTTCGAGAGCGTCGACCACCACTGCGTGAACTGGTCGGTGACCTCGACTTCCCACACCATCCCAGTATGAGCCATTACTCATTATGAGTCAAGTCTCATAACGTGCAGCGACGCCAACGCCGGGCCTCCCAGCGAGTTCGACCGTGCGCACCACTGGCTCGGGTCACTCCCGTGGCCAGGAGCTGGCGTCCGCGTCAAGCGTGGCGGCGACCAGCCTGTGCAACGCACCGAGCGGTGTACACCCGTCGTCTTTGCTGATCGGGCCGACGATGGTGTCAGCGAGCCACACCGACAAACCGATCAAGTCATGGGCGTCGCAACGTCCCGCGTCGATGGCGTGCTCGGCCATGAACACGAACTCGTTCATCACACCGAGGACCTGACGACTGGCCGTCTTCGCCAGCACCGCCGACTGCATAGCGCTCGTCTCCGATGCGACGAAACGTGGGTCGATCCCAAGCTTCGCGAACACCTCGGCCATCGCAGCCGGGAACCGGTCGAGAACACTCGTCGATGGTGCCAGCGGCATCAGCACCGGAACGAACGTTGACGCATTGACGAACACGGCGACCTGCGGCCGCCAGAACAGCACATTCCCGTACCAGTCACCCAGCACCGCCGACGACGGCGGCAACGGATCCGCAACAGGTCGACCGACACGATCCAAGAACTTCTTCGTCCCCCGAACCGTGAACACCATCACCGCTGCCCAAGCGCCGCCTCGAGCACCGTGCACGCTTCATCAAGCAGCCGCACCCGACGCCGGTCGGACTCGACGTTCGACTCCGCCGCCACGTACCCGACGAGTTCCTCGAACGCCCCGACCCGACCCGCCAACATCACCCCGGCCGACGTTCCTTGCGCACGAGCCACGACCAACTCACACGCCGCATCGAGCAACAACACGCCGCGAAGCGCGTCGAACCCCTCACGCGACACCACCGCGGTGATCTCATCGCCGTCGACATAGCCGTCATCAAGCCCGGAAACGTCGGTCGGTGAGCCCTGCCAGCCCGTGATCACGCCCTCGTCACCACAGACATCGCAACTCCACGCGATCTCCCCGTTGACGCGACGGAACACCATCACGAACCCGTCACACGGACGCCGGTTTGGACGCTTCGTACACCGCACCGCCGTCGTCACACCACTCCCGACCCGATGCGCGCTCGCCGACCGCACGATCGCCGCCAACTGCACCCCAAGGCGTCTCGAAGGTTGGTTGGCGGCCTCGGATTCTGCGTGTGGGGACGGTAGTCCATGTGATGCCGCAGCCGAGGAGTAGGCGGCGTCGATAGTTCTCGAAGTTGCGGTAGCCGTGGCCGATGCGGCGGATCTTCTCGATGATGAGGTTGATGGCTTCGGTGGGTCCGTTGCTGGCGCCGCCGGTGGTGTGGAACGCGAGGATCTCGTCTCGCCAGGCGTCGATGGTGCGAGCAAGCCGGGTGAGCTCGGCGATGTCGGCGTCGGCGGCATGTTGGAAGAACACGACCAGGCGGCGCTGGGCGTGGGCGAGGTCGGTGGCGGCGTAGACCTCGACGAGGAGTTCGCGGGCGAGCCAGACCGAGGCGACTTCACCGTCGGGATCACCAGCAGCGAGCCCGGCGCGGAGGCGTTCCCAGCCGTGCTCGGACAGGTGGTCCCAGGTGCGCAACAGGAGCCGGCGGATGCCGTAGAGCGGGTCGTGCTTGTGCCCGCGATGGCCGAGGGTGTCTTGCTGCACACGGCGGCGCACGTCGTCGACGCACGCCGAGGCGAGCCGGATCGCGTGGAAGTGATCGATCACCAACGTCGCGTCCGGGAGCACGTCGCCGATCGCGGTGGCGTACCCGCGGAACGCATCGATCGTCGCGACCTGGATCTGGTCGGCCCAGCCATCGGGGCGTTCGGTGACCCAGTCGCGCACGACGTCACCGGAACGACCTGGCACGACGTCCAACAGTCGGGCGCGGTCGATGTCGACGAACGTGGTCGCCATCTGGGTGCGGCGTCGGGCGTTGGCGTGCTGGAACGTGTGCTCGTCAACGCCGACCGCGACGGTCCGCTCGACTCGCATGTCGGCGGCGATCGAGCGCGTCGCCGTGGTCGATGACGGCTTGATGGGCGCACTGCCAGCCGACACCGAACTCGCGGGCCACCTCGGCCACCGTGTCGAGGTCGTGACCGACCCGCCGGCAGATCTCGGCTCGAGCGCGCTCGGTCAGCGACGCTCGCACCGCGATCAGCGATGACGTCTCGGACCACGAACTCCGTTCGCACAGCTGCTCGCGGCAGCGGAAGGTGCGCTTGTCCCACACCAGCACCGTCGGCACTCCGGCGATCGGCAGATCGCGCACCACCACCCGCCGGCGGCCGTTGCCGACACCAGCCACCGCACACGATGGACACCACCGAGACGGCTCCATCGTCTCCACGAGCAGCCAGTGCTCGCCGTCGCGCACGATCTGGGACTTCACCACGAAGCCCTCCATCCCCACGAGCGCAGTCGCGCTCGGCTCACCACTACCGTTGGCCACGTCGGAGGCCCTCCAATCTGCAGATGTCGTTATCCGCAGAATGCCGGGGCCTCCGACACGCATGGTGGACCCCTATGACCCCGGGACCCCGCTCACCGCACCCCAGCCATCAACGCGTAGAGCCGCAAAACCCCAGCTCAACGAATCGCGACAACGACGGCCGGTAGATGACCCGGTAGAAACCAACCAGCTGGCGAAAAGGTCGAAGGCCCGGAACCTCAATGGTTCAGGGCCTTCCAATTGGTGGCGCGGGCAGGATTTGAACCTGCGACCTTCGGGTTATGAGCCGACTCAGGGTGGTGTCGGTCTGTGACGGGTTGTGTCAGATCATGCCATCTAGCTGGGCTTTCGCGATATCGATATGACGTTTCGTGACTGTGGATAACAGTCTGTGACGGATAGTTCGTTAGAAGAATCGTTAGAAGTTGTGCCCAGATCGCGAACTTGTCTGAATCAAGCAAGTTGACTATCTGAGCAAATCGGTTCAGACTGGAAACCCAGGCCTCCTCGCGATTCAGACGATTCTCACATGGCACGCAGACCAACTCCGAAGGCGATTCAGAAGCTGCTCGCCAGCGCGGGCGGCGAGATCGCGGACCGACTCCCGTCGAACTGGCAGGCGTCGGTTGCGTCGCGGACGACCGACGGTGGCATCATCCGCTTCGTCTCCCCCGCCGGCGACCGCTTCGAGGTGCAGGCCTTCGTCCGGCGACGGACTCGACCCTCGGGCAGCCGCTGCGCTGCCCGACTTCGACGAGCCGACGGTCGTGATCGCTGAGTGGCTCAGCCCTCGAACAAGGACGATTCTCGACGACCGCGGACAGAGCTACGCCGACACCACCGGCAACCTGTCGATCTCGATCGATGAACCGTTGGTCCTCATCCAGGCTGACGGGGCAACGCGAGACCCGGCCCCGCGTCCCAAGACGCTGAGCAGTCTCCGCGGGCCGCGAGCGTGGGCGCTCGAACGCACGCTGGCCGAGGTGGTGCCGCCGTACGGTCTCGGCGAGCTCGCCGAGGCGCTCGACATGGACGCCGGCTACGTCTCGCGACTCCTCACCGGGCTCGGCGAGGAGTTGCTGATCGAGCGACAGCCACGCAAGCCGATCGAGAAGGTCGACTGGGAGGCGATGATCCGCCAGGTCACGCGTACCTACGGTCTGCTCGCCGACAACGAAACGACGAGTTGGATTGCGCCCGCCGGCCCCGAGCAGTTCCTCCGCGACCTCTCGTCGTCGAAGCTGAAGCGGTGGGCCGTCACCGGCTCGTTCGCGTCGAGCCGCCTCGTCACGGTCGCCGCGCCCGAGATCGCTGTCGTCTACACCGACGATCCTGAGCGGCTGGCCGAGACGGTCCGGCTCCGTCCGACGAGAACCGGCGGGAACGTCGTGACAGCCGTTCCCTACGATCCCATCGTCTTTGAGCGCACGTGGGAGGAGGACGGACTCGTGTTCGCGTCGCTCGCGCAGGTCGCCATCGACTGCCTCACCGGGTTCGGGCGCATGCCCGCCGAAGGTGAGGCTCTCCTCGATTGGATGCGACAGCGCGCGCCTCGATGGCAGTCGGCGTCACTCACCTCGGAGCCTGAGCTCCCGTGAGTAGCGAGATCAGGAGCGAGTACGTCGACTCGAGCGTCAAACGTGACGTCAGTCAGCTTTGCATGATTTGCAACGACTCTGATCGGGCGTCACAGGGCAGACGCGTGGGGGCGCCGAGGACAGTTCCGTCGTAAGGTCAGTTTCATGCCTGTCATCCTTCCGCTGTTGCCGTTGGGGTCCTGGTTCCCGCAAGGAAACTGGCCTCGGTTGCCGTGTGGCGAGTGCTCGACCGGCGAGCTCCAGATCGGCAAGCCGACCGAGATCGATGTCGCGGCGCGCTACAAAGATCACGAGGGTTGGGAGCCGGAGTGGATCCATGGACACTTCACCGTGCAGGCAGAGTGCAGCAATCGTGATTGTCGCTCGATCGCACTCGTCGCAGGAAGGATGAAGGTCGACACTGACGTTGATGAGGGCGGTCACTGGTACGGCGAGTACGACACCTTCTACGAGTTGAGATATTGCGATCCTCCGTTGCGTCTGCTCGCCACTCCGGATGGGACACCCGAGGACGTGAAGCGAGCGATTGAGTCGGCCGCGCAGGTCGTCTGGATGGACCCGTCCAGCGCTGCCAATCGACTCCGAGCTGCGATCGAGTACCTCCTCACCGACCTCGGCGTGCCCAAGCGCGGAACGGCCCACAAGCGGATCCAACGCCTCGCTGCTTCACGACAGGAAGTTGCGACGGTCCTAGAAGCTGTGAAATGGATCGGCAACGATGGCAGCCACACGGCTGCACTACCGCTGAAGGATGTGCTCGAAGGGGTTGCGTTGCTTGAGCGAGCACTCCACCTGGTGTACGACCGCACCGCGGCAGAACTCGATCAGCTAGCCGACGAGATCAACCGTCGCAACCGTAACCGTGGCCAGCAAACGGCGACGACATCGACGAGCCAGGCTCCCGACGAGTAGCCGAAACACAAAAGTCAGCAAGATAGCGCACATCCAAGGAACGATTGTTCCATTTATGATGCGGACTTGCTATACTTCTGAGTGTGGATTTCGTCCGACCAGTTGAAGCGGTGATTCCTGGCGCTCAGGGCCGGATCCTTGCTGTTCTCGTGGAGACCACCGCTCCGTTGAACCTGCGCACGCTCGCTCGCCTCGCCGGTGTGAGTCCAGCACAAGCATCGAGGGTGATGCCTGGCCTCGTGGACCTTGGCCTCGTCGAGCGCTATGAGGTTCCGCCTTCGTCACAGTTTCTCCTCGCCCGCTCGAACGTCGCTGCCCTGGCCGTGATCGAGATCGCTCATTCCCGCAACACGGCGGTGGAGCGAATCGGACTGGCGGCCGCGGCGATGACGACCCCACCCGAGAGCGTCGTCATCTTCGGATCGTTCGCCCGGGGCGAGGCCGTTGTCAACAGCGACATCGACGTCTTTGTGGTCAGGCCGGACTCGATCGACGAGGACGACGATGAATGGGCCACCGCTCTTGAATCTTGGCGAAACGAGGCGAGAGCGATCACCGGCAACTCGGTGGAGGTCGTCGAGGTGAGCCTCGGTGAGGCTAGATCGAAGCTGCGAGGACGGAGCGACTTCTGGCGGAACGTTCGTCGAGAAGGCGTCACCGTCCACGGGCTGAGCCTCGACCAGATCGCCGAGTCAGTGCGTGCCTAAGCAGACCCGGACCAAGAAGGTGTCGGCTGCCCAGGTTCGTGCGTACGCCGGCAAGGCGCAGGAGTACGTAGATGCCGCTGCCAGCGAGATCGAGGCCGAGCGCTTCATCGCCGCAACCAGCCTCGCCGTCCACGCGGGCATCAACGCATCCGATGCAGTCTGCGGAGCACGCCTCGGCGAGCGTGCCGCGGGCGACTCCCACGACCAGGTACTCGCATTGCTTCGAACGGCAGGCACGGACGGCATCGAGGTCGAGAAGGAACTCCGCCGACTGCTCCCCCTCAAAACGAAGGCCGAGTACGAACCCGACGACGTAGCCGTTGGCGTAGCGAAGAAGGCCGTCGAGCGCGCCCAGCGGTGCGTCGCGATTGCTCAGGCGGTCGCCGCCACCGTCCGCTGACTGCAGCGACTCCGCTGTCTACTCAGTCTTGGCAGATGTGAACATGCCTCGATCGGCTCGGATGTCGGCAGTCATGACTCTGTGATCCTCGGCTGACAGGGTCGAGCTTGTTGGTTGCCGACACGCAGAGCGCCAACCTCCGACAGAGAGTCGCTAATTGTGAAGCCCGGACTGAAGATCCCATTCGGCCACTCGCTTCTCAGGAATCGTTCTCCGATCCCGCGCCGCAATACTCAAAGTGGTGACGATTGCCATCGCAGTCGGCCCTACAAGCCGTCCGTACCATTGACCAAATGCACCATCGAAGAATTCAAGATTCCACGGCATGTTCTCTCTACCAAGGATCACCATGCCAGTCAGAAGGAACGCGGCAGAAATCAGAAAAGGTAGCCAAACCGTGACGTTCTCCCGAGCAAAGAAACGATAAACCTCACCGCCGTCGAGCCGCTCCGTTCCGCTCAGCAGGGCCTGATCGCCTCTGGCCTCGAAGAGTTCCATCTTATTCAACGTCAGGTCAGGGAGATCAGTCACCACCCCATTGGCGAGAATTCTTCCGAGATCGACCAGCACCGCCTCGCTTTGTGATCCAATCCGCATTCGCAGAATTCCAACATCCGAGTCAACGAAGTAGCCGGCCGTGAGGTACGCCTTCGGAGCCTTGCGATCCATGACGAACCGTGTGTGCCTGACGAAACTTGCGATGTCGTCGTCGGGGAGTTGTTCGTTCATCTGGTTGAAGATCTCGGTCGCCTCCTCTTCGTACTGCGACTCCCACCCCGACTCCACAAGGTGACGCCGAAGTGACTGAACGAATTTGGGAAGGGTCCCTGGCATCCCACGGTCAGACAGGGCCGCAGTCCCTCCCCCCGCAAGCAGTCCGGCATCACACTTGAAATCAAGCAATATCCGATGGGTCACGGGTCACATTCCTCCGAGTTGGATTCTGGCGAAGTGGCGGCCTCCCCGCTCCGCCTGCCACTCGATGTAGGCAGTGCTCGCGGGCTTGAGCTCGACGATCTCGGGCGCCTCGAAGATCCGACGTTCACCGGGTCCGAAGGTCGCACCTACTCGAAGGCAGTCCATGCCGGCTCTCTCCGGCTCGATGATCTCTGACGCGAGAATTACAATCTGATCCGCTGTTCTGTTCTCGAAAAGCATCCGGGTACCGAGAATGCGAACGGTCAAGCCTTCATTGTCTGCTGTCCCCCAGAAAGGCGATCGACTATCCTGCCACTTCGATGTCGCCTCGCCGATGCAGTCATCCTCAAGACCAATCAGGTTCTTGATGGTCGACAGGAATGCCTTCAAATCGCCATCAACGCCAAGATCAGGCGCATTCCTTCCTCCCTGGAGAAGCGGGAGCTGATCAGCGTTGATGCCCAGGCAGCGCACCGGGACGATGGGTAGATCCTCGCGTGAACTGGCTGCGCCCAATTCCCACGCCATCCAGAAAGAAGTAAGAACAGAGGCTGGCGTAGCCATCCAAATGAAGCAGCTTGCCGAACGAAGTCGATCAAGGATGCCACCATCCACTGGTTGGCCAGCTGCGAGCCCGGTCGCGGCACGCCCCGTGTTAAACACCTCGACTTCGCCTGGGAACGACGCACGTATTACCCGTTCAAGCGCAGTTGCGGTAGCAGAATTGCTATGACTAATGAAGATCTGGGGTTGCATCGCCTGCGATACCTCGTCCGTGCGCCCGAAAGGTCGAGACCCTAGCGCTGTGGGAGCACCAGGGCCAGCGCCGCTCCAGCGGCACGGAAGTGATGGCAGCTACTCTCGCTCAATCACTCAGGATCGAGAAGCGTGAACAAGAAGGCACTCAGCGAGTCAGACATATGCGATCGCTACATCACGCCAGCGATCGAGCGCGCCGGGTGGACGTCTGACAAGTGGCGCCGGGAGTTCAGCTTCACCGACGGCAAGATGATCGTCCGGGGAAAGATGGTCGCCCGCGGCAAGCCGCGGCGCGCTGACTACCTCCTCTTCCACACGCCGAACCGTCCGATCGCCGTCATCGAGGCGAAGGACAACAAGCACTCCGTCCGAGCCGGCATGCAACAGGGGCTCGACTACGCCGAGCGGCTCGACGTCCCGTTCGTCTTCTCCTCGAACGGCGACGGGTTCGTACTCCACGACAAGACCGGCACCTACCCGGCGACCGAGATGAACATCTCGCTCGACGACTTCCCGACGCCCGCCGAACTCTGGCGGCGCTACAAGATCTGGCGGAAGATCGATGACGGCGACGAAGCGCTCGTCTCGACTCCGAACCACAGCGACGTCAGCGGAAAGCAGCCTCGCTACTACCAGCAGCTCGCGATCAACCGAACGATCGAAGCCGTCGCCGCCGGCCAGAAGCGGGCCCTCCTCGTGATGGCCACCGGCACAGGCAAGACGTACACGGCGTTCAACATCATCTGGCGGCTCTGGAAGAGCGGCCAGGCCAAGCGCATCCTCTTCCTCGCCGACCGCAACATCCTCGTCGACCAGACGATGGTCAACGACTTCAGCCCGTTCGGCGAGGCGATGACGAAGCTCACGCGCAAGCTCGTCGACAAGGGCAGCGGCAACGTCGACCAGTCGTACGAGATCTACCTCTCCCTCTACCAAGCCATCGTCGGCGACGAGGAACACCCTCCGATCTACGACAAGTTCCCCAAGGACTTCTTCGACCTCATCGTGATCGACGAATGCCACCGCGGCAGCGCGCGTGAGGACTCGGCGTGGCGCGAGATCCTCGACTACTTCGACTCGGCGACGCAGGTCGGCATGACCGCGACACCGAAGGAGACGAAGTACGTCTCGAACATCGACTACTTCGGCAAGCCGGTCTACACCTACTCCCTCAAGCAGGGCATCGACGACGGCTTTCTCGCCCCGTTCAAGGTCATCCGCATCGACCTCGACAAGGACGTGCTCGGCTGGCGACCGGAGAAGTTCCAGGAGGACGACTTCGGCTTCGACATCCCCGATCGCATCTACAACCAGCTCGACTTCGACCGAGACATCACGTTTCCCGGTCGGACGAAGATGGTCGCCGAGCGAATCGCTGCGCACATGCACGCAGACGATCCGATGCACAAGGCGATCGTGTTCTGCGAGGACATCGACCACGCCGAACGCATGCGGCAGGCCCTCGTCAACATCCCGGAGAACAAGGAGCTCGTCGGGCAGGACCACCGCTACGTGATGCGGATCACGGGCGACGAGTTGGAGGGCAAGGCACAGCTCGACAACTTCATCGACCCGAAGCGGTCTCACCCGGTGATTGCGACGACGTCGAAGCTGATGACGACCGGAGTGGACGCTCAGACCTGCCACACGATCGTGCTCGACCAGCGCATCAAGTCGCTCACCGAGTTCAAGCAGATCATCGGACGCGGCACACGACTCCGCACCGACTACGAGAAGTACTTCTTCACGATCCTCGACTTCCGCAAGGCGACCGAGCTGTTCGCCGATCCTGACTGGGACGGCCCGCCGATCCAAGATGACGACTTCGGAGCCAAGCCCGAACCGACACCGGATGAAGAAGGCGACGAGCCCTTCGATCCCGACGACATCGACGTGATCATCTTCGACCCCGATCCGATCGTCGACGGTTCAGCGTTCGACGAGGAGGAGGGCCGTCGCCGGTACGTCGTGAGCGGCGTCGAGTTCAGCGTGCTCGCCGAGCGAGTCCAGTACTACGACAAGGACGGCAAGCTCGTCACCGAGTCGCTGCGGGACCACACCCGCCGGACGGTGAGCGAGGAGTTCTCGACGCTGGACGACTTCGTCAAGCGATGGACCAGCGCCGAGCGCAAGCAGGTCATCGTCGACGAGCTACTGGAGCGCGGCGTGCTCATCGAGGCCCTCGAAGAGAACGTCGCAGCCGACATGGACGCGTTCGATCTCATTTGCCACGTCGTGTTCGATCGCCCTCCGCTCACCCGGCGCGAACGTGCCGACGAGGTACGCAAGCGTGACGTCTTCGCGAAGTACGGCGACACGGCGCGTGCCGTGCTCGATGCGCTGCTCGACAAGTACGCCGATCAAGGCATCGACGCCATCGAGGACGTCTCGGTGCTCAAGGTGAATCCGTTGTCCGAACTCGGCACGATTACCGAACTGGTCCGTAGCTTCGGGGGCAAGGCCGAGTACGACGAGGCCGTTCAGACGCTCGAAGCCGAGCTGTACAAGTCCGCCAACTGATTCAGGAACCTCCAACCCGTGTCCCTCTCCACAACGGTCAAATCACTTCAAGACATCATGCGCAAGGACGCAGGTGTCGACGGCGATGCGCAACGCATCGGCCAGCTCGGCTGGCTGCTGTTCTTCAAGATCTACAGCGACCTCGAAGTCGAGGCGGAGCTGGAGATCGACGGATACCAGTCCCCGATCCCTGAGCACCTCCAGTGGAGGGCGTGGGCCGATCAGGAAGCGCTCGGCAAGGACGCACCGACGGGCGATGCCCTGATCGCTCTCGTGGAGGGCGAGCTCTTCCCAACACTGAAGGACCTCGACCTCGACAAGTTCAGCGGCGCACGTCGCGACCGAGCGGCGCTGCTGCGGGGCGTGTTCGAGGACGCCTTCAACTACATGAAGAGCGGCACGCTGCTTCGCCAGGTGATCAACAAGATCAACGACGACATCGACTTCAACCAGTCGAAGACCCGTCACATGTTCGGCGACATCTACGAGCAGATCCTGAAGGACCTCCAAGGCGCTGGCAACGCCGGGGAGTTCTACACGCCGCGCGCGCGCAACACAGTTCGCCGTCGAGATGGTCAACCCGCAACTCGGCGAGTCGGTGCTCGACCCAGCGTGCGGAACCGGAGGCTTCCTCACGCATTCGTTCAATCACGTCGAGCAGCAGGTGAAGACGCCCGACGACTTGGAACTTCTCAAGCGAAGCATCCACGGCGTCGAGAAGAAGTCGCTCCCCCACCTTCTGTGCGTGACCAACTTGATGATCCACGGAGTTGAGGTTCCGAACAACGTTCGCCACGGCAACACGCTTGCCCGCCCTCTCCGCGACTACGGCAAGGCGGATCAGGTCGACGTCATCGTCACCAACCCACCCTTCGGCGGGATGGAGGAGGACGGGATCGAGAGCAACTTTCCGGCCGAGTTCCGTACACGCGAGACCGCCGACCTATTCCTCGTCCTCGTGATGGAACTCCTGAAGGACGGCGGTCGCGCCGCCGTGGTGCTCCCGGACGGAACGTTGTTCGGCGAGGGCATCAAGACTCGAATCAAGACGAAGCTGCTCGACGAGTGCAACCTCCACACGATCGTGCGTCTCCCCAACGGCGTGTTCGCCCCGTACACGACCATCAAGACGAACATCCTGTTCTTCACCAAGGGTGAGCCGACCAAGGAGGTCTGGTTCTACGAACACCCCTACCCCGACGGCTACAAGAGCTACTCGAAGACCAAGCCGATGCGGATCGAGGAGTTCGAGCCGGAGAAGGCGTGGTGGACCGATCGGGAGGAGAGCGAGCGAGCGTGGCGCGTCTCCGTCGACGAGATCGCAGCGTCCGGCTACAACCTCGACATGCAAGAACCCAAACACGATCGACGAGGGCCACGAGGACCCAGATGTCCTGCTCGCTCGCTACGCCGAAGCGGTGGCTGAGGTACGGGCGGCACAGGAGGCTCTGAAGGCGAGCCTCGCCGAATCGCTCGGCATCGCCTGATGGACCCGCAGGAGCGTTCTTCGACAACTTCGGCACGATCGCCGAAGCGCCCGGCGGTGTCGATCGTCTCCGCGAACTGATCCTCGACCTCGCCGTTCGACGGGCCGGCTCGTCCCGCAGGATCCCGGTGACGGCACTGCGATGAGACTCTGGCCGATCGGCGGCAGGGTCAGTACGCAGCTCATCAGCGCAGGCGAGCGTGCCGAAGCCGCCACCACTTCCCGATGATGCCGTCGGTGACCGTGATGGCCTCTTCGCAGATTCCGGCGACATGGGCTGTGGTCACGGCTCGAGGATGATGGCGGACGCCATCCGAGCGAGGCAGGGCCTTCGTACGCCAAGAGCCGGGTACTGCCGTTTCGCAGAAGTGTGTTCGGCAATCTGGATCTCGACCTGCGGACGGGAAGTTCGTCGACGAGGCGACGATAAGGAGCTACGGCGTCGGAGAGGTTGCCGCAGCCAGGCGCGATCGCTCTGGCTCAGAGCACGGCAACTGTTGGCAAGAGTCATCGAGTCTCCCGGCTCAAGCACGTACGACCAAGCGGAGCGACTCCACGTACTGTCGTCACGACCGCGGCGGTCATGCCTGAATTCTCTTCACTGTTGGCCGTCACGTCCCCGAAGTGCGTCCACGATCGGGGACCGCACAGACCGGCACCAGCAGAACAGCAAGCGACTGACACACGTCAAGCGTGCGGCTCCAGGCAGTCGCCGCTCCCTTGCCTCCGCGCTAGCGAGCAACAACGCATCGTGGCGAAGGTCGACGAACTCATGCAGCTCTGCGACGACCTCGAAGCCCGCCAGAAAGCCCGCCACCACGTAGCCACCCGCCTGCGCGCCTCGTCCCTCGACGCCCTCACGGACGCAGACACCGACGGCGAACTTCACGCAGCCTGGTCAACAACAAGTCTGGCGTGGACTGACCTGCTCCCCGATGTGGCGGCTGTGTCGGACTTCGATCGGCTCGTGCGAGACCTCGCCGTGCGAGGACGGCTGAGCAGCCGGAACCCCGACGACGAGCCTGTGGAGAACCTGCTGGAACGAATCGGCGATGAACGCGCGCGCCTGGTCGCCAAGAAGGAGGTTCGAAAGCCGAAGGAGCTACCAGCGATCGACGAGACCCCTGTGCCGATTCCTCCTCATTGGCGGTGGGTGCGGTTGGGATCAATCTGCCTCGAGATGCGCTACGGGACCTCGTCGAAGTCGCAGCTTCAAGGCAATGTGCCGGTCCTGCGGATGGGCAACCTTCAGTCGGGCGAACTCGACTGGTCGAACCTCAAGTTCTCATCCGACTCCGTCGAGATCGACAAGTACCGACTGCCGATCCCCGCTGTCCTTTTCAATCGGACCAACAGCCGAGAGCTAGTCGGGAAGACTGCCATTTATCGGGGTGACCGCCAGACCATCTTCGCCGGCTACCTAGTTCACGTTCGCCACTCGTCGGGACTCGATCCGGAGTATCTGAACCTTGTCCTGAACAGCCCGATGGCCCGTGCGTGGTGCTGGGAGGTGAAGTCAGACGGAATCGGGCAGTCGAACATCAGCGCCTCCAAGCTCGCTCTGTTTCCGTTTCCACTCCCTCCCCTCGCCGAGCAGCTTCGCATTGTCAGCACTGCAGATCGCCTACTCGCGCAGTGCTCCGAGCTTCGCTCGACCCTCACTGCACAAGCTGAAGAGGCCGAGAACGTCGCTCTGCAGCTTACTGCCTACGATTGACCCTGGCCAGAGCTCGCCCGAGCCGCACATCGCTCGACTGCGCATCGCATCGCTAAGGACGGATCTACCCCTACAGTCCGGGCAGCTCGATCCCTGGCAACTCTCGGCCGGGCGGTTGTTGTGGCGCTGCCGACACGTGGCGCCATGCTGTCGCCGATGGGCTCGTAGCCGTCCATCTCGGCCAGGAGGCGTTCCATGTCGTCCAACTCGTCCCACGGCTTCGTCGGACGGTTCGGTTCGACCTCGTCTTCGGGGAGGTAGTCGTCCGGTCCTCGTCCATCCCACTCGGCGAGGATCATCTCGATGTCGTTCAACTCGCTCCACTTCTTCGTCGGCCGGTACGGCGGCGCGGCAGGCGGGGCCGACCTCTCGTCGCTCGGTCTTCCGGCCCACCGGTCGAGGATCTGTCGAGTGGGATTGAAGTCTGTCGCCCTGCCTTCGCGGGCGCTCGATCTCGACTGCGATGTCAGTCGGCTTCTTCAACTCGGCTTGGCGGGCGAGGGCGGGGCGGTCGATCCAGTCGGTGGCGATCGACTGGGCGACGACGTCGAGGGCGGTCTGCTCCCCTGTCGTCGCGACGAAGACTTCGTTGGTCGAGCGGCCTCGGGTCATCGGGACGTAGAGGTTGCGCACGTCGGTCGCTCGGTCGAGGAACAGGATGCCGGCGTCGACCGTTCGGCCTTGTGCGCCGGCTCCGGTTCGGGCGTAGGCGAGGTCGACGTGTTCGGCGACGTACTCCCTCGGCAGTCGGACCGTGCCGCTCGCTCCCTCGACCGTGACCGACAGATCTCGATGGATCGCGCGCACGGTCCACTCGGCTCGGTTGCGGACCATCTGGCCTCGATCGGTGAGCAGTTGCCGATCGTTCTTCCGGGTCGCGATCTCTTCACCGACGAAGAGGACGTACCGCCCGGCGAGTGCTGCGGCGCCGTCGGGGTCGAGTTCGCGTGCACGGAGCCGTTGGAGCTGGCACTGCAGGTTGAGATCGACGACCGTCTCGTTGGTCGGAGACATGAGTAGCGCCGTTCGGCCGGCCTGGCGTTCGGTCCACCAGCGAGCGATTGCCTGCTGACGCATCCGCTGGAGCGAGCCGCCGTGGAGCCGACCCTGGTGGTCGTAGACCTCGGCAACCTCGACCTCGCCACGACGGAGGCGGAGGCTGGCGTCGCGTTCCCAGTCGTTGTCGAAGCGGTGGACTCGGTCGAGTTCGACGGCGTCGTTCGTGTCGACGAACAGTTCGAACATGCCGCCTCGGCCGACGGCGGAGAACTGGAGCGGGTCGCCGACGAGGACGACGCGCCATTGCTTCTGGTCGGCAAGCGCTGC
The DNA here is from genome assembly GCA_963824025.1 of Ilumatobacteraceae bacterium. Taxonomy (GTDB): domain Bacteria; phylum Actinomycetota; class Acidimicrobiia; order Acidimicrobiales; family Ilumatobacteraceae; genus Ilumatobacter_A. The sequence goes on from CAWGNY010000001.1 coordinate 423,936, forward strand.
GAGTTCGGCGAGCTTCGGTGTCGACATCATCCCGGCCTCGTCGACGATGACGGTCGACCCGGCGGGCAGGTCGTACTGGTGATCCGGTGGCCGGTCGAGGCGATGCTCGATGAGCAGCTTGTCGAGCGTGTCGGCGGCGACGCCGGTCTCGTGTTGCAGTACCTCGGCTGCGGCGGCCGACGGTGCGACGCCGAAGACCGGTCGACCTTGCGATCGGAGTTGCGCGACGGCTGGCCGGAGTGCGGTGGTCTTGCCGGTGCCGGCTGGTCCGACGATCAACACGAGCTGCGCGTCGCCAGCGACTCGGGCGGCGGCTTCGGCTTGGGCGATGTTCAGGTCGACATCGCTGCGGTCGATCGCTGCTGGATCGATCAGGTCGTCGGCCGAGATCCGGCGCGCTGCCCATTCGAGGAGTGCCAGCTCTTGGTCGAGGATCGCCTGGGTGGTGAGGGCTCGATCGGTGGCGGCCTCGGTGACGGGCCGGCCGTCTCTGCGGAGGAGCGAGTCGGGTGGGATCGGCTGGGAGATGTCGACGCACTGCTGCTTCGCGATCGCGTCCACGACCTGGTCGAGTGCGCTGATCACGGCGGCGGCGTCACCTCCGACGTCGGTCGGGAACAGACCGCCAAGCTCGCGGTGCAACTCGGTCGGTCGCCAGGTCGATTGCTTCTCGCTGATCGCCTCGATCGCTCGGGCCATCAACAACGAGGTCTCGTCGGCGGGCACCGACAGGCGCGGGTCGCTGTTGCTTGACTGCCTCGGCGACGATCTCCTCCGGAGCAACGCCGAGCTGCCACGCTCGCTCCCGCCATTCGGCGTGGAGGGTCGCCGCGTCGACGTGCTTCTCCTTCGACGGTCGGGTGTCGAGGACGGCTTCGCGTTCGAGCTTCCATCGTTCCCTCGGCGTGGGGTCACGGTCCATGTTGGCGACGAAGCGGTCGAGCTTGACGTCGATGCGGCGGCGGATGTCGTCGGTGCGGTACGAGTACTCGGTGAGGACGACGTCGGGGATGTCGGCCATCTCGGCGATGCCGTTCTCGGGTGTGCGCCAGCGGACGCCGAGCGCCTGGTTGAGTTCGGCCCGGAGCGCTGCGTGGTAGAGCGCCGAGAGCGTGCGCTGGTCGCGCTTGATGAGTCGGGCGTCGAGGGCGAGCCAGCGACCGTCGGGCGACATCACCCGGTTCGGGATGACGAGGTGCGTGTGGATCTGCGGGTCGAGTGCTCGGCTCGTGTGCTGTCGGAACATCGCAGCGACGATCCCTTTGGCGTCGACGACGGCGACCTCTCCCCCGATTCGGTATCGGGTGTGTGCGTGATCCTCGATCCACGACGCAAGCGCACGGACTGCCCGGTCGTGGGATTGCAGGACACGGTTGCGGACGAACTCGTCGCCGAGTGCGAACAATACGGACACGGACTTCGGTGCCGAGCAGGTGACGTCGTAGCCGCGCACCGACGTCTCGCCGTACTGGCGACCGAGGTGCCGATCGGGTCGGGCCGGGTCCATGCCGGCCATCAGCGAGAGGAACGCGTCGTCGCCGACGGAGCCCGACAGGTCGAGCGCTTCGGCGCCGCGGCCGAGCCATCGGCCTCGTGGCTCGTTGGCGTCGAGGTAGTAGTTCGGGAGTCGCTCGACGTAGTACAGCCCGGCGCCGAGACCCTTGAGCGTGGTGACCCGGACCGTCATCGGACGCTCCCGAATCGCTTCCCGGATTCAACTGTGCACCCGTCTGTTTTGGTTGTGTGGTTTGGTTCGGTGGTCGTGTTGGTTGGCATGGGGGGTGGACCTATTCGGTGTAGGGCAGTGGTGGTTGCGGTAGGTCGGTGGGGGTGGTGACGGTGGTGGTCGTCGGTTGGTGATCGGTGTTGGTGGTGGCGTCGGGTTGGTCGTGTGACGTGGTGGAGGCAGGGGTGGTGTCGTCGGTGAGGGTGGGGATGGTGATGGGTCCACCGGTGAGGTCTTCGAGCTTTCGGCGCGGGACGCGGAGTTGCTTGCCGAAGCGGATGGCGGGGAAGGTGCCCTCGCCGAGGTCGGCGGCTCGTCGTGCGAGTTGGTACGCGCACGTGCGGCCGATGCCGATGACGGCGGCGGCCTGCTCGACCGTGAGGAAGTCGGGCTGCGTGAGATCGACGGTTGTTGCCATGTCCCCGACTCGCCGACGAACCTCGGTGTCGTTACAAAGAATCTCGGCTGCTGACATCTGGTGCTCCTTCCTGATACCTCTCGAAGGCCCCGTGAAGGTCGATGTCGTTACGAAGAATCTCGGCTGCGTGACATCGGTGCTCCTTCTTGCCCATCACCTCCCCAAGGCCCACAAAGTCGCCAACCGTTACAGAGACATGTGTCCTCTTCCCCCGCCTTGACGGCACCGGTACGTTGAGACGTGGGGGCGTGCTCGATCCGATTCAGGAGGCAGGTCGGCAGATGGCTCACATCGCCAAGAAGGGGAACCGCTACTACCCCGTCGTGTACGGCGGCATCAACCGCACGACCGGCCGGGACATTCGCGACTGGCACGACGGCTTCGCCACGCGCAAGGAGGCCGAGCGTGCGGCGGCCGAGATCGTCAAGCGCCAGCAGGACGGCGACTACCGGTCACCGGATCGCATCACGCTCGCCGACTACCTCAACGATCGGTGGCTGCCGCTGAAGAAGTCGCAGCTGAGTCGGTCGACGTACGAGTCGTACCGGAACAACGTGCGACTGCACGTCGCACCGAGGATCGGATCGATCCAGCTCCGACAGCTCCAGCCCGAGGACCTCGACACGTTGTACGCCGAGCTGCTCGTCGACGGGAAGCGCAACGGTGCCGGCGGCGGGCTCGCACCGAAGTCGGTTCGGAACATCCACGGGATGCTCCGCAAGGCGCTCGCCGACGCCCATCGCAAGGGCACCGTGCTCCGCAACGTCGCCGACCTCGCCGACCCGCCGAAGGTGCGCACCGGAGCGAAGGACCATCAGGTGTGGTCGGCCGACGAGCTTCGAGGCTTCCTCGCGAACATCGAGGACTCCGATTGGTTCGCTCCGATCTACCTGACGGCCAACACCGGCATGCGACGCGGCGAGCTACTCGGACTCACGTGGCGCAACGTCGACCTCGATGCGGCGCGTCTCGTCGTCGACCAGCAACTGCTGTCCGTCGGGTACGAAGCCGAGGTCGGTGCGCCGAAGACATCGACGAGCCGGCGAACGATCGACCTCGACCCGCGCACGGTGGCCGTGCTGCGGACGTGGCGACGGGTGCAACTCGAACAGCAGATGAGCAACGGCACGCGGAACGACGACGACTTCGTGTTCACCCATCCCGACGGCGGCCCGGTTCATCCCGATCGGTTCTCGAAGGTGTGGGACCAACTCGTCGCCGAGCACGGCATGCGCCGCATCCGACTCCACGACCTCCGCCACACACACGCCACGATCCTGCTGAAGGCGAACGTGCCCCCGAAGGTCGTCAGCGAACGCCTCGGCCACAGCAGCCCAGCGTTCACGATGACCGTCTACCAACACGTCCTCCCCGGCATGCAAGCCGACGCCGCAGCCGCGTTCGGCGACGCCGTGTTCGGCGAGTGAGCCGGCACCCCGCCCAAGCCCACAGCGAGCGCCCTCGAGTCCGAGTCAGTCGGACTCAGTGGGGGTGGTAGCCGCGTCGGTCTCCAGCTTGATCCCCGCAGGCCAAATCCCGAGCGGGAGGATCTTGCTCACACGGAGACTCTGATCAATCTGGGCCGTCAGCGTCGGTACGACGTACTGAAGCGCGTCCTGGAATGACACCTCGCTCTTGGGATATCTTCCCCTTCGACCTCATTGATCGTGAAGTCGAACACGACCAGGCCGCTGCAGACGAGCCAGCCCTTCCCTTCCGCGTCTCGAATCGTGATGCTGTACGCGAGCCCGAACGGAGTTCTTTCCACCTCGGGCGCATCATCCGTGGCCGGCGTGGACATTGTGTGCACGTGAAGAACACGATCGTTCTCTTGAGCGGCGCTTGGATCAAACGCTGAGTTGTCGATGGTGTCGGCTGAGTCCGCCGGTATCACGAGGTGCGATGCCTGGACGACGGCCGGCGCTGATGAAAATCCGATCATCAGGTCAAGGAGGAACGTCGAGAGCCATGACCAGGCGTGAAGTCATCGGACTCTTCCAGGTCACCGTGCGGAGCGCGGATCTCCCAGACGTCGTGCAGCGGCGCAACCGAGTCCGAGTCTTCAAGCATCACGATCTCGTTAGAGACCCCAAACCAGTCGAAGGCCTGATCCGACATCATGCCGACGACGCGAACCGACGCCCCGACGTGTGAGACCAAACCGACGTGGAGGGTTTCGGCGGTCGCACGCTGAGTGATCGCTTGCATGATCATGGCTCGGACGTTGGGGTCTCGTGCACCGAGGGACGCGTCGACAGTCTTACGCTCCTGCCTGCTCAGTAGTTCGACACCCTCGGCGAGATCTGGTTCTACGGCTGCTAGCCAGTCGTTCACAGACGACCAAGTCCACAACCGCATTCCACCAGAGAGCGCGTACAACGGTTGCGGGAATGGCGGTTCCGGACGACGCTTCCCGGTCGACCAAAGTCGAACTGCCTCGTGAGACTTACCGACCCTTGCGGCAATCTCGTTCAGGTCAACGAGGTCGGGGTCGCATGCCTCGGGATCGGCGCCCAACTCCGTCACGGCCCTGGCCAACTTGATGGCTCGGTCGACCTTGCTCCCGTGATCGTCAAACGAGTAGACGGTCACAGTGAACACGCCGTTCATCTCTGAGTACGAACCGTCGAGCATGTCCCCGATCCGATCGGCGAACTGCTCACGCTCTTCGACTGCGTTGTTGAGTCTGAATGTCACTTCAAGCACTTCATCCACCTCCTGCATTGCTTCATGTTGGCACAATCCAACATCGGTTTCCTCACGGGTCCACTTGAGCCACTCGTCACTTCATTGCTCCGTCGACTCCGCGCCTGGCGCCTTCGTCAGCTTCTCCGCCCTCTTCGCGGCCTTACGATCGGTCACGACCTTGAAGTCACTCGACGCCGGACACTTGCGAATGTCGCGTGCGAGCTTCTTCGCCTGCTGAGTCCCATCGCCACGCGGAGAACCGTTGACGGTGACGAAGTGAGGCCCGCCATCACATCCGCACGTAAGGGTTCCCCAATGTCCACCCTTGGCAAGCGACCAACCAGGCCGCGACCGCTGCCACCAAGACGGGCTGCACCTCCTTGCGGGGATGCGATTTTGGGTCGAGGGCCGTCACAGGCGGACCATCTTGGCACTCTGGGAGCACAATCGCGGTGACCGTGTGGCCTGTCACCGAAAGGCTGTCGTCAGGGTAAGGCCCGGTCGTTGATTCTCCGACGCCGACACACAGCTTGAGTCGCGAAACTCCTCGCGAATCGCGATTTCGCGCACCTCGGCTTCTAACGACTCGTTAGAAGAATCGTTAGAAGGTGCCTGTGGATAACGAAAGAAGCCCTGGCAGATCTTGCGATCTACCAGGGCTTTCGTTGGTGGCGGGGGCAGGATTTGAACCTGCGACCTTCGGGTTATGAGCCCGACGAGCTACCGAACTGCTCCACCCCGCGGCGAAGAGTGAGATCAACCTACGCCCCTGCGGACGCGATGACAACCAGTGGGTCGGAAGCGGATCGAACTCAACCGGCGGAGGCGACGCCGACGGCGACTGCCTCGACCAGATCGACCACTCGCGGGCCCCACCGCAACACCATGTAGTCCTGCAGTTCGACGACGGCCCCGTTGGACACTGCCGACAGACCGGACCAACCCGGCCGCTTCGCGAGCCCATCGGCGGTGACGTCACAGCACTCGGCGTCGGCGAGCATCACCACGTCGGGATCGGCCGACACCACCTGATCCGCCGAAACCTGCGTGAACCCCGTCGGGTCGGGAGCCACGATGGAGACGAGGCCCAATTCGCCGTAGACCGAGTCGAGGAAGTTCCCCGGCGTGATCGTGACGAGCGACGGGTCGATCTCGTGGAAGTAGGTGCGCCCGGAGTCGTCCGGCAGCGACGCCACGGCAGCGGCGATCGACGCCTGCATCGAGTCGACCAGGTCCTCGCCGAGATCGGGGCGACCGACGATGCCGGCGACGCCCACGATCTGGTCGTACACGTCGTCCAACGTCGCGGCCTCGGGGCCGCTGAACGAGGCGATGCCTGCGGCGGCCAACCGCTGTGCGAGCCCGGTCGGATCGTCGCCGACGATGACCACGTCGGGATCCAGTGCGAGAAGCGGACCGAGGTCGGCCGAGTCGGCCTGCAGATCGTCACGTCGAACGTCCAACGCGGCAGCCGGGTAGTCGGATTCCGAGTCGACGGCGACCACGAACTCACCGAGCCCGAGCGCGAACAGCGTCTCGGTGTGGGTCGGTGACATCGAGACGATCCGCCCGATGTCGGCGGGCGGCGGGAGCGGCACGGGCACCGCCGTGGTCGTCGTCGCACCTGGCGCAGGCGGTGCGTCCGGGCCGTTCGGATCGAGCGGTGGCTCGGTCGACGTGGTCGGGATCTGGCCGTCCTCGGTCGCGATGATCACGTCGTCGCCGAGGCGCACCTCGGTGCCCGGCACCGGCGGCGCCGTCCCATCGGGGTTGGCCGGATCGAAGACCGACGACGAGTCGGCGACCGATGCGGACGGATCCGAGCCGTCGACGTCGCTCCCGGAACATGCGGTGACGGCGACGAGCACCACAGCACCCACCACGACCCCCGCGCGGGTCCACCACCTCGTCGGTCGCGTCCCCTCACGCCCCGAATCCGCCGCCAGCATGCGCCTACGGTATCGACGTCACCCGGTCGGAGTGGTTGCACCTCCGCACGTGCGATCGGCCGATCCCACGGTACGTGAGTGAGGTTCGACGGACAGCGCGCATTCACGCACGATCCTGTACCACTCTTGTCAATGCTCCATCAAGACGCCGCGTACGATGAACGGAGACTGATGGCGGAATTCGGTGCCCCGGGCGAGGGAGTGGACATGCGGCGGACGGACGGCTCGACAACGACGATGTGGCGCAGCGCGCTGGCCCTGGCGGTGGTCGTCACCGGACTGGTCGCGACGGGTTCGACGGCAGCGCGCGCAGCCGATCCGATCCCCGACCAAGGGCTGCCGGCAGCTCCGATCGCCGCGTCGCCGCTCGTCTCCCATCGCACCGAGGTGCTGCAGGCCGGCGTCGTCGGCAGCAACGAGCAGAACGACACCTTCAGCCGCACCGACATCAGCGTCACCGCGTTCGCCGAGATCGGCGACACCATGTACGTCGGCGGCAAGTTCACCCAGGTGGAGATCGCGGCAACCGGCCAGCGCCACGACCAACGGTTCCTCGCGGCGTTCGACCGCACGACCGGTGCCTGGATCGACACGTTCCGTCCGACGATCAACGGCAACGTCTGGGACCTCAAGGCGACCGACGACGGGCGCCTCATCGTCGGCGGCCAGTTCACCGAGGTCAACGGCGCGGCCCAGACGGCGGGCGTCGCGATGCTCGACGCCGCCACGGGTGCGCTCGACCCGACCTGGCGCGTCAACCTCCAGCTCACCGGGAGCACCAACTGGCCACTCGCCCGCGCCCTCGACATCCATGGCGGCCTCGTCTACATCGCCGGCAACTTCACCCGCATCAACGGACCCAACGGCATCGTCACGAACGCGGGCCAGATGGCGCGTGTCGACCTCACCACCGGCAACGTCGACCGCACCTTCCTCCCGAATTTCGACGGCATCGTCTTCGACGTCGATGCCACGAGCGACCGCGTCTACGCGGCCGGCAACTTCAAGTACGTGAACGAGGCGTGGTCGATCGGCATCGCCGTGCTCCAGTCGAGCGACGCGCAGTTGGTCACCGGGCTGCAGCCGTGGGTACGCACGAGCATCTCCAACACCAACCGCAGCTACCAGCAGGGCATCCTCGCCATCGGCGATCAGGTGTGGCAGGTCGGTTCCGAACACAACCGTCAGGCATATCGCGCCAGCGACTACGGCCTGGTCCGCTCATGGGTGAGTCATCCCTACGGCGACGGTCAGGCGGTCGCCACCCTCAACGGGATCGTCTACACCGGCAGCCACGCCAACGGCAGTACGTACCTGTACCAGGACGCCTACCGGTGGCCGGGGCTCGACGGTGCCACCAGCAACAAACCGGTCCGGTGGATGGCGGCGTTCAGCACCGAGAACCCCGAACACCTCACGTGGTACCCCGGCATCGGGACCCAGAACGGAGAGGGCAGCTGGGAGTTGTACGCCGACTCGACCGACTGCCTGTGGACCGGCGGCGACTTCAACCGTGGCAGCTACGACGGCAACACGCCGCGCTACGTCCAGGGCTTTGCGAAGTTCTGCTCCCAGGACTCCACCCCGCCGGCGCCCCCCACGAGTCCCATGGCCGTCGCCTCCAACGCCGGCGTCGACCTGTCCTGGACGGCGTCGACCGGTGACGACCGTGGTGGACAGGTCCGTTACGAGCTGTTGAAAAACGACTCGGTGTTCGCCTCCTACATCAGCATCACCACCTTCCGCGACCCCAACGGCACCCCCGCCGACCGCTACTTCGTCCGCTCGATGGACGTGACGGGCAACCGCTCCGCCACCACGGCGGTGTTCACCGCTGGAGGCAACGACATGACGCCGCCGAGCACACCGCAGGACCTCGTCGGCGTCATCGAGGCCGACGGCGACGTCACCCTCACCTGGACCCCGTCGACCGACAACGTTGCCGTGACCGAGTACATCGTCTTCCGCAACGGCGTCGAGATCGCACGGGTGACCGACCCCACCCACGTCGTTCCCGCTCCCGCCGAGGGCGACAACTGGTACCAGGTGCGCGCCGTCGACGCTGCCGGCAATGAGAGCTACAAGACCCCCTCGACCAAGATCACGATCATCGGCTCCGACACGACACCGCCGAACACGCCACGCGACCTCGTCGGTGTCATCGAGGCCAACGGCGACGTCACCCTCACCTGGACGGCATCCACCGACAACGTCGGCGTCGTCGACTATCTGGTGTTCCGCAACGGCGTCGAGATCGCCACCGTCACCGATCCGACCTACGTTGTCCCGACCCCCGCCACCGGCGACCACTGGTACCAAGTGCGCGCACGCGACGCCGCCGGCAACGAGAGCTACAAGACCCCCTCCACCAAGATCACCATCACCCCCGACCCGGCCACCGACACCACACCACCGAACACACCACGCGACCTCCTCGGCGTCATCGAAGCCAACGGCGACGTCACCCTCACCTGGACGGCATCCACCGACAACGTCGCCGTCACCGGCTACATCGTCTTCCGCAACGGCACCGTCATCGACACCGTCAGCGACACCACCCACGTTGTCCCGACCCCCGCCACCGGCGACCACTGGTACCAAGTCCGCGCGTTCGACGCCGCCGGCAACGAGAGCTACAAGACCCCCTCCACCAAGATCACCATCACCCCCGACCCGGCCACCGACACCACACCACCGAACACACCACGCGACCTCGTCGGTGTCATCGAAGCCAACGGCGACGTCACCCTCACCTGGACGGCATCCACCGACAACGTCGCCGTCACCGGCTACATCGTCTTCCGCAACGGCACCGAAATCGCCCGCACCACCAGCCCCACACACATCGTCCCAACCCCCGCCACCGGCGACCACTGGTACCAAGTGCGCGCGTTCGACGCCGCCGGCAACGAGAGCTACAAGACCCCCTCCACCAAGATCACCATCACCCCCGACCCGGCCACCGACACCACACCACCGAACACACCACGCGACCTCCTCGGCGTCATCGAAGCCAACGGCGACGTCACCCTCACCTGGACACCCTCCACCGACAACGTCGCCGTCACCGGCTACATCGTCTTCCGCAACGGCACCGTCATCGACACCGTCAGCGACACCACCGCGACGATCCCCACGCCGGCGGCGGGCAGCCACTGGTATCAGGTGCGCGCGTTCGACGCCGCTGGTAACGAGAGCTACAAGACCCCCTCCACCCGCGTCGACATCTGAGCGACCGCGCCATCCGGCCGGTCAGTCGCTGCGCAGCGAACGGACGCTGACCGGCTCGGCGAATCCCTTGATCATGCGTCGGCCCGCGGCCTCGAAGGTGCAGCCAACGGCAGCGTCAGCGAGCGGCTCGGTGACCAGCATCTCCAAGGGGACGGCTTCGTCGACGAGGCGTGACGCAAGATTGACCACGGCCCCGTAGTAGTCGCCGCCGCGGACCAACACGTCTCCATACGCGAGCCCGCCGCGTGGGAAGACCTGCTCGTGCTCGTCACCGAAACCGCGCATCAGCGCGTTTCCCGCACGACACGCCGCATCGGCGTCGGACGCCGCGAACATCACCTCGTCGCCGATCAACTTCACCACCCGGGCTCCCTCCCCGGTCACCACGTCGTACGCGCGCCCCTCGAAGTCCCGCAGGAAGGCCGACAACTCGCGGGAATCCATCCCGCCCGAGATCTCGGTGAACCCGACGAGGTCGACGAACCCGACGGCGTAGCGGTACCGCAACCGCTCGTTGTACTCGATCGTCGCACGTCGCGAACGCTCGATCGACTGCAGGATCTGGCGCCGCAGCAATGGGTCGAGCCGCTCCGTCAGCCCGTCGACCAGCCCAATGGCCTCCTCCACGGTCTGCGCCAGGTCGAGTTCGCTCGACCCGTCGACCAGCAGCCGTGACTCGACATCAGCGAGGAACATCGAGACGGCGGCGTCAGCGATGCGCCCGAGTGACGACCCGACAACTCGGAGGAAACTGGTTGCCTCGTCGTTCGAGAACATGGCGCCCAGCGCATCGAAGACGCCGAGCGCCTCGGCTTCGCTGTGGGTGATGCCCACTTCGTTCGGCGGCGCTCCGACGATCGGGATCAGTCCGAATGCCGTGACGTTCTCGTCGAACGAGACCGCATCGATCCCCGCAACCGCAATCGCTTCATCCCGAGTCAGCCGCTCGCCGGGCACGAGACGCCGGTCGCCGGCCATCGCCCCGAGGCTGTCGTTGGCGAGTCCCTCCACCATCTCGTCGAGCGTGAATCCCCGCTCGTCCAGCCAGCGCAACAGATCGAGTCGGCCGTTCGTCGCATGCTCCACCGGGTCGTACAGCCCAGCGGCGATGAACTCCTCGGTCGGCGTCACGGCCCCGAGAGTAGGTGAGCGCTCCGACCGCCCGGTTAACGTGCCGCGCGATGACCACGACCGGCACGCAACCCACCATGGGCGGGAACGAGGGCCGGGACCTCTCCGCCGGTCTCGTCGGTGCAGCGATCGCGGTGTGCGCATGGTCGACGGGCACCGTGCTCGCCAAGGGCATCGAGATGGGCGGCCTCGCCATCGGAACCTACCGATTCTGGATGTTCAGCCTCGCGCTGATCCTCTGGATGCGGCTCCGCAGATCGACGTTCACGCTCCACAGCATGCGGGCCACAGCGTTCGGCGGAATCGCGCTCGGTGCCGACATCGCACTGTTCTTCTCGGCGGTCAAGAACACGAGCATCGTCAACGCCACGATCATCGGCTCGCTCCAACCGATCCTCGTCGGGGTCGTCGCCGCCCGGTTCTTCGGGGAGAAGATTCGCGGGAGGGACGCCGTCTGGTCGCTCGTGGCGCTCGCCGGCGTCGTCGTGATCGTGACCACATCGACCGCTGACGACGTGAGCAACATCAAGGGCGACCTGCTCGCTGCAGGCGCGATGTTCTCATGGAGCGCGTACTTCATCGCGTCGAAACAGTCGAAGGGCAAGGTCACGCCGACCGAGTTCACCGCCGGCACCGCATTGTGGACCGCGATCATCGTCACCCCGCTCGGCTTCGCCTTCGGCCAGGACATGTCGTGGCCATCATTGAAGAACTGGGCGCTGCTCGCAGCGATGGCGATCGGATCGGGAATCATCGGCCACGTCCTGATGAACTGGTCGCTCGTCCGGATCCCGCTCTGGGTCGGCTCCACGTTCACGCTGCTGATCCCGGTGTTCTCGGCGATCATCGCCTGGATCTTCCTCGACGAGGAAATCGCGCTCCGCCAGGCGCTGGGCATGGGTGTCGTGATCGGTTCGCTCGCCGTGATCGTCCGTGGGCAGTCGACCGCGGCACGGTCCGCTGCCGCCCACCGCGAGGTCCTCGATCCTGCCGGCGCGGACAGGACCGGCTGATGCTCGCCGTGTCCGGTGTGGAGGCACTCGGCTACCTCGCGTCGGCGCTCGTGATCCTCAGCCTGACCATGCGCTCGGTCGTGCGCCTGCGCATCATCTCCCTGTGCGGATCGGTCGCGTTCTTCGCCTACGGCCTGCTGATCGAGTCACCGCCGGTCATGGTCACGAACGGCTGCATCGCGCTGATCAACCTGTGGTTCCTGCGCCAGGAGTTCTTCGTGGACGCTGCGAATCGTCACGGCCTCGGCGTGTCGTCGATCCGACCCGACTCGCCGTTTCTCACCGACTTCATCGAGTATCACGCCGGCGACATCGGTCGCTTTCAGCCCGACTTCCACATGCCGGCCGGCGACGACGTGATGAGCCTGCTGCTCACGCGGGACAGCCTTCCCGCCGGCCTGATCGTCGGCAGACGTGACGGTGACACACTCACCATCGATCTCGACTACGTACTCCGCGAACACCGCGACTCGCGGCTCGGTCAATGGGTGTTCGGACCGGGTGCCGACGTGTTCCGGTCATCGGGACTCCGCCGCCTGTGCGCCAACGCCTCGACCGAGGTCCACGACAAATACCTCCGGCGCATCGGCTTCAGTCGGGTCACAGGCGAGCCGACCGGTCACTACGTCCTCGACCTCTGAGGTACCGCGCCCATCCCCGACGTTTGCGTTGCTTTTCGAGCTGCTCCAACAGCCGAAACAGCAACACAAACGGGAAAGGTGCCCGGGATCAGGCGAGAACGGGAACCGTCTTCATGGCCTCGGCGATGTCCTCGTCGGGCAGGTCGTAGTCGACCATGTCACCCGACAGGTACTTCTCGTAGCTCGTGAGGTCGAGGTGCCCGTGACCGCACAGCGCGGTGAGGATGACCTTCTCCTCGCCCGATTCCTTGCAGGCGAGCGCCTCGCGAATCGCCGCGGCGATCGCGTGGGTCGGTTCCGGCGCCGGCACGATGCCCTCCGTCTTCGCGAACTTGATCGCACCCTCGAAACACTCCCGCTGCGGGATGGCGATCGCCTCGACGAGACCCTCTTCGTAGATGTGCGACACGAGCGGCGCCATGCCGTGGTATCGCAGACCACCCGCGTGGATCGGCTCGGGGATGAAGTCGTGGCCGAGCGTGTGCATCTTCATGAGTGGCGTCATGCCGGCCGTGTCGCCGAAGTCGTACCGGTACTCACCCTTCGTCAGCGACGGACACGCGGCCGGCTCGACGCACCGGATGATCGGGTTCATCTTGCCGGCGAGCTTCTCGCGCAGGAACGGGAACGCCAGACCACCGAAGTTCGAACCGCCGCCGGTGCAGCCGACGAGCACGTCGGGCACTTCGTCGACCTTCGCGAGCTGCAGCAGCGCTTCTTCGCCGATGATCGTCTGGTGCATCAGCACGTGGTTGAGCACCGAGCCGAGCGCGTAGCGGGCGTTCGGATCCTCGACGCACATCGCGACGGCCTCGGAGATCGCGATGCCGAGCGAGCCGTTGTGATCGGGGTTCTCCGCGAGCAGCTTGCGCCCGAATTCGGTCAGTTCTGACGGACTCGAGTGCAGCGTCGCACCCCAGATCTCCATCATCGTCTTGCGACCAGGCTTCGCCTTGTACGACGCCGCGACCTGCCACACCTCGCACTCCATCCCATATTGAGCCGTGGCGAACGCGAGTGCACTCCCCCACTGACCGGCGCCCGTCTCGGTGGTGAGCTTGGTGATGCCCTCCATGTGGTTGTAGTACGCCTGGGGCACCGATGTGTTCGGCTTGTGGGAGCCCGCCGGACTCACGCCCTCGTACTTGTAGTAGATGCGAGCCGGCGTATCGAGCAGCGCCTCGAGCCGCTTCGCACGGAACAGCGGCGTCGGCCGCCAGATCTTGTACACGTCGAGGACCTCACCGGGGATGTCGATGTAGCGCTCGGTGCTGACCTCCTGTTCGATGAGGGCCATCGGAAACAAGGGCGCGAAATCCTCCGGACCGGCCGGCTGGTGGGTGCCGGGGTGCAACGCCGGCGGGGGTGGTGTGGGGAGATCGGCCACGATGTTGTACCACTGGGTGGGCATCTCGGATTCGTCGAGGAGGATCTTCTTCGGTGTGTCGTGACCAGCCATGCGGCGAAGCTAGTGGAGTAGGTTTGGGGGTGCATCATGGGACTGTTCAACCGACGCGCCGAGACCAAACAGGAACTCGACGGCCTTCGCGCCGAGCTGCTACTCGTGCGGCACCGCCTCGACCAGACAGAGGTGGAGAAGCAGCGACTGGCCGAACATCTCGGCCGACTCGACGCCGAACACGCGCGGCTCAACGCACACGTGAGCGACGTGGAGACGATCGTCGGCACGGTCGAGCACCAGGTGGTGACCGTCGCCGGGTCGATCGGACCGACGGTCGACAACGCGGTCGCCCAGGCCGCGTCGATCGCCGACGTCGAACAGATCCGAGCCGACATGGCCCGACTCGGCGCACTCGCGACTCAGGTCGACCAACTCCGTGAGAGCGTGGCTGCTCAGCAGCTGGCCGCGGCGAGCAATGGTGGGCCCACCAAGGAGGAGCAGGCTGCACTGCACGCCCAGCTCGACGAGCTGGCGGCAGCACTTGCGAAGCAACAGACGCAGATCGCCGACGTGGCGCTCGTGGCCACCGACGCGGCGGAGCGGACCGATGCAGCACTCGACGAACTGCGGACCACCGCGACCGGCGACGGCACGCCCGAACGGGACCTCGGCGCCGAGCTGCGGGCGCAACTCGGTCAGCTCGCCGAGAAGGTCGGTTCGATCGATGCGCGGGTCAACCAGGTGAGCCTCGAACTGACCAACCAGCTCACGGAGCTGAGCGGCGATCTCGATCGCGCCAGCGCACAGGCCGACGCAGCCGAGATGATCGAGCAACTGACCTCACAGCTCGACGACGTCACCGGCGGGCAGGCACGCTTGGCCAACGAGCAGGCGCGGTATGCAATCCAGTTCCGCGAAGACCTCGCCGAATTGGCCGACCGACTGCGGCGCCCCGGCAGCGCCTGATCAGCTGTCGCCGTCGTCGGCCGGAGCGTTGTCGTCAACGGTGACGACCACGGTTCCGTCGGTCGACTCACCATCCGAGGTCGACGCGGGGTCCTCGCTCGCATCTCCCACATCGAGGCCGAGGCGATCGACCGCCTCGGCGATGAGGTCAGCTGCTTCCTCGATCTTCTCCTGGTACAGCCCGAGGTCGCCGTCGGCCAGCGCCGCGTCGGCTTCGGCGAGGACCGCGTCGATCCGCACCAGCACCTCCTCGGCGTTCTCGTCGAGCACGACGACGTCGTCGGGCGTACCGGTGACGTCGCCGGGAACGGCCACACCGCCGGCGGTCCGGTCGCCGACGTCCGCATCGAACCCTCGGAACAGTTCGCTCAGCGCCTGCCCGATCGTGGGTGCGAGCACGGACGTCTGGTTGTAGGTGACGATCACCTCGCGGAACTCGGTGGCCTCGCTCACCTGCGGACTGTCGGTCGGCACGCTGACGTAGTACGGGCGCACGTAGACGAGGCCGTCGGCCACGGGCACCACCTGGAGGTCGCCGAAGCGCACCCTCGTGCCACCACTCTCCTGGTTGTCACGAGAGATCCGGAACGAGATCTCGTCGGTCGACTCGGCGCTCGACGCGACGCGGAGCGGACCGTCCGGGAGCGAGTCGCCCTGCGCCGGATCCACCACGTAGCTGATCAGTTGGCCGTACGAGTCGGGCTCGGACGAGGCGGTCATGTACGCCTGGAGCTGCGTGCGCTGGTCGGCGGTCGAGAACTCGACGAACGGCCGGAAGATCACGAACTCCTCGTTCGGCGGGGCGCCCTCGGGACTCGTGTCGAAGAAGGTGTAGTACGGGGTGAAGCGCAACGTGTTCGATTCGCTCGCGAAGGTGGTCGACGCCGCGGTCTCGGCGGCCGGGGTGGTGGAGGTCGCCGTGCTCACACCGGGGAACTCACCGGGCGCCTGGGCGACGGACCACGCCCCATCACGACGGAAGAAGTTCTCGGGTGCGATCCGATACTTCGAGTAGCGATCGGTCTGGACCCGGAACAGGTCCTCCGGGTACCGGAGATGGTCACGTAGCCCCTCGGGCATCTCCGAGAACGGGGTGAACAGATCCGGGAACGCCGACTCCCACGCCTTGATGATCGGGTCGACGTCGTCGACCACGTACAGGGTGACCTCGCCGGTGTAGGCGTCGACGACGGCCTTCACGCTGTTGCGGACGTAGTTGTCGTTCGGCGACAGCCCCGACCGGTTCGACAACTGCACGTTCCCGATGCTCTCCGAGTACGGATACCGGCTCGTGGTCGAGTAGGCGTCGACGACCCACTTGACGCCGCCGTCGATCTCGACCGGGTACGGGTCGGCATCGTACGACAGGAACGGGGCGAGCTTGTCCAACCGGTCGTTGACGTTGCGCACCCAGAGCATCTGCGAGTCGTTCTGAATCGCGCCCGAGGCGAGGATGTTGTACTCGAGGAACGCAAGCGCGAACGACGCTTGACGAGCGAAGGAGTTCATGCGCACACCGAGGTCGCCCTCGTAGTCGAGCGGTTCGTCGCAGGCGTTCTCGACGGACTCGGTGTTGCTGATCGCGTAGCCGCTGATGCTCGGACTGAAGTAGAGCTCGGGGCGCTCGAGGTCGGGCACGCTATAGGCCGGGCGCCGGTTCGCCTGGACCGCGCTCGCCGGTGCGACCACGAGGCCACAGCCGTGCGTGTTGATCAATCGCAGCCCCTGCCAGGTGGTGTTGGCGAGGCCCGCCTGATCGAGTTCGAGCGCCGCGACCAGCACCTGCTCGGCCCCCACCCGTTCGGTCGACGCGAGGTCGTAGCGGTCGACGTCGAGGTCGTCGATGGTCAGACCGGCCTCGCGGCCCTCGTCGAAGATGAACCGGCTCTCCATCGCGGCCGGGTTGAGCAGGCGGACGTTGCTCAGGGCCCGGATGTCGCCCTCGACATCGGAGGCGGTGAGGCTGTCAAAGGTGACGTCTCGGACCTCGACCTCGGCGAGGCCGTAGGCGAGCCGCGTCGCGTTGACGTTGCGTTCGATGTACTCGGACTCCTTCGCCTCCTGGTCCGGGTTGACGACCAGGCCCTGGACGATCGCGGGGTAGATGACACCACCGACGATCGACACGATCAGCCACAGCGCTGACGCGATGATCGGCGCCCGGAACGAGCCGGTGCGGGCGACCGACAGGTAGAGCACCGCGGTGAACACGGCGATCAGGATCAGCAGCATCAACGCGGGGAGCCGGGCTTGCACGACGGAGTACGTCGCCCCCTGGACGATGCCGGTCTGGGCGTTGGTGAGCTCGAAGCGACCGAGCCAGTAGTCGCCGGCCTTGAGCACCGCGAGCAGTGCCAGCAGCACCGCCACGTGCGTCTTGGTCGCGTTGCTGACGGTCGGCACGGGCGACACGATCACCACCCCACCGTTGAGGATGTGCGCGGCGATCGTCAGCAACAACACGATGATGACTGCGGCGAACATCCAGTCGAGGAGGAACGTGAGGAACGGAAGTTCGAACACGTAGAAGCCCACGTCGCGACCGAACTGCTGGTCGGACGTCCCGAAGCTCTGCGCATTGCGGAACAGCAGCCACTCCTGCCACCGGGCGATCGCCGGCGTCGCCAGCAGCAGGGCGAACATCAAGGCCACGCCATAGCGCAACAGTCGCAGACGACGTCCGAAGATCTCGTGGAATCGCTCGACGTACGGGTGGACGTTGGCCGGGAACGATTCGGGCGCGGTGCGATCCGCGACATAGAGGTTGATGCCGGCGAGCACCACGAAGATCAGGAAGAACCCACCGAACAGGGTCGCCTTGGCACCGATCGCACCCCAGAACACGTCGTTGCGACCGAGCGAGTCGTGCCAGAGGAAGTCGACGTAGAAACGCGCGATCGCCCGCCCGAAGATCAGGACGAACAGGAACAATCCGCCCAGAACGATCAGGATCCCACGGCCGCTGACCCGACGTCGTGGACGATCGACCGGAAGGTCTTGAGAGCGCCGCATTGGCGCTGAGATTACCGGCCCGCGGGGAGCAACAGGCAGCGGCACCCGGGATGGGCCGGGGTGCACACGTGCCCGGTCGGGAACGCCTGGCCGGCCGGGACACTCCCGGCGAGCCGGTTGTCGTCGCAATCGGGGCAGACATCGTGGCTGGGATCGGGCGTCCAGACCAACGCCGTGCCGATCTCGACCGATGCCAGGACACCACGACCGTGCGCTGCGCGGAACACATCGTCGAGTTGCTCGTCGATGTGTTGGATCTTCCACTCGCGGTAGACCGCGCGGACCTTCTTGGTGATCGCCGGATTGTCGCCGTCACCGTCGGCAATGCAGCGTTCCAGGCGATCGCGCAGCGGGGCAACGAGCGACCGGGTCACGGTCTCGGACCCTTGCAGCACCGCTTGACGGGCCGCCGCCTTACGCAGCTTGAGCGTCCGCCCGTTCGACGCGATCAGCGCAGCACCGGCGTTCGCTGCGGCGTGCAGTTCGTCACCGAGCACGGCGGAGTAGCGCTCGGCGTGGTGTCTCGTCCATGGCAGCAGCGCGTCGAGGTCGCGGATCGGGTCGTTGCGTCGCAGCGCGTCGAGCACCTCGTTCTGCTCGTCGGCCAGCACGCGCTTGAGCTTGCGGGCGCTTGCCACGATCAGCGGCGTCAGATCGGCGTCGCGTTGCTCGAACGGCGTGGCCTCCACGACCTCGTCTGCCTCGACCTCCGCGTCTGCCTCGTCGACCTCGACGACCTCGACGACCTCGACTGACGAGGCTGGCTCGACATCGTCTGATTCGGCGTCCGTGTCGGAGCCCACAGGGGCCTCGGCACCGTCGGCGACCATGTCGGTGTCGTCATCCGTCGTTGCTCGGAGGCGTGCGAACAGATCGACCACCACGTCGTCGACCGACCCGTCGTCGGGATCCGGCTCGTCGTCGTGGGACCCCGTGGCGGCGGCGTGATCGGTGTCGTCGGCATCGTCGGCATCGTCGGCATCGTCCTGGTCGTCCGCCTCGACATCGAAGAGGCCGACGCTGGTCGGCGCGGTCTCGGCATCGGCCTCGTCGGATGCGCCGGCGTGCGTGTCATCCGATTCGACGGCTTCGGCTTCGGCTTCGTCGGCGTCGTCGGCGTCGGTGTCGGCGTCGACTTCGACTTCGGCCTCGTCGGCGACGGATCGATCCGTCGGAGCCATTGCCTCCCGGGCCACCATCACCGGGACCGGGCCGGTCGAGGGCTGCAGGTTGACGTACTCGTCGGGCTCGCCGAGCGGTTGCATCTCGGCGACCACGTCGACGGCCACGAGTCGCGCCCGCTCGAAGGCCTGCATCAGGCGATCCCGGCCGTGCACGAGTTGTTCGATCTGCTCGCGGGCGAGTTCTCGGCGGCGGGCCAACTCGCTCAAGACGCGCTCGCGGTAGGCGCGGGCTTCGTTGACCATCTCGCGGCCCTGCTGCTTCGCCATCGACAGCTCGGCCTCGGCGTCGCTCGCGGCATCGGCACGGCGACGCGATGCCTCGATCTCGGCTTCCTCGCGCAGGCGCGTCGCCTCGTCGCTCGCCTCCATCAGCATCTGGGCAGCGGCCTGTTCGGCCTTCTCACGGATCTCGTGCGAACTCTCGCGGGCAGCGTTCAGGATCCGTGCCGTCTCCTCGCCGAGCATGCGGGTGAGGGTCTCGTCGTCCATGTGCACCGACGACAGGTCGGTGTTGGCCCGCACGTCGTTGAGCTCGCGTTCGAGAAAACGCTCACGCTCGAGCAGGCGCGCGAGTTCGGCGGACACCATCCGAAGGAAGTCGCGGACCTCGTTCTGGTCGAAACCACGGCGGCCGGTGGAGAAGGAGGCATCTGCGATCTGTACCGGCGATGCCGGATCAGGTCGGGAAAACGACATGGCCATCCACGCAACGCTACGCGTCCCAACCTCTGAGATGGTGGAGGGTCACACGACCACGCCGTCCCCGGCCAGTCACCGCACGACCTCAGACCGTGATCGGATCGCCGCCGAGCGTCTCCAACACGGCCAGCGCATCGTCGAGCGTGGCGACAGGAATGAGCACGACCTCGCCCTTGCCGGCCGCGTTCAGGCAGTCCCAGCGACACACGCCGTCGTCGGGATTGTCCGGATCGGGTTCGGTCAGCTCGAACTGCTCGGCCGGGATGAGAAACACCTCGACACCGTGTTGATGCACGGCGCTCACCTTCTGCTCGAGACCACCGATCGGACCGATCGATCCATCCAGTCGGATGGTGCCCGTGACGGCGATGTCGCGACCTCCCGTCAGGTCGCCCGCGGTGAGCTCGTCGATCAGTGCGAGCGTGAACGCTGCGCCGGCGGACGGCCCGCCCACCGCCTCGGTGTCGATCGACACGTCGAACGGCAGGTCGACGGTCCGGGTGTCGAACGGAACGAAGCCGACGATGGTGCGTTCGGGATCCGTCGGGTCACTCGACAGTTCGACGGCGACGGTCATCGTCGCTTCGTCCATCCGGTCGATGGTCATCTCGACCACGTCACCGGGTTGCGCGCCGTCGAGAGCTGCGGTGAGGTCCTCGATCGTTGCGATCGGCACACCATCGACCTCGAGGATCGTGTCGGCCGGCTGCAACACCTCCGCGGACGGGAACTCGTCCTCACAGGTGAAGCCGTCGTCTGCGGTCTCACGGCAGAGGATGTCCTGCACCACGACGGCACCGAGTTCGATCGTCGGTTCGTAGCCCGCTGCGGTCAACGCCACGAACTGCGCCTCCTGGGTGGCCGTGCGCATCTGCTGGAGCGCGATCTCACGATTCTGGCCCGGGGTCCGCCGACCGTTCTTGCCTTCTTCGGTCAGCAGGTCGACCACCGGGTCGGTCGAACCGATCAGCCACGACAGCACCGACTGGTTGGGCGCCGAGACCGTGACGAAGAAGAAGTCGCCCTTGGTGTCGTAGATCTCCACGTCGTCCGGGAGTTCGCCGTACACCACGCGGTCGTTGACCGATTCGGCCGATGCCGGGATGCGGGCGTAGGGCGCCGGCTCCTGTGCTTCGGTGCGCGGGTTCTCGGTGCGGGCGACCACCTCGGACGGGATCAACGAGCTGAGCGACAGCACGCCGAGCCCGATGAGCGCGACAATGGCCAGCGTCCAGGCCCACCACCTCTCGCGAGGTGCGACGAGTATCATGGGAGTTGTCGTGTCGGTCACTGATCTCACTACTGCTGCCGGATGGATGGCCGGGCTGGCGATTCTCGCCCTCGTTTTCGCCGGCTGGCGCAAGACTGCCAGAGCCGTCCCCCGAACACCACGCGTCGAGCCGAAAGTTCGTCGACCCCGCGTCCCGATCGGCATCGCCGAGGCGACCGTGCCGCTCTACAAGCCACCGAATGTCATTCGTCGGGTGATGGCCGCGGTGGCGAGTGCCGGGCTCGGAGTGGTGATCGGCATCGTGAGCGCGATCGTGATCGCATTCGGGGTGGCCTACGTCGTCATCACGCTCACCGATCTCCTGAAGTCCTGACACCGGTGGAGACCTCCGCGTCCGACCGTCGCCGCACTGTCGCGATCGCCGGTCACACGGGAGATGTCGGTGCGGCCCGTCGGGGGCTGGACGACATCGAACCGAGCGTTCGAGCGGCGGCGTTGGGCGCACTCGAGCGGCTCGAGGCGTTGCGCGACGACGACGTCGCTCGAGCCTTGCTCGACGAGCACGTTGCAGTGCGGCGGCGCGCGGCCGAAATCGCTGCAACCCATCCCGACGTCGATCTGCTCGATGCACTGTCCGACGACGATGCCCGGGTGGTCGAGGTCGCGGCATGGGCGTGCGGCGAACACGAATCCGACCGTGACGAGATCGTGACGCAACTGATCGATCTCGCCACGGCCGCCGAGGAGCCCCTCGTCCGCGAATCCGCTGTCGCAGCGCTCGGCGCCATCGGCGACATCCGAGCGGTCGACGCCATCATCGCCGGCACGTCCGACAAGCCCGCCGTCCGCCGCCGCGCCGTCCTCGCGTTGTCACCGTTCCTCGGCGACGACGACCTCGGACCGCGCGTCGACGCCGCCATCGACCGGGCCCTCGACGACCGCGACTGGCAGGTCCGTCAAGCCGCCGAGGACCTCCGCCGCATCACCGGCCCCTGATCGCCCGTACTCCACCCGCAGGGTCGCGGCGGAGTCAGAAGGTGAAGCGGTAGACGTTCGTCTCGTAGTGGTCGAACCCGATGCGCTGGTAGAGCCGATTGGCCGCTTCGCGCTTCGGACGGCTCGTGAGACTGACGTTCTTCGCACCACGACGACGGGCCTCGTCGACCGCGGCCTCACTGAGCAGACGCCCCACGCCGTGACCGCGTGCCGCGTCGTCGACCACGACGTCTTCGATCCACGCCTTCATGCCGGTCGGGATGCGGTAGAACGCCAGCGTCAGGCTCCCGACGATCGCCCCGTCGACCCGCGCCAGGAACAGCGCCGAATCGGGACCGTGGACCAGGTCGGTCAGCAGTTCCCGGCTCGGAGGTGGCGAGGACGAGGACAGCTGCGGGATGAGATGCTCGAACGCCGCGACGAGTTCGTCATCGACGACCTCGGCGATCTCGATGGTGGCCGACCCGGTGGCTCGTTGGTGGGCTGAGGAGTCATCCTGCTGCATCGGCCCCACGATACGCACCGATAGCGTGACGCCCGTGGGAACCGAGCATGTTCGATGGCTGGCAGAGCCGACACTCGATCGGCCCGTCCTGCTCGCCGGATTCACCGGGTGGAACGACGCCGGCGACGCGGCGTCGACGGCAATGACCACGATGGTCGAGTCGTGGGGTGCAGATGTTCTGGCCGAGATCGACCCCGAGCCGTTCACCGACTTCGCCACGGTCCGTCCGCAGGTCCGCCTCGACCACGAACGCAAACGTTCGATCGTGTGGCCGACCGTCGGTGTCTGGTCGGCATCGCTGCCCGGAACCGATGTGATCCTGGTGCTCGGACCGGAGCCGGCCCTGCGTTGGCGCCTGTTCTCCGAACAGATCACGGGCATTGCCGATCGCTTCGGTGCGACGATGGCGATCTCCCTCGGCGCCTTGCTCGCCGATGTCCCCCATTCCCGACCGGTGCCGCTGATCGGAACAGCGTCCGACGACTCGCTGATCGAACGGTTCGAACTCCAACGCTCGCAGTACGAGGGCCCGACCGGAATCGTCGGTGTGCTCCACGACGCCCTGCACCGGGCCGGGCTGCCGACCGCGTCGCTGTGGGCCGCAGTGCCGGGCTACGCCTCGCAGGTCCCGTCGCCGAAGGCCGCCATGGCGCTCGTCGAACGGGCGTGCTCGATGATCGGCACGCCGCCGCCGCTGTCCCGACTGGCCTCAGGCGCCGCCGAGTACGACGCCCGCGTGGCAGCGCTCATCGGCGACGACGACGACATGGTCGCGTATCTGTCACGCCTCGAGCAGCTCGCCGATGAAAACGACGCGACTGATGAGGACGATCTCACCACGGCACCGCCGATCGACCCCGACGAGCTCATGAACGAGGTCGAGCAGTTCCTCCGCGACCAAGACTGATTTGCTGCGTCCCGGCACCGGCACATCACGATTTGTTGGTGCCGGGACCAGGCAAATCGCATCACGATTTGTTGGTGCCAGGGCCGGGCAATCGGGACCGGGCAAATCGTCGTGCTACCGGCGCCAGACGTCGGGTCGGACGGGGTCGAAGGTGGCGTCGGTCGTGTCGCCGTCGATGGCGGCGAAGGCCATCGGACCCCACCACTGGGCGCCGGCCGTCGCCTCGGGCAACCCATCGCGGGCGAACCACCCGACATCGCCGGTTTCGAGCGGATGTGGCGTCAGCTCACCGCCGGTCGCCGTGCAATGGAAGAGCAACATGTACATGCCGAACCGGCTGAAGCCCATCCGCTGACCGTCGACCACACCGAGGAGGCGCTGGGCAGAACATTCGATGCCGGTCTCCTCGCTGACCTCCTTGACCGCCACCTCTGCCGGCGAGTAGCCGACGTCGGCCCACCCCGTCGGGTACAACCAGATGCCCGAGTCCTTGCGCTGCACCAGCAGGATCTCGCCGTTGTCGTTGCCGACGATCGCACCGACAGCCGTTTTCGGCGTCACGTAGCCCGGCACACCCTCGCCGATCGAATCCATCCACTCGCCGACGAAGTGGTCGATTTCGCGCTGTACAGCCGCCGAATCGGCAACGGACTCGGCTTCGAGCTCACGGGCTGCCGCTTTGATGTCGCCGGCCACGTGGAGTACCTCCTCGTAGCGTTCGCGCTCGTACAGGTTCTCGGTGAAGGCCATGCCGGTGCGGGCGATCGCCGCCAGCGTCTCACTCCAACGCGCCAGATCTCGAGCAGTCGCGGTCACGGGGCACAACCTACGACAGCAGGCGGCACCACGAACGGTCGGCCCCCGACCGCCGCTCAGGCGACGGCGTGCAGCAAGGCCTTCTGGATCTCCTTGCGATGCGGCGAACTGGTCACGAGGTCGCCGGCACGAGTTCGAACGTAGAACGTGTCGACCACCTCCACACCGATGGTCTGCACGGTCGCATGGCGAATGTCGAGCCCCAGCTCACTCAGGGCCTTCGCGATCCGATGGAGGATCCCGATCTTGCTCACCGCGCGGACCTCGATCACCGTTGCGTTGCTCGAGCCGCCCTCGATGAACTTCACCTTCGGCGGCCCCGGCGTGTCGGCCTGCAGACGGCGGCGGCGGCGGTAGGTCTTGGCCCGTTCGACGAGACGGGCCTCGATCGCGAGTTCGTGGGCCAGACCCTTGCCCAGATCACGCTTCAACGAGCGCCAGTTGATCTCGCCGTTCGACGACGCGATACGGAACTGGGACGCCGCCATGCCGCCCTCGTCGGAATGTGCTCGGGCGCTCAACACGTCGAGCCCGTGCAACGACAGCACACCGGCGATCTGGCCGAAGGTTCCGGGTTGGTCGGGATAGACGATCGTGATCCGTTCGCCGTCGCGAGAGATGTCGACGTCACCCGCCGCCATCAGCGTGAGCGTTTCGGCGTCGGGGAAGAGCTGCCAGGTCACGTCCGACACGTCGCCGCCGCCGAGCACGATGCGGGTGCGCGCGGCGAGCTCGTCGACGAGTTCCTTCTTCCAGTTCCCCCACGCCGATGGGCCCGTCGCTTTCGAGTCGGCTTCGGTGAGGGCGTGGAGGAGCTCGAGCCGCTCGACCGAGTTCAACAGTCCCGCGACGAGATCGATCGTGGCCGGATCGGACAGGTCCCGCCGCATGGCGACATCGGGCAACAACAGATGCCATTCGACCATCGCCACGAGGTTCTCGACGTCTCGCCGGTCGTAGCCCAGGCGGGGCGCGATCTCCCGGACGAGGTCCATGCCGACCTCGGTGTGGTCTCCCGGGTAGCCCTTGCCGAGGTCGTGGAACAGCGCACCGAGAACGAGCAGGTCGGGTCGCGACACCTGGCCCACGAGTTGGGCGGCATTCGCCGCTGCCTCCCACAGGTGACGGTCGACGGTGAACCGGTGATACGCGTTCCGCTGCGGCTTCGAGCGCACCGCCTCCCATTCCGGGAGGAAACGGGCGATCAGGTCGTGCTGGTCGAGGGCCTCGAGCACGCGGATCGCACGATGACCTTCGAGCAGCAAGGCGACGAGTTCGGTACGTGCGCCCACCGGCCAGTCGCCGGACCACGGCTCGACCTCGTCGCGTAGGCGACTGAGCGTCGCTCGCCCGATCCGGCAGTCCGAACGCGCTGCGGCGACCGCTGCTTGGAGAGCGAGCGTGGGATCATGCCGGGGGTCGGCACCTTCGGTCAGCTCGATCTCGCCGTTGCGCAGCACGACGCCGGGGGCGATCGCTCGATCGGCCTGCGGATCGCGCTCGATCGCGCGGTTCCAGTTCTCATCGCACAGCCATGCGATCGTCCGTCCCGCAGCGGCGACATCGGCCATCATCGTGTCGGCGTCGCTCCAGCCGCCGGTCCCCGCGATCGCGTCCTGATCTTCGAGCCGCATCACTTCACCGGCGCGATCGGTGGTGAGGTGCAGCGCGACCCGCGAGCGAAGCAGGACGTCGTAGCACCTGTCGAGATCGTCGAGATCCTGGTCGATGACCTGGAGCCCGCTCGCCATCGCCCACCAGACGGTCTGCACGTCACGCAGCCCGCCGTGCCCGTTCTTGAGGTCTGGTTCGAGCCGATAGGCGACGTCGGCCGACTCGGCCTGTCGGTCCGTCATCCTGGTGCGGAGTGCGGTCAGATAGCTGGTGCGCTGCGATTCCCACGAGCGGCGTCCGCGCTCGGTGACCTCGGCGGCGATCTCCTCGTCGCCGGCGAGAAATCGGGCCGACAACAGCGCGGTCGCCGAATCGAGGTCGCCGTCGACGAGGTCGAGTTGCTCATCGACGCGACGCACGGCATGGCCGAGCTTCACGCCCGCGTCCCACAGCGGGTACCAGAGGGCGCTCGCGATCGGTTCGATCTCGGTTGCGACCTTGCGCGGCTTGCAGTTGTGGACCAACAAGAGGTCGAGATCGCTGTGCGGGGCGAGTTCGCCTCGGCCGTACCCGCCAACGGCGAGCAGCGCAATTCGGTGCTTGGTCGGATGCGCTGCGAGTGCAGCCTCGAACAGCTCGATGACCCACGCATCGGTGATCTGGGCGAGTGCGAAACAGTACTCACGCCCCCGCAGCGCACCGTCGGGGACGGCCTCGGCCGCTTGGGCGAGGTGCGCCCGACGATCGTCCGGGGTCACTCGGCGAGATCGACGGTGAGCCCGAGCACGGCGAGGCGGATGCCGTCGTTCGCCGAGGTGGCGTCGATGCGGAGGGTGCCGGCCGGGGAGTCGATGGTCAGATCATAGGCATCGACATCGACCCCCAGGCTGTTCACGAACGCCGGATCTCGGACTCCACCGACCGAACTGTCGAACGGGTTCGACCCACCAAGGTCGGTTCCACCGACGGTCAACGTCTCGGGCAGGAAGCCGAGTTCGCCCTCGAAGCCGACGACGTTGATGCGGGCAGCGCCGGCAGCGACCACCGGGACAGGGAGCTCGGCGGCGTAGGAGAACGGTGCTTCCGGGGCGACCCAGTCGAACGGGTCGGTCACCACGCGGTATCGGCGAGGTGACGAGTCGTCGTCGGTCACCACGACCAACGCCCACGCGCCGTACGAACCCTGGACCTCGACTGACGCGATGTTGCCGACGAGGTACTCGCCCGCTCCTCCGGCGGCAACGAGATCGGTGACGTCGGCGCGCCCCACGTACTGCGTGGCGTCCTCCTCGCCGAAGCGGACACGATCGGCTTCGACGGTGGTGGTGTCCCCGTTCGGGGACACGAACGTCGCGAGATTCTGGTTGCTCCCGGACACCGAGCGTCCGGCCTCCTCCAGGTCGCCGGACCAGAACAGCTGGGCGTCGACGACCCGCGTGCCGTCGGCCACGTCGAGGACCGCTGTGGAGCCGTTCGAGAGCCCGAACGCAGGGGCAGCACCGGTGAACTCCATCGGAACGTCCCACCGGTTCACGGTGGGGCCGACACCGTCCAACACCTCCGAACAGGAGATCCCGAGTTCGGCGGCCGCGGTCTCGGCGCAGGTCATCACCGTGTTGCCGATGACGTAGACGTCGCCTCGTCCGACCGAGTTGTGGACCAGGTCACGGGTCACGTCGATCTGCGATTCGAAGGGCACCGGCAGTGCCTCGCCGACCACGGTGAGGCGGCCGACGACCGCACTCTCGAGAGCCAGACGAATGGAGAACGTCGCGGTTGCGCCCGGCTCGACGCTGACGCCGCAGCGCGGCGACGCTCCGCCGGGGTCGATGCAGGAACCAGGACCGGCGGCGAGGGCGTCGAACACGACACCACGCGGGAGCCGCAACTCGACGCCGCCATCGAAGGCGGTGGACCCGTCGTTCGTGACGTTGATGTCGAGCGTGCCCGTCCCGCCGGCGAGGATCGGTGCCGGAGCCGAGACCACTGCGGTGACCCCGTCGACGACGCGGGCGAACCCGACGACCGCGGCGCCGTCGATGACCAGTTCGATCTCGTTCGCCGGTCCCGTTGGCGCGGGCCGAAGATCGAGGTCCGTCGTCGGTGGGACGGTGGGGTCAACCGGCGCGGTCGTGCCGTCCGTCGGGACGGTTGCGTCGGTCGACGACGTGGAGTCCGGATCGGTGGGCGCAACGCCGGTCGTCGGCGCGGAGTCGTCGTTGTCGAACGGTTGACGAACGAGATACGCGACTCCGATGAGGACGAGCACCACGGCGACGGCCGACCCCACCACAACAGCCCGTCGAACACGATCCGCTCGATCGGCGCTCATGGCGGCGGACCCGAACGAGCGGGTGGCCGTTCCGAGTGCCGGCGCGGTGGGCCTCGACACTCATGCCCGTGATGCCCGGGGCGATGGCGGGCGCGAGCACCTGCGGCAACGACGAGGCCACCTCGATCAGCCGTCGACTGTCGTCGGCGCCGTGATGCCGTACTCCGGTGGACGCGTCGACGCTGCCCGCAACCCCGTCGTCGAGGTGCGCCTCGACGTGGCGTTGCTCGTGTGGGGGCAGCGATGAACGGACGTAGCCGCTGAGCAGCGGGATGAGCTGAGCGCTCGCTTCGTCGAAATCGCCTGCCTCGAGGTATTCCAGGAGGTAGGCGTCGATCACTCCGCGTTCGGCGGTCGACAGCAATTCGGTGACCTCGTTGACGGTGCGACCGACGAGTGGCGACACCTCCGCAGCGGTCAGCCGCTCCACGTGGGTGTGCCAGAGCACGGTCTGCCACGGCTCGGGGAGACGACCGAACGCCGTGGCGAGCAACTGTCGATCGTCGACGATGCGGTCGACGGAGGGATCGATCGAGGCCGGGCCGTACGACCCTCCCGTGACCGCTGCAATCGCGCGCGGCCGAAACGCTCGAATCGCCTCGTCGCCTTCTGCCGGCGTTTGGTCGTTCAGTGTCCCTCGGAAGTCCTCGAGCGCCTGGGTGACGAAACGTCGCCCAGCACGCCCGCGTCGGGGCAGCACGCTGCGGATCGACGCCTCGTGACGTTCCATCAACTCCTGCCAGGCCGCGTCGTGACCAAACCGTGCCGCGTCGACGAGCTGGCGATCGCTGGGAAGGGTGGGTGTGTCGTTCATGGTGTCGTTGCGTCGATCGTCGCCCGCGCACGGTGCCGGGAACCTCGACGCATGTGTATCGGGCCGAATTGACGATTTCTTGAGAGCTTCGGTGCGAGGTCGCGGCATCGGACCACACCCGGAGCAGTGCCACTGCACCCGCTCGGTCGGACCCGAGGCGATACTGTGCTGCACATGCGGCGACGAGGCGACCAGGTCCGCCTGCGTCGACCCCTGGCCACGGTCGCGGTCGTGTCCCTCGCGGTCACGGCCTGCACCGGCGGCGGTGGCTCCGACACCACGGCGACCATCGCCACGACGACCACCGAGGCGGCCCCTCCCCGGATCGACGACGGCGTCCTGACGATCGGTGCGCTCATCCCGTCCGGCGACACCGGCATCGACGCTGCGCTCCGCGCCTCGCTCGAGAGTGCCATCGACACGATCAACGAGGCGGGCGGCGTCCTCGGCAACGACATCGAGTACCTGATCGTCGATGAAGGTCAGAACTCGGCAAGCGCTTCTCAGTCGATCGAGAACCTGGTCGGTGTCGGAGTCGATGCGATCATCGGGCCGACGTCGTCGAACACGGCGATCGGCGCCCTCGACGTAGCCGTCTCGAACGGCATCGTGACCTGCTCGGCGACAGCGACGGCCATCGCGCTCGACGGGTTTCCCGACGACGGTCTGTTCTTCCGCAGCATCGCGACCGATTCGCTGCAGGCCATCGCGATCGCGAAGGAAGCCCAGGCCACGGGAGCCGGCAGCGTGGTGATCGTCCACGTGGACGACGCCTACGGCCGGCCGTACGCCGATGCGGTCGCCGACGCCCTCGGTGACGACATCGCGGTCGAGACGATCGCCATCCCCGTCGACGACGACGACCTCACCGACGAACTCGACCGCCTCGCAGAGGTCGCTCCCCAGGTGGTCGTCTCGGTCGGCAGCGGGGAGGACACGGCGAGTCTTCTGCAGGCGATGGGGCAGCATGCCGAGCTCAGCATTCCGACCATCATCGTCAACGACGCCGCACGGACCGCTGCGAGTCGGCCGGTGATCGCTGGTCTTCCCTCGACGATCCGCAACCGGGTCGTGGTGATCGCTCCGCAGATCGTGCTGCGTGACGGTGCCGGCTCGGCCGACGCCGTCCCGTTCGCCCCGCAGGTCATCGATTGCGTGAACCTGCTCGCACTGTCGGCGATCCAGGGCAACTCGGACTCCCCGGCGGTGATCGCCGGCCAGATGTCCTCGGTGTCCGACGGCGGCCCGATCTGCCGGGACTTCGCGGCATGCGCACTGCGCCTCGCGGACGACCAGGAGATCGACTACGACGGGCCGACGGGGATCACCGACCTCGGACGCAACGGCGATCCCTCGCGCGCGTTCTTCGACCTGTTCGGTTCGAGGCCGACGGCTCCGACATCTTCGAGCGCCGATCGTCGGTCAGGACCCTCGATCCGGATCGGTGCTGTTCAGATGATGTTCTCGATGAAGTCGAGATAGCCGACGTAGAACGCGCCGAACTCGCCGTACAGCGCGGAGCCCTCGTCGAAGCGCATCGTGTAGACGACGTTCTTGATCACGTCGGGGCTCTTCGCGAAGAGCGTGACGCCCCACTCGAAGTCGTCGAGGCCGGTCGAGCCCGAGATGAGCTGCACGACCTGGCCGGCGAACTTCCGGCCGCTCTTGCCGTGCTCCATCATCATCATCCTGCGACGCTCGTACGGCGTGGCAAACCAGTTGGCG
This sequence comes from Ilumatobacteraceae bacterium, assembly GCA_963824025.1. Lineage (GTDB taxonomy): Bacteria > Actinomycetota > Acidimicrobiia > Acidimicrobiales > Ilumatobacteraceae > Ilumatobacter_A. Next base: position 454,936 of record CAWGNY010000001.1, read on the forward strand.
TGCCCCTCACGCTTCTTGCTCATCGGGTAGAAGCAGAAGGCGTTGAGGTCGTCGGGCGGGAGGTTCGGGTAGAGCCGGGCCTGCAGCATCTGCTCGGGCATGCCCTTCGCGTACTCGCTGACCTCGGTGATCGACACGTAGCTGTCGACGATCGTCGATGCCCGGCGTGTCGCAGTGCGGTCTGCAGGGTGCGCAGGACGCGCCAGTCGGCGCAGAGCGCCATGACGCAGATGTCGGCCTTGTGGCCGAGCATCGCCGCGGTGATGACCTGGCAGTCGTCGGCTTCGGCCGCCTTGACCGCCGCGATCACCGCTTCGCGATCGGTCCCCGGCGTCGGCTTGCCGAACAGGTGGACAACGCTGAGACCGTCTTCCATCAACATGCGTCCACACTACCGACGCGCGATCCCGCCGGGTTCGTCCGTCCGCTCACGGCGTTCACGGCGGGAGGCGTTCGGGGCGCGTAGACGTTGAACGCATCGCCACGGACGAAGCCGGCGAGGACCAGGTTGGCCCGTCGCGCCGCGTCGACGGCGAGCGCCGTGGGGGCGCTCACCGCGACCAGCGTCGAGAACCCACCGGCCCACGCCTTCTGCACCATCTCGATGCTCGCTCGACCGCTCACGAACAGACCGTAGCCCGGTGGCCGGAATGGTCGGGAGTCCGGCACCGCCGAGCACGATCGCCCCGATCACCTTGTCGACGGCGTTGTGGCGACCGACGTCTTCGCGGGTCAGCAGCACCCTCGCCCGAAGCGTCGAAGGCCGCTGCCGCGTGGACCGACCCGGTCGACGCGAAGAGGCCCTGCCCGTCGAAGACCGTGTCGACGATCGAGCCGATCACGTCGAGGTCGATCGGGCCGCCCTCGGGGAGCGGGTCGAGACGCGCACACAGCTCGTCGAGTTGCTCGCTCCCGCACCACCCGCAGCTCGAGGAGACGTTCCCGAGGCGCGGCGTCGGGGCGGCGCGAGTGCACCCGTGTCGACGGTGACGACGTTGGACGCCGATGCCGGCGTGGTCGTCGTCGCCGCAGTGGCGGACCCCGAGCACCGGGGCGTCCGCCGAGCAGCCCGTCGGTGAAGCAGAAGCCGACCGCGAGTTCCTCGTCGTGGCCCGGGGTGCGCATCGTGGTCGCGACCAGCGTTCCGTCGAGCTGGATCGACAATGGCTCCTCGACGATCAACTCGTCGGGGCGACGCCGGGCGTCACGCTCGGCCACCGCGCCGCTGACTCGGGTGACGACCATCTGCTCGCTGCGAGCGGCGGGCCACGTCAGGTTCCACCGACGAGCTGACCGGCGAGATTCCGTCGCAACCACGAGGTGAGGCGATCGGCGAACAGATCGACCTGTGACGGCTCGGTCGCGAAGTAGAACGACGGCTCGATCAGTTCGAGCTCCATGACGACGTACGACTCGCTCCCGTCCACACCGCGGTGAGGGGCGATGTCGACCCGGGCGAAAGACGATGTCACCGAGCGACCGCACGACCTCGGTCGACAGCGTTCGTTCGGCGACCGCGAGTTCGGCGTCGGAGGGGATCCGCGCCGAGATCTCCTCCTTGGCGAAGAGATCGCCCTCCAGCTCGACGTCGGTCGCCGTGAGGATCGCTCCCTTGCGGAACGCATGGCTGAGCGTCGAGGCCGTCACCGTCGACCAGACGAAGCAGTGCGACGTCTCACCGCGTTCGTCGAGCAGGTCGAGATACGGCTGCACCATCGCGGTTCGCCCCTCCGCGTGAAGCAGCGCGACGTGGTCGGCCACCTCGTGCGGCGCGCAGCGGCGGGCACCGCTCGAGCCCGCACCCACTGTCGGCTTCACGACGTGTAGCCCCTCGACCGACGGAGCAGCCTCGCCCGGGACGACGAACGTCGTCGGCGCGATCGGGATGCCTTCGGCGGCGAGGTCGGCCAGGTACCGCTTGTCGGCGCTCCACCTGACCGACTCGGCCCCGTTGACCAGAACGGTTGCGGCGTCGACACGATCGACCCAGGCGAGGAACTCGTCGAGCCGGTCGGTGTAGTCCCACGGCGAGCGAATGATCACGGCGGAGAACGAGGCCCAGTCGACCGACGCATCGTCCCACGAGACGATCGCCACCGCATCGTCACCGAGGCGTGCCCGCATCGCCGTGTCGAGTGGCAGCAGATCTGGATCGAGCGGTGCGGCGACGTCGGCGGTCACGAGTCCGAGCATCGAATCAGCCTATGACCGCGCACCCGCCCGGATGACGGGGCAGAGCCGAAGCGGGTCGAACGCGGGAGGTACGGTTGCGCGCATGACCGACAGCGTGTCTCCGCCACCGACCGGCGAATCGATTCCCGAACGGTCCTCTGCAGCGCCGGCCCGTCAGCCGATCGCACGGAACGTCGTGACCGAATTGGTCGGAACCGCGCTCGTGATGCTCGCCGGGCCCGGCGCAATCGTGTTCAGTGGTGGAGCGATCAGCGACCTCGCCGTCGCCGTGTCGTTCGGCCTGGCAATGGCGATCTCCATCGGCGTGATCGGGGCCGTCGCCAACCCGATGTTCACGCTGGCACTCATGCTGGTCCGCGAGATCAGCCCACGTGACGCGGTCGGCGATTGGATCGGCCAGGTTGCTGGGTGGCGTGATCGGCGGTGCACTGATCTTCGGCATCAACGACCTCGCGCGGCAGGTGTCGGGGCCAACGGCTGGGATCGCAACGGCTTCGGCGAACTCGGCTCGGTCATCGCCGCCGAGCTCGTGTTCGGCGATCTTTCTCGTCGTGGTGCTGCTCGCATCGATCAGCCAGCGATACTCGATGGCCTCGATCGCAGCGTTCACGGGAGGCATGTACGCGGTCGGCATGCTGGTCCTGCGCGGTATCGACGGCGGCGGACTCAACCCGGCCCGGTCGATCGGCTCGGCGCTGTTCTCCGACACCGACCCGAACGCCATCGGTCAACTCTGGGTGTTCGTCGTCGTCCCGCTCGTGGCCTCGTTGGCAGCCGTCTTCGTCTGGCTGGCGATCGACGACGCCGACATCGACGACACCATGTTCGACGAGACGGTGCTCGACGACGCCCAGAACCTGATCACGGGCGACACCACCGACTGACGACGACGTCGAGCTCAGCGACGCTGATTCGGGATCACGGTTCGCCGGAGGCAAGGCGCGTGGCGACGACGTTGACTCGGGCCGTCAACGAGGAGCCCACGCAACGCAGCCTCCGGTGAAGCTGGCCCGAATCAGCCGCCGGCGACGGCGGGGATGATGGAGACGGTGATGTTGTCGCCGACCGGGGTGTCGAGCCCATCGAGGTAGCGCACGTCGTCGTCGTCGACGAAGACGTTCACGAACTTGCGCAGCGCACCCTCCTCGTCGAGCAGCCGCTCACCCATTCCGGGATGTGCCACCTCGAGCGCGGAGATCACATCACCGAGGGAGCCGGGCTCCACAGCGATCTGCTTCTGACCGCCCGTGAGGGGGCGCATCGTGGTCGGGATTCGTACGGTCGCTGCCATGGCAGCGATGGTAGCGGCAATCCTTACCACTTCGGTCGGGATTGCGGCCGACGCACCGAAGCGCTCCGATCGCCAACGCCGCGCTTCGGTCGGCCAGTAGGTTGACGCCGATGCGAGTCCTCGCGGCGCCCGACAAGTTCAAGGGCTCGGCGACGGCTCACGAGGTCGCCGCAGCGATCGGCCACGCCTGCTGGGAGCTGGGAGTCGACTGCGTCGAGATCCCGATGGCCGATGGCGGCGACGGCCTGCTCGACGTGCTGGGCGGAGCGAATCGGGAATCGACGGTCACCGGCCCGCTCGGAGATCCGGTCCGCGCCGGCTGGCGCTGTGCCGGGGACACCGCCGTGATCGAGATGGCCCGTGCGAGCGGGCTCGTGCTCGCAGGCGGCCCCGACGGAAACGAGGCGCTCGACGCCACCACGACCGGGACGGGCGAGCTGATCGACCACGCGCTCGACTCCGGCGCCAAGCGGATCATCGTTGGCCTCGGCGGATCGGCCACGACCGACGGCGGGTTCGGAGCCATCCGCGCGATCTCGGCGATTGCACGGCTGAAGCACGTCGAGTTGCTCGTGGCGTGCGACGTGTCGACGCGGTTCACCGACGCCGCTGCGGTGTTCGGCCCGCAGAAAGGGGCGTCACCGGCTCAGGTGAAGCTGCTCGAGCGGCGCCTCGACCGCTTGGTTCAGATGTTCGAGGAGGACTTCGACTTCGACGTCACCGCCGTCGACGGCGGCGGCGCGGCCGGCGGGCTGGGCGGCGCGCTCGCTGCGCTCGGCGGCCGGCTGGTCCCGGGTTTCGAGCTCGTGGCCGACGAACTCGACGTGTTCGACCTCCTCGACAGCGACAACCCCGACCGGGTCGACCTCATCGTCACCGGCGAAGGGTGCCTCGACGCGACGAGCTTCGACGGCAAGGTCGTCGGTGGCATGGTCGAATTGGGACGCGACGCGGGCATTCCGGTGGTCGCCGTCGTCGGCAACGCCGACCACGACGTGCTCTCGGCGTCGACCGGGCTGAGCGACGCCGTCGTCCTCGCTGACCTGTTCGGGCTGGAATCGGCGCTCGCCGAACCCAAGCTGTGCATCGAGCGCGCTGCGGCGGGCCTCGTTCGGGCCCGGCTGGGGTGACCTGACCGCCGGCGGCCGGCGATCAGCCGTCGGTCGTGTCGGCCGGCACCTCGGCACCGAGATCGGCATCGGCCGGAGCCGTTGCCGGGACGTCGCCATCGGACGGGTCGGGCGCGGCCGCCGCGCCGTCGCCGGCTTCGGCGGGGGTGCCGGACAGCTCCTCGAGGGTCTTGCCGGCCTCGGTGTCGCCGAGGAGCACCAGCACGCCGGCGTCGCCGAGGTCACCACTCTCCGTCGGTGCGGGAGTCGGGAGCACCAACACCTCGACACCGCCGAGATCGCGTGCGACCGAGTTCGCGACGTCCAACGCGGACGCCTGCGCCTCGTCGTAGTACACGATCGTGTCGGTGATGTTCGGACCGCTCGCATTGACCGGGTCGACCATCGTGTACCCGGCGAGTTCGAGGGTCTTGGTCATGTTGCCCGCCGAGCCGCCCACGGTGTTGGCGTTCGCCACCATCACCGACGCACCCGTGGTCACACGAACCACGGTGGTGGTGGTCGTGGTCGCCTCGGTGATGGGCACCTCCACGACCAGTGACGACCCCGTCTCGACTGCCGAGTTCTCGGGGTTGGACGATCCGAGCCCGGCATCGCCTGATCCACCGTCGTCGGTGATGTTGTTGAGGATGAGGAAGCCGATGATGACGGCGACGACCGCGAGTGCGATCGTGAGCCACGACCCGACCGGCGAACCGCCGATCCCCTGACGTGGTGTGCGGCGGGTTGCGCCGAGTCCTGACTCTTCGTTCGTCATGCGTGATGTCCTTCTCCGCCGCCTGACGACGCCAGGTCGGCACCATCATGACGCAGCTTGCGGGCTCGTAGACGCAGACGCTTGAGTCGACGCACCACGAGCGGGTCGTGGTCCATCGCTGCCGGGTCGTCGAGCACCATGGTCAATTCCGCATGATATTCGTCTGGCGAGCACTGGAAGCGCGCGCGGATCACTTGATCACGAGGTTCGTCGTTGTTCCACCACGAACGTTCGAAATCGAGCATGGCGGCGTGGCGTTCGGACAGCATCACCCGACAGGTTGGCCGGTCGCGGGCGCAAATTACAAGCATCGGAGCAAATTGGTCGAGAAATGTCGATCCGGGACTCGCCGGGATCGGCCGCGGGGCCGACCGACCACGGCCCCGTTTCGGACGACCGTCTATGATCCTGGCCGTGTCACGACCCTTCATGATCGGCGTCGCCGGCGGCAGTAGCTCGGGGAAGACGACGATCTCGGAACGGCTGGTCGAGATGACCGGCGCGCAACATCTGTCGCGGATCGAGCTCGACTCGTACTATCTCGACCGCAGCGACGAGACCCTCGAACAACGCAGTCAGGCAAATTACGACCACCCCGACGCGTTCGACTGGCCGCTCCTCAACGACCACCTCGCTGCGCTGGCCAACGGCGCGAACGTGCCGGTGCCGATCTACGACTACGCCCAACACAACCGATCGGGCGAGACCCGCGAGGTGACTCCGAATCGGATCGTCGTGGTCGACGGGATCCTCGTGCTCTACGACCGTGCGCTGCGCGAACGGTTCGATCTGAAGATCTTCGTCGACACCGGCGCCGACATCCGTTTGATCCGCCGCCTGCAGCGTGACGTCGCCGAACGTGGCCGGACACCCGACTCGGTGATCGAGCAGTACCTGACGACCGTGAAGCCCGCGCACGAGCGGTTCATCGAGCCCAGCAAGCGCCACGCCGACGTGATCATCCCCGAGGGTGGGCTCAACCGTCCGGCGCTCGACGTCCTGCTCGCCCGCGTCCGCGAGCTCGTCACCGACTGATCACGCGCCCGCTGACGCTGCCCTCGTCACATGTACTTCTCGACGGGGACGAGCGAGCTGTAGATCATCTTGACCTGCGTGTAGTGCTCGATCGCGTTCGCACCGTTCTCACGACCGACACCCGACTGCTTGTAGCCCCCGAAGGGCACCGACGCCGGAAGCGTGCCGTAGTCGTTGATCCACACCGAGCCGGCCTCGAGTGCGTTGGCAACCCGATTGGCCCGCGCGAAGTCCGACGAGAACACCGCCGCCGACAGCCCATACGGCGTGGCGTTGGCGCGTTCGACGACTTCGTCCTCGGTGTCGAACGGGAGCACCGACATCAGCGGTCCGAACACTTCGTCGGTGACGAACTCCATGTCGTCGGTGCAGTCGGCGAAGACCGCGGGCATCACGTAGTTGCCGGCCGCGAGCGCGGGATCCTCGACCTCGCCGCCACCGATGCGCCGCGCTCCCGAGTCGTCGGCGATCTTCATGTAGCGCATCACCTTGTCGTGGTGCTCGGCACTCACCAGTGGCCCGATCATCGTCCCGGGGTCGAACGGGTCGCCGACCTTCAGGGCACGCAGCCGATCGGCGATCGGCTCGAGGAATCGCTCGTACACGCCGCGCTGCACGAACACCCGCGTGCCGTTCGAGCACACCTGCCCGGTCGAGTAGAAGTTGTTGGTCGAGCGCGGCATTGAGGGCGCTGTCGACGTCGGCGTCGTCGAACACCACGATCGGTGACTTGCCGCCGAGTTCGAGGGTGATGGCCTTGAGGGTCCCGGCCGCGTCGGCCATGACGGCCTTGCCCGTGGACACCTCGCCGGTCAGCGACACCTTCGCCACTCCCGGGTGGCGAACGAGGGCCTGGCCGACGCGGGCATCACCCTGGAGGACGTTGAACACGCCGTCGGGCACGCCTGCCTCGGAGTAGATCTCGGCCAGCACCCCGGCCGACAACGGCGTCATCTCGGCCGGCTTGAAGATCATTGCGTTCCCGCACGCCAGCGCGAGGCCCGACTTCCACATCGCGATCTGGATCGGGTAGTTCCACGCGCCGATGCCGACGCACACGCCGAGCGGCTCACGCTTCATACGGGCGAACCCCTTGCCGGGGAAGTCGATCGTCTCCCCGTGCAGGGTCTGGACGACGCCCGCGTAGAACTCGATCACGTCGGCGCCGGTCACGACGTCTTCGGTGGTGGTCTCGGCGATCGGCTTGCCCGTGTCGAGCGTGTCGAGCGCTGCGAGTTCGTCGTTGCGCTCGCGAATGATCGCGACCGCTCTGGACAGGATGCGGCTCCGTTCGAGCGCCGACATCGCCGACCAGACCGCGAACCCGGCTCGCGACGATGCGACAGCGGCTTCGATCTCGGCCTCCCCGGCCTGTTCGACGGTGCAGATCGTGCGGTTGGTCGCCGGATACACGGCCTCGAAGGTCTCCCCCGCCGACGAGTCGACGTACCGGCCTCCGATGTAGGAGCGGATGGTGGGAAGGACGCTGTCGGCGTTCACGGTGGCCATGGGGTCACGCTACTTCCGGGGCCTCGACACGTGTTCACCACTGCCGCCAGCGGTGGCCCACTCGTTCGCTCAGGTGTGCAAGGGCGCAGGAAGCGCTGATCGAAGGACGAGCAGGTGCTCGACGAGCGTGATCAGCGCGTGCTTGACCGAGTTGCGTTCGCGGGCGTCGAGGTCGACCACCGGGATCCCGTCGGGGAGCGTGAGCGCACCTCGGATCTGCTCGGGCGTGGCGACCGGGGAATGTGCGAATTGGTTGGCGGCGACGATGAACGGGACGTCACGGGCTTCGAAGTAGTCGATGGCGGCGTGGCTGTCGGCAAGACGTGCGGTGTCGAGCAGCACGATGGCGCCCAGCGCACCGAGCGACACCTGGTCCCACATGAACGCGAAGCGCTGCTGGCCGGGCGTACCGAACAGATAGATCATGATCTCGTCGGACACACCGATGCGACCGAAGTCCATCGCAACCGTCGTCGACGTCTTCGTGTCGACCGCACCGGCGTCGTCACTCGCCGCGGCAGCGGTCATCGACGCCTCGGTCGACAGCGGGTTGATCTCGGAGACGGCACCGACGAAGGTCGTCTTGCCGACGCCGAAACCGCCGGCGATCACGATCTTCGCGGACTGGGTGGCGCTGCGGTCGATGACGTCGTTCATGGCGTTCGTTTCATGCGTCGGGCCCTGCGCTGCGGCCGGGGAGGAGGGGTGGGGTATCCGGATCACTGGTTCACCATCACAAGAGTTGGAGCGCCGAACGGATCTTCAGCAGCATCGAGGTATCGGAGGTGTCGACCGTCTGGCCGGCGGTGAGGCTCCCGGCGGCGACCATCTCACTGATGAGTACGACGGCGGCGCGCAGCGGGATGGGGAGGTGGGCCGACACTTCGGCGATCGACATCGGTACGGCGACGAGCGTCCGGATCCGACGTTGCTCACGGTCGAGCGGCACGTTGCCGGGGGCGAGACCGGATGCTGCGGACACGATCGTCTCGATGGGGAGCTCGGGGCTCGACGCACGCGTGCGGCCGCGGGTGAGCATGAACGAGCGCACCAGTTCGCGGTCGACGAGTTCGTCATCGGTGTCCGCGTCGACGGCAGACGACCGTCCGGGGCTGTCGGTCACAACTGAAGTGAGCCTTTCAGGCGATCGACCACGGCGGGAGACAGCGCTTCGCCCAACTGTTTGGCGAGGCGGGTCATCTCGTAGCCGATCAGGCCGAGGTCGGCCTGACGTTCGGCGACCACACCGAGCGATGCGGTCTGGCTGACCCTGCTCAGCAGGATCCATCCGTTGCTCGCCTCGATGATCTGACGATGCATCGCGCCGAGACCGAACAACTCGACCGAGCTGTCGGTGAGGCTGGCGAGCCCGGAGGCGATCGCCGCGAAGGTGTCGTGGCACGCCGAGTCCGAACCGCCCGACGCGGCGAGGTGCATGCCGTCGGCGGAGACCGTCTGGGCAAAGAGCACACCGTCGACGTCTTCGACGAAGCGGTTGAGCACGAAATCGAGATCGATGTTGTCGATGTTGGTGGGGGCAGTGTGGATGTCGGTCATGTCAGTCCTCTTGATCGGCGCGGCGCGTGCCGCTCTGGAATCCTGCGAGCTGGGAACGGATCTCGTCAGGGTCGGCGGCGGATGGTGTGCGGGTGGTCGGCGCAGCGGTCGCCGTCGGCGCGGAGGAAGCGGTGTCGAGCGACATCACGCCCGCCAGCGAGCTGACGAGTGACGTGTTCGGGAGGTTGGCGCCAGGCGTACGACGTTCCGCCCCGAACATCGAGAGCGCTGCTCCGACGGCTTCGTTCGCCGACGTCTGCGCCGACGCCAGGTCGGCATTCGGCGTGATCACCGATCGGGGGGTTGCCACGGGCGCCGCGAGCCCGACGGGTATCGACGCCGACATCGGAGCGGCGCTGACCGGGGCGACGGCGAGGTCGGCCAACAGTTGTTCGCGTGCGGTCGGCGGCGATGCGGCCGGAACAGCTGCCGGCTCCGCCACGTTCGCCGACGATGCGGACTCCGGCAGTGCTGCCGCCACCGGTGCTGATACTGGCGGCGGCGTCACGGCTGTCGGCACCGCCGGAGGGGGCGACAGTTGCGGCGATGTCGGAGCGACCACGTCGGCCGGCGCGAGATCGAGGGGCGCCACGCTCTGGGGCGCCGGCGCCTCGGGAACCGGCACGGTCGGCGCCGACCGCGGGATGGCGTCGAGGCTTCGCGCCGCAACCTCCGACTCGACGACGTCGAACGACGGAGGAGCTGCCGGAGGTGTCGTGGCCTCGATCACGCCCGCAACGACCGCTGCGGCCGCGGGGACTCGGGTGGGCTGCTCGGCGATGGTGTCGGCCGACGACACCGGGGCGGCGACAGGCGGTTCGATCGGGGTGGGCGGGGTCGAAGCAGCAACCGCGCTGGCGAACTCTTCGACCAGTTCATCGGCGCCGGGAACAACGGCACCGGTGGGGAGCAGCACCGTGGCGACCGTGCCGCTCGACTCGCCGTGGGTCAGCTCGACGACAACCCCATGGCGGGCGGCCAGACGGCCGACCACGTAGTGACCGAGGAACTCCGACGGCGTCTCGGTGTCGTGTGCCGCACTTCGGATGCGCTCGTTCGCCACTGCGAGCTGTGCGTCGTTCATGCCGACGCCGCGGTCGACCACCATGATCACGCTGCCGGCGCGATCCTTGCGTGCGAGCACCTCCACGGCGGTTTCTGGCGCCGAGAACGCCAGCGCGTTCTCGACCAGTTCGGCCAGCAGGTGGGTGAGGTCGGCCACGACATCGCCGTGGATCTCGAGGCCTTCGGCAGTATCGACGAGGACCCGCTCGTATCCCTCGACCTCCGACAGCGCACCACGGGCGATGTCGTACACGTCGACCGGATGGTTCCAGCGTCGTGACTGGGCTGCCCCGCGAGCACGAGCAGCGACTCGGCGTTGCGCCGCATACGCGTCGCGACGTGGTCGATCTCGTAGAGGCCAGCGAGCTTGTCGGGATCACGCTCGTCCTGTTCGAGGGCGGTGAGTCGCTTGAGGAGGCGGTTGATGAGCCGTTGGTTCCGGCGACCCAGGTTGACGAACATGTCGGCGACGATGCGCCGTGATCCCGCCTGCTCGGCGGCGAGACCGACGGCGGTCCGGTGCATCTCGTTGAACGCGTGAACCAGTTCGCCGATCTCGTCGTCGGACTCGGCGACGAGCTCTTCGATCTCCGGGACGGCGTCGGTGTCGCCCCGACGCATGGCCGCGACCACCTCGGGCAGTTCGACCGATGCGATCTGGCGCGACTGCTCGGTCAGCCGCTCGATCGGGGACTTGATCGCCCGGTAGAGGAAGCGGAGCAGCAGCGCCGTGAGCACGATCACCCAGAGTCCGACCAGCACGGAGAAGATCAGGCTGCGGGTGGCGTTGTAGACGACGCTGTCGGCTTCGCTGCGCAGCTCGCCGAGGACGTCCTCTGCGAGCGCCGCGTACTGCTGGGTCACGACGGCGCCGACATCGTTGACGGCAATCGATTCGGGGAGCGGCTGTTCACCGGGGACGGCCGCCGTGGCCGCCACCCGCATCATGCGATAGTCGCTGGACGGCACCGACTCCTGCAGTGCCTTGACCCGTGTGGCGAGATCGGGGGTGCCGAACTCGTCGATCAACCGGATGCTGTCATCGCTTCGCTGGATGTTCGCACGCACCTGGTCGATGAGCTCAGAGTCGATCACGATCGTCGGCGTGGAGCTCAGACGGAGCATCGCCGAGAGCTCACGGCTGTGGTCGGCGCGGAAACGCTGGACCAACCCGTAGTCGGACAGCAACCGCGTCGTGTCGACGTCGACGAGCGCAGCGTCGTCGAACTCGAACTCCTCGATGACCGTGCCGGGCAGCTGGTTGATGTCGATCAGTGCACGCGAGACGGTGCCGGGCGTGGTGGCCGGGTCATCGCCATCGAACCGCGGCGAGTCCACGCGCCAGATCTCCTGCTGGTAGAGCACGTTCGTCGCTGCGGGGTCGTCGCCGAGCGTGGCCCGCACGCTCGTCAGCTCGGCGTAGCGGGTCTGCAGCGACTGCAGCACCCCGGTGTCGAGGCCGAATGATCCCGACCTCATCGAGTCGATGGCCTCGTCGGTGACCGCTCGGTGGGCGGCGAGTTCTTCGGGCGTGGTGGTGACGTCGTTGATCGCCACGGCCTCGGATGCGATCGCGTCGGCGAACTGGGCGACGGCTGCGAGCTGGATCGCTTCGGCTTCCTGCGCCGCCGCCACCCGTCGGTCGTTCGTGGCCGTGGTGACCCGCTCGCCGACGAGTACGGCGACGATCATCATCGGCAGCACGAGGGCGACCACGAGTTTCAAACGCAGCGGGATCGATCTCATGTGTGCACAGCTCCTCGGATGGTCGGCGATGTGTTCGTCCGCATTCGCCCTCGCAGTGCTGCATTCGGACCCGCAAGCTTCTGGCTTGAGTCAAGAACTCATCAAGCAACCTGCATGACCGAAGTTTTTCGGTCTCACGTCGTGGCCGACGGCGACGCCCGGAAGGAGCCCTACGACTCTGTCAGCCAGGCAGCGCAGCGACAGAGGTTGAAGGGGTGAGATCGAACGCCTCTCCGTCTGCACGGCCGGCGCGCGGCCTCACGTCGTCCCAGGCGGACCGACTCGAGAGCGAGTCCGGGCCGAACGTGTTGCCGACCGTGGCAGGTGTCCCGGTGTGGAAGCGCGTCGCCGAGCAGTTCGTGCAGTTCTTCGCGTTGATGTTGTGGGTCGCAGGCGGGTTGGCGATCGTGGGTGGACTCCCCCAGCTCGGCATCGCGATCTTCCTGGTGATCGTGCTGAACGGCTGGTTCGCGTTCGCGCAGGAGTACCGAGCCGAGAAGGCCGCAGACCGCCTCCGTGACCTGTTGCCGAGCAAGGTCACCGTGGTGCGCGACGGCAGCCCGATCGTCCTCGACACGAGTCGGCTCGTACGTGGCGACCTGGTCGTGCTCGGCGAGGGCGACCGGATCAGTGCCGACCTCAGCTGTGTCGAGAGCCACACGTTGTCGATCGACACGTCGACGCTGACCGGCGAGAGCGTGCCCGACCGCGTCGGGATCGGCGACGAACTCCGTGCCGGCACCTTCGTCGTCGAAGGCGAAGGTCTCGCGACCGTCACCGCCACCGGTGCCGACACCGAACTCGCTCGCATCGCGGTGTTGACCCAGGGGACCACACGACCCGACACGCCGCTCACCCGCGAACTCCATCGCCTCGTGCGCACGGTCGCACTGATCGCCGTTGCGACCGGAACATCGTTCTTCTTGTTGACGTTGGTGCTCGAGACGCCGGCGTCGGATGGGTTCGTCTTCGCGATCGGGATCACCGTCGCACTCGTGCCCGAAGGGCTCCTCCCGACCGTGACGCTGTCGTTGGCGATCGGCGCACAACGCATGGCCGACCAGAACGCCCTCGTACGACGACTCGAGTCGGTGGAGACACTGGGCTCGACCACCTTCATCTGCACCGACAAGACCGGAACACTCACCCAGAACCAGATGCGCATCGTCGACGTGTGGACACCATCGGGCAGCGCACACCTCGATGGCGACGGCTACACCCCGACGGGCACCATCTCAGCAGACACCGCCGACGTCGAAGCGCTGCTCCCCGCGGTCGCCGCGGCCGCTCGTGCATGTTCCACGGGCCGCGCCGTGCTCGTCGACGAGCGGTGGAGAGCACAAGGCGATCCGATGGAAGCAGCGATCGACACACTCGACCGATGGATCGGTGACGGCACAGCCGACAAGGATCAGCTGCGGGTCGCGGATGTGCGCTTCCCCTTCGACCCACGGCGCCGCTGCGCGTCCGTTGTCCTCTCCGGTCAGGTGTTCACCAAGGGCGCGCCTGACGCGGTGCTCGCCAAATGCGCCGCACAGCCGACCGGCGCCGTCGACGCGATGACAACGATGTCTGCCCACGGACTGCGAGTGCTGGCCGTGGCCAGTCGCCGATTCGACGGCACGATGCCCCACACCGCCGAAGACGCCGAGACCGGCCTCACATTGCTGGGGCTGCTCGGGTTTCACGACCCACCCCGGCCCGAAGCGCACGACGCGATCACGGCGTGCCGGACCGCAGGCATCCGCGTCGCGATGATCACCGGCGACCATCCGCTGACCGCCCGATCCATTGCCGACCTCGTCGGCCTCCGTCTGCCCGATGCACCGGTTCTCATCGGTGCCGATCTGCCCGACGACGAACAACTCCTCGGAGCGCTCGTCGACCGCGACGGCGTGGTGATCGCCCGAGTCAGCCCCGAAGACAAGCTCCGCATCGCGCGCGCCCTGCGAGCCCGCGGACACGTGGTCGCAATGACCGGGGACGGCGTCAACGACGGGCCCACGCTGCGCGAGGCAGACATCGGCATCGCCATGGGAGCCAGCGGCAGTGACGTCGCCCGCGAAGCAGCCGATCTCGTCCTGCTCGACGACAACTTCGCAACGATCGTCGCTGCCGTCGAACAGGGACGAGCCACCTTCGCCAACGCCCGCCGCTTCCTCACCTACCACCTGACCGACAACGTCGCCGAGCTCACACCATTCGCCATCTGGGCGCTCTCGGGCGGCCGCTTCCCGCTTGCGCTGGGCGTCCTGCAGGTGCTGGCACTCGACATCGGCACCGACACCCTGTCCGCAACCGCACTCGGCGCCGAAGCGCCGACCGCGCACGTGATGGAACAACCACCGACCACCGGGCGGCTCCTCGATCGGACCGTCGCCATCCGTGCCTTCGGCGTCCTCGGCCCGACCGAGGCCGCGTTCGAGATGGGGGCATTCATCGTCGGGCTCCTCGCAGCCGGGTGGCGACCCGGAGACGACTTCCCCACCGGCACCGAGCTGGCCGCAGCGTCCGGTGCCGCCTTCATGACCGTCGTCATCGCCCAGACCGCCAACGCGTTCGCCTGTCGTGACATCACACGCCCCGCCTGGAAACTGAGCTGGTTCTCCAACCGATTCCTACTCGTCGCCGCCGCACTGGAACTGGCGTTCGCAATCGTCTTCATCGCAATCCCCGCCTGCGCCCGACTCCTCGAACAACAGGCACCACCGGCATGGGCCTGGATCGCCATCCTCGCCTCAGCGCCCGGCATGCTCGCCGCCGATGCACTCTGGAAACACCTCCGCCGCAATCAGCAGCACGCCGTCGAGCGACCACCCGGAGTCGTCGATGCTTGATAACCCTCGCCCGTACACCGTGTCGGGACCTTTCGCCCTACCGATCCGGCGGGGACGTCCGTACGCTCGACAACAGCAGTTCCCCATCCAGCTTGGGCGACACCGGAGAAGTGACTGTGGTGTGCGTGGTTCCATCCAGACGCGCACCGGTTCAATTCTGTCCCTGAGGTCCACCACACAAGCGGAAGTCACACGATGAACTCGCCGTCAAGGAGCCCGGTCCGGCCCGAACGAACAGCCGTCGATGCGGCAGGCCTCCACGTCGTGCTCGTTGGCACGTACCCGCCAACGGAGTGCGGCATTGCCACCCACACCGCCAACGTCCGATGCCGCGCTCGAAGACTCGGGCGTCCGGGCCCAGGTCATTCGCCTCCTCGAACCCCACATCGACGCCGGCCCCGAACGCGACGAGATCGCTGCGATCTGGCGACGCGGCGCGCCGTCCGGGCTCGACCACGCGCTCCTTGCGACCTACGACGCCGACGCCGTGATCGTGCAGCACGAATTCGGCATCTACCCGGGCCCCGACGGCGAGGATGTCATCCCCTTCGTCGAGGGCTGCACCCGCCCCATCCTCACCGTCCTCCATACCGTGCTTCCCGACCCATCGTCACGTCAACGCGCCATCTTGGACGGACTGGCCGAGCGGTCGAATCTGCTGGTCGTGCACACCCAGGCGGCCTGCCAACGACTTCTCGACACGCACCACTTCGATCCCACGACGGTGGCAGTGGTCCCGCACGGGGCGTCGCCCAATCTGCACGGGTCAGCGCTCGTCGAGTCCGCCGAGCCACTGTTGCTCACCTGGGGACTCCTCGGCCCCGGCAAAGGCATCGAACACGGCATCGAGGCCGTGGCGCTCATGCGTGAACGGGGTCTCGACGTCCGCTACCTCGTGGCCGGCGAGACACATCCGAACGTGCGCGCTCAGCACGGCGAGCTCTACCGCGAAGGTCTGCGAGCTGCGGCGGTCAGGCGACACGTCGCCGATCTCGTCGACTTCGACGATGAATACCGTGACTGGGATTCACTCCACGCCCTGGTCCGCAGCGCCTCGATCGTCCTCGTGCCATACGACTCACGCGACCAGGTCACCTCCGGGGTCTTGGTCGAAGCCCTCGCTGCAGGCAAACCGGTCGTGTCGACCGCCTTCCCTCATGCAGTCGAATTGGCGGCAAGTGGAGCGGTGCGTGTCGTTCCCCACGAGGCTCCAGCAGCGATCGCAGATGCCGTGCAACACATCCTGGAGCACCCCTCGACACGCGAGGCGATGACCGCAGCCGCCCGGGCTGAGGGAGCACGGTACAACTGGTCGTCGATCGGCCAGCAGCTTCATTCCCACCTTCACGACATCGTCGGAAACCAGAACGGCCTCCGAAACGGCGCAGGCCTCGCATGTTCGTAGCGCCGCTTCCGGACAACGTGGCGCGACGGCTCCCCCGTCCGACGCTTGCGCCGCTCCGACATCGGCTCGACACCGTCGGCATCGTCGAACACGCACGAGGGTCGGTGCCATCTGCCGAGTTCGGTCACTGCACCGATGACGCCGGACGAGCACTCGGGTTGGCCACGCAACTCCAGGCAGACCCAGACGCCAACACCATCGCATCCAGTTGCCTGAGACAGCTCGATCGCTCGCTCGGCTCCGACGGGCGATTCGTGACGCGTCTCGACGAACACGGCCAACCGACCGACGACGCGCCGAGCGATGACGCCACCGCACGCGCACTGTGGGGATTGTCGCTCGCAGCAGTCAACCCGTGGCACGGCGCGCTGTCACGCGCTGCAACCTGGACGCTGGGACGCGTCGCCCCGTTCGAGTCGGACCATCCGCGAGCTGCAGCGCACGCCGTGCTCGCCGGCACCGAGCTGCTGTCATCCGATGGCACCTCAGCGATCGGTCGACACCTCGTCGAAGCGAACCTTCCCCGAATTCCCCTTGCGCCGACGTCGACCGCGTGGCCGTGGCCCGAACGCCGACTCACCTACGGCAATGCCCTCCTCATCGAAGCAGTGCTGGCAGCGGGCCAGATCTGCGACAACGAGGACCTGACGATCGAAGCACTCGAGCTCCTCGAGTGGCTGGTCCTGCTGGAATGGGATGTCGACGGTCACTTCAGTTTCACGCCGACATCCGGCCGTGCGGTCGGAGACGGAACGGGGTTCGATCAGCAGCCCATCGAGGCGTGGACGCTTGCAAGCGCATGTCGACGTGCACTCGACATCACCCGCGACACCAAGTGGCTCGATGCCATCGGTTGGGCCGCCGCATGGTTCGACGGCAAGAACGACGTCGGGACACCGGTGTGGGACCCCACGACCGGCGCCGCGTTCGATGGGTTGACCGCAGCGGGCCCCAATCTCAACCAGGGAACCGAATCGACGCTTGCGTTCATCGGCACGATGCACGCCTACCGGGAGGCGCTCGACATGGCCTCGGTCGGTCAGCGGCCGAGGAGCGCGAGCAGATGACGGGCCGAGGCCGTCGCCGCACCGACGTGACGGTCCGCCGCGCCGTAGACGAGATAGATGGTGTCGCCGTCGGGTTGGAGGTGAGCGCCCTGCACGAAGACGACGTTGTCGACGTCGCCCTGGATCTCCCAGCTCAACTCTGGGACCAGCGGCGCGTCGGGAAGGACACTGATGGGACGTCCCGTGCGCTCGTCGAGCAGGGCCAGGTTCATCGTGTACACACCATCGGCACGCCGCTGGTGGAACAACAACAACAACCCCTCTGCAGTTCTGATCGGTGGTGCGCCCGCACCGATGCCGAGGGCACCGGCGGAGGGCCGGATGATCGTGTGCTGTTCGAGTTCTGCGAGGTGGCGATCCCAGTAGTCGGGACCCGCATCCCAGAGGTGTTCGAGGTCGTCGAAGATGGCGATCTGCATGTCCGGGTGGATCCGGTGCAAGAACGCAACGCGCCCGTCTGCGAGGTTCCACAGGACGGCGTCCTTGTCCTGGATCCCGTCGGGGCCGAGCAAGGTGCCGGTGTCGGCGTCGAGATGGAAGCGCTCACCGTCATGGACCAACCGGTGCGCCCCGACCCGCCACGGCTTGCGGTCATCGGACGGCAAGTTCGTGTACGTCATCACGTGATGGTCGCGGCCACGACTGGTGATCACCTGGACACGCGGGTCCTCGAAGCAATCAACACCGAAATCACCCGCACGAGCGAGCAGATACGCGAACTCGTACTCCAGGCCGTCAGCCGACTCGAACACCGCGATGTCAGACACGTAGTTGATGAAGCGCGGCCCTGGACCGGTGTTGGTCCGATACGTGTCTCGAACCGCGCGGGCGAAGAGATGGAACTGACCATCGTGATGCAGCAGGCCGGCATTGAAGATCGGCCCGTAGCCAGGAACCGAGCCCGCCGGAACGACAGGTTCGACGGCCGCACGAAGCACCGCAGGCGGCCCGGGGTCAAGCAGCGGTGCGGCGCGACTCATCTGCGAAGTATGTGTGCTCGGCTCGTTCATGACGCGGATCCCTTCGCCTGCCTCATGACTCATGCATCGGCACGTCGGACACCAACTGAAAGGAACTCGTGAAAATGGGCAACGACATCCATCCCCGCGAACTGTTTCGACGCTGCGACCACAACCCGATCCTCAAGGCATCTGACTTTCCCAAGATGGTCAACGCCGTCTTCAATCCGGCCGCGACCGTCTTCGACGGTGAGACCCTGCTGCTCGCACGCGTCGAGATGCGCAACGGATTGTCACACCTCGCCGTCGTCACATCGGCGGACGGGCGTACCGACTGGACCATCGATCCCGACCGCACGATGTT
This sequence comes from Ilumatobacteraceae bacterium, assembly GCA_963824025.1. GTDB lineage: Bacteria > Actinomycetota > Acidimicrobiia > Acidimicrobiales > Ilumatobacteraceae > Ilumatobacter_A. The sequence goes on from CAWGNY010000001.1 coordinate 473,851, forward strand.
GCCCCAACTCGACAGCTACGAGGAACAGTGGGGCATCGAAGACCCGCGAATCACTCGCATCGGTGACGAGTACGCGATCGTCTACACCGGCTACTCCGCAGGCGGGCCGCTCGTGTGTCTTGCCAGCACCCGCGACTTCCGCTCCTTCGAGCGTCGCGGTGTGCTCATGTCGCCGGACGACAAGGACGCTGCGCTCTTCCCGACCACCTTCGACGGCCGCTTCGCACTCATCCACCGACCGGCACCCGCGATGAGCAACCTCGGAAGCCACGCTTGGCTCTCGTGGAGCCCCGACCTGCGTCACTGGGGCGATGCGAAGGTCCTCCTCGCCGCCCGGCGCGGGGGATGGTGGGACGCCAACAAGGTCGGCCTCGGACCACCACCCATGCTCACCGACCACGGCTGGCTCATCTGCTACCACGGCGTCAAGGTCACTGCCTCCGGGTCGATCTACCGACTCGGCCTGGCACTGCTCGATTCCGAGCACCCTGACCAGGTACTCGCCCGCGGCAACGAATGGATCTTCAGCCCGCACGCCAGCTACGAACGCCTCGGCGACGTCCCCGACGTGGTGTTCCCATGCGGCTGGATCCGGCGCGACGACGACACGATCGACCTCTACTACGGCGCAGCGGACTCCAGCATCTGTCTCGCAACCGCGAACCTGAGCGAACTCATCGACCACCTCCGCACACACCCATCCAGCGTCGACACCGATCCCGCCAGTGACCACGACGGATGATTGCGAGCCACCGCTTCGGGGACACGATTCATGGGCTGTTTGGCCACTCGCTCACCAGGTCCGGCCTCGGTCCAGAGACTCTCGGGGATCTTGAACCCGTCAGGTGCGAAACCGTTGAATCCGACCCAGACGGTCTCGTCGGTCTGGTTCGTGAAGTCAAGGGTTGCGTCGCTGTCAATCGTGCAACCCGCCACCCCGACAAGAATCCAGCTCATCAAGAACGCCAACGACTCTTCTCGATCGCGTCGCCACGATCATCGATTGCCTGACCACACCCGGCAACGATGCCGATTCATCGGGCTCGGTGGCCGCCGAGGCTGTGAACGCTGGCGGATTGAGCCGCCGGTGCCTGCTTTGTAGCCCCAGATGAACGTGTTCGGCGCTGGCCAACGACGCCGGCAACCGCAATTCTCGGAGTCACCTCGCGGTAGCCGGGAGGCGGAGCAGCGTGAGCCCTGACCTGAGTATCCCATGCTGCCGATCAGCACAGCGGTCCCTGTGCCGAAGCCAACGGTCTTCGGAATTCTGTGGGGATTGTGCGTCACTCGACTTGGGCCGGGGTGTGGCGCGCATTGCCTTGGATCGGTCGAGGTTCTGGGCGACGAAGTAGTGCGCTGCGAGGTTGGGTTTGGCCGACCGCTCGTTGTTGATCGCGTGCGCGAAGAATCCGCCCGACATATCGATCGGGAACGCGAAGTCGGGGAGAACGGCGACGGGTCGACAATGAGCGCAGGACGCCGCATCGCGGGCCGAACCGCCGCCCTGCGAGTACTTCACCGCCGCCAACAAGAATCGACCACCTGTACCAGACTCGCGAGAACCGACAGACCGGTTCCAGCCAGACTCCGCCCGATGTAGGATTCTCGCGGTGACCGCGGCGGTCAAGGTTCGACGCCGGAGTTCACGCTGAAGTGCTTGCATACTCCGAACGTTTCGCCGCCGGGCGGCGCGACACTCCTGATCGACCTGCCGCAGGAGCGGCACATCATGATCGACGACCATTCGGGACTGCGCTTTGCTGAGCCAAGTTCCAGTTCTGCTGCACGACGTCGCGGCACACACTGCTCCGGCCCGTACGTATCCATCTCGCTCGCGATCGTCGTGTGCATCGCCCTCGTGGGCTGCGCCGGGACCGGCGTTGGGCCGGGTGCTGACGGCGAGTCAACGGGTTCCACGCCGAACCCGACCTCCGGGCCAGACGCGCCGTCCTCTTCCACCGACGATCCGACGCCCTCGGCGGACCAGACGGTCGACCTCGATGCCCTCGCGGCGGAACTGCTGGCGATGTCATCCGTGGAGCAGGAGGCGCACTTGGCCGAGCTCTCCACCCGGTTCGAGCTCGAGATCTCAGAACTGTCGGGCCTCGAGGCAGCGCTCGGCGGACCCGAATCCGCAGCCGCAGCACTTCGCTCGGCATGGCAGCCGCAGATCGCCGCCATCCGGGAGGAAGCCGCGCAACCGGTCCAACTCGGATTCCGAATGGCTGCGGCTCCGGCCGTGCCGGATGGGGGTGAGGGCCTCTTCGGTGGTGCCATGGGTATCGCCGAGTCCGCAATCGGCGCAGTGGCCGGGTCCAACGATTTCGAACCTGGGCCCCCCAAGACGTCCAAGCCGGAGGATCCGATCCAGATCTCCGCCTCCTTCGACGACGTCACGATCGGGTTCGAGACGCCGCCGAGCACCGGAGCGGTCACGACGAAGATCAAAGCTCGTGCGGAGGTGAAGCCATGCCCTGGACCCGATGGGACGTTCACGGCGACAGCGCTGGTGGAGGTGGAGACACGGGCGGGCGACGTCGGCCAGACGGGGACCCTCGACCTGTCAGTCAGCGGCCAGCTCGACGACAACGCGCAACTCGTGTCGCACGACCACGACTTCCGGATGCAGTGGGCCGACTTCGCCGGCGGGAAGGGAACGTTCGTCGATGTATCGGCGGGAACGACCACCGACGGAGTCGTCAACCGTACCGGTGGTGACGTCTCGGCTCAGGTCGTCACCGATGCCTTCAACCTCGGCAGGACGTACTCGCTCTACCTGCTCGACCGGTTGATCACGGCAGCCAAGAGCGGCTGGGAGTCAGGGCGATGCGTTCAGCTCACCGCCAGCGCATCTGTGGGGCCGAGTGGGCTCGAGCCGGGCAGCTCCGCACAGATCTCGGCGATGCCGCGCAGCAAGGTCGACGGCTCGCCCACCGGTGGCAACATCACAGCCACGCTGTCGGCGGGCGGCGCAAGCGTCGAGCCGACCACACCCGTACCAGCCGACGCCGAGTTCACGTACCAAGCGCCCGACGAGGCGAACAAGTCCGGCACCGTGGCGCTCGAATCCCGCTCAAAGCGCGGCGTCGGCAAGGCGTCGATCACCTTCGACACGGCGCGACCCGGCTATTCGGCGAGGTACGACGGCGGCGGAATCTCGATCACCGGCACCGTCGCCGATCTGGCCCAACCTTTCACCACCGAGGGCGTATTCACGGGAGGTAGCACGACGTTCCAGTACACACCGTCCTCTGATCGTGCTGGATCGATCAGCTTCAACAGCCCGTGCGGACCAGGATGCGTGCTGAGCGGCAGCGGTACGTACACGATCGTCGACAATCGCGACGGAACGTTCACGATGAACGAAGCGGTGTCCTCGTGCACCACCGTCACCGCCGAGTTCTCACAACAAACCTGCAGGGACAGCGCTCACAGCGTGCTGCTGACCCCGCTCACATCCTGAACGTGACGACGTCGGCACCCGGGTCAACCGACGGTACCAGCGCTTCGGCTGGGACTTCAGCGCCCGCGGCTTCGCCGGACGACTGCTGATCACCCTGGGCCACGATGCAGCGCGTCCTGTCGCTTGAGTGCCGGGTCGGCCGCAGCCCCTCGATAATCGCGAGCCAGAACGCCCCGACTCGCGCTGCACTGCCGGCGAAGTCGCACGCCTCCAGACCGGCGGAGGCCACCCGATAATCACGGCGTTCGAGGTCGGCCGACCCCGCTCGTAGCGGCACGTACGCGATCGGTGAAGTGCTCAAGAATGCGCGGCCTCGGAATCAACCCGAACCGATCCCGCCACCGCCTCAACCGCAGCGGCGACCGACAACTCAACAGCGCGCTCTACGTCGTCGCGCTCGCCCGAACACGCACCGACCCAACGACCCGCGACTATCGAGACCGACGACGCGCCGAGGGCAAGACCGACCGCGAGATCCGACGCTGCGTCAAGCGCTACATCGCGCGCCGAGTCTGGCGACTCCTCGAGCACTCACCAGCGCTCGAGATCGCCACTTGACAGACATAGAAGACTCACATTCGATCGCTCAATCTGCTCCAGATTGTGCGATCGGCAGCGAAGAGGCGCTCTCCGCTGTCGACTTCGGACGGCTGGATTGCAGCTCGCCGGCCCACGGCAAGCCTCACCCTTGATCGTCGCCTCGCCTCGCGTTACCATTACCTTCATGGCAGATGTAAAGAAACGGCGGAGGGGTGCCTCCAGAATCAGTTCCAAGAATCAGATCACGATCCCAGCCGAAGCGCTTCGCAGCGCCGGACTCCAAGCCGGTGAACGCGTCGTCGCTCACGCAGACGGAGCAGGACGCGTCATTCTCGAGCGCGAGCACGACGTCATCGCTGAGTTCGCTGGAGCATTGACCGGGACGTACCGCCCCGACGAGTTGGACGACCTCCGCTCCGAATGGGACTGACCCACCTCGACGCCGGCGTGATCATCGGCTTCCTCGACGCCGACGACTCCCATCACGACACAGCACGCGCCGCCCTGTCCAACGCCCTCGATCACGGCGACCAGCTCTTCATAGCCGCCTCGGCGCTCGCCGAATGTCTCGTTGGACCTGCTCGACGCAGCCAGCAGGCAATCGAACTCGTTCGCACAGTGATCGATCGACTGCCCGTGTCTGTCGTGGATCTCGACACGGAGATCGCGACCCGAGCAGCCATACTTCGCGCTCGACACCGAACGCTGAAACTCCCCGACGCACTCGTGCTCGCGACGGCAACGACGTCCGGCGCCGACCAACTCATCACGACAGACCGGAAATGGCCAACGGCCAAGGCGATGAAGCTGACCGTCGTGATCGAGCAGATTTGAGTCCTGCAAGGAATGCTGGACAACATCGCACGGCTCCGCGAGCAAGGGCTCGACATCATCGAAGACTGACTCGCGCCAGCCGGAAGCGGCGGTGCCATTGGTGCCCCGGTGATTCTCGACGGCACCCGCGAGCACCGAGTCGAACCAAGAGCCGAACCACACAGAAAACCTCGGCAGAACCGAGCAGTACGGCACATCGACGTACGTTCTCCCGCTCGAGAATGCTCATCCCTTCGGGTTGTCCGAACCCGGCGTCGGAGACGCGTCCGGGCGGCGCAACCGAGGCGGTAGGTGGCCGACTCACCGCTTGACTCGCTGGTTGTATTGTGCGCCAGTGGCTCGCTACGTGATCGATGCGCCGACACTCCTGCACCTCGTTGCCAACCACGTCGACGTCCATCCCGCGAATCAACTCGTCGCTCCGAACCGCATTCGGTCCGAGGCGCTGTCCCTGCTGTTGGCGGCCGTGAACCAAGGCGACATCACCGAGGAACTCGCGCTCCAGCAGCATGAGCGCCTGACCGAAATCAAGATGCGACTGCTCAGCGACCGGGTGTCGCGTCGTACCGCGTGGAGGATCGCTCGTGAGCACGGCTGGGAAACGATCTTCGACGCTGAGTACCTCGCCGTCTGCACGCTGCAGGCTGACGCACTGATCACGATCGATCGGGAACTCGCCGTGAAGGCCGAGGGCATCGTGCCGCTCGCACCGCTTGACGCCTTGTCCTCTGACTAGGAGACTGCTGAGCAATCGGCGTTTGTCTGGTGGTGACGGGGTCGTGAGCGTTTCGACAATCGCTTGGTGGAGTGCTGCTGGCGGATGTGCGACGCGAAGGCTCTCCGCCGGGGCAAGCCCGGCGGTGAACTTGTGGGTAACCCTGAGTACCAGGAAGTGGATCCGATCGTCGTCGACCGGGTTCACTGCCTGGTCGTCCGGCGCTGACCGCCGAACGTATCCGTGGCGTCGGCAAAGGAGCGTGGCACGCTCCACGGCTGGCTTTGCGGTTGCGGGGGACGTGCCAGAAAGCGGCAGGTTGCGGCTCGTCGGGCGCCCGCGAGCAGGTTGTCCGACACATAGATCAAGAGCGGAACAGCGACCGACCAGAGCAAGGCAAGAATCGTGCTTTTCTTGGTAAACCCGGTCTTCGTGCACCTGAAGTCAGCCAGCAACCGGGACCGCCGCCGTTTGTGCCGCCCGGCATTTCTCGACTGAAAGGATCGAGAACATGTCCGTTTTCGAATTCACGTTTACCGTGCATGCCCCGCTCCAGGCAGTTCGGGAGTTCCATCACGACACGAGCGCGCTCAAACGGCTGACTCCACCGCCGACGATCGTTCAACTCCAGGACGTCGAGCCGTTGGCTGAGGGATCGGTTTCGCGATTCACCCTCTGGGTCGGACCGCTTCCGCTACGCTGGAAGGCGGTTCACCGTGGAGTCTCCGAGTACGGCTTCACCGACATCCAAGCCGAAGGGCCTGCCAGGAAATGGGAGCACAAGCATACGTTCACACCTTTGTCGGAGGATATCACGGAGATCCACGAGCATATTGAATACGAGCACAAAGAGGGATTCTGGGGGATCGTGACGCGTTTGCTATTCGCCCGCCCGAACCTCTACTTGATGTTCACGTATCGGAAGCTCGCCACACGCTGGCATTTGCGGCGATTGGCACAGCGATAGCTTGCCGGTTCGTCTGGGGGCTCTGTCGGTCAACGGTTTCTCTGTCCTCAATCTTTCTGTCCTCATTCTCTTCTATTGGCCCTTCCCGAGCCGGCAGGGAATCGGACAGAAACATCCCAGATCGCAGGTTCGTTCTGTCACCCCGCTTTCTTGTCCCCGATCTTTCTGTCTTCATTTCGTATTTGCGGCGCCAAAAGCTTCCCATTCCTGCGCAATGCCATCTAGAATAGCGAGAACGACCACGCGGTTTGCAGGTGCTCGTTGTCGAATTGCAGCATTTCTGCGACGGTCGCGTGTTGCCAAAAAGAAGACTCACTGAACCGATGTGACCCCATCCTTGTCAGGCTCCGATTCCCATGAACAGCATCATCGGCAACTTTCTCTGGAGGTGCGCAGGACCGGCCTCGGTGTTTGCGGTGGTTCTTTGCAGCTTTGCCGCAACCGTGGCTGCAGGCGTCGCCGCTACCGACGATCGCCCTACGGAACTGGGCATCGAGGGCACACAATTCACGCTTAACGGCAAGCCGACATTCTTACTGGGCATCAGCTACTACGCGGCGTTGAGTGCGTCGGAGGATTTCATGCGGCGCGATTTGGATGACATGGACCGTTACGGTTTCAACTGGCTGCGCGTCTGGGCCACGTGGGACGTGGGGGACCAGGACGTGTCTGCCGTTGGCGCAGACGGTGGGCCGCGCGAACCGTTCCTGGGGAAACTGAAGTGGCTGGTTGCCGAGTGCGATCGGCGCGGATTGATCGTGGATGTGACGCTGACGCGCAGTGCTGATCGGATAGCCAATATGGAAGCTCACCAACGAGCAGTCGAGGTGATCGTTCAGTCGCTGAAACCGCACCGAAACTGGTATCTGGATCTGGCCAACGAGCGCGACGTGCGCGATGCGCGCTATGTGTCGCCGGCGGAACTGAAACAGTTGCGAGAACTGGTCCGGCGACTGGATTCGCCGCGTCTGGTGACCGCATCGTTCGGCGGACATGACCTGAGCGAACAAGACGTACGAGAATCGTTGCTGACGATCGGTCTGGATTTTCTCACTCCGCACCGACCACGAAACGCTCAGTCACCAGCTCAAACGGAAGCACGAACGCGGGAGTGCCTGGCGTTGACGAAAAGGCTCGGGCGTCCGGCGCCGGTGCATCACCAGGAGCCGTTTCGCCGGGGATACGGCCGGTGGGAACCGACCGCGGATGACTTCCTGACGGACCTGCGTGGTGCAATTGCCGGTGGGGCCGCGGGCTGGTGCTTTCACAACGGCAGCCAGCGTAACACGGCGGAGAACCGGCCCGCGGCGATCGTTCGACATGCGTCAGCAACGGCTGTTCGAGCAGCTCGACGAGCAGGAACGCAAGGTGGTGACGGCCGTCGCATCGGAATTACGCCTTCGGTAGTCCCTCCGGGGAGGCGCAAGAGCCTATGTTTGTTCTGGGTCATTCGCACGAAACGCGCGAAGGTGGTTTCAGCCGGATGTATTGCCCGCCACTGCCAGCCCATATATTGCCGGTTACGTTTTGACTTGAGCCGCAACCAAGAACTCAGACTTATGTGCAGGAGACATGTATGAAACGAAGTCATTGTATCGCCGCAACGCTGATCCTAGGTGCCATCAACATTGCCAATGCCAACGATCGGCCGAATATCGTCTTCGTCCTCTTCGATGACATGGGATGGGCGCAGCCGCAGAGTTATGCCGCAGAGTCCGCTCTCCGTATGCCGAACTTCGACCGGCTTGTATCCCAAGGCATGCGATTCACCGATGCGCACACCGCTGCGGCAGTGTGTACGCCCACACGCTACGGTCTGCTCACCGGCCGATACCCGTCGCGGATCGGGCAATTCGGCGTGCTGACAACCTATTCCCAGCCGATCATTCCGAAGGAACGGCTGACGGTTGCCTCGTTGCTCAAACAATATGGGTACGCAACGGCCTGCATCGGTAAGTGGCACCTCGGCATGAACTGGGTGGATGGCAAACCGGGATCGGAAAGCCAGCTGCCGGTCGGAGCCAGAATGACGGACGGCCCCAACGCACTCGGATTTGATTACTTTTGCGGTTTCACGCATGCTCGTAACATCGGCTCGATCATCGAGCAGGATCGTGTGGTGGCCAACGTGACGGCAGCAGAAAACCAGCCGCTGATGATCAAGAAGGCCCTCGAGTGGAT
>CAWGNY010000002.1:0-533646 GCA_963824025.1 Ilumatobacteraceae bacterium
TTTGGTCCACTTCTCGGTGTCCTTGGCTGCGCCTTTGGTCCACTTCGCGGTGTCCTTGAAGGCCTTCTTGAACCAGTTCGTCATGGCGTACCCTTCTGTTTGAAATGGCACACGCATTTCGGTTGCGCAACTCCGAACGTACGCAGCTCCGGGTGCTGCAGCCAGAGCCGTTGGTCACTGCGGCGGAGGCATGTGAGTCGAGCACGGCCAGGTGTTGGTCGGCGGCCCATCGGAAGTACGAGCGCAGGTCGTGGCGGTACGCCTTGAGTGTGCTTCCGTTGTCCCGAGCCAGGAACGCGGCAGTGGCGACTTGGACTTCGTCGGACGACCACGGTGGATCGTCGGTGCGATGAGCGGCGTCGTTGGTGAGCAGTGTGGGCACTGATCCCAACCCCGTCCATCGTGAACGGCCGACGGGGAGCGCGGTCCCGGCGACGTCGCCGAAGGGCTGCTCACGCGGCACATGCATCACGCTTCAGGCGACAGGTGACAGGTCGGAGAGCACGTCTCGGATGCCGATCGCTGTTCGGCGCGCTGTGCTCGGGCCGGTTTCACTGCGACGCTGGGTGGGACAGTGCTTCGTTGCTCAAGATTGCGGCGCTTGGTCGCACGTTGCGGTCGCGGTCGATGAGACCGAATGAGATGTCATAGCCGTGCAGCCATTCGTAGTTGTCCACCGCCGTCCAGTGAACAGGCCGCGGATGTCTTGGCCATCCGCGAGCCTTTGGGCGATGATTTCGAGTCCCCGTTCGAGGTACGCAGCGCGGCGCGTCGTCGTCGTCGGTGCCGACGCCGTACTCGGCCACGAGAATCGGTGTGTCGGGGAGTTCGGTCCGGAGGCGGTCGAGGACCAGGCCGAGGCCGTCGGCGTAGATGCCGTAGCCAAGTGCCGACTCGACTGCGCCAGGTGGATGGATTGCTGGGGCGCCGAGTTCGGCGCCGGTTGTCGAGTAGTACGAGAAGCCGATCATGTCGAACGCTCCGGCGAGGTCGGGTCGCTCGAGTCGTGTGCGACCGGGCACCCGCAGTACACCGTCGCGGAAGAGACCGAGACCGGGGTCCCAGAGGCTTGCGTAGAGATGTTCAACGAGCGTCGCCGACGACAGTTCGTCGTCGTGGGCGACGAATGCGGACAATCCGAAGATCGACGAGACGGGCGCACCCGTCTGCCGCAGACGAACTGCGGCCTCGGCGTTGGCGAGCTGCATCGTCTCGTCGACCTGAGCTCGCTGGCGGGAGTCATTCGTTCCCGGAGGCCAACCGTGCCCTCCATACGCGGCGTGGCTGTAGTAGTTCGTCTCGTTGATCGGTTGCCATCCCGCAACGAGATCTCCATATGTTTCGGCGATGAAGTCGACATGGCGCGCCCACGTGCCGACCCGGTTGGCATCCACGAGGAAGCCACCGATGTCGGCGAACCACTGAGGGAGCGTGAAGTGGTGCAGGCTGACCCACGGCGACACGCCGGCATCTTTGGCCGCGATGAGCACATCGCGGTAGTGCTCGACGGCCGCCTCGTCGCGCGCACCTGGCCCAGGTTCGATGCGTGCCCACTCGATCGACAGGCGGTGATGGGTGAGTCCGAGAGCGGCGAGTAACGCGAAGTCCTCGGTGTATCTCGTGGCGAATCCGTTCCCGTCACCTGAGACCGGAGCATGTCCGCTTCGTTCCCAAACCCACCAGTCCGACTCCGGAGCCGCACCCTCGCACTGTGTTGACGACGCACCGGTACCCCACATGAACGCGGCGGGCCACTTCATGACAACGCCCCGGTTGGCCCCCTGTCGAAGCCATCGCCACGATCGTCCGTCTCAGCGTTCATTCTTCGACGAGTCTTCCACGCGAGGGAACGAGCGACGACCGCCCGATGTCAACTGGACGACGTCCGAGTGACGATCCCCAACTGATTCGGACACCGAGCGTGCGGCAGCATCGACAGCCCACGATGTTCCGGGTCAGACCGGCACCGACATGGCATTGCAGCCACCAACCCCGGCCCCAGGTTCGAGTTCTTCCCCTCCTTCCTGTACGTCTGTGCCACGATGGTCCACCGCACGTACACGTGCGTCACGACCTGGGCCACCCGACCCCGCGCGTCGTCGGGTGGGAGGCAGGTAAGATATTTGCCCCGTGTCCGTTCTGAGTGATTGAAGTGTTCGGCTGATGCGCGTGCTGGTCCGCTCGAACGTGTCCCATCGGGGATCGCTGAATTCGACACACCCCTGGCGGCACCGTCCGGGCACAGCGTCGGCGGCGAGGACTGTCGGAGGGGCGTTCGTCAAGAGGACGCGTCCCGATCGCTCCATTCTGACGTGTGACAGTCCCGGGCCATCACCTGACGGGGAGCGGCTGGCCAGCTATCGAAGGTTGGCGAGCCGAGAAAGAAGCGAACGTCCGTCGGGGTCGAGGGGGGCATTTGCGTGAGTGGTGTGTCAAGCTCTCGACGATGGCCACCGCCGGTCACGTCGCCGTCTTCTATGCGAAAGGCGACGAGGCCTGGGCGGCGTGCCTGATGGCGGATCTCGCGGCCCATGGTGTACGAGTTCGCGACGCGACGCGAAGTGACCGACCGGCGGCCGTGGCCGAAGCTCAGGCGATGCTCATCGTGCACAGCTGGTTCGGTGGGTCGCGCGGAGTCGGGCTTCCGAGCGAGGCCGAGATCGCACACGTGAAGGCCAGCGACGGCCGGGTCATCGTTGCCCGGCGGAACTGGACGAAGGTACATCGCGACGACTACCCGGGGCGAGATGTCGTACTCGCTCTCTGGGATGGCTACTACCAGCCCGCTTCGCACCGGGCTGGTCGTGTCTCCGACTCGGGATGTGCCAGCCTTCTCGGTCAGTTCGGGGTACGTCGGGCGAACAACGATGTGCCGTCGAACTACGTGTTCATCTCCTACCGCCGCACGGTGAACGGTGCGTTCGTTCGCGAGCAACTCCGTGGAGCGCTCGCGCTTGGTGGATTCGCGGTCGTGGGACTACTGCGCCTCGGAGAACATGGACGAGCCCGACCCCAGCGAGGTCAGCCCCGCCACCAAAGCAAGGCTCGTCAGCCTGGTCACCAACGCGTCAGCGCTGGTCGTGGTGGCGACCTCCGGGTGGTGGAGTTCCTGGACCGCACTCGAACTGGCAACCGCGCGAGCCGTGCCAGGAAAGCCGATCGTCCTCGTTCGACCAACCGTGTCACGGCCGAGCCGGCGCGCCGTTCTCAACGGCATGTCCGTCGAGGCTTATGGCCCCGGGGCAGATGACCGCGCCACGCACGATTGCGGCCCTCGCCGCCGATGGTGTTTCTCGAGTGCTGCCACCGCATCACGGCTCGAAATGACTGAGCCAAGTTCACACGTCGCTCGCCGACAGACAACCGCACCGCTGCCGGCGAGGACTCGCCCGGCAATTCGGACTGCATCGCGCCCCGGTCTCATCGCTATCCCCACGACCGCTGGTCGGCGGAATGGGACGCGCCCCAACGGTGCCGCCCGGCCACCGGCGCCAACGCAGCTCAGCCGGCGCTCTGGGGCAGACCGGTGGCTTCTTGACGTGCGATTACGCAGGGTCATGCTTGTCTGACGATGTTCGCGTTCGGCCTCGCGCTCTGTGCGTACGGTTCCGATGAGCCGTCGACTGCGACCGGACCCGACGTTGCCGAGATGTGTGATCCTCCCCGAGCAGGCCTACGCGGCGGCCTACGACCGCGTGGACGGGCGAGTTCCGGTGGGCGGCCTGCGAAGAATCGCCCGGCTTCCGGTACCTGAATAGGTGACCGGTGCCGCTGTCTACCTCGTCGGCTCCTATCCGACGCGAACGATCACCGCGCTCGATCCCGACAGCGGCAACCGCATCGAGGCCGCCATGTCGCCACCACCCACGACTCCCGTGCTCACCGGTCAGCCCGGCGAGGGCTACACCACGGTCGTCGACGGGGTGACCATTTCGGGTGGGCAGGACGACCCGACGAGGGCGAGGAGTGCCGACGGGAAGTTGATGTGGGACCAGCCCGGCCACTGGAGCTATGACGGCGTCGCGGCGATCGACGATGGCGCGGTCTTCGCAGTTGAGTACCTCGACAACGGTTCCAGGCTCGTCGGGTACGAGATCGACAACGGAGAGATCCGCTGGGAGGCGAACGGCGAGCCGCATCTCGAAGGCCTGTGGCCGTGGCTGGCCGACGACCAACAGCTGTTCACGGGCTGGGGCGAACCTGCAGGCCCGCTCCACCCAAGGCGGGAGCATCAACTGGACGACGCTCTGGTTGGTCGAGGGCCAAGACCCGTCAGCGCCCGTGTTCGCGCACGTCGCCGGTCTTGCCATGGACGACGACATCGTCGATATCGAGCTCGTCTCCGACTTCGGCCCCGGCGACTGATCCGCAGCTGCCACGGCGCTCTGTGCCACGGCCACTCGTCCGTCGCGGATCAGATGCCGATCCTCAATCCGAACCGTGTCACGAACCCGGCAGCGAGGATTGAGGAGCTCGTTGATCGGGCGGTGATGTTGGGTCAGCGTGTGGGTGGGTGTCCTGCCGGGTCTGACTCCAACCTTTCCGGCTGACGTCTTCGGACTGTCCTGATAACGATCCGTCGGCCTGGTTAGGACACCCACCCGACACCTTCCGGTCGGACGGGGCGACCTACTAGCCCGCCCTGTTCAGTAGCGGTCTGAGGTTGGGGTTTGGCGCGTCCGCGGAAGTGCCCTTCTGGTGCGGGAAACTTGTGATTGTCGAAGTCCAAGTCTTCCGAACCCGAAGGGCACTTTCATGGTGAAGCGTAGACGGCGCCGTCCGGCGCTCAAGGTCACCGGCGACGGAGCGGGTGTCGCCAACCACGTGGGCACTCGCTTGCTGGCGGATCTGGCTGACGTGGTCGGGCTGACGGCGGGGTTGTCGGATGCGATGGCACTCACGAAGCAGCGCCGTCGAGGCCACGACCGCGGTGAGGTTCTGTGCGATCTGGCCGTGGCGATCGCCGGTGGTGCCGAGACGATCAGCGATCTCGCGGTGCTGCGTGATCAGCCGGACCTGTTCGGCACGGTGGCGTCGCATCCGACGGTGTGGCGCACTCTGGCTGCGATCGACAACGACGTGCTGGAACGGATCAACACCGCGCGTGCCGCGGCTCGAGCGAAGGCGTGGGCGGCTGGTGCGGACCCGGGGTTCTACGTGATCGACATCGACGCCACCCTCGTCGGTGCCCACTCGGACAAAGAGCAGGCGGCGCCAACGTGGAAGCGGACCTTCGGGTTCCATCCGCTGCTCGCCTACCTCGATGCCACCGGTGAAGCACTCGCCGGGATGCTGCGCCCCGGCAACGCCGGGTCCGGCACCGCCAGCGATCACATCTGTGTGCTCGCCGATGCGCTCGCCCAACTGCCGCTCAACCCGGCCGACACCGAGGTGATTGTCCGCGCCGACAGCGCGGGATGGTCCCACGACTTCGTCGGCGAGTGCCGCGACCGCCAGGTGCGGTTCGTGATCGGCCACCAGCTCACCGTCGAGATCGCATCCGTGCTCGTCACCCTCCCTGCACGGGCCTGGCAGCCGGCGATCTCAGCCGACGGGTCGGACTGGCGCGAACACGGCGAAGTCGCCGAGATCACCGACCTCGTCCAAGGCGTGTTCGACACCACACGCGACTGGCCCACCGGGCTCCGGATGATCGCCCGCCGCGAACAACCACACCCCGGCGCCCAACTCACCTTCACCGACATCGACGGACACCGCTACCAAGTGTTCGTCACCGACCTCGACGACACCGACATTGCGTATCTCGAAGCGCTCTACCGCGGACGCGGCCGCGCCGAGAAACAGATCTGCGACACCAAAGCCACCGGACTCACGAACCTGCCCTCGCACTCGTTCGCGATCAACCACGCCTGGCTCCACCTCACACTCACCGCGCACGACCTGCTCGCCTGGACCCGAATTCTCGCACTCGCCGGCACCGACCTGGCCGACGCCGAACCGAAACGACTCCGCTACTGCCTACTGCACACCGCCGCCCGCATCGGTCGCACCAGCCGACGAACCACCTGCCGCCTCGCCACCAACTGGCCATGGACCCCCGAACTCGTCACCGCCTTCGACCGCGTCCACCAACTCCGGATGCGCTGCTGAACAACACCACCGCGACCCACCGGCAACCGCAGACCCGACCGAGCCGGCCAACCAACACCAGCCACCCACGCTGACCCCGCACGCCCCGATGCCAGCCCACCCGCACTCCCGGTCATCGATCCCCAACCACCACGCCAGGAACTCAACCAGAGACCGCTACTGAACAGCCTGGGCTAGGCCAATGCCGTTCAGTTTGCGGGTTGGATGTTGATGGTGGGCGGTCCGGCTCTGGGTTGTGGCCAGGTTCTGTGTCGGGCTCGCTTGACGTGCCATTTGGGCATCTTGCGCTTGATGAGTCGGGGGCTGGCTCGTCGGCGCCGGTGCGGGTTGAGGCGGGTGGCGAGCATGGCGAGTGCCCGGGCCCAGAGCCGGTCAAGGTGCAGAGGGGGAAAATCGCGCGCCTGTGAGATCGAGCGGCGCGCGATGCGAAGGGCTGCGGTGAAGCTGACCCGGTCGGTGTCGATCTCGGCGGTGGCGGCGGCTTCGAACATCAGGGTGCGGATCGCGTAGTGGCAGCACAGATGCCCCCAGATCTCTTGCAGCACCAGCGGCGGCGACTTCGAGCGCAACACCACATGGGAGCCACGCTGATGGGTCTTCAGCTCGCCGAACGAGGTCTCGATCTCCCAACGTTGCGCGTAGGCGGCGGCCAGTTCTGTGGCGGTCGCCTCGTCGGGGTCGAGGATCGTGGTGAACAACCGGTACACGGTGTCGTTGTCGCGGCCGTCGTCGATGGTGTACTCGATCACCCGGATCGTCAACGGCTCGGCGTCGCGACCGGCGTTGCCGCCCGGGCGTAGCTCGGCCAGCCACGTCCTGTCGTCGAGGGTCTCGACATGGCGTGGTTTCATGTCCGACTTGGCCCGCCACAACAGATCCGCCCCGGTCGCCTGGGCCCGCTGCCACAACGGGTAGCCGCAGAACCCGCGATCGGCGAGCACCAACATCCCCGGCTCGAGCCGGTCACACAACGCCGTGGCCAACGTGTTCTCCCCGATCGTGTACGCGCCAATCTCGGCATCGATGATCGCCCGCGTGCCGCACTCACCCACCGCCACGACCCGGGCCTGAGGGAACGCGGAGCGCTCTCCTTTGTTGACACCCGGGCGGCCGAAGAACTCGTCGTTGGCCTCGCTGTCGGCCACGTCCAACGTCGTGCCATCGATCGCCACCAGCCGGGGCTAGTGCCGGGTCACACGACGTTCGCATGGTTGATGCGGTGACTCCGGTCCGGTGTTCGGGGCACTTTCGGGCCACCAAGGCGCGGGATGACCGGGCGCCCGGTACCGGCCGCAGCGCGGGCTCGACAGCCGGGTCGGTGATTCCGGGTGTGTGCAGGGTGCGGATTCGTCGAGTTCCGGTCGGGCCGAGGAACACCACGAGAGCACCCGTAGCCGCCCTCGCCGACCTGCTCGTCGACGTACGACTCGAGTTCGTCCGGCAGCGACATGTTCATCGCAGGGTGCGTTGTCCCGAGAACGTGGCGTCCCCATTCGGGAGCTTGACACCGTTCAACGTCGCCTCCTATCATACAACCATATGGTTGTAGATCACTCTTTGGCGCTCGGGGACCGTGAGGTGGACCGGATCTTTCGAGCGCTGGCCGATGCGACGCGACGTGACATCGTTCGGCGCACGCTCGGCGGAGAGGCCTCGGTCTCGGAGCTGGCGGGCGCCTACGACATGTCGTTCGCCGCTGTCCAGAAGCACGTCGCCGTCTTGGAGGGAGCAGGTCTTGTGACCAAACATCCCCATGGTCGCGAGCGGATGGTCCGCGGCAATCTTCACGCCATCCAGCGTGCCCAGGTGCTGCTCGAGCGGTACGAGCAGATCTGGCGATCTCGCATCGACCGTCTCGACGACCTGCTCGCCGACACCGACGGGTGATCCCGGAGAAATCAACGAGAAGGAAGAGCCCATGCCCATCACCTCGGTCGAGAAGGATCTCGACGCACTCACCATGACGGTCGTCGCCGACTTCGCCGCCACGCGCGAGCGATTGTGGGAGGCCTACACCGATCCCCGCCAGATCGAGAAGTTCTGGGGTCCCGTCGAGTGGCCGGCCACATTCACGCGCCACGACGTGTTCGTCGGCGGACGCTCCGCCTACTTCATGACCGGACCGGACGGCGAACGCTCCGCCGGCTTCTGGGAGTTCCTCACCGTCGACGACGGCAGGTTCTTCGAGGTTCGCGACGGATTCGCCGACGAGGAGGGCCGGGAGAACCCTGCCATGCCATCGATGCGGATGACCTTCTCCTTCGAAGACACCGTCGACGGCTCACGCCTCGTCACCACGACCCATTTCCACTCACTCGATCAACTCGAACAGCTGCTCGACATGGGTATCGAGGAGGGCATGGCGTCGGCCATGGGCCAGATCGATGAGGTGCTCGCCGACCTCGAGTCGTTTGCGGCCGGCCGCGGAACCGAACAGCAGATCCTGTCCGACACCCAGGTTCGCATCTCGCGCATCATTCGCGGCACCGTCGAGCAGGTGTGGCACGCCCACCACGACCCGGCACTGCTGCAGCAGTGGATGCTGGGGCCCGACGGGTGGACCATGCCCGTCTGCGACACGACGACCGAGGTCGGCCGGGCCTACCGCTACGAGTGGGAACCCGAGGACGCGTCCGAGGAAGGCTCGCCCGGACGGTTCGGCTTCGAGGGCGAGTTGCTGGAGATCGATCCACCACACCGTGCGGTCACGACCGAGCGCATGATCGGGATCGAGGGTCCAGGCAACCGGAACGAACTGACCCTCACGGCATCTCGTGGCGGCACCCTGCTGAGCCTCGTCATCACCTTCCCGAGCGCTGAAGTGCGCGACACCGTGCTCGACACAGGCATGGTCGACGGGATGGAGACCAGCTACGCCCGCCTCGACGGCGCGCTCGCCTGAACCCGACCACGCGAGTGACCGCTCCGATCGTCGAACCCGGCAGCAAGGTCGAGAGCCCGGCGACGTACCACCCGTCGACCGAGACCAGACGCGGCCGGCCGACGCATGAAGGCTCGAGACCTCGTGACATCGGGACGGCCGGTTCGTCGCCGACGTCGAGGCGGCGCCCGCCACTCGACCGGTGACGTGATCAGCCGCCAAGGCGATCGCGTCCTCGCGACTGGCATTCGGAGCGTCGAAGTGTGTGTATGAGCCGGTGTCGCCGTCGAGAGGATCGAGGCCGTCGGATCACCGTCCGATGGTCGATCCGGCGGTGTCGGACGTTGGCGCATGTCGTCATGTGTCGCCCGCCAGCGGGCGACAGTCATGGGCTTCTGGTCGGGCTCCTGAATCGTCCGGAGAAGGCAGCCACGACCACGGCGATGGATGATCCAGCGAGAACGGCGAACCCGTGGCCGCGAGAACGCTCGGTCCCGCGCCGTACATGCGGCGGACTGTGGCGGGTCAGGACGTTCTCGACCCACGCATGAGGCCCGCGAACCAAACGCGGTGGCGCGTCCCCGAAGCTGCGGTCAGTGGCAGTGCAGACGTTGCCCGACGCGGCACCGGAGCCGAGGGTCTGCCTCCGAGTCGAGCCGTCGACGTTCCCGCGGACCGGCCCATCAACCTGCGTGCTCGTGACCGCAGACTCCTGGTTCGCTCAGTCGGAGAGGTCGGGCTCGGCGACGGTCGGAGGCCGAGTTCTGGGAGGGACGTCCTTCCTGAGCGTCAGGCTCTGGGTGGTCGACGCGATCGGAATACCTTCCACCGCGAGCCGGTCGAGAACGCGTCGGGTCAGTTCGTCCTTGACCCAACGGGCCCTGCGAACCGGAACCACGAATCGGGCGGCGAGCTCGAGATAGTCGTCGGTGGCATTGATGAACACCCGGGGTTCGACCTCTGTGCGTGCGAGCGGATACCGCTCGACCGTGTGGGCGATGGCCTGCGTGGCCTCCTCCGTCGCCCCCACGTGTCGTCGTCCAGACCGGACGACGACGGTGCCGACGACGATCGCGACCGCGACGGTCCCACACGGGCGGCACCTGCTCGATCGCCGGTCGTCTACTCGAAACCGTGGGGGTGGATCCACGCAGTCAAGTCAAGACGGTCGTCCCTCGACACGCCAGAGAGGGAAGTCCTTCGACCGGACGGGGCAGGAGGATCCCCGAACCGGGGTGTCGGCGGGTCAGACTGGGTGGATGCGCCTCCGGCTGAGCTCACTGACGGAGCGGATTCGGGTGAGTCTGTTCTTCGTCCCGGTGGTGGGGGTGCTGGTCAGCATCGTCGCCGCAGCGGTCACGATCTGGATCGACAGCCGACTCGACCTGCAAGGCGGCGATCTGCCGCTCGGGGTCACCTCGACGGTCGCCAGCGCGCGCTCGGTGCTGAGCACCATCGCCGGCGCGACGATGACGTTTGCGGCGATCGCGTTCTCGATTTCGCTGCTGATCATCCAGCAGGCGTCGAGTCAGTTCTCGCCCCGGGTGGTGCACACCTTGTTCCGAGACCCTTTCAACAAGCGAGTCATGGGGCTCGTCATGGGGACGTTCACGTACTGCCTCGTCGTCCTTCGATCGGTGCGAACGTTGGGCGAGTCGGGCGGGGACGCGGTGATCCCGAACCTCTCGGTCGCGATGGCGGTCGTGCTGGGCATCGCGACGATCATCTCCATCGCTGCGTTCCTGAACCACAGTGCGCACTCCATGGACGTCAGCCAGATCCTCGAGCGGATCGAGAACGATGCAACGGGTCATGTCCGTCGCCAATGGAACATCGCCGAGTCCGACCAACCGTCCCCGCAACCGATCGCCGTACCGGATCATCCGGCGCACATCGTGCGATTCGACCGCAGTGGATGGGTTCAACAGATCGACACCTCCGCCCTGCTCACCTGTCTCCCCGACCACACCATCGCGTGGATCCACATCTACCCCGGCCGATACGCGATCCGGAGCGCGCCCCTGTGCGCCCTCTCGAAGGAACCCGAGCACCTCGAGGCGACGGAGCACGCGATTCGCAGCGCCGTCTCGACCGGAAACACGCGCACGATGCAGCAGGACATCTCGTTCGGGCTCCGTGAGATGGCCGATGTCGGTCTCAAGGCGCTGTCGCCGGGGATCAACGATCCGACCACGGCGCAGGACGCGATCTTCCACAGTGCGGCCGTCCTCGCCGAACTCCTCCGTCGCGATCCGCCGCCCCGGGAGCTGAGGGGCGACGAGGGCCGCCGCGTGGTGCTGGTCGAGCAGCCCACCGGCGACGATCTGGTGCGCCTCGCGTTCGGTGAGCTCCGGCGCGCCGCGGCGACGCAGCCGACCGTGTGCATCTACCTCCTGGAGGCTCTGCATCTCCTCCGGGAAGGGCTGGACGCGTCGGGGCTCTCGTCTCGCACCGCGGTCCTCGTCGAACAGGCGCGCCTCGTGGTCGCCGGATGCGAGGCAGACGACGTGTTGCCGGCCGACCTCGACGACGTGCGTCGCGCGTACGACAAACGCTTCCCTGCCGACCCGCTACGGCCACCCGTGTAGCAACCCGTCGGGGTGACGCGCGTCGGTCCTCCCGGATGCCTCTGCTGTCTCGCGTCAGGCGCGACGTGACCTCGCCGTCATTCCGGGTTTTCCGCGGTCGACCCGGGCGCCAGGTGTCGACGGCCCGTCCTCGGACTGGTCGAGCATTCGACGGTGACGCAGGGCGGCATGGGTGACCCAGATCAGCAGCAGGACGATGGCGAGGCAGAGCACACCTTGTCGCTCTCGCAACGTTGCGATCGGTCGACACGCGAGCACGCGGCCGGTCACCTCATCCGGGGGCGACGATCGATCCACCGACGCGGGCCAACATCTGATCGTCGCGCCGTCGTACGGGACGTCTGCGGGGACGAAGTTCCAAGCGAACGTCAGCAGCAACGCGACGATCGAGAGGGCTACCGCAAGCCGTCGAGACATTCGAGATGTCCGGAAGACGAGGTGTGCTGCGCCGTGGGGATGTACCGACGCATCGAGTTGGTCGCGAACCGCGCGACCCGCCTGTCCATCCGGGGTCTCCGGTTCCGGGCGCGCGTCATGAGTGCCGAGCGAGCCTCGTGGCGCCGAGCGCGACGCCGACCGCTGCGGCGATCGCCGCGAAGAGCCAGCTGAGGACCCACGTTGCCCAAACAGCGGTGCTGGCGTCCTCGCCCGCGACGGCCAGTGTCGTGTAGCCGACGCCGAACAGGATCGCGCCGGCGGCCAGCCACAGATACCAGCGTCGGGTCAGGTGCGTGACCTCTCCGGCGATCGGCCGATCGTGCCGGCGAGCACGGACCACGACGAGTCCCGCCACGACGGCGACGGGGATCGCGACTGCCGGCGACAGCAGGACGAGGCCGGCGAGCACGAGAAGTGCGGCGACGGCGATGACGGTCTTGCGGGTGGTTCCCATGAGGGTCTCCAATCTCATCTTGGGTGCGGTGAGCGCCACGTCGGTGGCAACTCGGACGACGAGTCTCGGTGTGCTGATCCGGGCGTGCCGGTGGAGGTCGTCGATGTGGCGAGTCCAGGCACGGCCGTACTCGCGGCGAAACGACGCCGGGTAGGCCACCAGCGACCATCTGCAGATCGCGATCGCTGCCCGGCGCATCACGCAGTCCCCAGCCCGAGATGACGGATCTCGGATGCGGCCAACAATGCATTCAAACGGTCGCGTTCGGATGCCCCGACGCGGTGCCCCAACGCGGTCAGCCGGTAGTAGCGGCGACGCTCGTCGTCGAGGGCCGGGTCGGGACGTTCGTCGGCCTCTTCCAACAAGCCCTGGTCGATCATCCGTTTGATCGACCCGTACAGGGTGCCGGGCCCCATCGTGACCGAACCACCGGAGAGTTCCTCGATGTCGCGCATGATCGCGTAGCCGTGCTTCTCCCCACCGGCGACCGCCACGATGATGTGCATGACCGATGCCGGAAGCGGCAGGTAGCTGTTGACGTCATCGGGTGTCGGCGTGCCTCGAGCCATGCCCTCATTGTATCGAGTCTCGATGCATTAGGTCAAGAGTCGATAGAGTTCCAGGCCGCGGCGCCCGGCGGTTCGGGGGTGACGGCCATGGCGGTGGCCACGTGCGAGAGCGCAGCGTCAGCCGATCGAGAGCGGCCGCCTCACGCCGTCGCGTCGACGGCCGCCTGCCTCGCCCTGCGGCCACGCCGCGGCGCCGCGCCGGAAGGTTCCCAGGTGAACCGCTTGACGGCCACCACCGCACCGGCGAGACCCCAGGCAGCGACGAAGGCGAGCTTGTCGGGGGCGAACCCCGGCGCATCGACGAACGGGTTGAAACAGTCCTGGAACGCATTCACGAACGGCTTGAGCGGAAAGAGGTTCGCGACCGCCGACAGGAATCCGTCGTCGTCGGTCACGACGAAGACGTCGGAGATGAACGCGAGCGGGAGGATCGTGGCGTTGACGACCGCCGCGGACGACGATGCCGACTTGATCATCGACACCAGCGCCATCCCGAGGGCCGCGAACGACGCCACACCGACCACCAGGGTGATGAAGGCGGCCGGCATCTTCGCCCACTCGATCGAGAGGTCGTAGAACGCATAGCCCATCGCCAGCATGAAGATCGTTCCCGCGAACGCGATCAGTATCGATGCACCGATCAAGCCCACCATGTACGTCCACGTCGGAAGCGGCGTGCTGCGCCACCGCTTGAGGATGCCCTCATCGCGCCGAATCGGCACCATGTTGCCGATGTTGCTGTAGGTCGCCGACACCGCCGTGTAGGCGGCCAGGCCACCGGTGTAGAACTGGCGGACCGACCACTCGCTCCCGTCGATCGTGACCGTGTTGTCGCCGAAGAGCGCATTGAAGAGCACGAGCATCACGATCGGCAGGATCAGAGTGAAGAACAGCGCGACCGGCACGCGAAAGAAGTACGTGACCTGATATCTGATCTGACGGGTGACGAGCGCGGCATTCGACGGATAGTCGCTCACGTGGCGCCCCCTTGCGACGTGAGCTGGAGGTACACGTCCTCCAGCGATGCGCGGGTCACGCTGAGGCCCAACAGCTCGACGTCGTGCTCGACCGCCCATCCGGTGAGACGGTGCACGACCTGCGTCGAGCGCTCGACGGTCGCTTCGACGAGTCGCCCCGACACCCGGACGTCCGCACCCATCACCTCGCCGAACGTCGAGACGGCGTCGGCGATCGCGATGGTCTCGGGCAGTTGGAAGCTGACGAGGGTGCCGCTGATCCCCTCGATCAACGCTGCCGGCGTGTCCTCGGCCAGCATCCGGCCGTCGCCGAGAACGCCGACTCGGTCCGCCAGGTGCTCCGCCTCGTCGAGGTAGTGGGTGGTCAGCAGGACGGTCGTGCCACCCGCACACATCTCCTCGATCAGGTCCCACGACAGACGGCGTGCCGAGGGGTCGAATCCGGTGGTCGGCTCGTCGAGGAACAGCAGATCGGGCTTCCCGACGATGCCGAGCGCCAGGTCGACGCGACGACGTTGGCCGCCCGAGAGCGAGCCGACACGCTCGTCGGCTTTCGCCTCGAGTCCGGTCAGCGCGAGCACCTCACCCGTCGACCGACGCGAACGGTAGGCGCTGGAATAGAGATCGATCACCTCTCGAACGGTGAACTCGTTCTCGACGCCGGAACTCTGCAGGACCACACCGATGCGGTCGCGGAAGTCGCGTTCGGCCTTCGCCGGGTCGAAGCCGAGCACCGAAATCTCACCCGAGGTCGCCGAACGGTGACCTTCGAGGATCTCGACCACGGTGGACTTCCCCGCCCCGTTCGGACCCAGCAGGGCGTACACCTCGCCGACGTCCACGTGGAACGACACGCCGCTGACGGCATGGTTGTCGCCATAGCGCTTGTGGAGATCGTGAACCTCGATCGCAGCCATCGTCCGGACCAGAACCTTCAGCCCGTGCCGGGCCGCGCCGAGGAGATCGGCAATCCGGTGTCGTTGCGGAGGTGTTCTGCTGCCGGCACGAAGTAGGCCATCAACTCTGCGGCGACGCCGCTGGGGACATCCGGATCGGCACACGCCGCGTCGACGGCGGCGGCCATGTGGACGAGCCAGCGATCCCGTTCGAGGGGGCCGACGTGAAACGGGAGGTGCCGCATCCGCAGTCGAGGGTGGCCGCGTTCTTCCATGTACGTCGTGGGCCCGCCCCAGTACTGGACCAGGAACAGCGTCAGGCGGTGGCGGGCGCCGGCGAGGTCCGGTTGCTCGGGATAGAGCCGGACCAGGACTTCGTCGGTCGCCACGCCGTCGTAGAACGCATCGACGAGGCGCTCGAAGAACGGCCGGCCACCGACCCGTGAAAACAACGAAGACGCCGTGTCGGACACGGCGTCAACGTTAGTGCCGCGGAGGGAACGGCACGCTTTTCGGGGGATCGAGGCGATCAGGCGGCGTCGAACTTGCGGTACTCGACGAGTTCGTCGCGCTGCATCACGAACGGCGTCGAATCGTCGCACGGGTCGAGGATCACGAAGTCGTCGGTCGCGAGCAGTACCAGGACGGTCATCACGTCGTCCTGGGTACGCACTTCGAGCACGTCGCCGGTGTTCAGCTTCTCCATCAGCACTGTGGTCATGGTGTTCCTCGTGGTTTCGTCGTGTTCGGCACCCGGTGCGCCGTCGATCATTCTTCGGTTCCAACCGCGAGAAGCTTGAACTTGTTCCTGCAGAACGTGAACAAACTCTTTCCGGGCGAGTGCCCGCCGAGGCCGCCGGCAGGGCACTCAGATCAACTCGTAGTGACGCCGCAACTGCCGACTGGTCGGCGAGTCGACGAGGTGACGTCGATCGGCCCTGGGAGCGCTCTTCACGACCCGCTTGTCGTACGGCACCACGAACTCTCCGGCTTCGGACATGTAACCCACCGACATCGGCATGAAGTGGGACGAACGCAACAGCCCGAGGTCGACGACCGCCCACTGCGGTTGGCCTGTGCTGTCGTAGACGACGTCGCTGATCGTGCCGATCAGACGGTGGGTCGGATCGACGACGTCGTGGCCCCGGTAGCCGGTCGCGGGACGCTCGTCCTGGTGGTCGGTGTTCACCTCGTGCTCCGAATCTCGCCCACTCCGTCACCATGGATGACGGTTCCATCGCGCCCGTTGTCATCAGGTTGTCACACTCGGCAGGGCGCGCGCGGCGCGATTCGGGAATTGTCACTCGAAATGCGGATCGACCCAGTCCGGGAAGAGGTCGGGCAGTTCGTCGCTGACCCGGTTCGAATAGACCGCAGGGCGCTTCTCGAGGAAACTCTCCACCCCCTCCCGGGCGTCGGCGCTCGGCCCGCGGAACGCGATGCCACGCGAATCGGCGCGGTGGGCCTCCATCGGGTGCGCAGCACCGAGCATCCGCCACAGCATCTGCCGCGTCAGCGCGACGGAGACGGGCGCCGCGTTCTCCGCGATCTCGACCGCGATCGCGCGAGCCGCCGGCAGCAGGTCGGCGGCGGGGTGAACGCTGCGGACGAGGCCACCGGCGAGCGCCTCGTGCGCCGGAAAGACCCGTCCCGAGTAGCACCACTCGGCGGCCTGGCTGATCCCGACGAGCCGGGGGAGGAACCACGACGAGCAGGCTTCCGGCACGATGCCACGCCGGGCGAACACGAACCCGAACTTCGCGTCGTCGCTCGCGAGACGGATGTCCATGGGCAGCGTCATCGTCACCCCGACGCCGACCGCAGGCCCGTTGATCGCTCCGATCACCGGCTTCTTCGAGTCGTAGATCCGCAGGCTGACCAGTCCCCCTCCGTCGCGTGGCACGCCCACCTCGGTCTGGACGTCGCTGCCCCCCTTCGCGAACGTGTCGCCGCCCGCACCGAGATCCGCGCCCGCACAGAATCCGCGACCTGCGCCCGTGATGATCACCGCCCGCACGTCGTCGTCGGCGTCGGTCCGGTCGAACGCGTCGATCAACTCGTGCATCATCGTGCCGGTGAACGCGTTGAGCCGATCGGGACGGTCGAGCGTGATCGTCGCGATGTGGTCGTCGACGTCGAGCAGGATCTGCGTGTACTCCATGCCGAGCACCGTAGAGAACGCGACACCGGGCACCCCGATCGAACCAAGCGGCACTCGGCCAGATCCGCAGCTCAGAACCCCGGCACGGCCGTGAGCGGCGAGGCAGGGAGCGGGCGATCCGGACCGATCAGACGTCGAGGAAGCGGGAGGCGGCGATCCCGGACCCGATCGCTCCGGCGACCGCACCGATGACCAACATGTACACCATGACGGTCTTGTCGTAGCCGTTCGTGATCACGAGCGAGGCGAACCCGCTGTTCGGTGGGAATCCCTGGACGCCGCGGGTCCACTGCGAGTTCCAGATGCCGAGGCCGAGGCTCGCGAGGGCGCCACCGATCACACCGTGCAACAAGCCTTCGAGCATGAACGGGACCCGGATGAACCAGTCGGTCGCGCCGACGAGCTTCATCACCTCTATCTCCCGACGACGCGCGAAGATCGCGGTCCGAATCGTGTTCCAGATCAGGAGGATGGCGGCCAGCAGGAGAAACCCCGACAGCAGGAACAGGCGGAAGCCGAAGAACGACTGGAGCTGCTCGATCAGCGAGATCTGATCCTCGGCGAACACGACCTCGAACACACCGGGGCCCTCCGAGAATGCCTCGGACACCTGGCGCAGCAATTGCACGTCGGTCGCCTCGGTCGGCACGGCCTTGTACTGGGTCGGGATGTTGTCAGCGTTCAGCAGATCCTTCACCCCGGGCTCGGCGGCGAGCACACGGTCACGCTCCGCGAGCGAACACTCGACGTCGCAGTACGTCCACGACTCGATGAACTGGTTGTTCTGGTCGAGGCTGCTCTCGATCAACGCCCGCTGATCGTCGGTGACGTCGGGCCGCATGAAGATGATCATCTCCACGCCGCCCTCCCACTTGGACAGGAGGTTGTCGAAACCCTCCTGGCTGAGCAGTGTGAGTCCCACGCCCAGCAGCGAGATCGCCGCGGTGATGATGGACGCGACGGTCAGTGTGGCATTGCGGCGGAAGCTGTCGAACGTTTCGCGGAAGACGTAGCGGACACGGGAGAGCATCAGGTCACCTCACTCGTACACGCCGCGCGCCTGGTCGCGGACGATGATGCCGCGATCGAGCTGAATCACGCGCTTGCGCATCGTGTTGACGATGCGTTGGTCGTGGGTGGCCATGACGATTGTCGTCCCCGTCTTGTTGATCCGATCGAGAAGTCGCATGATGCCCTCGCCGGTGGCCGGGTCGAGGTTGCCGGTCGGTTCGTCGGCGAGCAGGATCAGCGGACGGTTGACGAACGCGCGTGCGATCGACACACGCTGCTGCTCGCCACCGGAGAGCTGATTCGGCATGCGTTCTTCCTTGCCCGCGAGACCGACCAGGTCGAGCACGGCGGGCACCTGCTGACGGATGACGTGCTGGGGGCGGCCGATCACCTCCTGCGCGAACGCGACGTTCTCGAACACGTTCTTCTCGAGCAGCAGTTTGTAGTCCTGGAAGATGTTGCCGATGTTGCGACGCAGCATCGGGATCCGGCCGCTCGGCAGGTCGACGATGTTGCGACCCGCGACCCACACCGCGCCGCGTTCGGGGCGGTCCTGACGGTTGAGCATCCGCAACAGGGTGCTCTTGCCGGAGCCCGACGGGCCGACGAGGAAGACGAACTCTCCCTTGGCGACGTCGAAGCTCGCGTCTTTCACGGCGACGACTTCGCTGGAATAGCTCTTGGTGACGTTTTCGAGTCTGATCATGAGGACATTCGCCCCACTTGACGGGCTGGAATACCGTATCGCCGCCGGGGACGGGGATCGTGGCACCCGACCATGACGAACGGCACTCCACGGCGTGACGGGTCGGACACGTCAGGAGTTGTCGTTGCCGGCGCGACGCTGCTGGAGAAAGCTCTCGATGAGGAAATCGATGTCGCCGTCGAAGACGGCCTGCACGTTTGCCGTCTCCGCTTCGGTGCGCAGGTCCTTGACCATCTGATAGGGCTGCATCACGTAGCTGCGGATCTGACTGCCCCAACCGACCTGGGCCTGCTTGCCCGCGATCGAGTCGAGCTCGGCTTGGCGATCCTCCTCGGCCTTGGCGGCGATCATCGCGGAGAGGCGCGCCATCGCCCGCTCTCGGTTCTGGAGCTGACTGCGCTCCTCCTGGGAGCTCGCGACCAGCCCGGTCGGGTGGTGGATCAGGCGCACCGCCGACGAGGTCTTGTTGATGTGCTGACCACCGGCGCCCGACGCACGGAACACCTGCATCTCGACGTCGGACTCGTCGATCTCGACGTCGACGTCCTCGAGCAGCGGCCACACCTGGACCGCGGCGAAGGAGGTCTGTCGGCGTCCCTGGTTGTCGAACGGGCTGATCCGCACGAGGCGATGGGTCCCACGCTCGGCCGACATCAAGCCGTACGCGTAGCGACCGTGGATCGTGACCTCGGCCGACATGATCCCGGCCTCCTGCCCCTCGGAGACACCGTTGAGCGTGATGGTGAAACCGCGACGCTCACACCATTTCTCGTACATCCGCAGCAACATCTCCGAGAAGTCCTGCGCGTCGACGCCGCCGTCCTTCGCATTGATCTGCACGATGCAGTCGGCGTCGTCGTGCTCGCCGGTGAACAGGCTGCGGAGTTCGAGACGATCGAGTTCCCTGCCGATCGACGTGACCAACTGTTCGATCTCCGGTTCCAGGCTCTCGTCGTCCTCGTCGCGGGCCAGCTCGTGGAGCACCTCGACGTCGGCGAGTTGGTCGCTCAGACCATCGAAGGTGTCGAGGTCGTCCTTGAGGTTGGCGTACTCGGCGTTGAGCTTGCGCGCCCGGTCCTGATCGTCCCAGAGCGCGGGATCGGCGACCTCGGCTTCGAGCACGGCGAACCGTTCCCGATTGTCGACGATCGACAGATAGCTCTCTGCTTCGTCGAGGCGACGCCGAAGGTCGCGGAGGTCGGAAGTGAAATCACGCATCAGGACGATCCGGGCAGACCGGACTCAGCTCTCACCGTGGCAGTTCTTGAACTTCTTCCCGCTGCCACACGGACACGGTGCGTTGCGCGGTGTCTTCGAGAAGTCGTCCTTCACCACCGTCTGCTGCTTCACCACGGTGTTCGGCGTGGCGGCGGCGGGCATCGCGCCTCCGCCGGCGGCCGCGGCACGGAACCCATCGGTGTCCACGTCGTCGGACGAACTCGTGGTGAGGTTGCTGACACCCGATTCGGAGGCGTCGATCACGCCGTCCTTGTTGGCGTCGGACGGATCGGCGATCGCGCGGCGGCCATCGGACGACGTCGGTGCACCGGCCTGGTTCTGCACCACCTGTACGTGCATGACGTACTTGACGAAGTCCTGCGCGATGCCGGTCATCATCGCGCCGAACATCTCGAAGCCCTCGCGTTGCCACTCGGTGAGCGGGTCCATCTGGCCCATCGCGCGCAGGTTGACGCCGGCCTGGAGGTAGTCCATCTCCTCGAGGTGTTCCCGCCAGCGCTGGTCGATGATCCGCAGCATCACCTGGCGCTCGACCTGACGCAGGACTTCTTCGCCCAGTTCCGCCTCGCGCCGCTCGTAGTGAGCGGTCGCATCGGCCATCACCAGGTCGTAGATCTCATCGGTGTCGGCACAGTCCTCGAGCTGCGCCTCGGTGATCGAGTTCGGCCAGTAGAGCGTCAGCTCCTTGGCCAGCGCCTCGATGTCCCATTCGTCGTCGGCAACCGACGCGCAGTGGGTCGCGATCAGGGAGTCGACCGCCTCGGCGAGGTACTCCATGCCGGCCGAGCGGAGATCCTCACCGTCGAGGATCTGGTCGCGGCGCTTGTAGATGATCTTGCGCTGCTCGTTCATCACCTCGTCGTACTTGAGGACGTTCTTGCGGATCTCGGCGTTCTTCGTCTCGACGGTGGTCTGCGCACGCTCGATCGCCTTGGTGACCATCTTCGCCTCGATCGCCTCGTCGTCGGGCAGGGCACGGCCCATCACGAAGTTCAGCGCACCGGTTGCGAACAGCCGCATCAAATCGTCCTCCAGACTGAGGAAGAAGCGGGACGCGCCGGGATCGCCCTGGCGGCCCGAGCGACCGCGCAGCTGATTGTCGATCCGACGACTGTCGTGGCGCTCCGAGCCGATGACGTACAGCCCGCCCAGTTCGCGGATCTTGTCGCCCTCCGCACGACACGCAACGGTGTGGTACTCGAGGCGCTCGTCGAACAACGCCAGCGCCTTCTTGCGCTCGACCTGGAAATCCTCGGGCATCTGGTCGAGCGGCACGGGCAGTTCGAACTCGTGTGCCAACAGCCCCGCGTCGAAACCTGCCTTCAGGACGTCGGTCCGGGCGAGACCCTCCGGGTTGCCCCCGAGGAGGATGTCGACGCCGCGGCCCGCCATGTTCGTCGCGACCGTCACGGCCCCGAGGCGCCCCGCCTGTGTGACGATCTCGGCTTCGCGGGTGTGCTGCTTCGCGTTGAGCACCTCGCAGGGGATGCCCCGTTGATCGAGGAGCCGACCGAGCTTCTCGGACCGTCCGACGCTCGCCGTGCCGACGAGGATCGGCTGCCCCATGGCGTGACGCTCCTCGATGTCGTCGATGATCGCGTTGAACTTGGCCTCCTCGGTCTTGTAGATGAGGTCGGCCTCGTCGTCCCGGATCACCGGCATGTTGGTGGGGATCGGCACGACCCCGAGGCCGTAGGTGTTCATCAACTCGGCCGCCTCGGTCGCGGCCGTACCGGTCATGCCGGCGAGCTTCTCGTACAACCGGTAGTAGTTCTGCAGCGTGATCGTCGCGAGCGTCTGGTTCTCCTCCTTGATCTTCACGCCCTCCTTCGCCTCGACCGCCTGGTGGATGCCCTCCGACCAGCGACGACCCTCGAGGATGCGACCGGTGAACTCGTCGACGATCTTCACCTCGCCGCCTTGGACGATGTAGTCCTTGTCCCGCGTGTAGATCTCCTTGGCCTTCAGCGCCACGGTGAACTGGTGCACGAGGTTCGCCTGCACGTTGTCGTAGAGGTTGTCGACGCCGAGAGCGGCCTCGACCTTCTCGATGCCCTCCTCGGTGGGCACCACGATGCGCTTGTCCTCCTCGAACTCGTAGTCGACGTCGCGCTTGAGCGAGCGGGCGATGGAGGCGAACCGGTAATAGAGCTTGGCGGCATCGGCGACCCGTCCGGAGATGATCAACGGCGTGCGGGCCTCGTCGATCAGGATCGAGTCGACCTCGTCGACGATGCAGTAGTTGTGGCCCCTCTGTTGGACCTTGGCCTCCTTGCTCGGGGCCATGTTGTCGCGCAGGTAGTCGAAGCCCAGTTCGTTGTTCGTGCCGTACGTGACATCGGCCGCGTAGGCAGCTCGCTTCTCGGCGGGACTCGCGCCGCGACCGGGGAGGATCAGCCCGACGTCCATTCCCATGAACCGGTAGATGCGGCCCATCAGCTCGGACTGGTACTGGGCGAGGTAGTCGTTGACCGTGACGAGGTGGACACCGCGCTCTTCGAGTGCGTTGAGGTACACCGGAGCGGTGGAGGTGAGGGTCTTGCCCTCACCGGTCTTCATCTCGGCGACCCAGCCGAAGTGCAGCGCTGCGCCACCCATCAACTGAACGTCGAAGTGACGCTGCCCGAGGACGCGGTCGGCCGCCTCGCGGATGACGGCGAACGACTCGACGAGGAGATCGTCGAGATCGGCCCCGTTCGCGAGGCGCTCGCGGAACTCGGCCGTCTTGCCGGTCAACTGCGCGTCGCTGAGCGCCTTCATCTCGCTCTCGAGCGCGTTGATCTCAGGGACGATGCCCTGCAGCGCTTTGAGTTTCTTGCCTTCACCGGCGCGGAGGATGCGATCGAGGATTCCCATGCGACCGTCCATGCTACCGGCGCGATGCCGACCGGACCGGGAGCGCGACGGGGTTCAGGCAGGCGTCACGCGGCCGTCGTTGCAGCCCGCCGATGCAACGGGAGCACGGTGGCGCCCCGACGATCCGGCGTCGAGGCGACGGCCGCGAGGCGGGCGACCGCGCCGTTGTCGTGGAGTGCGGCGGCGGCGGCGGCGAGCGTGGAGCCGGTGGTCACGACGTCGTCGACGACGAGGACCCGTACGCCGTCGAGGCCGGGCCGCGCCGCGAAGTTGGGGCCGGCCATACGCTCGGTGCGGGAGCGGCCCGTCTGCGAGATCGAGCCGTCCCGATCGAGCAGGCGGCGGCACGGGACACCGAGTTGACGGGCAACCGATCGCGCGAGCAGCTCGCCCTGGTCGAAACCACGTTCGCGGCGCCGCTTCGCACTCGTCGGCGCCCAGGTCACGACATCGATGTCGTGGTGTGCGCGCACCGCGAGCAGCCGATTGACGATCAGGCCGGCCAGGTGGCGACTGACAGCGCGCCGGTTCCGGTACTTCCACCCGAGGACGACACGACGCGCCCGCCCCGTGAACGGCACCGCGGCGATCACACCGTGCGCCGCGTCGTGCGGAGCCGGCCCGAGCAGTGCGAACCGGCACGTGGTGCAGATCGGCGCTCCCGGCTTGTCGCAGCCGGCGCAACGTGTTTCGAAGATCATATCGTCCAGTGAAGCAAGGGGGTACTTCAGAGTTCTCCGTGCGTCGTGAGCAGGGAGGACTCCTACGCTGACCGCAATGGCCCCCACCCTCGGCGAGCGCTTCGTCCCCGTCGATCGGCCGCTCGACCGCATCAGACGATGCCTGCTCGGTCTGGTGCTGTTCGGCGTCGGCATCTCGTTGCTCATCGAGGCCGAACTCGGCGCGGCGCCCTGGGACGTGTTCCACACCGGCATCACCGAGCTCACGGGCGTATCGACCGGGTACGTGATCATCATCACCGGTGTGCTGTTGCTGCTGCTCTGGATTCCTCTCCGCGAACAGCCGGGACTCGGCACGATCCTCAACGCCACGGTGATCGGCGTGGTCGTCGACGTCACGGCGTCACCGCTCGACGGTGTCGACCTTCTCGCGATCCGCATCCCCATGATGCTCGGCGGCGTCGTGCTGATCGCCGTCGGTTCGGGTTTCTACATCGGCGCCGGACTCGGGCCGGGTCCACGCGACGGCCTGATGACGGGCCTCGCCCGACGGGGAGTCATCGGCCGCTCCGTGTCGATCCGGGCGGCGCGGACGTTCGTCGAGCTGACGGTGTTGGCCGTCGGCATCGCACTCGGCGGCGCGATCGGCGTCGGCACCGCCGTCTTCGCCGTCGGGATCGGCCCGCTGGTCCAGGTGTTCCTCCCGCGGCTCACCCTGGCCGACGCCCGCCGGCCGTCCTGACAACCTCGGCCGCGCGAGGGGCAGATTCGGGACCTTCGGCCCTAAAGGAAGCGGTGGCGCCGCGGAATGCTGTCGGACGTCGCACCCACGCCCCCGAATGGAGAACCCCTGCATGTCCGTCATCAACCAACCGGCCCCGGCCGCGGAGGCACCCACACCCCGCCCCGACGGGTCGTCCGGCAGTCCGCTCGGAAGCGCGCTGCTGGCCATCGGCGTGCTCGGCGTCCTCGGGCTGATCGCAGGCCTCATCGCCCTCGCGTTCGTCGCGCTCTTCAATGACGACTCGGGGGGCGACGCCGGCTCAGGAGCGGCGTCCAGCGCACTCGACATCTCGCTCAGCGAGTTCGCGATCGAGGGCGAGTTGAGTGCACCGGCCGGCGACGTGACCCTGAACATCGTGAACGGCGGAGCGATCGAACACAACCTGGCGGTCCGAGAGCTCGGCCTCCAGAGCAACAACCTGATGTCGCGGGGCGTCGACACGCTGTCGCTCGGCGAGCTCGAACCCGGTACCTACGAGCTCTACTGCAGCATCTCGGGCCACGCGGAGTCGGGCATGACCGCTGAGCTCGTGATCGGCGAGGCCGACTCGTTCGAGCCGGCAGACCTCGGGGGCGATCACGCCGGCCTCACGCCGGAGGAGATGGACCGGTTGATGGTCGACTCCATGCTCGCCTATCCGGCCGAGACCGAAGGCCTCGGCAACCAGCTCCTGGAGCCGGAGATCCTCGCCGACGGTACCAAGCGGTTCGAACTCACCGCCGAAGTGATCCCGTGGGAGGTCTCGCCGGGCGAGATCGTCGATGCGTGGGCCTACAACGGCCAGGTTCCCGGTCCGCGGATCATGCTCGACGTCGGCGACAAGGTCGAGATCGAACTGACCAACCTCACCCCGATGGGCACCGACATCCACTGGCACGGCATCCACACCCCGAATGACCAGGACGGGGTGTCACCGTACACGCAGGACCCGATCGCAAGCGGCGACACGTTCACCTACGAGTTCGTGGCCGAAGACCCCGCGATCGGGATGTACCACGCCCACCTGCACAGCCAGACCTCGGTGATCAACGGCATGTTCGCGACCATGCAGATCGGCGAGAACCCACTCCCCTACGGCCAGACGATCTCCGGCGTGGAGATTCCCGCCGACCTCGAGCCGGCCTTCGAGAAGCCGATGGTGCTCAACGACGCCGGCACGATCGGCCTGACCCTGAACGGCAAGAGCTTCCCCGGCACGGAACCGATCGTGATCGACGAGGGTGACTGGGGCGTCATCCACTACTACAACGAGGGCCTGACGGCGCATCCGATGCACCTCCACCAGTTCCCGCAGCTGGTGTACGCCAAGGACGGCATCCCACTCGACAACCCCTACTGGGCCGACACGATCAACGTGGCACCGGGAGAGCGCTACTCGGTGCTGTTCAACGCCGATACCGTCGGCACGTGGGTCTACCACTGCCACATCCTCACCCACGTCGAACGCGCCGACGGCATGTTCGGGATGGTCACGGCGGTGATCGTCAACCCCAAGCAGTGACCGTCGCTCGTCGGGCCGTTGCGATCGGGATGACCACTGTCGCACTCACATCGACCGCCTGCGGAGGCGGCGCGGAACCCGGCGACGCCCAGATGCTCCCCGACGTCGAACTCATCGGCGTCGGGGAGACCACCACCAGCACCGGCACCTGGATCGGCGAACCACTCGTGATCAACTTCTGGTACAGCACGTGCCTTCCCTGCGCCACCGAACTCGTCGACTTCGCCGAGGTCGACGGCGAGCGGGGTGACGAGGTGCGCTTCATCGGCGTCAATCCGATCGACACCCCCGAAGCGATGACCGAGTTCGCCGCCGAGCGTGGCGTCGAGTACGACCTCTTCCGCGACGAACTGGCCGAACTCCAGGAGTCGCTGAGGGTCGCGCAGTTCCCGGCCACGTACTTCATCGGATCCGATGGCACGATCGTGCACTCGACCGGTGTCCTCGATACGGAGCGCCTGAACCGCGAGATCGACGAACTCCTCGCTCAGGAGACCACCGAGGAGACCACGACATGACGGCCGCTCCCCTCTCCGACACCGTCGCCGCGGTTCGCCGCGCGCCCGCTACCGCGTTGGTGTCGATCCTGCTGCTCGGGATCATCGGACTCGCAGCGGCATGTGGCGGAAGCGGCTCCGCCGGCCCGGAGCAGCCGACGTACACCTACGTGATTCCGGCGGGGGCCGGAGACCGGATCGAGCAGGGTGAACCGCTCGACATCCTGCCGCGCGAGCTCGTCGCACAACTCGACGAGACCATCGTGATCGTCAACGAGGACGACCAGGCCCACCTGCTCGGCCCCTGGTTCCTCGGACCCGGCGAGACGCTTCGACAGCGCTTCACCACCGCCGGCGTGTTCGAGGACAAGTGCACGGTGCACCCGTCGGGCCGGTTCACCGTCGTCGTCGAAGCGTGACCGCCGGCGGGATCGGCCGTCGTCCGAGGTCGACGCCGTGACGGCGTCGGCGACTTTCTTCGCGATCATCGCCGCCGGCTCCATGCTGGTCGACTGGTGGTCGGTCGCGACACGCCGCGCCAACATCGAGGCGATCGCGAAGCCGGCGGTGATGATCGCGCTCATCGCCGTCGTCCTCGCCGACGACCTCGACGCGACCTCGACCCGGGCATGGATCGTCGCCGGTCTGGCCTTCGGGCTCGTCGGTGACATCGCCCTGCTGCCGTCGGTCAACCGCTTCACCATCGGGTTGTCGGCGTTCCTCGTGGGGCACCTCGCCTACGTCGTCGCGTTCGTCGCGATGTGGGATCCGTCCCCCTGGCTCCTGGCCGGCGCAGCAGGGTTCACGGCGTTGGTGATCGGCGCCGGCCGCCCGATCGAACGCGCCCTGCGATCCAGCCCGCTCCACGTTCCGGTCATCGCGTACATCGCCGTGAGCGGCGCAGTGGT
The DNA here is from genome assembly GCA_963824025.1 of Ilumatobacteraceae bacterium. Classification (GTDB taxonomy): domain Bacteria; phylum Actinomycetota; class Acidimicrobiia; order Acidimicrobiales; family Ilumatobacteraceae; genus Ilumatobacter_A. The sequence continues at coordinate 27,258 of CAWGNY010000002.1, forward strand.
CCTCTCGGGCGCCGGGACGGCGCGGGCACTCATCGTGATCGGCACGCTGGCGTTCGCCACCTCGGACGGGATCCTGGGCGCCGACCGCTTCCTCGCTCCGGCCCGAGACCGGAGGGTCTGGGTGCACGTGTTGTACCAGCTCGGACAGACTGCGATCGTCCTCGGCGCGATCTACGGCTGACCGATCGATTCCGACCGGAGCGTTCGTGAGTCCCTGCATCGCGCGCACGGTGGGGAGGTGCATCGTTGTCGACGATCGGTCGCCGAGGTGTCTGATCGAGCAGTTCTCGGGGGAAGATGGACGGGTGAACAGTGCAGTTGTGCCATCGGCGTCCTCCGAGCGTGCGCGGGTGTGGGTGGGGCGACCCTTTCCGCTGGGGGCGACCTATGACGGATCGGGCACCAACTTCGCGTTGTTCTCGAGCGTCGCCGACGGCGTCGAGCTGTGCCTCTTCGGCGACGACCGGACCGCAGCGGATCGAGCTGATCGAGACGAACGACGCATCGAACTGCACGAGGTCGACGGGCACATCTGGCACGCCTACCTACCCGACGTCCGACCCGGACAGCGCTACGGCTACCGCGTCCACGGACCGTGGGACCCCGCCAACGGGGCGCGCTGCAACCATACGAAGCTGCTCCTCGATCCCTATGCGAAAGCGATTGCCGGCGACATCGACTGGGATCCGGCGTGCTTCGGGTACGAGTTCGACGATCCGGCCGAGGCGAACCTCGCGGACAGCGCGCCGCACGTCTCGAAGGCGGTCGTCGGAGATCGGTTCTTCGACTGGGGCAACGACCGACCCCCTGACACCCCGCTGCATGAGACCGTGATCTACGAGGCCCACGTTCGCGGCCTGACGATGCTGCATCCCGCAGTGCCACCGGAACTCCGCGGCACCTACGCCGCCATCGCCCACCCGTCGATCGTGCAGCATCTGCACGACCTGGGCATCACGGCGATCGAACTGATGCCGGTCCATCAGTTCGTGCAGGATCACCACCTGGTCGAGAAAGGGCTCCGGAACTACTGGGGCTACAACTCGATCGCGTTCCTCGCTCCGCACAACGGTTACACCTCGAGCGCTGCGCTGGGCCAGATCCAGGAGTTCAAGACGATGGTGAAGTCGCTGCATGCGGCGGGGATCGAAGTGATCCTCGATGTGGTCTACAACCACACTGCAGAGGGCAATCACCTGGGTCCCACCCTGTCGATGAAGGGCATCGACAACCAGGCCTACTACCGCCTCGTGGACGAGGACCCCCAGTACTACCTCGACTTCACCGGCACGGGCAACAGCTTGAACATGCGCCATCCGCACGTGTTGCAGCTCATCATGGACAGCCTGCGGTACTGGGTGCTCGAAATGCACGTCGACGGGTTCCGCTTCGACCTCGCATCGACGCTGGCCCGCGAGTTGCACGAGGTCGATCGCCTCTCCGCGTTCTTCGATCTCGTCCAGCAGGATCCCGTCGTGTCCCAGGTGAAGCTGATCGCAGAACCCTGGGACGTCGGGGAAGGCGGCTATCAGGTGGGCAACTTCCCGCCCCAGTGGTCGGAGTGGAACGGCCAGTACCGCGACGTGATGCGCGACTTCTGGCGCGGCGAGCCCGCCACGCTGGCCGAGTTCGGTTCCCGCTTCACCGGCAGCTCGGATCTGTACGAGGCCGACACCCGTCGTCCGACCGCCTCGATCAACTTCATCACCGCCCACGACGGCTTCACCCTCCTCGACCTGGTCTCCTACGACGAGAAGCACAACGAGGCCAACCTCGAAGGGGGCCAGGACGGCGAGGCCCACAACCGCTCCTGGAATCACGGCGTCGAAGGGCCGACGGACGATCCCGAGATCGTCGAACTCCGGGCCCGCCAACGCCGGAACATGATGGCGACGATGATGCTCTCCCAGGGTGTCCCGATGGTCGTCGGGGGCGACGAACTGGGCCACACCCAACATGGCAACAACAACGTGTACTGCCAGGACAACGAGCTCTCCTGGTACGCCTGGGGAGATGCCGTCGACGAGGACTTCCTGGCGTGGTGCCAACGCGTCATCGCGTTTCGACTCGACCACCCGGTGTTCCGTCGGCGGCAGTGGTTCCGCGGGCGCCTGATCCGCGGCATCGACGACCTCGCCTGGCTCCGCCCCGACGGCGAGGAGATGACCGACGACGACTGGTCGACGGGATACGCCCGTGCCGTGGGAGTGTTCATCAACGGGCAGACGATTCCGACCACCGATCACTACGGTCAACGAATCGTCGACGACACGTTCCTGCTGTTGTTCAACGCCGGGCACGAGTCGCTCGAGTGGACAATTCCCGGCCCGCAGTGGAGCCGCCGGTGGACCGTCGACCTGGACTCCGCCGACCCTCGACGCGGCCTTCGCCGGATCGTCAACGCCAAGGCCGGCGACACGATCCACGTCGAGGGACGCTCGCTGATCGTGCTCCGCTCGGTCGCTCCCGCGACACGCCACCCCGCGACACGACGCGCCACCGCACGAACCGTCGCCACGAACCAGGGCGACGAGCCGGATGACACCGGTCGACCGGCGACCGAGCCCATCACGAAAGAGACGAAGAGGACCGACACACGGTGAAGACGCCAAGACGCCGACGACCCACGCCGAAGACCGAAGCCACACTTCCGCCACCGACACCGGGCCCCGCACGGCCCGAGAGCGGCGACGGCACCCTCCCGCACCGTCGACCGTCGCGCGCGGTGGTCGAACCCGTGCGTCCCGTCGTCGACGGAGGGCGATACCCCGCCAAGGCGACCCTCGGCCGACCGACGACCTTCACCGCCGACGTCTTCACCGACGGTCACGATCTCGTGAGCGCCGCCCTGCTCATCCGTCCGGTCGGCACCGAGGCGTGGACGGAGGTCCCGTTCGAGGCGATGGTCAACGACCGCCATCGCGCCACGTTCACGCCCGACACTCTCGGCCGCTGGGAATACGACGTCGTCGGTTGGATCGCCCACGCCGAAACCTGGCGCCGCGGCACGATCAAGAAGATCGACGCCGGACTCGACGTCGGCGTCGAGCTCGACATCGGGTATCGACTCGTCGCCGAGATGCTGTCGAACCCGCGGTCCTCGACCACCGACGCCGACCTCGATCGGCTCCGCTCGCTCTCCGACGGGCTCGCCGGCCACGACGTCGGAGGTCTCGACGACGACTCGTGGGACGACCTGTTCCGGCGAGCCGAGCGCCGTGATCCCGTCGATCGGCTCGAGTCCCCCATCCCGTTCGACGTCGACCGGGTACTCGCGTCGGTCGGAGCGTGGTACTCGTTCTTCCCGCGTTCCACGGTCGGCCGACAGGAGTCCCCCGGCACGCTCCGATCGGCCGTCGAGCGGCTCGACGACATCGCATCGATGGGCTTCGACGTGGTGTACATCCCGCCCGTGCACCCGATCGGGACGACGAACCGCAAGGGGAGGAACAATGCAGTCGTCGCCGAAGCCGACGACGTCGGCAGCCCGTACGCGATCGGGTCCGCAGACGGGGGGCATCGCTCGGTCGATCCCGCTCTCGGCACGGTCGACGACGTCACCGCGCTCGCCGACGCCTGTCGCTCCCGCGGAATGGAGTTGGCCCTCGACATCGCGTTCAACTGCTCACCGGACCACCCATGGGTCAGCGAGCATCCCGAGTGGTTCGTGAAACGGCCCGACGGCTCGATCCAGTTCGCCGAGAACCCACCGAAGAAGTACGAGGACATCTACCCACTCGACTTCGAGACGGACGACTGGGAGTCGCTGTGGCGTGAGCTCGTCGACGTGTTCCGATTCTGGATCGGACAGGGCGTGACGGTGTTTCGCGTCGACAACCCTCACACGAAGTCGTTCGCGTTCTGGGAGTGGGCGCTCGCAACCCTCCGCCGCGAGCACCCCGACACGATCTTCCTGTCCGAGGCGTTCACCCGCCCCCGGGTCATGGAGCGACTCGCGAAGATCGGCTTCAACCAGTCCTACACCTACTTCGCCTGGCGCCAGAATGCATGGGAGCTGCGCTCGTACTTCGACGACCTCGCCACGCGCACCATCGACTACTTCCGACCGAACGCGTGGCCGAACACGCACGACATCCTCACCGAGCAACTGCAGCACGGTGGACGGCCTGCGTTCGTGATGCGGGCCATCCTCGCCGCCACGCTCTCCCCGAGCTGGGGGATCTACGGACCGGCGTACGAGCTGCTGCGGAACGAGCCGCGACCGGGCGTGGAGGACTACCTCGACTCGGAGAAGTACCAACTGCAGCACTGGGATCTGAGCGATCCCGACAGCATCGCCCCTCTGATCACGCGCCTGAACCAGATCCGGCGGGACCACCCCGCCCTCACCGATCTCGAGTCCATCCGGTTCCACCCCGCCGACGACCCGGCGCTGCTCTGTTTCACGAAGACGGATCCGACCGGCCGGACCGCCCCGGTCCTGGTGGTGGCCAACGTCGATGCCCACGCCGTCCACGCCGGTCGCGTCGACATCGACCTCGCAGCGATCGGACTCGAGTACGGCAGCGAATACGACGTCGTCGACCGACTCGGCGGTGCGACCCATCGCTGGGTCGGCAACGACAACTACGTGGAGCTCTCGCCGTGGGGCACGATCGCCCACGTCTTCACCGTCCACCCTGCAGACGAAGGAGAAGCACGATGACCGGGACCAAGACACCGAACCCGACCGGCGACAGCACAGCGGACTGGTTTCGCGACGCCGTCATCTACGAACTCCACGTGCGCGCGTTCGCCGACTCCAACGGCGACGGAATCGGCGATCTCAACGGCCTCACGTCGCGGCTCGACTACCTCGCGGACCTGGGGATCACCGCGATCTGGTTGCTGCCGTTCTACCCGTCTCCGGGCCGCGACGACGGTTACGACATCGCCGACTACTTCACCGTCAACGCCGACTACGGGACCACGCGCGCCTTCAGGCGACTGCTCGACGCCGCCCACGCGCGTGGACATCAAGGTGATCACCGAACTCGTCATCAACCACACGAGCGACCAGCATCCCTGGTTCGAACGGGCGCGGCGGGCACCCCGCGGTTCGACGTGGCGGGACTTCTACGTGTGGACGGACGACCCGGACACCTACGCCGACGCCCGCATCATCTTCCAGGACTTCGAGACCTCGAACTGGACGTGGGATCCCGTCGCCGGCCAGTACTACTGGCATCGCTTCTACTCCCATCAGCCGGACCTCAATTTCGACAACCCGGCGGTCGAGGAGTCCGTACTCGGCGTGCTCGACCACTGGCTCGACATGGGCGTCGACGGCCTCCGCCTCGACGCCGTGCCCTACCTGTACGAGCGGGAGGGGACGACGTGCGAGAACCTCCCCGAAACGCACGCCCTCCTCAAGCGGATCCGGGCGCACATGGATGACAAGTACGACGCGCGGATGTTGCTCGCCGAGGCGAATCAGTGGCCCGAAGACGCCGCCAGCTACTTCGGTGACGGCGACGAGTGCCACATGAACTTCCACTTCCCTGTCATGCCCCGTCTGTTCATGTCGGTGCAGATGGAGAACCGAACACCGATCATCGACATCCTCGAACAGACGCCGACACCACCGGAGAACTGCCAGTGGGCGACGTTCCTCCGGAACCACGACGAACTCACGCTCGAGATGGTGACCGAGGAGGAGCGCGACCTGATGCTGCGCGCCTACGCCCGGGACCAGGAGATGCGGATCAACCTCGGCATCCGCCGCCGGCTCGCTCCTCTCCTCGGCAACGACCGACGCAAGATCGAGCTGCTCAATGCGCTGCTCTTCTCCCTTCCCGGCACCCCGGTCGTGTACTACGGAGACGAGATCGGCATGGGGGACAACGTCTATCTGGGCGACCGCGACGGCGTCCGGACTCCGATGCAGTGGTCGGCGGACCGCAACGCCGGCTTCTCGTCGACGAACCCCCACCGTCTGTATCTCCCACTGATCACCGAGCAGGAGTACCACTACGAGAGCGTCAACGTGGAGACACAGTCGGCCAATCCGGCGTCGCTCCTGTCCTGGATGCGCCAACTCATCTCGATCCGCCACCGTCAACCCGTGCTCGGGCGGGGAGCGATCGAGTTCCTCGATCCCGAGAACCCGCACGTGCTCGCCTTCCTGCGCACGTTGGACGGAGAGTCACCGATGCTGTGCGTCGCGAACCTGTCGCGCCTGTCGCAGCCGGTCGAACTCGACCTTCGCGGCCACGCAGGCGCGACCCCCATCGAGGTGTTCGGCCGCAACCGCTTTCCCGCGATCGGCGACGGGCCCTATCCCCTGACTCTCGCTCCGTACGGGTTCTTCTGGTTCGCGGTCGAGGAGGTGGCCGACACGGCATCCAACACCCAGATCGCCCACCTCCCCGGCACGTTCGCAGAGGTGTTGCGCCGCCGTGCACCGCTGTCGCGCGCGATCACGCCCTGGTTGACGCAACGTCGATGGTTCGCGGCGAAGGACCGCGGGGTGCGTGACGTCACGGTCACCACGGCGGTGCCGATGACCAACGCGAAACGTGGCAGACCGATCGAGGACGCCGTCGCCCTCCTCAGCGTCGACGTCGCATTCACCGAGGGCGACGACCAACGCTATGCCGTCCCGGTCATGCGGATCGGCGCCGATCACGCCGCCGCGTTCGAGCACCTGCGTCCGGGCGCCGTCATCGCACGGCTCGACGACCACGGGTTGCTGGTCGACGCGATGGCCGACGAGCACGGGGCCGCTCAGGTGATCGCCGCAGCCACCCGGAAGCAGTCGTTCAGCTCGGGTCCCACGACCGTGCGGGGCCAACCTCGGCGTCCGACGAAACAGATCGCCCTGCACCCCGACAGCACGGTCCACCTGCTGGGAGTCGAACAGTCGAACACCTCGGTGGTCGTCGACGGGACGAAGATCGCGAAACTCATCCGACGACTCGAGCCCGGACTGAACCCCGACGTGGCATTGCCCGAGCACCTCGCCTCGGAGGGCTTCGCCCACGTCCCCGGCGTCGTGACCACCCTCGAGGTCGATCTACCGGGCCACGCCGAGTCGGCATCGGTCCTCATCGTCCACGACGCTGTCGACCACGAGAGCGATCTGTGGGTCAAGCTGCTCGACGACCTGTCACGTTCGATGGAGGATCAGGTGTTGTACGTCGACGGCGACCCCGGCGTGGTGAGCTCGACCGACAGCATGTCTGCACTCGCCGAACTCCTCGGGCGTCGCACCGCCGAACTCCACATGGCGCTCGCCGGAGTGGGTACTCCCCCCGAGGCGCTCGACGAATCGATTCGTCCGGCGGCGTTCAACCTGATGTGGCAACGCTCGATCCTGCAGAGCGTCCGCAACGCCGTGCGCTCGACACAGCGCGAGCTCCGACGAAGTCACCGATCCGGCGACCTGTCGGAGGGGGCCGAAGCGCTCGCGGGAATCGTCACCGACGGCGGCGACAGCCTGATCGAACGATTCGATCGGCTCACCGAATCCCGTCTCGATGCGAAGCGAATCCGGATCCACGGGGATCTCCACCTCGGACAGGTCCTGTGGACCGGCCACGACGTCGTCTTCATCGACTTCGAGGGCGAACCGGGACAACCGATGAGTCAGCGGACGATCAAGCGCTCGCCGCTCGGCGACGTCGCCGGGCTGCAGAGGTCGCTCGACTACGCGGGTCGGGTCGCGGTCGACACGATGACGGCACGGGGCCGAGTGAGCGACAGCGAAGCCCGGGCGGTCGACGCGTGGAGATCCGAGTGGACGCGGCACACCCAGGAGCAACTGCTCCGCTCCTACTGCGACACGATCGCCGGGACGGGGCTCGTGCCCGAGAACGCTGCCGACATCCGGTTCCTCCTCGACGTGTACGTGGTGACGAAGTCGCTCTACGAGGTCCGCTACGAGCTGGCGAACCGGCCCGACTGGGTGTCCTGGCCACTCGCCGCGCTGGCCGAGACCGTGGCCCGCCCAGCGTGATCGACGATCTCCACCGGCGCGCCTTGGCACTCGGCGTCCACCTGGAGTACGAGGATGTCGACGGCGTCGTGCGCCCGGCCGACGACGAGGTCGTCCGGCGTGTCGTCGAGGTCCTCGAGGCGGATCGTGCTGCTTCCCCGGCGCTCGTCGATCCGGTCTTCGTCGCAGCGGCGTCACCCGACCCGGGAGCGGTCACGGTCGATGCACGGCTGGACGATGCGTCCCTGCTGGTCGACGGTTCACCACTCCCCGTGGTGGTTCGCCGCGACGGCGACCGATCCGTCGTCGAGATGCCCGACTCACTCCCGTACGGTTGCCACACGCTGAGGCTCCTGTCCGGGGCGCGGGCCGACGAGTGCCTGGTCGTCGTCCGCCCCTCCACGATGCCGGGGCTCGACCCGGCCCGCCGATGGAGCGGCCTCTTCGTGCCCACGTACGCGCTGTGGGAGACCGGCTCACCGCTGCCGTCGTTCGGCCACCTCGGGGCGGTCGCGAGGCGGCTCGGCTCCCTCGGCATCGACATGGTGTCGACCCTCCCGCTGTACGCGGCGTTTCTCGATGATCCCTACGACCCGAGCCCGTACTCACCGATCAGTCGCCTGCACTGGAACGAGGTGTTCATCGACGACCCGGCGCTCCCACCCCTCCCCGTCCCGGCGCAGAGCGACACCGTCGACTGGCGGGCGCTCGGCGCGCGCCGCCGACGACAGCTCGTCCGTGCTGCGAAAGACGCCGACCGCTCACTGCTCGAGCGCCTCGACCGGTTCGTCACCGCACACCCCGACGTTGCGGCGTACGCCCGGTTTCGATCCGCGCGCGAAGGAGGCGACGACGGAGGGCTCGTCGAGCGATCCCACGTCCTCGCGCAGCTGCTGTGCGACGAACAGCTCCACACGATCGGGTCCTCGACCGCGACCGCATCACTCGCGCTCGACCTTCCGATCGGCTCGCACCCCGACGGCTACGAGACCTGGGCATTCCCCGACCTCTTCGCCCCGGCGATGGCTGTCGGAGCGCCCCCCGACACGTTCTTCACCTCCGGACAGAACTGGGGTTTCCCCCCTCAGCTACCCGGCGAGATGCGCCGCACCGGCTACGAACTCTGGCGTCGGATGATCGAGCGCGCGGGTCGACACGCAGCAATGCTGCGCATCGACCACGTCATGGCCGTCCATCGACTGTGGTGGGTCCCCGACGGGTTTCCCGCCGACCGCGGCGTCTACGTCGGGTATCCCCGCGACGAGTTGCTCGCCGTCATTGCCGCCGGCGCGGCCGAGGCCGGGGTCGCCATCGTCGGCGAGAACCTCGGCACCGTTCCGCCCGATGTCGTTCAGGCGCTGGACGATGTCGGAATGCTCGGAATGTACGAGGAGCAGTTCATGACCGACCGCTCGCCGCTTCCGGTGATCCCGGCTCGCACGGTCGCCGGCGTCCGCACCCACGACATGTCGGCCTTCGCAGAACACGTTCGCGCCCACGACCTCACCGGGTACCGTACGACGCTCGGCGTCGACGAGACAGCTTCGGCGGGCGAACTCCTCGATGCCGTGCTCTCCCGGCTGGCGCATTCCGACGCGCGCATGGTCGTCGCCGATCTCGACGACCTGATCGGCGAGACCCGCCCCCACAATCTGCCCGGTCGCGTCGTCGAAGGGATCTGGCAACGCCGGCTCGACCGACCTGCATCGGAGATCCTCGCCGACCCCGACGTCCTGCGCCGCCTCGACATCCTGACCGGGAGACGATGATGACCACGATCTCCGAACGCCCACCCTCCGACGGAACGTCCGGCTGCGATCCGGGCGCGCTCGACCACCGCCTGTCCGGCTCCGCCGCACCACGCGAGCGCAACGGAGGCGGGACGTGACGTCGCTCGGGGCGACGGTCGTCGACGGCGGCACCCGTTTCGAGGTGTGGGCGCCCGGCGCCGAGCGCGTCGAGGTCGTCCTCGACGGGCGTCGCGTCGACCTCGAAGCCGTCATCGACGACCGCGACCCGGGTGCGCCCACCTGGATCGGCACCGTCGACGACGTCGGTCACGGTGACCGGTACGCGATCGCCCTGGACGGAGGGGAGCCACTTCCGGATCCGGCCTCGCGGGCGCAACCCGACGGTGTCCACGGACGCTCCGCTGTCGTCGACACGGCGAGCTTCGAGTGGGGTGACGACGGATGGGTCGGCGTCGAACTCACCGACGCCGTCATCTACGAGTTGCACGTCGGTACCTTCACGCAGAGCGGCACGTTCGACGGGGCGATCGGCCAACTGCCGCGCCTCGTCGATCTCGGTGTGACCGTGGTCGAACTGATGCCCGTCAACGCGTTTCCCGGCACCCGCAACTGGGGCTACGACGGCGTCTTTCCGTATGCCACACAGGCGTCCTACGGCGGCCCGATGGGCCTCGCCCGGTTCGTCGACGCGGCCCATCGTGTGGGTCTCGCCGTCATCTTGGACGTCGTCTACAACCACGTCGGACCGGAGGGCAACGTGCTGGCGCGATTCGGTCCGTTCTTCACCGACGCATACAGCACACCCTGGGGCGACGCGATCAACGTCGCCGACAGGGGCAGCGACGGGGTGCGTCGGTTCATCCTCGACAACGTCCGATCGTGGATCCACGACTTCCATCTCGACGGGCTGCGCGTCGACGCGGTACACGCCATCGTCGATCCGACCGCACGGCCGGTCGGCGCCGAGATCGTCGAGGCGGCCCACCGTGCCGGCGAGCGGGCCGGTCGAAGCGTCCTGGTGACGCTGGAATCGGCATCGAACGATCCGCGACTCGTCCGTTCGACCGCCGACCACGGCTGGGGGGCGGACGCCGTGTGGAACGATGACGTCCATCACGCGCTGCGCGTCGCGCTCACGGGGCAGCGTCACGAGTACTACGCGGCCTACGGCGGTGTCGGCGACCTGGCGACCGCGCTCGAGCGGCGCTGGGTCTACAGCGGCCGCTACTCCGCGACCCTCGACCGCCGCCACGGCGCGGATGCAACCGATGTCGATCCTGCACGTTTCATCGCGTTCTCGACCAATCACGACCATGTCGGCAACACACCTCGCGGCGACCGCCTTCTCGCCGACGCCGACGTCACCGAGCCGCGCCGTCGCCTCGCTGCTGCGTTCATCCTGTTGTCGCCGTTCACGCCATTGCTCTTCATGGGTGAGGAGTACGGCGAACGTGCTCCGTTCCCCTATTTCGTCGACCACGGGGACCCCGATCTCGTCGAAGCCGTCCGTCGAGGTCGCCGACTCGAGTTCTCCGGTGCCGACTGGGAGCGCGGCATCGCCGATCCCGCCGACCCGGCGACGTTCGATGCAGCCGTGCTCGATCCATCCGTCGCGGGGTCGGGTCCGCACCGTGGCCTGCTCGAGATGCACACCCGTCTGATTCACCTGCGACGTGAACATCCGGTGCTCACCGCCGCGGATGCGGACCAGACCGTCGAAGTCGACGGCAGGGCCATCACCGTCACCCGTCGGTGGGGAGCGACGACCACGATCGCGACGTTCAACTTCGGCGACGAACCTGTCCGGGCGAGGGGCGCCGAGGACGCCGACGTGCTCTTCGACTCGGCGGACCCCCGCTGGGTCGGGCGCGACGAGGCGGCGTACTCGCCGTCCTCCTCCGTCGGATCCTTCGGCGTCAGGCTTCTGCGACTCCCCGACCGCTGAACCTCGTTCCGTTCGACCGGATCACTCCCCGACGCGCTCGTGCACGTCGACGCCCAGCGCGCCGACGAGGTCGACGACGGCGATCGGTTCACCGCCGGCCCGGGTGGGTCCATCGGCGAGCAGGCTGCGCCATCGACCGTCGGGCAGGCGGACCACGGTCCCCCCGAGTTCGTCCGACGAGAGGGCGGCTCGAAGAGCGACGGTCACCGCGACCCCACGACGTTCGACCGAGTCGGCGCGTTCGAACGCGATCACCGATCCCGCCGCCGGACCATCGACGTCCACGGGGCGGTAACCGGCGTTCGGACCGAAGGCCGACGGTCGACGACGGCGGAGCGCGAGCAGTCGTCGCGTGGCGACGATCCGTGCGATGTCGAACGTGTCGTCCTCCGCTCCCGGCGACGATGCGACGACAGGGCCCTCCACGGCACGAGCGGTTTCGACGAGCCGCTGCAGACGCACCCAATCGGGTGGTCGGCGGTTGTCCGGGTCGACGAGGTACAGCAGCTCGAGGGGCGAACCCTGGTACAGGTCGGGAACCCCCGGACACGTCAACTGGAGCACCGCGAGCCTCGCGCCGATCGACGCCCCGCGGTGTCGGACGCGCACCGCGAGTTCTGCCAGCGGCGAACCGGGGGAAGCCACATCGTCGACCAGGACTGCAGCGAGCGCCTCGAGGCGCTCCTCGTACCGGGTGCGGGGTTCGGTCCAACCCGTGTCGAGGTCGGCTTCGCGGGCCGCCTTGACGAGAAAGGAACCGAGACGGTGCGCGTCGAGAGGAGCTGCGGTCACGGCGGTCTGCACGGCCAGTGAGACGTCGCCGCCGCGGAGTTCCGAGATCACATCCGGATGGTTCCGCATCCAGGCACCGGCGATCTCGACGAAGTCGTCGGCCTCGGCGGTCAGCGCGAGCGAACGCGCACGCACCCCGGACGAGCGCTTCGTGTCGTGCGTGGTCGCAGCCAGCATCGTCGTCGGCCAGCGTTCCTGCACCTGCTGCTGGTGGCGATGGAATCCGGCGACGTCGAACGCCCAGCGCCCGGGCCGGCCGCCGACTTCGCACAGCGAGGCGAGCCGTTGATGTCGGTAGAACGCACGATCCTCGGCTCCCTTCGCCATCGCGGGGCCGGTGAGCTGCTGCCAGCGAACCCGTACGTCCTCGGCGCGCAGCACGAGACGGCCGAACCACCGCACGGCCGCTGCGATGTCGGGCACGGCGGCCGCCGTACGCTCCACCAGGTCCTCGAAGACGATCTGCGACTCGGCGTCATCGGGCAGGTACGTGCGGTAGCGGTGGAGGCCGACGGTGAGCTCGACGACGGCTTGACGCACCTCGTCGATCCCAGCGCCGAACGGCGACTCGTCGTCCGCCAACGCCGCTCGGACCACACGGTCGAGGTCGGGTCGCAGCCCCTGCTCCACGACCTCCCGCCGTGACCGGTCCTCGACGGTCTCGAAGTCACGGGCCTCGGGGATGGTGAGCGTGTTCCAGAACGCGGTGAACGCCGGCTCGGAACGCTCGTCGAGCATCGTGTGCTCGACGACGGTGATGTGCTCGTACCCGGTGGTGCCGTCGACCGGCCAGTCGGCCGGGAGCGTTTCGCCCGGTCCCAGGATCTTCTCGACGAGCAACCAGCGGTCATCGCCGATCGTCGTCCGCAACCGGCGGAGGTAGCCGAGCGGATCGGCGAGGCCGTCGACATGGTCCACACGCACCCCGGCGAACGCCGGATGATCGTTGAGCGCACGGGGAATGGTGTCGACGACCGACCTCACCGCTTCGTCCTCCACCCGAACCGCGACGAGATCGTCGATCGTGAAGAACCGACGCACGTTTCGAGCCGGGTGCCGCCACCACTCGAGCTGATAGTGCTGCTGCGCCAGCAGTTCCGGAAGATCCACATCGCGTCGGTCCGACGTGTCGGCTCCGACGGTGACGGGAAACCGCAGGGGGCCGTAGTGCAACTCGGGTCCGTCGTCGGTGTCGGCCAGCACGAGTGCACCCGACGCGAGGACGTCGCTGAGCGGTTCGCCGAGCTTCGGGACGATCACCTTGCCGTCGGTGAGATCCCAGTCGACATCGAACCAGCGCGCTTCCTCCGAGTCGGGTCCGTCACGGAGCATCGCCCACCAGTGCGGGTTCGACTCCGCTCGCGCCACGGTCACGTGGTTCGGGACGTGGTCGATGACGACTCCCAGATCATGCGCCTCGGCGGCGTCGAGCAGGGCGGCCAACCCCTCCTCGCCGCCGAACTCCCGGCGGACGAAACGATGGTCGGCGACGTCGTATCCGTGCTGACTCCCCGGCAACGCCTCGGAGATCGGGGAGAGGTACAGGTGACTCACCCCGAGCCCCGCGATCATCTCGAGCAGATCGGCGACGCGATCGAACCCGAACTCCGGGGTGAGCTGGAGTCGATACGACGCGACCAACGCGTTGGCGGCCCGACTCACGCGAGGGTCCTCCCCCGACGCTGCGCGACCCACACCTCCGGTGACGTGCACCGCCCGGCCTGGTTCGACACGGTGAGCAATTAGGTCAGTAGCGGTAGTTCTCGGGCTTGAACGGTCCCGAGGGGTCGATGTCGAGGTATTCGGCCTGCTCGTCGGTGAGCTGGGTGAGCTTCACCCCGAGGGCGTCGAGGTGCAGGCGGGCGACCTTCTCGTCGAGGTGCTTGGGGAGCACGTAGACGCCCAGCGGATACTGCTCGGTGTTCTGCCACAGTTCGATCTGAGCGAGTACCTGGTTCGTGAACGAGCACGACATCACGAAGCTCGGGTGACCGGTCGCGCAGCCGAGGTTCACGAGACGGCCTTCGGCCAGCACGATGATCTGCTTGCCGCCCTCGAAGCGCCAGACGTCGGTACCCGGCTTGAGTTCGTCTCGAACGGCGCCCGAGCGAGCCAGACCGGCCATGTCGATCTCGTTGTCGAAGTGGCCGATGTTGCAGACGATCGCGTTGTGCTTCATCTGCTTCATGTGGTCGATCGTGATCAGGTTGAAGTTGCCCGAGGCGGTCACGAAGATGTCGACGTCCTCGATGCAGTCCTCGAGCGGGAGCACCTGGATGCCCTCCATCGCGGCCTGCAGCGCGTTGATCGGGTCGATCTCGGTGACGATGACCCGGGCGCCCTGGCCCTGCAGCGACTGCACGCAGCCCTTGCCGACGTCGCCGTAGCCGAGCACGAGCGCCGTCTTGCCACCGATCATCACGTCGGTCGCCCGCGAGATCGAATCGACCAGGGAGTGCCGGCAGCCGTAGAGGTTGTCGAACTTCGACTTGGTGACCGAGTCGTTGACGTTGATCGCGGGGAACATCAGCTCGCCGTCTTCCATCATCTTGTAGAGGCGGTGGACGCCGGTGGTGGTCTCCTCGGTGACGCCCTTGATGTGGCTCGCCATCCGGGTCCACTTGCCGGGGTCGGACTTGAGGGTGCGCTGGAGCAGCCCGAGCACGATCGCGAACTCCGCGCTCGACGCCTCGGTCGGGTCGGGGACCTCGCCTGCCTTCTCGAACTCCACACCCTTGTGCAGCAGCATCGTGGCATCGCCGCCGTCGTCGAGGATCATGTTCGGTCCGTCGTAGCTCGTGCCGTCGGCCGCATCGGGCCACGTCATCATCTGGTCGGTGCACCACCAGTACTCCTCGAGCGTTTCGCCCTTCCACGCGAACACCGGGACCCCGTCGGGCGCCTCCACGGTGCCGTTCGGGCCGACGACCACTGCTGCTGCAGCATGGTCCTGGGTGGAGAAGATGTTGCAGCTCGCCCAGCGCACCTCGGCACCGAGGGCGGTCAGCGTCTCGATCAGCACCGCGGTCTGGATCGTCATGTGGAGCGACCCCGAGATGCGCGCGCCCGCGAGGGGCTTGGAGCCGCCGTACTCCTTGCGCAGCGCCATCAGCCCGGGCATCTCGTGCTCGGCGAGGATCATCTCCTTGCGGCCGAACGGGGCCATCGACAGGTCGGCGACGCGCCAGTCCTTGCGGGCGGCAAACGTCGAAGTCTGCGGCGGGGCGATCGTGTTCTCGGACATGGGAAAACCTCCGGTGGTTCGTTGAAGTCGAACCGGGCCGGGACCATCAGGCCCGAGTCAGCGATGCAGCCCAGTAGTCGGCGAGTCTATCGAGCAACCTGCCGCCGGTGACGCGCCGCAGGCAGAAGCGCTCGGCCCGGAGCGACGCCCCGATGGACGGGTGGAACGTCAGTCGAGAATGACCGCGTACACGTCGAGGATGTAGTGCGTGCGGCCGTTGGAGTTGTACGCCGACACCATGTTGGCATCGCCGTCCTTCGCGCCGTACGTGACGACCGACGCATTGGCGACCGAACCACTCTCGTCGAAGTTGAGGTTCGAGTTCCCGGGCTCCGTCGGGAACGGGCCGCCGATCGCCGGATTCACGGTGATGAAGCTCTTGACGGGCTCGGTCGGGTAGAGCCGCTCGAGTCCGACCGCCGTCAGGTTGCCGAACAGGCCGGACTGGGCGCCGACGGCGACGTCTTCGAGACGCACCGAGTTGGCGAACGCTTCGAAGCTCCAGTCCTCCCAGGACGAGAACCCCAGTCGGGACGCACCGAACTCGGTCTGGCGGGTGTCGAACGACCGGAACGGCGCCTCGAGCGGGACGATGCGCCCGGTTCGGGAGGCGTCGTCGCCACCCGCTTCGAGATACGCCACGACGTCGAGCGCGACGTGGATCCTGCCGCGGTTGTTGTAGACGAAGATGCTGCCGTCGTCGTTGACCGGAACGATCGCGAGGTTTGCCTTGGTGACGCCCGCCGGATAGTTGCCGTTGGACGTCTCCGAGCCGTTCGGTACACGCTCCGGGGTGGCCGCGAGGTAGGTCTTGGTGTTGCCGGACCGGTTGTTGATGCCGGTCATGTTGACCACGACGGCGGACACGTTCGCACTGTTGGGGACGGGGCCCACTCCACGGATCGGAACCTCGATCGACTGGCCGGCGGTCATCGTGGCGCCGTTCGTCGGCCCGCCCGCGTTGCGGGTGTCGACCACACGCTGGGGTGTGACGGTGACCATTCGGGCGCCGTCGTCGACCCCGATGTCGGTGGTCCCGACGAACGAGGAGGTCGCCACGAAGCCGAACACGTCGACGATGACTCGCGCCGTGCCGGCGACCCGCGAGTCGAGGTCGACCGTGATCGCACCTTCGGTGCCCACGCCGATGATCCCGAAGTTCGGGACCGTGTGGCCGGAGTACTGGTAGTTGATCAACGACGTCGCCGCGGTCGAGCCGGGCTGGTAGTCGGACGGGCTGACCGAGGCGAATCCGCGCCCGGGTGCGTCGGCGATCGTGACGTTCACGGCGACCGCGAGGACGTCGCTGGCCGGGATGCCGGCGAGCCCGACGACGGGGACATCGACGGAGCCACTGGCGTCGACCCGCCCTCCCGGGGCGGCGTTCGCGCTGTCGTAGATGCGGGCAGGGGCAACCGGGAAGTACTCGCCGCCCGCGCCGAGTGAGTCCGCAGCGGATGCGGTCGGCGCGGCCGGGACGACCCCGAGCGCGGTCACGCCCAGGAGAAGGGCGGCGCCCCGTCGGAACATCGTTGTCGAGATCATCGTGGCCAATTGTAACTCGTTCGTAATAGAGGAAGTGGTTCGGACGCCGAAAAGCTTCGTGCGTGGTTCGACACCCGCTGATCCATCGTGGTCATCATCGGCAGCTGAACCCCGCGACTTGAGCAGGAATCCGTCAGGACTCCGCGAACGTGGGTGCGATCCCCGCTGCCGCGATCAACCCCATGATTCGCTCGTGTTCGGCCGCATCGACGGTGGTCGCTTCGTCGATGAGCATCACCGGAATCCCGTCACGGACGGCGTAGGCGCGCGTGAGCCGCGGGTTGTACAGCAGGTCCTCGGCCTCGAGGTAGTACAGGGGCCCCTTGTCCTCGGGACAGGCCAGGATGGCGAGGAGATCGGCGGAGAGAGACATCGTGGTCCTTCGAACGGTGGATGGTGGGTCGGGGTCGTGAACGTCAGGTGGTGATGAGCGCGAGCAGTTCGGCCACATGGTCGTCGCAGGCGTCGCGGTCCGCTGCCTCGAGGTTGAGCCGCAACAGGGGCTCCGTGTTCGAGGGACGCAGGTTGAACCACCAGTCGCCACAATCGACGGTGAGACCGTCCAGATCGTCCTGGGGATGATCGGCGTACACACCGCTGATCCGGTCGATCACCGCGGCGGCGTCGTCGACCTGCGTGTTGATCTCGCCACTGGTCGCGTACCTCTCGAACGGTTCGCGCAGCTTCGACAACGGCAGCCCGGAGCGGCCGATCTCGGCCATCACCATCAGTGACGCGATCAGCCCGCTGTCCGCGTTGAAGTTGCGCGCGAAGTAGTAGTGCGCCGAATGCTCGCCTCCGAAGACCGCGCCGGACTCGGCCATCACCTGCTTGATGTACGAGTGCCCCACGCGCGTACGAACCGGTGTCCCACCGTGCTCGGTCACCACTTCGGGGACCGTGCGTGAGCAGATCAGGTTGTACAACACCGTCGCACCCGGATGTTGACGCAACGTCGATGCTGCGAGCAGAGCGGTCGTCGTCGAACCGCTCAGCCCGACTCCGTGCTCGTCGACCACGAACACCCGGTCGGCGTCGCCGTCGAACGCCAATCCGAGGTCGAACCCACCCGCCACGACGCGCGCCCGCAGGTCACGTTGGTTCGCGGGCTGCAGGGGATCGGCGGGGTGGTTCGGGAACGTGCCGTCCAGCTCGGGGTACATGATCTCGTACTCGACCTCGGCGAGCCGGTCGAGGACCGCGGGCACCACGAGTCCACCCATGCCGTTCGCCGTGTCCGCGACGACCTTCATCGAGCCGATGTCGGCGACATCGACGAAGGAGAGGACGTGCTCGACGAACTCGTCGAGGAGAGAGATCTCGGTGCGCTGCCCGGTGCCGATCTCCGAATCCGGAATCGACGGCGGGGTTCCGTCGAGGACGAGTTGCGCGGTGGACTTGATCTCGGCCAGTCCGGTGTCGGCGCCGACCGGACGGGCCCCGGACATGCACAGCTTCACCCCGTTGTATCCGGCCGGGTTGTGCGAGGCGGTGAACATCGCTCCCGGGACATCGAGTCGGCCCGAGGCGTAGTACATCAGGTCGGTGGACGCGAGCCCGATGTCGACCACGTCGACGCCGTGCTCGGTCAGCCCGCGCGTGAATGCCTCGACCAGGCCGGGACCGGACGGTCGCATGTCCCGGGCCACGACGACACGGCGAACCTGTTGTGAGCGGACGAAGGTGGCGAAACCGACTCCGAGGGCGTGAGCGACGGCGGCATTGAGCTCGTCGTGCACGGTGCCACGGATGTCGTACGCCTTGACGATCTGGTCGAGGACTGACATGACGGTGCGCAACGCTACCGGCGACTCGCGACGGCCGGGTGACGAGCGGATGACGCGGAGTTGACGGTCACCCGATCGGTCGACCGTCGGGGTCGCCTGCGTCACCGGTGCCGTCGGGTGCGAAACCGTCGTCGAGCGGGACCGGAATCTGCATCGGCGTCGGATCGATCATCTCGCCGGGAAGGAGCGTCGTGGAGCGCGGCTCGGCATTCCCGGCCACGTCTCGGAATCCTTCGCCGCCGTCCGGGCCGCCGACGTCCGGACCGTCGACGTGACCCGGTTCCCCGAACGGCACGACCATCGGTTCGTCCACGACGTCTGCGGCAGCTCGGCCCGCGGCGCCGAAGACCGGACGAACGTCCGCGTGTCGGACGTCGCCGAGCCGGCGCCAGAGGAAGCACAGCCCGATCCCGATGGCGGTGAGGAGGTAGAAGAACCAGTCGAGCGTCGACCGCGAGTCGTAGGTGAGGACGACGTCGTTGCTCGTCGGGACCACGATCATGTGGTTCGCCCCGGCCCGATAGGGACCCTCGGCGCCCTCGACCCGCCAGTTCGGGAAGTAGCTCACCTTGACGACGACCGGTACTCCGACCTGGTCGACACTGAACGCGACCGACTGCTCCCGAATCTCGACGTCGCTCACGGTGATCTCGGGCAGCGGCGTCGGAGACAGACCGCCATCGGGAGCGACGTAGTCGACCTTGCGGAGTTGGTCGTCGAACGGGTCGATGCGCTGGTCGTCGACGATCGAGGCCGTGACCCGCTGCCACTGCTCGGGACCGTCGTCGACCGGGATCGCCGGCCACGTGTCCCGATTCTGGAACCAACTGGTTCCCAGTTCGAGGTTGCGTTCACGCTGGTCACCCGGCTTGTACCAGTCGTCATCGGCCTGGGTCACCACGACCGGCTCGACGGTGAGCGGCTCGACGATGTTCGACTCCCGGACCTCGTAGATCTCCCAGGTTCCCGAGATGCCGACGAACTCCAGACCATCGGCGGCGGCGGCCTCGGCCTTCGCGGCGTCGGTGCGGACCATCAGGTAGCGCACACCCAGATCACGCATGTGCTGCGTGCCGAGCTCCGCGTCGTTGTTCGTGTACCGCAGTTGGCGGACCGGATTCGAGGCGCTCTCGGACACGGCCGCAGCGGTGATGAAGTGGTAGTTGGTGGACGCCGTCGCCTCGAAGAACAGTCCTTCCATCGAGCCGATGCAGCCATTGGTCCAGTGCGGGAGCAGCATCAGCGACATCGTCGTGCCGTACTCGCTGTTCGCCGAGTTGTTCTCCCACAGGGCGCGCCCGCAGCCACGCTCCTCACCGAGCTCGTCCATCGTGGTGACCAGGTCGTGATACGCCGGGTAGGCCGGTCGGCCCTCGTAACCGAGGAAGTTGTAGCGGGTCCACCCGTCGGCGACGGCGCGCCCACTCTCCGCGCCCTTGCGGAGCGGACCCCACGCGTAGACGGAGGTCTCGCCGACGGTGGCACGGCCGTCGAACGGCAGCACCTCGTACATCCATCCGAACACCAGCAGGATCGACACGCCGACGACGGCGAACGCTCCGGCACCCTCGTAGGCGCCGAGGGTCCGATCGGCCCGCCGCTGTCGAACGGCGTTGATCACCCACGTGATCACCTCGAGTGCGCCGACCACCATCAGCAGGTAGCGGGTGAGGTAGACGAAGGGGAGGAGTCGCGGATTCCAGAGCAGCCCGATCACCGGCAGGCTCTCGCGGGTGTTCCAGACGAGGACCGCGAACACGATGCACAGCAGGCCGAGTGCGGTACCGGTGAGCTGTCGGCGCACCACGAACATCGCGAAGCCGATCACCGCCAGGGTCGTGATGATGATGTCGAGCGCCGGGGTCAGCGGGAAGTACATGTCCCAGAACGAGTCGGTCGAACTGTTCGGCCGGAACCCGTACTTCATGTCCGTCATGAACTCGTGACCGAACAGGAACGGGCCGACCCACCAGGCGGACAGCAGGACCGTCGTGATCCCGGCCGTGAGCGCGTAGACCAAGCGGGTCTTGTCGATCCAGACGAGACAGAGGATCGTCGCGGCGACGGCGACGAAGATCAGGACGATTCCGTGCGAGACCGCGGCGAGGGACAGCACGACCGCGGTCCACACGCGGTACTTGCCCGTACGGAGCCCGTTCGCGAGCAGACCGAGGCCCAGCATCGCCAGCGTCAACGCGATCGAGAACGAGTACTCGCCCGCCATCGTCGACTTCACGTTGCCGCCGTAGATCTCGAAGCTCTCGTCGAGCAGGAAGCACAGGCCACCGAACGCGAACAACTCGGGGATCGGGTGCCGGAACGCCGCCAGTCGGCCGAACGCCCAGCACGCGGCAGGAAAGGTCACGAGACCCGACACCGCGACGATCTTGAACGCCACGCCGTACGGAAGGATGACGTCGAGCGCGACGATCGCCAGCGCAGGGATCACCATGTAGAAGCGGTACAACGGGAGCCCGCCGTACCAGTCCATGGTCCAACCCTGGATCTGACCACTGGGGAGCAGGTGGTCGCGGAGGAAGGCGGGTGCCCACACGTGCGCGCCCATGTCGCCGCCGGTGGGCGTGGTTCGATCGAAGATCAGGTCCTGGTCGCCGAGCCCCGGAATCGGGGTGAAGTGGACGATCCGCATCACGATGACGGTGGTGACGGTCAACGCGGTACTCGTGACCAGGAGCCGCACGATCCGGGCATTGGTCCACGGCGCGTTCCACCAGGCCATCGGCCGCCGAAACGCCCGCTGGATGATGCGATCTCCGAGCGGGGCCCGGTCCGCTCCCGCAACGGGTGCATCGTGGGCCCCGTCGACGGGCGGGCCCCACGCTCCACGATCCGACCGAGCCCCGGTGTCCGTCGGCGTCTCGGTGTCGATCAGCGTGTCGCGAGGTGTCGCCGCGACGCTCTCGGCATCGGGCCGTCCGAAGCGGTCGTCGAACCACGAGACGAAGTCGTCGGCGTCGCCGCCACCCGCCCGATCGGGATCGCGGACGTCGTCACTCACAGTCGGCTCCCATCACAGTGCGGCCATTCTGACAAACCCAGCGCCACCGACATCGTCACCGCTTCCGAATTCACAGTGCGAGCGCCAGTCCCGTCGCGTTGAACGACACGTGCGCCGCCACCGCCAGCCCGATCCGACCGGCTCTCCATGCGCACACGCCGAAGACGAGCCCGGCAGCGAACAGCCCCGGGTACTCGACGGGACGGAAATGGATGAGTGCGAACAGTGCGGCGACTCCCACGACGACGGGCACGGCCGGGAGACGATCGAGCAGCGGGCGCTGCAGCAACCCGCGGTACACCACTTCCTCGATGACCGGGGCACCGATGACGACGAGCGCGAACAGCACGATGATCAGTCCACCGTCCGCGCGGTCGACGAGGTCGTTCGCGGTCTCGGTGAGAGCGTCGTCGTCGAACACGTCGGGCCACAGCGCCCGCAACGGGAGGTACACGGCGGGCACGAGGAGCAACTGCGACGCGACGCCGATCGGCACACCGATCAGGTCCACCGGGCGGGCGGTGAGTGCGAAGTCGGCACGGGCGTCGCCGGAACCGAGCTCGCGCGAGGTCAACCAGGTACCGAGGAGGAACACCGTCCAACCGACGATCAACGACGCGGCGAGCAGCGGAATCGAGGTCTCGTCCGGGGCACCACCGACGGTGATCACCAACGACGACGCGAAGGTCGCGGCGACCCACGTCCCGACGAAGGCGGCGATCGTGCCCGACGGTTCGGGGCCACGACCCACGCGGATGCCGGCTCCGCCGGTACGTCTCGACACGGCCGCCGACGCTATCGGCGGCGAGGAACCCGCAGGTCAGACAGCGATCAGTGACCCGCGGCGCACGCCACGACGATCGTCGAGATGCCAGCCGCGTGGAACCGAGAGCCGCTCGGCGTGGCGGTCGCACATGTCGTACATGTGCGGATCACGTTCGGGCGTGAGGTGGTCGATCCAGACCTGCGACTGTCCGTAGTGGTAGCTGAGCGTGATCGCTGCGGCATCGGAGCAGCCGGTCCGCGAGCACTGGCGCTCGGCGATGCTCGGCCGCTCGATCTGCGTCGAGACGTCGGGGGCGGGCCAGGCGGTGCTGCGATGGATCACGATTCCTCCGGGTTCCGATGCGTCGTTGTCGAGGCGAGCGATCTCGGCGGTCTCATCGCCGGGAAACGCGGCCGCCGTGTCGGCGATCTGACGTGCGATGCGGTCGAACAGGGTGCTCTGCGACCCGTCGCGACTGTCGTTCGATGTGTGCTCAGGCCCAACTCCCATCCGGAAAACCGTAAACGAACGTGCGCGCGGCGTGGTGGATGGTGGGCCCCCGGATCACGTCGGACACACCCCGGCGTCCCATGCTCCCGCACCGCCGCCTTCGCCTCCGCGTACGGGAGGTGCCAGTTTCCACAACGGTTCGTGCGCGAACGACCGGGCACGGGTCGCCAGCGGTCGTATCATGGGTCCATGGCAAACCTTCCTCCTCCCCCACCGCCCCCGCCCCCCGGCGCGGGCCGGGGTCAGCGCCGGTCGCCGAAACCCGAGCGGCCGTCACCGAAGCACAAGTTCGAGAACGAGGGCTCCTCGGGAGCGGACGGCGAGACGAAGCCGGGATTCCCCCGCTGGGGCTGGTGGATCATCGCTCTGGTCGCGCTCGGCGCGCTGCTGGTCCCGAGCCTGTGGCCGAGCAACGACGGAACCGACCTCTCCTACTCCGAGTTCATCACCGAGGTCGAGGACGGCAACGTCCAGGAGATCGAGGTCGACAAGGGTTCCGGAAAGATCACCGGTGAACTCACCAATGGTGATTCCTTCAACACGACAGCGGGCGGCGAAGCCGGCCTGTTCGAGGGGGACCAGAGTTTCCTCGAGGACAACGGGGTCGTCATCTCCTACAAGGCTCCGAGCAACAACTTCCTGCTCAACCTGCTCGGCTTCATGTTGCCGATCTTCCTGATCATCGGCTTCCTCGTCTGGATGCAGCGACGCGCGGCCGGGCAGATGGGCGGCGTGATGTCCATCGGGAAGAGCAAGGCGAAGGCCTACACGACCGACAAGCCGTCCACGACGTTCGACGACATCGCCGGCTACGAGGGCGTGAAGCAGGAGATCAGCGAAGTCGTCGACTTCCTGCGCTATCCGGACCGGTTCCGCGAGATCGGTGCCCGGGTTCCGAAGGGGATGCTGCTCGTGGGTCCTCCCGGAACCGGCAAGACCCTGTTCGCGCGGGCGGTGGCAGGCGAGGCCGGGGTCGGCTTCTTGTCGGTGACCGGTTCGGACTTCATGGAGATGTTCGTCGGCGTCGGCGCCAGCCGCGTCCGGGATCTCTTCCAGCAGGCTCGCCGGATGGGCCGGGCCATCATCTTCATCGACGAGATCGACTCGATCGGCCGCAAGCGCGGCGCCGGCCTCGGCGGCGGGCACGACGAGCGCGAGCAGACGCTCAACCAGATGCTCGCCGAGATGGACGGCTTCGAGACCTCCGAGGGCATCGTCATCATGGCCGCCACCAACCGGCCCGACATCCTCGATCCGGCACTGCTCCGACCCGGCCGGTTCGACCGTCAGATCGTGGTTCCCCTCCCCGAGGCCGAGGAGCGCAGGGCGATCCTCGAGGTGCACAGCCGCGACAAGCGGATCGGCGCCGACGTCGACATGGACACGATGGCCAAGGCGACCGTCGGGATGGCCGGCGCCGATCTCGCCAACCTCGTCAACGAGGCCGCACTCGTCGCGGTTCGCCGCGGATCGAAGGAGATCGAACGCATCGACTTCGAGAACGCCCGCGACCGCGTGGTCCTCGGCGCGCAACGTGAATCGGTGATCATGTCGGCGGAGGAGAAGAAGGCCACCGCCTACCACGAGGGCGGCCATGCCCTTCTCGCGACGGTGTTGCCGAACGGCGACCCGCTCCACAAGGTGACGATCCTCCCCCGCGGCATGGCGCTGGGCGTGACGTGGTCGCTGCCCCAGGAGCGGCACACCTACTCGAAGGAGTACTTCGAGGACACGATCTGCAAGGCGATGGGCGGACGTGTGGCGGAGATGGTGGTGTTCGGCCATCTCAACTCCGGTGCGGCCAACGACCTCGAACAGGCGACCGGGATCGCACGACGCATGGTGCGCGAGTGGGGCATGTCCGACCGGGTGGGCCCGCAGGCCTGGAGCGGCCAACAGGCCACGTTCCTCGGCGACGACCTGATGAGCACGGGACGCGAGTATTCCGAGGACACCGCACGGCTGCTCGACGAGGAGATCTCCAAGCTGCTGACCCAGCAGGAGCAGCGGGCGAAGGACGTCCTCACCCGTCACCGGCGTGGTCTCGAACTGATCGCCGAGTCGCTGCTCGAGCACGAGACGATCGACGGACCCACCGTCGCGCGCCTCATCCAGCAGGGCATGATCGAGTCGGGCGAGAGCGCCCCCACCCTCGACGACATCGTCCTGCGCTGACGCCCCGCCGTTCGGGTCAGGTGCCGTGGTGGTCGCAACCGCCCGGCGCCGACTCCGGGTCGCGGAGCTCCGCGAGGGCCGCCCAGAGATCGGTCGCGGTCATCGGCCCGAGAAAGCTCCGCCGGGTGACCCCCTGGGCATCGACGATCACCAACGTCGGAACCGCGTCGATCCGGTACCGCTCGTGGAGTTGGCGATCGGCGGAGAACTCGATGTTCGCAACGGCCACCGTGTCACTCTCGAGCACGGCGGCCTTGGTGGCGACCTCGGCGCACTTGTCGCACACGTCGGAGGTGAACACTGCAACGAGCCACGACGCATCCGCGCGGGGGAAGTCGTTGCGGTCGAGTTGCTCCGGCACGTTGTAGCGCCGCTGAGTCGGTGCGTCGGGGATCCGTCGGCGCTGCACGAGGTGAGCGACCACGGCGGCCACCGCCACGATGGCGAGCGCGATCAGGACCCGGGACACGACGTCAGGCTAACGACCGCCGACATCGCCTCATCCCGAGACGGGCAGCAGCCAGGAGCCGGATCGACCCGGGAGGTCGTTGTTGCGCGGGAGCAGACGTTCGACGAACACCCGACTCGTCGACTCGACGATCAACTCGCGCCCGAACACGTCCGGATCGACGAGGTCGATCGTGATGATCGACCCGCTCGGCAGTGCGACCTCGCTGAGCGTCGGGACGACCGAGGGACCGTCCGGGCCGACCACCGAGACCGTCACCGTCGCCTCGACCTGGTCGATGTTGTACACGACGAGTGCCTGCTCGGTGGGTTCCGTCGGCCCGACCCCCATGCGCCACGTGTTCGCGACGTAACCGTCCGGGCGCGGAGGGGCACCCATCACCACCGTCGTCGAGATCGAACCCTCGCTCGGCCGGGTCAGGACGCGGTCGACGACGATCGACGGCTGTGCGAGGGTCGAGAACACCGTTGCGTGACGCCCCTCGGGGAGCCCTCTGGTGGGCTGGGCGAAATCGCCGGAACCGCTTTCGTCGCTCGGGGTCGTCTCGGACACGTCGCCGGCATCACCATCGACGCTCCCCTCACCGGCGGTGCCGTCGGTCGTGGTCGACCCGTTCGGGTCGAACACAACCACCCGGAACGGCGGAACGACGATCGGGTCGCCCTCGTTGACCGCCGACGCCGACACCGGGAGACCACCGAAGAACACCGTGACCTCGACCTCCTCATCTGTCGGGTTGTAGATGCTGTACGTCTCCTCGACTCCGTCCGCGACTTCACCGTCGGCGAACCACCACTGATCCCGAAGCTCCGGCGCGCCGAGACTGACGTCGTACCCGAATCGGCCCCCGCCGCGGTACTCCTGGGCCCGGCCGACGATCAGGCGACCGGCGGTCGCCTCGACCGTGACCGAGATGATCGGTTCGTCCCGCGCCCCCAACTCCGCGATGGGGATGGACTGCACCGAGCGCGGCGGCACGATGAACCCACGGAAGCGATCGGGTTCCGACTGACGGCTCTCGGTGGAGAAGCGGAGATCGGCGACGACCGACTCGTCGAACGGGTTGGTGAGCACGAGCGTCTCGACGCTGTTCTCCAGCGTGTAGCCGTCGGCGACGTACCACGTCGGCGACGTGTCGTTCGAGCACGCGGCCACCGAATCACCGAGCGGGTGTCGTGCGATCTGCTCGACGAAGCCCGTGCCCCCCTCGATCTCGACGATCACGCTGGCGAAGTCCGCGTCGGACACGGCCGCGTCGACGTCGATCCGTGTCTGCGACCACGAACCGACGGTGAACGGCTGCTCGGCGACGACCCCGTCCTCCGTGAGCACCTGATAGCGGCCAACGACCTGGGCGGCCTCACCGTTCGACACGATGACCTCGCCGCCGACGCCCTCGCCCCCGTCGGTCGGGACACCGGGGCAGTACCAGCTACCGGTGAGGCTCCCGGACGCACCGACCGCCGGCATCCAGGTCCCACCGGTCGAGGCGAAGAACGGAACGGGGGGGTCGACGACATCTCGGCCGACGATCACGAGGCCCACCAGACCCAGCACGACCAACACGAGGGCGGGAAGTCCGCGACGGCTCGTCATTCGCGTTCACCCTCGGGGGTGGCATCGGACCCGTCAGCGACGCCGATCGGGTTCTCGATCGCGTCAGGGATGAGGTCGTCGACCCACGATTGCTCGTCGATCGGTTCTCCGACCGGGTCGTCCGACGCCTCTTCCGCGATGCGTGCGACCTGGCCGGTCATGTCGAGGCCCGGGTCGATCCCGACGGGGGCAACGTCGACCGCCCTGCTGTCGTCGAAGGTGATCAACGTCTCGTCGGTGACCAGCGGTCCGCGTCGACGGGCGAGCGGAATGCTGACACGCGTCGCGCCGAACAGGGCTGCGACCCACAGCAGGGCCAGAACGATCAGGATGGCGGTTCGCGACCCGGGCGTGTCGTAGGAGAGCGTCGCGACTCCGGCGGTATCGACGTCGAAGGCCGTCGTCACACCGAAGGCCCGACGCGGCTCGATCTCGACGCCATCGACATCGAGTCTCCAGTTCTCGTCGAACGGCACGGCGAGGTGGACGACCCCTGGCGTGACCTGCGAGCTGGAACTCGACCGGGCATCGGCACCGGAGAAGACCGGGGCCGACTGCGACAGATCGGCACGGACCAGGGCGGCGTCGCCCGCCGTCCGGCTGGCCTCGGCGGTCGCTCCGGTCAGCAGGGAGTACGTCGGCAGCCAGGAGGTGTTCTCGTAGAAGCCGAACGTCGGGATCGACACCGTCGAGGAGATGTCGAGCTGTTCGTCGAGGGCAGCGACGAGTCCGGTGGGCAGTTCCAACGGATCGGTCGTGGTCGAGGTCATCCCGTCGAACTCGGGCACCACGATGTAGCGGATACCGAGCGGCGCGAGCAGTCGGCCCGCCCGCTGGGTCGATCCCGCGGCGATCTGATCGAGCGCGCCGATGATCGCCGCATCGCTGCGATCGGTCGACGGCCACTGGTCAGCGATGTCGAGGTCGTCGTCGGTCATCACGGCGAAGGACACGCCGTCGCGATACTCGGTCCCGGGGACCGGCAGCAGGCGCGCATCACCGATCAGCAACACGTTGTAGTCGGCGGGACCGTCCTCGGGAACCGACGGCAGTTGTGCTTCGACGAGTCCTGCGAGCGGCGCCGACGGCACGTTCCAGTCTCCTGGGGCGATGGCGAGGACGCCCGGAACCACACCGACCACCACCGCAGCGGTCGCCGCGAGGCCCAGCGGTTGCCGCCAGCCGAACGAACCGCCGCGCACGTCGAGGTCGAAGGCGGCGACCGAGGCAGCGGCGGCGATGGCCAGGCCGACCGCGACGGGGACCAGCAGCAGGCCGGCCTCCGGCGCCGCGACCGGGAGCCGGTCCTGGTCGCCGAACACGGCGAGCGCCCCGAAACCGACGACCAGGACGCCCGCCCGAACGGCCCAGGTCAATCTCCATGCCCGCGCCAGCAGCAACGCCGCGACCACCGGCAGGTAGAGCGCGAGCGCCAGCGAGACGAGATCGGTCGGTCCGATCTCGAACGAGGCCAACGCGCGGACACCGCGACCGGGATCGCCGATCGGAGGCGGTCCGACGATCGCATCCCACTTCCAGGACGTGATCCAGGGGATGTTCAACAGCGCGGCGATCAACGTGCCGACGGCGGTCACTCCCAGGTAACGAAGCGCACTTCTCCACGGCGCGAGCGCGAGCAACGTCCCCGCCGCCAGCAGCACGCCGACGATCAGACCGATGACCAGGACGACCGGCTCGAACGCCGTCGCGAGGGCCACGACGATGGCGAACTGCATGGTCCGGCGGAGCCGCTCGGGCCAGGACAACACCACGAGGCCGTCGGCGACGTCCATCTGGGCGGTCCGCGGATCCGCGGTCTCGACACCGACGGCTCGGCGCAACGTGTGGACGATCCACGGAACCGATGCGAACGCAACCAGAACACCGAGTGATCCGGTTCCGAAAGCACCGCTGACCAGCGGCGACGCCGCATAGACGACCAGCGCGGCGATCCGCGCCCGGGTCGAAGGAAACACTGTGGCGAGCTTCCACAGCCCGATCAGCCCGATCACCACGAGCCCCACGATGAACAGCGTGTGCAGCAACGCCATCCGGAAGAGCGTCGTGACCGACAGCACGGAGATCGTCGCCATCCCGGTCGGATTGGGGGAGGTCGCGCCCGTGCCGTTGGGGTTCCACCCGCTGGCGAACCGGCCGAGGAGGTCGCTCGGGCTCGCGGGAAACGGAAGGAATTCGCCGACCGCCGGAACGCCGCCGGAGAAGAAGCTGCGGCTCCCGACCCCGAGCAGCACCAGCACGGCGATCCACGCGATGGCGGGCGCCGTCGTGCTCTCCTTCCATCGCCGTACGTTCGTTCCGGTGCCGACGTACGTCGCCGTGTCACGGCTCCGGAGGAAGGAGCTGAGGCGGGCGCTGCCACGCTGCTGGAGGCCGAGGACCTCGCGCTCGGGAACCCGACGCATCGGTGCGACGACCCGTCGCCGAGCGATGATCGACGGAAACCGCGGGACCAGACCCACGAGTGCGGCGAGCGATGCGACCCCCTGTTTGAACCGGCCCGTGAACAGCCCGACGACAAGTTCGGCGAAGGTCAGGACGACGAGTTCGAGAATCCGACCGGGGAGTCGTGCCGTCCCGGTCATCGTGGTCACGGTGCGGAGCCGGTGGCGCGCCGCGACGCGGACTTCGTTCAGATCGGGTCGCCGCCCCGCCAGGTCGCCACGATGTCGAACGCGTGCGCTCGGCGCAACCACGACGCGGGCCCCACTGTGATGCACGCGCCAGCAGAACTCGATGTCCTCGCCGTAGAGGTCGATCGCGTCGTCGAAGCCACCGAGTTCGCGGAACAGGTCGGCACGCACCAGCAGACAGGCAGTCGGGAGAACGAACACGTCCCGGACACCGTCGTGCTGTTCCTGGTCGACCTCTCCGTCCTCGATGGGCTGATCGATCACACCGAATCGGTCCAGCCCGAGGCCGACGCTCTGCAACACACTCGGATCGTCCCACTCGACGAACTTCGGTCCGACGGCGCCGGCGTTGGAGCGGTACAACTCCTCGACCATCAGTCGGACGGTGTCCGGCTCCGGCGCGATGTCGTCGTGGCAGAACAGGAAGAAACCGTTCTGCCCCTCGACGAGGCGGCTGACCTCGTTGGCCGCACCGGAAAATCCCGGGTTCGCTCCCAGGGAGCGGACGAACGCGTTCGGCAGTCGCGACGTGATCGCCGCATCGACGGTGTCGAGCGCGACGGGCGACTGGGGTCCGGTCTCCGCGACGAGAAACAGGAAGCGCAGATTCGGATAGTCCTGCTCGGCAAGCGCGTCGAGCGTCTCGTCGAACCACTCGCCCGGTTCGTGAACGACCACGACGGCGACGACCGGCGGTGCACTGTGAGTCTCCGATTCCACGACGTGCCGAGGCTAGCGGCGCGTCCGACCCCGATCGGGTCACCGATCGAACAGTGTCGGTCACGTCGGTCACGTCGACCTCCGATGCCCACAGCGCAGGTCGTTCGGCTTGGTATCCTGCACGGATGGCCACGTTTCCGTCGGTGGATCTCACCAACTTCGACCTGGCTCCTGCTGCGAGAACCCTGCGTGATGCGAGCGGCGCCGTCACCTCGATCGCCACCGGCGTCGTCGCCGAGACGACCTACGCCGCTGTCGGTCTGGGCGTACTCACCTACCAGCGCATCCAGGTGCGACGGCGCGAAATCGAGCGGGAACTGCGCCGTTGAGCGGCTGCCCGCAGTCGTGTAGATCTTCCCGTGCCCACTGACGCCGAACCAGACGTGACGCGCGACCGGTCGCGGATGCCGGTCCCCGACGGCACGATCCCGGTTGCGATCGCGCTCCTCATCGCCGGCGTCGCGACGTTCGCCTTCTTCCGAATCGGAACCGTCGCCGTCGGCGGCGAGGAGGAGTTCAAGCCGATCGTCTCGTTGTGGTTCGCGACGTTCGCGCTCGCGCCGGGCTTCTTCCTCCCCCTCGAGCAGGAGCTGGGCCGGGCACTCGCACATCGCCGTGCCATCAGCGACGGCTCGGCGCCCGTCGTCCGCAAGGTCGTGCGCCTCAGCGCACTCCTCGTCGCGGTGATCGTGATCGTGATCCTCGCGGCCAGTCCACTGATCGCGAACGACTACTTCGACGGTGACTGGCTGATGGTGGTGGCGCTCATCGCGACGTTCGCGGCGTTCGCTCCGGCGCACCTCGCACGAGGTATCTGCTCCGGGAGCGGGCGGTTCCGCGACTACGCCCTGATCATGGGATCCGACGGCGTGATCCGCATCCTGCTGACCATCGCGTTGGCGATCGTCGGGATCAAGACCGCCGGGTTCTACGGGCTGGCGATCGCGCTGTCGCCACTGTTCGCCGTCGCGTACGTCTGGCGTCGCGGCGCGCTCAAGACCGACGAAGGCTCACCCGCCGAGTGGAACGAGGTCACCCCCAATCTGGGGTGGCTGTTGCTCGGTTCGGTCTTCGCCGCGGCACTCCTCAACGCGGGCCCGATCACGGCGACGCTGCTGGCCGACGACAACGAAGTCGACCTCGTGACGCAGTTCTCCTTCGGCGTCCTGCTGGCGCGCATCCCGCTCTTCCTCTTCCAGGCGGTCCAGGCCGCACTGCTGCCCGGTCTCAGCCGCCTCGCCGCGCGGGGTGAGCTCGTCGAGTTCCGGGCCGGACTGGCCCGTCTCGCCTACCTGGTGATCGCCGTCGGCGTGATCGGGACCGCCGGTGCGTTCATTCTCGGCCCGTTCGCCGCCGAGGTGGTGTACGAAGTCGACCTGAGCGGGCGCACCCTCGCGATGCTGGCGTTGGCGAGCAGCTTCTACATGCTCGCGCTCGCGCTCGGCCAGGCGGTGATCGCCCTCAAGGGGCATGCCCTCGTGGCACTCGGCTGGGGTGTCGGCGTCGTCACGTTCGTGCTCGTGACCTGGCTGGCAAGCGACGAGTTGTTCCCGCGCATCGAGCTCGGCCTGCTCTTCTCGTCGATCGCAGCGCTCGTGGCGTTCGGCATCGCCCTCCACCGGCGACTCGCGTCGGGGGTGGTGCCCGATCAAGGGTCGGTCATCGAGGCGACGACGCCGCTCGACTAGTGAGGCCGGCGTCAGGGGGCTTTGGCGGCTTCGATGGTGAGATCGTGTTCGACCATCATGTTGATCAGGGTGGGGAAGTCGACTTCGGGTTTCCAGCCGAGTTTGTCCTGTGCCTTGGACGGGTCACCGATCAACAGATCGACTTCGGCGGGCCGGTAGAACTTCGGGTCCTGCCGTACATGGGACTGCCAGTCGTCGATCCCGACCGCTGCGAACGCGAGCTCCACGAGTTCTTCGACGGAGTGCGCCTCACCGGTGGCCAACACGTAGTCGTCGGGCTGGTCCTGCTGCAGCATCATCCACATCCCCTTCACGTAGTCGCCCGCATACCCCCAGTCGCGTTTCGCGTCGAGCGTGCCCATCACCAACTCGTGCTGCAACCCGAGCTTGATCCGCGCCGCCGCGTTCGTCACCTTGCGGGTCACGAACTCGATCCCGCGTCGCGGACCCTCGTGGTTGAACAAGATCCCCGAACACGCGAACAGGCCGTACGACTCGCGATAGTTCACCACGATGTCATGACCGAACACCTTCGCACACCCGTACGGAGAACGCGGATGGAACGGCGTCAACTCCGTCTGGGGAGTCTCACGCACCTTGCCGAACATCTCCGACGACGACGCCTGATAGAACCGGATCGGGTTGTTCTGCGCACCGCCGACCATCCGGATCGCCTCCAACATCCGCAACACACCCAACCCGGTGATGTTCGCCGTCAACTCCGCCTGCGAGAACGACAACGCCACGAAGCTGATCGCCCCCAGGTTGTACACCTCGTCGGGCTGAGCCAACTGCAACGCCGCCACCAACGACGGCAGATCCGCCAAGTCCCCCGGCACCAACTCCAAGAACGGCAACTCCTCCTGCAACTTGGTGGCCCGCGGATTGTTCTGCCCCTTCACCATCCCGTACACGTCATAGCCCTTGTCGTGCAGGAACTGCGCGAGATGAAACCCGTCTTGTCCGGTGATCCCGGTGATGAACGCACGTGGCATGACCGGCGAGTCTACGAGCGCAAACCGACGACGACGTCCGCCGCCCCGCGGCCATCGCTACGCTGCCAGCGATGTCGCAGGTGGGGGTGCAGGTCGCGATCGACGCGGGGCCGTTGCACGGACCCCGCACCGGTGTCGGCAACGCCGTCGCCTGGACCATCGACGCCCTGCGTCGTCGCCCCGTCACCACTCGACGGGACGACGAGATCGACATCCTGCCGTACGTGATCTCGGCCCGCGCGAAGCTGCAGCCCGGTGAGCTGCGACTTCCGATCCCTGCAGCGGTCGCCCATCGGATGTGGGCCCGCAGCTCGGTGCCGGCGATGGATCGCTGGCTCGGCCATCCGGACGTGGTGCACGGCACCAACTACGTCGTCCCCCCGAGCCGGGTTCCGCGGATCGTCAGCGTCTACGACTGCTGGTTCCTCGAACATCCCGGCGATGCACATCCCGATGTCGCGCGAGCGGGCGCCGCACTGCGACGGGCGGTCGACGACGGCGCCCACGTCGTCACGTCGTCCGAGGCGACGACGGACCGCGTTCGCGCGGTCCTGGGAACCCCCCGGATCACCACCATCCACCTCGGCCCGCCACCGCACGATCCCGACGAGCGGCGCACGGCGCCCGCACTCGGCGATCCGCAGACCCCGTTCGTGCTCGCACTGGGAACCGTCGAGAGGCGCAAGAACCTGCCGACGCTCGTGAGAGCATTCGCCCGGCTCGCTGCCGAGCACCCGACCGTGCAGTTGCGCATCGCCGGACGCGACGGCGGCGATTCCTCGGCGCTCGCGACCGCCCTCGACCGCCTCCCACCCGAGGTCCGATCCCGGGTGATTCGCCACGTGACCGTCGACGAGCCGGTCAAACGATGGTTGCTCGACCATGCCGCCGTCCTGGCATACCCGTCCCTCGACGAAGGCTTCGGGTTTCCGATCCTCGAGGCACAGCGCTCCGGAACGCCGGTCGTCGCGAGTTCGGCCGGATCGATCCCGGAGGTCGCCGGCGCAGGAGCGTTGTTCGGTCCGCCGAACGACGACGAGGCGCTCGCAGCCAACCTGTTCCGGGCGATCGATGATCCGGACGAACGAGACGACCTGATCCGCCGGGGCCACGACAACGTCGAGCGGTTCTCCTGGGAGCGGACCGCCGAGGAGTTGACCGCTCTCTATCTCCGACGCGCTCGGGAGGCCTGACATGACGACCCACTCCGGAGCCGACGCCGGGACCGACCCGATCGCAGTCGTCTCCGGCGGGGTGGGCGCCGCCCGTTTCCTCGGCGGGCTCATCGACGCCGTCGACCCGCACCGCATCACCGCCGTCGTCAACACCGGCGACGACACCGTCCTGCACGGGCTGTCGATCTCACCCGATCTGGACACGATCACGTACACGCTCGCCGGGGCGATCGATCCGGAACGCGGCTGGGGGCTGGTCGACGAGACGTGGCGTGCGATGGACGCCCTGACGCGCTACGCCGCCGTGCGCCCCGACGGTTCATCCGCGGCGCCGCAATGGTTCAACCTCGGCGACCAGGACCTCGCAACACACTTCTACCGCACGGCCCGACTTGCCGAGGGTGCGACTCTGACGCAGGTCACCGACGAGATCCGCCGCGCGTGGAACGTGCCGGTCCGCCTCGTTCCGATGTCCGACGAACGCCGTTCGACGATCGTGTCGGTGACGGCGGACCCCGACGCGGGCGGGGCCGCGCGGGATGTCTCGTTCCAGGACTACTTCGTTCGTCTCCGCCACTCGGTCCCGGTCGCCGCCGTACGGTTCGTCGGCGACGCGGCACTGTCCGCCGGTGCGGCGGCGACCCTGGAGCGTGCCTCGTCGATCGTGATCGCCCCGTCGAACCCACTCGTCTCGATCGGTCCACTCCGCTCGCTGCCCGGGTTCGACGATCTGCTCGCCGCACGCCGGGACGATGTGGTGGCCGTCTCGCCGATCGTGGGAGGCGAGGCGCTCAAGGGGCCCGCTGACCGGATGCTCCTCGAACTCGGCCACGAACCCAGCGTGGTCGGCGTGGCCCGGCTGTACGCGCCGATCGCGTCGGTGCTCGTGATCGACCCCCTGGACGCCCATCTCCGCGGACAGGTGGAAGGCGCCGGGATGCGCTGCGTGGTCACGCCGTCGGTGATGTCGACCCCCGAGATCGCACGACGGCTCGCCGTGACCACGCTCGCCTCAGTGGCGCGTCCTGGCCAATCCGTCGCCGAGTGACGTCCACGGCGACCACCCGAGGTGGATCCTGGCCCGTACCGGCGACACGGCGAACCGCGGCAGGTCATCGACGCGGGCCGGGGCGAGGGCGGGCGCAACACCGGCTCCACCTCCGATCTCCTTCCACAGGTCACGAAGTGTCGTCTGGACCCCGGTCCCGATGTTGATGACGAGCCCGCTGCCCCGCTCGCCGGCGCGGACGAGTGCGTCGACGACATCATCGATGAACACGAAGTCACGGGTCTGGCGACCGTCCCCCTCGAACGACGGTGGGACGGCACCCTGCTGGGCCGCGAGGAACGCTGCGACCACACCTCCGGCCGCCGGTTGGCGCGGACCGTAGACCGACGCCAGCGCGAGAGCGGTGAACTCGATCATGTCACGTTCGCGGTAGGTCGACATGAGGTCGATGACCGCCCGGGCGACGACCCCGCGGACACCGCGTGGCGCGATCTCGCCCTCCTTCACCGGGAGCGCCGCGGCCGCGGGCTGACCGTGCAACGCCGAGGCGGGCAGCGCGGTGACGACCTTCGACACCCCATGGCGACGAGCTGCCTCCATCGTCGCCAGCGCTGCCTCGAAACCCCGACCCTGCCCGCGAGGTGAGCGATCCGCTCGGGGGAGCAACGCCAACTGGTACACGAGCGTGGGCTGCCGCATCCCGAACAGTGAGTCGGCCTCCGAGGACGCCGCGTCGATGTGGTGGATCTTCAGCGCTCCGCCGGTGGGCGAACCGCCCGCCGCGCGGGCGTCGGCGAGATTCGCGAGCGACCCGGTGGACAGGTCGTCGACGACATCGACATCGTGCCCCTCGGCCAGGAGTCGATCCACGAGGTGGGACCCGATGAACCCCGCCCCGCCGATCACCGCGATCCTCATGGCTGCAGGCTAGGAGCACCGCACGGATGCGGGATCACCCGGTGAACGGCACGGTGTCGAACGCGACGTGGTCACCCGCTCGGACGACCCCGTCGGCGCCGATGATCGCCTCGATCACGGTTGCGTCCGCCTCGATGCGCCCCATCACCAACGACGATTCGACCTGGGCGCGGGCGCCGATGAACGCGCCCGGCAGGACGACGGTGTCGACGACCGTGGTGCCTGCCTCGATCACGGCCCCGGAGCCGACGATCGTGTTCATCAGCGTGGCGCCCGGATCGACCCGAGCATCGACGGCGACCGCCTCGCAGGAGTCGTGTTGTCGGCTGCCCCCGAGCAGGTCGAGATTCGCCGCCCGGTACAGGTCGGGCACCCCGGCATCGATCCAGTAGTCGTCGGTGGCGAGACCGTACATCGATCCGGCCGCAACCAGCTTCGGGAACGTGTCCCGCTCGATCGAGACCCGGGAGTCGGGCGGGATCAGGTCGAGCACGCTCGGTTCGAACACGTAGGTGCCCGCGTTGATCAGGTTGCTCGGCTCGGTGCCGGGCGCCGGCTTCTCGACGAACTGGTCGATGCGCCCGACGCCGTCGCTCTCGTCGGCGAGTGAGACGACTCCGAACGCCGACGGATCGGCGACTCCGATCAGATGGATCGTCACGTCCGCGTCGGCCGTCCGGTGGACATCGACGAGTGATGCGACGTCGAGATCGGTCATCACATCGCCGTTCGCGACGACGAACGTCGAATCGATCCCGGCGGCCAGCGCCGCGAAGCGGATCGCGCCGCCCGTGTCGAGCGGCTCGGGTTCCACCGCGTAGGAGAGCCGGACGTCACCGCATCGACCGTCCGGGAAGGCCTCGACGAACGGCTCGGGTTTGAACCCGAGGGCGAGCACGACGTCGGTGACGCCGCCACGTGCGAGGCGCCGGATCAACCGCTCGATCATCGGGACGTGCCCGACGGGCAGCATCGGCTTCGGAACGTGGTCGGTGAGCGGTCGCAAACGCGTCCCGAATCCCCCGACCAGGACGACCGCGTGCATCAGCTGTCGGCGGGCGCGTCGGTCGTCACCGGACCGCTGGCTGGTGCCGAGTCGGTGGACGCAGGTTCCTGATCGACCGAGACGGCGGGGCCGACGTCCTGCTGATCGATCTCGTCGGTTCCCACCGTCACGCCGCCGTCATCGCTGACGTCCACGCCCGGGAACAACTGATCGGTCCCGAGCTGGCCACTGTCGTTGAGCGCGTCCTCTTCGAAGTTGTCGATCCACGGCGGCTTGCCCACATCGGTGCCGTCGGGCACGAAGGCGATGGCGACGACCATCGCGTCGCGATCGAGCCGGATCTGGTCGAAACCGGCGATGAACGTCGTCCCGGCGCCGGTGTCGGACACGTTGTCCCATCGGACGACCTGCAACCGTCCGGTCTGGGTCTCACCATCGATCGTGCACTCGGTCTCCCCCGACTCGAAGCGTCCGTCCTCCTGGAAGTCGGCGGGGAGTTGGGCGCGCTGGTCCTCGGGGAACTGCAGGACCTCGTCGGTGAGCTCGACGCCGTACACGTCGAGGAACACGCCGAGCTGGGCCCGGCTCCCGACCGACGCCGACGAGAAGGGATGCCAGTGGATCAGCCCGTCGTCGTGACTGTGGATTCCGGTACGGGCGTACTCGACGTTGGTCGGTCGACCGTTGGCGTCTTGCGCCTCGCCGTCGCCGTTGAGTTGCACCCATGTGTCGCAGAGGAGGAATCCGTACGTGTGGTGCCAGTGGTCGTCGATCGTGGGTGCTGATGCGTCGGCGGAGGGGCGGGATTGCCGTGCATAGATCACGAGCGCCGAGCCCAACACGACGACGAGCGCGACGGCCAGGGGGAACAGCGAACCGCCCTGGAACCGGACCTTCTGGCCCTTGCCCTTCTGCGCGAGCCGCGCGGCCTTCTTGGTGGATGACGAGGAGGGTGCCACGACGTGGCAGGCTAGCGGTCAGGTGCCCACTTGGGGCCGCGGCTCCCGTCGACCTGACGCGCTCGTCAGCGAGGGTGGAGCGCCCTGATCAGGTCATCGTAGGCCCGACCCACGGCCGCCGGCGAGGCGTGCTCGACCGCCCACCGTCGGCCGCTGGCTCCCATCGCCGCGGCCCTGCCGGGATCGGCGAGGAGCTCGCGCAGACCCGCCACGAACGCGTCGAGGTCGTCGGGCGGCACGGCGATGCCACCGCCGGATTCGTGGAGCAGGCGCGGCAGGGCGGTGTCCGGGTCGATCGCCGCGAGCACGGGGCGGCCGGCCGCCATGATCGAGTACGTCTTCGACGGCACCGAGACCCTGGCGAGACCTGCCTTGAGCGGCACGACGTGGATGTCGCCCGTCGCGAGCAGCTCCGCGAGCCGCTCGGGCGCGACGTAACCCCGGAACACGACGTTCCCCAGACCGTCGGCCGCGGCTTCCAACGATGCTCGGGCGGCGCCGTCACCGTTGACGAGGAACCGGACGTCGGGGAACCGGCGGGCGGCGCCGAGTACGAGGTCGAGCGACTGGGAGAAGCCGACGTTGCCGCCGTACAACACGACCGGTCCATCGCCGAGCCCGCACTCCTCGCGGTAGGCGGTGTGTCGATCGGCCGGCACGATCGCGTCCGTGTCGACGAAATTGGGGATCTCGTGGACGCGGTCACGACGGCTCGGAGGCATCTTCGCGGTGACGTTGTCGGCGAGATCGCTGGACAGAACGGTCACCGCGTCGGCGCTGCGGTAGCTGATCCGTTCGATCCAGCGAGCCGCGGCGATGATGCGGCGGTCGGTGATGGCTCCGGTCTCGATCGCGGCGTCCGGGAAGACGTCCTGGATGTTGAAGATCAGGGGCGCTCGTCGCAACGTCGCGACGATCCTTCCGGTGAGCCCGAGTGTCAGCGGTGGCGACATCGCGATCACAGCGTCGGCGCGACGGAACCAGCCGGCGATTCGAAGTCCCTCGAGGCCGGCCAGGATCGAGTAGCCGACGAACCCTGCGGCGCGCCGGGTCAGGTTCGACTTGTCGTCGCCGGGGAACGGATGCACGCGCGTGATCGACCCCCACGCCGTGGTGTCGCGTCGCACCCATCGACCGGTCCACCCCGGTTCGATCGAGTGCGTGCGATACCACGGCAACGCGGTCACGACGTGCACTCGATGTCCGAGTGAGACGAGTTCGTCCACGATGCGCGCCATGACCGTCCCGGTCGGGGCGTTGTCGGGCACGAAGTGGGGACACAGGACGACGATCCCGACCGACCCTCGTCGGCTCATGCCCGGGAGAGTGCGAGGCGATAGGCAGCGGCGAGACCTGCGCCCGATCTCGCCGCGGTGAACTGCGCCGCCCTCCGCCGCCCGGCGATGCGCATCTGGTCGCGGGTGGACTCGACCCGGTCGAGTGCATCGGCCCACGCGTCCCGGTCGAGCGGCAGGACGAGGCCGGCATCGGCCACCACCTCCCTGAGCGCCGCCTGATCGGAACAGACCACCGGTGTCCCCAAGGCCATCGCCTCGACCACCGGAGCCCCGAAACCCTCGTACTCACTGGGGAAGACGAGCGCGTCGGCGAGACGGATCAGGCCATCGCGGTCGTCGTCGTCGACGCGCCCCGTCCGCACGACCCGCTGGTCCAGTCCGAGGCGCTCGATCTGGCGCTGCACCTCGTTGTCGGCCGAGCCTGCACCACCCATCAGCACGAGCCGGAGGTCCGGATCGTCCCAGTGCTCAGCCATCACGTCGAGCAGGAAACCGTGCCCCTTGTGGGGGTGCGTGATCGCCGGAAGCACGACCACGCGACCGGAGCCGAGCCCATAGTCGCGACGCAGTTCGAACTCCGATCGGGCGCGAACACCGATGTCCGGCTCCACCCCGTGCGGCACGACGACGACCCGTTCCGGGTCGACCGTGAACCGGTCGACGACGGTGCCACGCACGTACTCGGTGGGCACGGTGATCACGTCGGCACGCGCGACCGAACGCGGCATCACGGCACGCAGATATCGAAGTCGGGGCGCACCGATGTAGTCGGGAAACGTCTCGTACTGGAGATCGTGGATGGTCAACACGATCGGACCGCCGCCGAAACGGGGGGCGGTGCCGCCTCCGTGGTGAACGAGATCCGCCGATCTGGTGCGGCGGGCGAGCCACGTGTGCTCGGTCAGCACCCGGCGTTTGCGATCGTCGCCGGTGATGCTCGCGGTGACCATGGGGAACAGCTCGGCCAACTCGGGATGCGCATCGACGAACGACGGCAGGCAGTAGATCGTCGGGACGAAGCCCGCGGGTTGGGACGCCAGACCGAGCAACTGTCGAACCAGGTACTGCTCGGAGCCGCCGACCCTGTCGGGCACGCACCACAGCAGGTTCACCGCAACGTGTGTCGCCGACATCGCGTCGACGTCGGGCGGGACGCTGAGATCGGGGACGGAACCGGCGCTCATGGACACAGCTCACGGTAGACGGCGAGGGTCGCCCTCGCCGACCGCTCCCACGACAACTCGCCGGCGCGGCGTCGGGAGGGGACGGCCAGTTCGGTCGAGCGGTCGAGCGCTTCGACGATCCCACGCGCGATGTCGTCGACGTCGAACGGGTCGACGAGAACGGCGGCGCCGCCGGCGACCTCCTCGGTCGACGTGCCCATGCTCGTCACGACAGCGGTGCCCTGCGCCATCGCCTCGATGACCGGGAGGCCGAAGCCTTCGCGTTCGCTCGGGTACGCGAAGACCCGCGCCGCTGCATAGAGCCCCCGGAGGTCGGCATCGGACGCGCGACCCACGAATCGGACATCGGCGGCCGACACCCGTCGGTCGCCGTCGATCTCGCTGCGCACCTCTCCCCACTCACCGCTTCCGGCCACGACGAGCGGGACGACGCTCCCGGCATCCGCCAGCAGGGCCATCGCCGCGACCAGGCGGCGGAGGTTCTTGCGCGGTTCGAGTGTCCCGACGAACAGCACGAAGTCATCGGGCAGATCGTGTCGAGCCCGGGCATCGGCGACCTCTCGGGCAGTCGCGTGGGCGGCGTCGACACCCAGCGGCACCAACCGGAGTTGATCGTCGCGAAATCCCTGGCGACGACAATCCTGGATCGTCGATTCGCTGGGGCAGAGCACCCGGGCAGCGCGCGTCCGGACGACGTCGAGGCTACGCGTCATCAGTTTGGCCCCGTGTTTCGAGAACATCTCCGGCGTGTGCAGGAATGCGAGGTCGTGCACGGTCACCACGAGCGGCGACGAGGTCGCACACGGGACCAGGCCGGTCGCGTGCGCCACGTCGACGGCGCCGGTGACGGACTCGACCCTCGGCCAGTTCAGCCGGGTCCAGGCCTCGTAGAGGAGCGGGCGGGACAGCGGCAGCATCGCGACCGATCCGTCCGGGCGGAAGATCGGATCCGGTGGCAGCGGGTGCCTGCCGGCGACGAAGCGGAGCTCGACCTCGCCGGCGAGGTCCGGGTCCCGGCGCAACTCGCGTGCGATGCGCAACGCTGCGATCGCCGTGCCGCCGGGCGCGTCGTGCCAACACTGTTCGAGCGTGTACGCGACGCGAATCGCCGAGGAATCCACCCGGTCGAGTCTCGCAGCTCCCTGCCCGTTCGCGCGGGACGACTCAGATCACCCCGGCGGCGCGGGCGGGCAGGGAATACGCCGCGGCGAGCGAGTCCACGGTCTCGTGCGCGTTGAGGCCGCTCGGATTCGGCACGATCCACAATCGACTGCCCTCGAAGCCCGCAGGGTGCTCGCCCATCACCGCCTTGCGCTCGCCGAACGCCGTCCGGTACGCCGTGACGCCGGCGACCGCAACCACCCGCGGTCGGTGACGGCGGACGAACGAACGGAGGGTCTCACCGCCGTCGACCAGTTCTTCCTCGGTCAACTCCGACGCCTTGGCGGTCGCGCGACGGGCGACATTGGTGATGCCGATCCCCCGGTCGAGCAGGTGCCGGCGGTCCGCGTCGGACATGCCGAGCCCGCGGTCGATCTCGCGGTCGATGATGCCCGCCCGTGACAGCGCTGGATAGAACCGGTTGCCGGGGTGGGCGAAGTGGGTCTGCGTCGCGGCGGTCCACAACCCCGGATTGATCCCGACGAACAGCAGCCGGAGGTCCGGCCCGACGAGGTCCTCGACGGTGGCGCCGACGTAGCGTTCGAGTTCGGCTCGCGTGAATCCCATCGGATGTCAGGGACTCTCGACGATCGTCACGGTGCCGGCGCCGCCGTCGACCTCGATGACCGCCCCGTCGGGAATCCGGCGCGTCGCGTCCGGAACCGAGATCGCGCACGGGATCCCGAGCTCTCGGCTGACGATCACGGCATGGCTCATCGGCGCCCCGACATCGACGACCACTGCCTCGGCCGGCACGAACAGCGGGGTCCAACTCGGGTCCGTGTGTGGCGCGACGAGCACGTCGCCGGGCTCGAGACCCCGCGGGTCGCCGGGGTCGAGCACGACCCGGGCCCGGCCCCGTGCGATTCCGACGCAGCCGGACAATCCGCGGATCCGGTCGCCGACGCCGAGTTGCTCGACGGTCTCCGAGCGCAGTTCCCATTCCTCGAGCGGCGGAATCCCTCCCTGGACGTAGAACGGCGGGATCCGTTCGGACAGCCGATCGTGGAGCTCGCGACGTTCGTCGATCGTCGCGCCGAACGATGCCGGGTCGAGAACGTAGTCGTCGAGTTCCTCCTTCAGCAGGAACCACAGGTCGCCGCGTCGGCCGCCGGACCGTGCGACCAGGCGACGGTCCAATTCCTGGTAGCGCAGGCGCGCCCCGTGGATCGCCTTGACGATCGTCGTCTTGGCGCGTTCGCGGCCCTGCATGTGCATCCGGGCACTGCGTAGCACACGCGCCATCGGGCGACGCAGCGGCCATCGCAGTCGAGCCATCACGTCGGCCTCGAGCGCGTCACGCTCGCGGGCGAGGCGAAGGTGCTGGACATCCGGAGCGTGGGACGGATCGGTGAGCCGCATTCGATCGATCAGCGCCAGGGCCAACTCCGGGTCGGTCTCCCACGTGTCGAATGCAGTGTCCCACTCGTTCGGCCCGCGTGAGCCGAACTCGGTCGTGAATGCCGCGAAGTCGTCGAGGAAACCCGCCACGGGACGCTCGGCGACATCTTCCGGCTCGATCGACTCCCGTAGGCGCGACAGTAGGCCCGACACCCCGGCGTCGAACTCGGCGGTCAGCACCGGGCTGACTGCGATCGCCCGCCCGAGGCTCCACATCGCGCGCGACGGCGCTGCGGAATCGACGGCACCGATCCCCGACATCAGCCGAGTGGCGATCGTCGTGTCCCCGAGCTGCTGCTCGAG
Organism: Ilumatobacteraceae bacterium; assembly: GCA_963824025.1. Lineage (GTDB taxonomy): Bacteria > Actinomycetota > Acidimicrobiia > Acidimicrobiales > Ilumatobacteraceae > Ilumatobacter_A. The sequence continues at coordinate 71,261 of CAWGNY010000002.1, forward strand.
CGTCTGCGACGAGAGAGACAGCAGTGCGCCGGCGCCGAACGAGACGACGATGTGGGTTTCGAACCACGACGAGAACCGCTCGATCAGTTCGTCGGTGGTCGAGCCGAGCAGCTCGACATCGGTCGCCGTCGCGGGGTCGGGGAGCGCGGCGAGAAAGGCGTCGATCTCGCGCTCGACGCGATCCAGTTCGGGGAGCTCGGTGCGCCGGATCACCTTGATCACGTACCAGAGCCCCGCGAGCGACGCCCGGATGTTGCGTTCGTGGTCGACGGGCACGTGCGGCGGCGCATCGGTGACGCCAAGCGACGCCGTCTCGGCATCGGTCGCGCTCCCGCCCGGGACCCGGGCGGAGGCGAGGCGACTGATGCTCATGTTCAGATACGCATAGCCGCCGAACACGCCGCTCATGAGCGCTGTCGAGAGCGGGACATCCTCGATCTCCTCAGGACGAATCAGTCCGGTCGCGACGATCGCCCGCCGCATCGCGCGTTCGCTCGACTCCTGAGCGATCGAGAAGCTGAGCGGTCGATAGACGAACGGGTACACCTCGCCGGCGTTGGCGCGGGTGTACACCGGGAACTCCTCGCTCATGTCCGTTCCGACCCACCGACCCCCGCCGATCGGTCGCCACGGATCTCGCCCCGTTCGCTCGGCCGACCCGGCCGTCTCACGCATCGCCCGCCTCCCCATGTCGTCGAAGCTAATCGAGCCGGTTCGGCCGAGTGGACGGTTCAGCGTTGCGCGAGTCGGACGACCAGTTCCGCGAGTGGCTCGCGGAAATCGCGCAGAGGGGTGCGTCCGTCGGCGGCCCAGCGGGCATTGTCGAGCACGCTGTTGGCCGGGCGCGGTGCCGGGCGGGGCGGGTCGAGGTCGGCGGTCGAGATCGGGTGGACGCGGCCCGGATCGTGACCGGACGCGGCGAGGATCTCGCGCACGAACTCGTACCACGAGACCGCGCCGGCGTTGGTGAGGTGGTAGATCCCTCCGGGCCGATCGACGGCAAGCGACCGCAGCGCAGGGGCCAGGTCGGTGGTGAACGACGGGCACCCGCGCTGGTCGTCCACGAACGACATCGGCGCATCCTGCCGGGCGAGGCGGCGCACGAGTTCGACCATGTTGTTGCCGTGTTCGCCGCAGACCCACGAGGTACGAACGATCGTCACGTCCTCGCCGAGGACCTCGATCGCCGCATGCTCCCCGGCGAGTTTCGAGCGGCCGTACACCGAACGCGGGTTCGTGCGGTCGTCCTCCCGGTACGGACGCTCGAGCGTCCCGTCGAAGACGTAGTCGGTCGAGATGTGCACGAGGTGCGCTCCTGTACGACGGCACGCCGTTGCGATGGCCCGGACACCGTGTTCGTTGACGTCGTGCGCTGCCTCCACCTCGGACTCGCACCGATCCACCGCGGTGAACGCGGCACAGTTGACGACCACGTCGGGGCGCTCGTCGGCGACCAGTCGATCGACGCTCTCGGCGTCGACGATGTCGAGCTGCGCCCGGTCGACGCCGACGACCTCGTCACTCGACGCGGCCAGGTGGTCGACCACATCGGTGCCGAGTTGACCTGCTGCTCCTGTGACCAGGACTCTCACGGCGAGGCGCGCTCCTTGAGTGGCTCCCACCAGTCACGATGGGTCCGATACCACTCCACCGTCGCAGCGAGATTGTCGTCGAAGCTGCGCGACAGGGCCCAACCGAGATCGGCGATCTTCGTGGTGTCCACCGAGTAGCGGCGATCGTGACCCTTGCGGTCCTCGACGGGTCGGATGAACGACTCGTCCCGACCGCACAACTCGAGGAGACGATGGGTGAGCTCGACGTTGGTCAGTTCGTTGCCGGCGCCGATGTTGTAGATCTCGCCGGGGACGCCCTCCTCCAGGACGAGGTGGGCGGCGATGTTGTGGTCCTCGACGTGGATCCAATCGCGAATGTTCAGACCGTCGCCGTACAGGGGGACCTGGAGCCCATCGAGCAGATTCGTCGTGAAGAGCGGAATCATCTTCTCGGGGAACTGGTACGGCCCGTAGTTGTTCGAGCAGCGGGTCACCACCACGGGCAAGCCGTACGTCACGTGATAGCTCAGCGCGATCAGATCGGAACCGGCCTTGGCAGCGGAGTAGGGCGAGCGCGGCTCGAGCCGATCGCTCTCGAGAGACGATCCCTGCTCGACCGAACCGTAGACCTCATCGGTCGAGATGTGGAGGAACTTGTCGATCCCGACCTGGGTCGCGACGTCGCACAGCACGTTCGTGCCGACGCAGTTGGTGCGCACGAACGCCGACCCGTCGGCGATCGAGCGGTCGACATGGGTCTCGGCAGCGAAGTGCACGACGGCGTCGTGCCCGTCCATCGACCGAGCGACGTCGTCGACATCACAGATGTCGGCTCGGACGAACTCGCAGCGCGGATCGTCGAGCACGTCACGGATCGATGCCAGGTTGCCCGCATAGGTGAGCGCGTCGTAGATCGTCACCTCGTGGTCGGTGGCCGCCAACACGTGCCGGACGTAGTTCGACCCGATGAACCCGGCGGCTCCGGTCACGAACAGCTTCATGGTGAGTGATCCTTCCTCGACCCTTCAGTCGAACAGATCGGGCTGGTCCGCGAGGAGCGGTGCGGCAACATCGCGATCGGACAGCGTGGGCATCAGCCCGTCGAGCGACCAGCCGATCGCGAGCGTCGGGTCGTCCCACCGGACCGAGCGTTCGCTCTCCGGTGCGTACACGGCGGTGACCTTGTAGCCGACCTGGGTCCGGGGTTCGAGGGTGCAGAACGCATGTCCGAAACCCGCCGGCACCAGGAGTTGGTTCCCGGCATCGGCCGTGAGCGTTACCTGCACGTGTTGTCCGAACGTCGGCGACGAGCGGCGCAGATCGACGGCCACATCGGCGATCGACCCCCGAATCACCCGCACCAGCTTCACCTGCACGAACGGGGCGAGTTGGTAGTGGATGCCACGCAGCGTGCCGGCCGCTGCCGAGAACGATTCGTTGTCCTGGACGAAGTCGATCTCGAGCCCGGCCGTCTCGAACACGTCCCGCCGGTACAGCTCGGCGAACCAGCCGCGGTCGTCGCCGCGACGGATCGGCTGGATCTCGATCACCTCGGGAAGGCGTGTCGGAAGGAGTTTCATCGTGGTCGCTTCGGTGCGCGCCTCATCGCGGCAGTCCGTCGAGCAGTGACAGCAGGTACTGCCCGTAGCTGTTGTTCGCCATGGCGCGACCGGCGGTCCGGATCTGGTCGTCGTCGATCCATCCCATCTCCCAGGCGATCTCCTCCAAACAGGCGATCTGTCGGTTCTGTCGGTGCTGGATGACGCGCACGAACTCCGAGGCCTCGATCATCGAATCGAACGTCCCGGTATCGAGCCACGCGTGCCCACGGTTGAGCTGCTCGACGCGCAGCGCACCGCGTGTGAGGTAGTCGTCGATCACGGTCGTGATCTCGAGCTCGTTGCGGGCCGACGGCGTGACGGAGCGAGCCACCTCGACCACGCGGTCGTCGAAGAAGTACAGCCCCGTCACGGCCCAGTTGCTCCGGGCGATCGCCGGCTTCTCCTCGATCGACACCGGGCGACCCGAGCCGTCGAGTTCGACGATGCCGTACCGCTGCGGGTCGTTCACCTGGTAGCCGAACACGGTGGCGCCGGTGCGTTCCGCTGCCGCCCGGGTGACCATGTCGGACAGTCCGGCGCCGTAGAACAGGTTGTCTCCGAGCACCAACGACGCTCCCCCGCCGTCGAGGAAGTCGGCGCCGATGAGGAAAGCCTGCGCGAGGCCTTCGGGTCGCTCCTGGACGGCGTAACTCAGCTCGATTCCCCACTGGCTGCCGTCACCCAGCAGACGGCGGAACGCGTCGGAGTCGTCGGGCGTCGTGATGATCAACACCTCACGGATACCTGCCAGCATCTGCACCGAGAGCGGGTAGTAGACCATCGGCTTGTCGTAGACGGGAAGCAGCTGCTTCGACGTCCCACGGGTCACGGGATGCAACCGTGAGCCGGTGCCACCCGCGAGCACGATGCCCTTCATCTCGACCTCACCTCGACCACACCTCGATCACGGTCGGGAGGCTAGGCCGTCGGCTCGTCAACCACCCGGGATGGTCGTCGGGGGGACCGGGAGCGGACCGATTCCACGGAAGTAGTCGAGGATCGCCTGTGCCTCCGGTCCGTCACGCATGATGAGGACCGAGTTGCCGTCGATGGTCGCCCCGTCGCTGGGGAGGGTGAACGTCGAGAGCCCTGTGCTGAAGGCCTTGCGGAGCGTTCCGGCCGCGGCGAGGGGATCGAGGTTCGGGTCGAGCCGGAGCGACCCTGACGTCGCGTTGACGAGCTCCGATGCGAGGAACGGATCCGACTGCAGTTCGTTGAGCGTCTCGCTGACCGTGGCCGAGATGAACTGTTGCTGGCGCTGGACACGGCCGATGTCCGCGGTGCCGTCCTTGCGCCAGTCGCCGTCGCGGAACTCCTCGTAGTTCCGGCTCCTGGCATACGCCAGCGCCTGCTCGCCCGTCAGCAGGTTGCACCCTGCCTCCTGATTGAGCCCGCTGTTCAGGTCCCGCGCCGGGGCCTCGAAGCAGATCGTCGTTCCCCCGATGGTGTCGATGAGCTCCTTGAAACCGAAGAAGTCGACGTCGACGACATGGTTGATGGGGATCCCGTACTCCCGGGTGATGGTCGCGGCCAGTACGTCGGCGCCACGGTTGTAGGCCGCGTTGATCCGCTGCTGGCGTTCGGTGTCGGCATGGGTCACCCAGAGGTCGCGATTGAGGCTCAGGAGCGCGGCGCCGTTGCCGTCGACCTCCTGGCGCAGGATGATGATGGTGTCGCTTCGACGCCCGGTGACGTCGGCGGAGCTCCCGATGCTGTCGGCATCGGCCGAGCTCGGGTCCGAACCCTCCCGGGAATCCGAACCGATGAGCAGGTAGTTGACGGCCGGGCCGTCGACGGCGGCGAGGATGTCCTCGAGGTTCTCGATGCGGTCGACCTCGCCGACCTGGCGTTCGGCGGCGGTGATCACACCGGCCGCGCCGGCGATCGCCACCACGACGGCGAAGAGAACGCCGAGCGGTGCAGACGTGCGGCGACGCGGACGGTCGCGCGGCGGTTCCTCGGGCATCGGTTGCACCGTCCCGACGCTAGACGCCTTCGTGCCCCGTTCGGCGGCACACGCGGGTCAGGAGGGCCGGAGGTGAACGATGTCACCGACGTCGATGGAGCGCCGGTCGTTCCCGTCGTCGACCAGCAGCCTGCCGGCGACGTCCACGTCGACGGCGATGCCCACGATTTCTCCACCTCCGGGGAGTTCGACGCGGATGCGGGCCCCGATCGTCGACAACCGCGCCCGATAGCGGTCGACGAGGTCGTGTGCCGCGAGCAACCCGTCGAGTTCGCGCAGGAACTGGTCCAGGAACGCGTCGGGTGCGACCACCAGCCCGAGATCGTCGGCGAGCGATGCCGCACCCTCGGGCGCCCACGAGAGGTTGAGGCCCAGACCCACGACCACGGCGCCGGAGCGCGGCGACCGCTGCGCGAGCACCCCCGACAGTTTGCGTCCGTCGAGCAGCAGGTCGTTCGGCCATTTGAGTGCGAGCCGCCCGCTGAGGTCTCGTTCCGCGACCGTTTCGATCGCGTCCAGCGCGGCGCGGCCCACCGCCTGCGTCAGGCGTGCCGGTACCGACGGTTGTTCGAGGAAGAGGATCGACGCGAGGAGGTTCGCCCCGCGCGGTGCCTCCCAGCGGCGATCGAGCCGCCCGCGCCCTGCGGTCTGATGCTCCGCTCGCAGCACGCAACGATCCGGTGCGGTTCCGGCGTCGGCCCAGGTCAGCAGGTCCGCGTTCGTGCTGCCCGTCTCGTCCACTTCCCACACCGTCCACGACGGTGCCGCGCGAGGTTTGCGACGCGCAATGCCAATCGGGTCGGTCACTCCCCCTACATTTGCACTCGTGCTGAAGAAGATCCTGATCGCCAACCGTGGCGAAATCGCCGTCCGAGTCATCCGAGCCGCCCGGGAGATGGGCATCCAGACGGTCGCCGTCTACTCCGAGCTCGATCGGGACGCCCTGCACGTCCGGCTCGCCGACGAGGCGTATGCGCTCGGTGGTGCGACGGCGGCCGAGAGCTACATCGACTCCGCGAAGCTCCTGGACGCGATCCGCACGAGTGGTGCCGATTCGGTCCACCCCGGCTACGGGTTCTTCAGCGAGAACGCAGACTTCGCCCGCGCCGTGGCGGGGCTGGGGGTCGAGTTCATCGGCCCGCCGCCCGAGGCGATGGACCAGATGTCCGACAAGGTCTCCAGTCGGCAGGCTGCGATGCGCGGTGGGGCACCGATCGTCCCCGGGATGACCGAGTTCGCGACCGGACCCGACGACATCCGTGCGTTCGGCGACGAGTTCGGGTGGCCGGCGGTCATCAAGGCGGCATTCGGTGGGGGCGGGCGCGGCATGAAGCTCGTCAACTCGGCCGACGAGGTCGACGACGCGTTCGCCAGCGCACAACGCGAGGCGAAGAGCTTCTTCGGTCGCGACGAGGTCTACGTCGAGCGATACCTGACCTGGCCGCGCCATGTCGAGATCCAGCTCGTGGGTGACAAGCACGGAAACTGCGTGTGGATCTCCAGCCGCGACTGTTCGGCCCAGCGTCGGCACCAGAAGCTCGTCGAGGAAGCTCCGGCCCCGGGATTGCCGGACGGTGTCGAACAGGCGATGGGTGAGGCCGCCGTGAAAGCTGCGCAGGCCGTCGGCTACTACGGGGCGGGCACCGTCGAGTTCATCTACCAGGACGGCGAGTTCTTCTTCCTCGAGATGAACACGCGCCTGCAGGTCGAGCATCCCGTCAGCGAGATGATCACCGACATCGACCTCGTCGAGTGGCAGATCCGGGTGGCGTCGGGCGAGGAGTTGCCGATGAGCCAGAAGCAGGTCGACAAGTCGCGTCGGGGTCATTCGATCGAGATCCGCATCAACGCCGAGGACCCGGCCGGCGGCAAGTTCCTCCCGTCACCGGGACCGATCACCCTGCTCGTTCCGCCGGACGGCTTCGGCGTCCGGTTCGATACCGGGTACATGACCGGCGACGAGATCAGCCAGTACTACGACAACCTCGTCGGCAAGCTGGTCGTGTGGGGCCGCGATCGTGACGTCGCCATCGCCCGGACGATCCGGGCGCTCGACGAACTCGTGGTCGAAGGCGTCGCGACCACGATCCCCGCCGATCTGGCGATCCTCAGACATCCCGACTTCGCGGCCGTGGCCCACTCGACGAAGTGGGTCGAGGAGACCCTCGACCTGTCGGACATCTCGGCCACGCCTGGAGCGGCTCCGGCCGCCGACGACGAGGGAACGGCACCCCTCGTCCGCCGGAACACGACCGTCGAGGTCAACGGCAAACGCTTCGACGTGTCGATGTGGGTCCCCGATCAGCCGGTCGTCGCGGTCGGCGCGGTCCCCGCGAAGAAGCGCGAGAAGCGTTCGTCGTCGGGCGGTAGCGGTGCGTTGGCGTCAGGGAGCATCGAAGCGCCGATGCAGGGAACGATCGTCAAGATCCTCGTCGAGGTCGGCCAGCAGGTCGAGGCCGGAACGGGTGTGCTCGTGCTCGAGGCGATGAAGATGGAGAACCAGATCAACGCGGAGAAGGCCGGCACGGTCAAGGAGATCAAGGTCGCCACCGGCGACACGGTCGGCGGCGGCGACATCCTCGCCGTCATCGAGTGACGCGGACCCGTCGCAGGTCACCGCGACGCTCGCCCCGACGCTGCTCAGCGCGGTGGGAGAACGCCGAATCCGTCAGCCCTACTCGGCGGCCTCGGCGAGCGCTTCGCTGAGCGCCGGGTGGACGAGGATGCTCTCGACCAGGTCGGTGACGGTCAACCCCGCCGTCACGGCCACGGCGATCACCGAGATCAGCTCAGCGGCATGGCGCCCGACGATCGAGCCGCCGAGGATCACGCCGGTCGCAGGGTCGGAGATGATCTTGACGAACCCACGGGTGTCGTTGTTGATCATCGCCTTGGCGGTCGCGGAGAACGGCACCTTGGTCACACGGATCTTCCGCCCCGACGCGAACGCTTCGGCCTCGGCGAGACCGACGTCCGCGATCTCCGGCTCGGTGAAGATCGCCGATGCCGCCTTGTCGTAGTCGAGGTGGCGGTGACTGCGGGTGTGCAACCCCATCACGTGCTCGGCGACCTTGCGACCCTGGATCGAGGCCACCGACGACAACGGAAGCTTGCCGCTGATGTCGCCGGCCGCGTAGATGTGGTCGACGTTGGTGACGCAGTGGTGGTTGATGTCGACGTATCCCCACTCGTTCACGTCGACCCCGGCCGCGTCGAGGCCGATGTCGGCGGTGTTCGGGATGGATCCGATCGCGAGCACCGCGTGCGACGAGGTCACCGATCGGCCATCGTCGCAGCTGACCACCACACGGTCACCGCCGGGATCGGGATTGCCGTCGGCGTCGACGCGTTCGATCGACTGCGCCCGCGCGCCCATCAACAGCTTCACCCCGCGATCCATGAACTCCTGCTCGAGAACGGCCGCCACTTCCGGGTCCTTGCCCGGGAGCACCTGCTGGCGGCTGACCACGAGCGTGACCTTCGAGCCGAACGACGAGAACATGTGGACGAATTCCACGCCGGTGACACCGGAGCCGACCACGGTCACGCTCTCGGGGAACAGCCGCGGCGGGTAGCAGTCGCGCGTGGTCAGAATGCGCTCACCGTCGGGGCGACACCAGTCGGGAACACGCGGGCGGGACCCGGTCGACACGAGCGCGGAGTCGAATTCGACCTCCTCGGAGCCCGACTCCCCGACCACTTCCACGGTGTGCGGGCCCGTGAAGCGGCCGACCCCCCGCATCAACCGGACGTTCTGGCTCTCGAGCAGCTCCGTGGTGTTTCCGCTCATCTTCTCCTTGATCCGGCCGATGCGCGCCGTGAGTGCACCGGTGTCGATCGTCGGACTCTCGTTCTCGAGGCCCATCCCTTCCGAGCGCCGCATGAAGCTCATGGCGCCGCCCGTCGCGATCATCGACTTGGACGGAATGCAGTCCCACAGGTGAGCGGCGCCTCCGATGACGTCGCGTTCGACGACGGTCACCTCCGCACCGAGGCGGGCGGCGTAGGTGGCCGCGACGTTTCCGGCCGGACCACCTCCGAGGATCACGAAACGTTCAGGCACGTCTCCAGGCTAGAGCGTCGATCACGGGCTGGTTGCGGCTACTCCGCGACCAGCCCCGCGTCGGCGAAGATCGTCGCCCGCTGTGTCATCTCGACGGGCAACTCGGCATCGGGATCGACCAGGGAGTTGTCGACGAGGTTCGGGCAGTAGCGCGACGGGTACGGGAAGGTGTCGCGACGCTCACCCACGTACTCGAAGTGCATCCCGTCCGGCGTCAGGAAGTTGCCTCCCCAGGCGAAACCGTGCTTGCGGAAGATGCGAACGGCCGTGCACCCACCCGGATCGGTGTGGAAGTCCGGCGGAGCGCAGCCCTGGCAGGACCCTCGCGTGTTCGTGTCGATCGCCATGGCCCACGAGTGGCGGGACAGGAATCCGAACGTGCTGCTCTGCGACAGCCGGTTGAAACGCGGGTTGTGGCACCCACCCGCGGTGTTCGCGTCACCGACGTCGAAGACCCCTCCGACTCCGGCCTCTGCGGCCTCGGCGAGCGCTGCCTTCAGGGCCGGCTCGATCAACAGATGACATCGGGCGACGATCGGGATCGCACCGTTCAGCAGCCGCCGTCCGGACGGCAGGTTCGCGGCCTGCCACGCGGCCTCCTGGGTCACCGACCCGCTGCTCCCGACCCGGTACCCGAACTCGCCGAGCAGCTCCTTGGTCGGGCCCATCCCGAGGGTCGAGTCGGGGTCGAACGGATCCCAACCGCGACGAATTCGAATCCTGGTCGACACCAGGTCCTGATCGGCCAGTGCCTCGTCGATGGCGGACCGGGATCCGAAGCCCCAGATCAGAACGCTGCTCTTGCGTTCGAGATCGATTCGCTGCGCCGCCTCGGGTGTGATCAGCAGCTCGGTGCCCCCCGTGATCTCGTCGGCGACGACGTCTCCGATCGTGAAGTCGACGTCGGAGCCGTAGCGGGAGCGAAGGGTCACCACATCGCCTGCCCGGGCGCCGCGCAGCGACGCGGTCCCCGCGCTCATCACGATGGACGTCGACGAGAGCACCTTGGACACGTCCTGACCCATCACGATTCCGATGACGTCCTGGTCGATCACCGTGGTTCCCATCGGGATCGACATGGATGGGGGTGCGGACTGCACGGTCGCCGAGCCGCGGCGAACGCGCTGCATCGCGACCGAGGCCGAATCGACGACCGTCGCATCGGCCCCGGCCTGACGGGCGGCAGCCAATGCCCTGAGCTCGGTCGACGCGTCGAGCGACCCGCTGTCGTACACCGTGACCATGTCCCCGACCGGCGGGGACATGCGGACCGCTCGCTCGCTGACCGTGGCTCCGTCACCACCCAACGGCATCGCGTTCGCCACGAACGGGACGACGACCGCCGCGGTGAAGACCAGTGGGACGAGACGGCGGTTCACCCGCACCATGTTACGAAACGATGACACCTCGCGTCCGTCATCCCCCGGGTTTCCGTTCGGCGCGTCGGCGTTTCGCGAACCGGTGTGGGCTGGGCCGCTCCGGATCGCTACGGTCACAGCACCGTGAGCGAGCACACCGACGTCGACACCAGCGAGCTGTCCGGAAGCGGCCTCGCCGCGGAGAAGTCGCGCCGACTCGCCCTGCTCGACGAGATGCGCGACAAGGGGACCAACCCGTACCCGTACCGATTCGACCGCACACACACCCTGGCCGAGATACGCAGCACGTGGGGCGACCTGGAGCCGGGCGTCGAGACAGATCACGCTGTGTCGGTCGCCGGTCGGATCATGCTCAAGCGCGACTCGGGCAAGCTGGTGTTCGCGACGATCCGCGACCGTTCCGGCGAGGTCCAGCTGTTCATCTCGAAGGCGGTGGTCGGCGACGACGAGTTCGCAGCGGTCAAGGCACTCGATCTCGGCGACTGGGTCGGCGTCGACGGCACGATGATGACGACGCGCAAGGGGGAACTGTCGGTCAAACCCGAGCGGGTGACGCTGCTCTCGAAGGCGATCCGCCCGATGCCGGACAAGTGGCATGGCTTGAGCGACGTCGACACGCGCTTCCGGCAGCGGTATGCGGACCTGATCGTCAACGACGATGCGCGACGGAACTTCGAGATCCGGCACGAGACGGTCGCCAGCTTTCGTCGGACACTCGCCGCGCACGGGTTCATCGAGGTCGAGACCCCCGTGCTGCATCCCGAGGTCGGTGGGGCCCAGGCCCGCCCGTTCACCACGCACCACAACACGCTCGACATGCAGCTCTACCTGCGCATCGCCGTCGAGCTGTACCTGAAGCGGCTGATCGTCGGTGGGATGGAGCGGGTGTACGAGATCGCGCGAACGTTCCGGAACGAGGGCGTCTCGACCCGGCACAACCCCGAATTCACGATGATGGAGCTGTACCAGGCGTTCGCCGACTGGAACGACGTCATGGACATCACCGAGGAGCTGATCACGACTGCGGCGCGGGACGCGCTCGGCACGACGATCGTGAGGATTCGCGGCGAGGCGGTCGATCTGGCCGAACCGTGGCCCCGGAAACGCATGATCGACTACGCGTCCGAAGGGTCCGGCGTCGAACTCCACCCGTCGATGCCCGTCGCCGAAGCCCGCGCGGTCGCCGCCGACCAGGGCGTCTTCTTCGAGGATCGATGGGGTTCGGGCAAGATCATCGAGGAGATCTTCGAGAAGACCTCTGAGCACGACATCGTGCGACCCACGTTCGTCACCGGCCACCCGGTCGAGATCTCGCCCCTCGCGCGAGTCGACCGCAACGATCCGTTCCTCACCGAACGGTTCGAGTTGTTCGTCGATGGTCGCGAGCTGGCGAACGGGTACTCCGAGCTCAACGACCCGGTCGAACAGCGGCTGCGATTCGAGGAGGAACAGGCGGCGAAGGCGGCCGGCGACACCGAGACCGGGAGCCTCGACGAGGACTACCTCCGCGCGCTCGAATACGGCATGCCGCCGACGGGTGGCCTCGGTATCGGCATCGACCGCCTGGCGATGCTGCTCGCCGGGGTCGACTCGATCAAGGAAGTCATCCTCTTCCCCACTCTCCGACCCGAAAGCACGGACTGACATGGCACGCATGGCATGGGGCGCCGGCCTCGCGACCGTCGACTCGAACGGGTCGACGTTGGACACCTGGTACCGCTGGCTCGGCTGGGGCGAGTTCGGTGACGACGAGATGGTCGCCGCCGGAAGCTCCGACGCGATCGCGGCGAGCCTCGGGCTGCGCGATGTCGTCGACGAGACCCGCAAGGTGACGATCCGCCCGGTCCGGATCTCGATCGATGTCGACGAGGCCCCTGGCTCTCCGGAGGATGCCTACCTCCGCCTCCACCTGTTGTCGCACCGCCTGGCGGCGCCGCGCTCGATCGTGATGGACGGCACGTTCGGCGCGCTCAACAACGTGGCGTGGACCAATCTCGGCCCGGTCGCCATCCAGGACCTCGACGAGGTCCGCTTCGCCCTCAAGAAGACCGGCGGTGTGTTGTCGGTCCATGGTCTCGACAAGTTCCCGCGGATGACCGACTACGTCGTCCCGACCGGCGTCCGGATCGCCGACGCCGACCGCGTCCGCCTCGGCGCCCATCTCGCCGAGGGCACGACCGTGATGCACGAGGGTTTCTGCAACTTCAATGCCGGCACCCTCGGCACGTCGATGGTCGAGGGCCGCATCTCGGCGGGAGTGATCGTGGGGGACGGGTCGGACGTCGGTGGGGGCGCTTCGATCATGGGCTCGCTGTCGGGCGGCGGAACCGAGGTGATCTCGATCGGAGAGCGGTGTCTCCTCGGCGCGAACTCCGGTATCGGCATCAGCCTCGGCGACGACTGTGCGGTCGAGGCCGGGCTCTACGTGACGGCGTCGACGCCGGTCATGACGCCGGACGGCGTGAAGAAGGGTCGCGAGATCTCGGGCATGGGTGGGCTGCTGTTCATCCGCGACGGTCAGACCGGTCAGGTGATCGCCAGACCCCGCTCGAGGAGCTGGGGAGAGCTGAACGCCGAACTCCACTCGGGTCAGTAGAGATCACGCACCGGTGGACGAAGTCGAGCTTGGCGATGACGTCGTTCGACAGCACGAAGGGATACATGTCTCCGTCACCGATCGAACGTGACATCGCGTTGAGGCCGAGCGTGAGGCCGAGCCAGGCCTGCACGGTCGGTCCGATCACCACGCCGTCGTCCGGCGCATAGGTCTCCCGGGCGACGCTGATCGCCGGCTCCCCGATCGTGATGCCGTACGCGTGCGCGGTGTGGAGCCCGGCCCGGATGTGGAGGTAGTGGGCGAAGGTCTCCGCCCAGTCCTCCCACGGGTGCATCGTCGCGTACCGGCTGACGTGCGTGTCCACCCACGCGGTGTCGACGTCGGCGGCGTCGTAGTACTGGTCGAGGGCATCCTCGTAGGAGATGCGCTCGTCGCCGAACAACCCGCGGAACGCATCGGTCCGACCCGCGGCAACCACCAGCCGCGGCCAGTAGTAGTGGCCGATCTCGTGGCGGAGATGACCCAGCACCGTCCGATAGGGCTCGCCCAACTGCTGGCGAACGAACTCACGGTGGGCATCGTCGGACTCCGACAGGTCGAGGGTGATGACGCCTCCATCGTGACCGGTCGTCACCTGGCGATCGCGTGAGGACAAGAACTCGAAGGCGACCCCGTGGTCCTCGTCGTCGACCTGTCCGACGATCGGAAGACCGATGATCGCCAACTGGTGGAGCAGTCGGCGCTTCGCCGCCTCGGCATCGGCGAACGCGGCAACGGCGTCGATCTCATCATCGTGCGGTCGCACGGTGGTCAGTCGGCAACTGGCGCAGAGCTCGCCCGGGTCGCCGGGCGCCACGAGCCAGTTGCATCGCGCCACGACGCGGTTGGCGCACTGCCGGTGTCCGCCGCCGGGGGCGAGCGCGACCAGGCGGCGTTCGGCGGGGATGTACCCCAGCTGCGAATTGCACCGCAGACACGTCGAATTGTCGAAGAAGACGATCTGTTCGCAGACGTTGCACGAGAAGGGCTGCACCGCGCGACGCTACCCGTCGAGCAATCCGGCGAACCTGCGCAGGTCGAGCGTGCGCGGATGCTCGGTGGGGATCCGCGCGGCGAGCTCGTCGAGACGCGAGATGTCGATGCCGCCCGCAGTGTGCCCGCGGACCTCGAACCGACTCCCGCGGCGGGTCTCGGCCTCGCTGGCGTTGACGGGGAACGACTCGTACCCGAGCCCGCCCGGGTGGACCACGTGGTAGGTCGCTCCGCCGAACGAGCGACGGCTCCACCGGTCGACGACATCGAAGGTGAGTGGTCCGCTCTTGTCGATCGTCGGGTGCAGGGCCGACCATGGCGCCCACGCCTTGAACCGCACTCCCGCCACGCTGGTCCCGGCCGTCGAGGTCGGCCGGAGCGGCAGTGGCACCCCGTTGCAGGTGACGATGTGCCGCTCCGGGTTGATGCCATCGACCCGGACCTGCAGCCGTTCGACCGACGAGTCGACATAGCGCGCCGTTCCGGTGCCCGACGCCTCTTCGCCCAGAACATGCCAGGGCTCGATCGCCCGACGGATCTCGAGCCGTACGTCATCGATCACCGCCTCGCCGATCAGGGGGAATCGGAACTCGAGGAACGGCTCCAGCCACGATGCCTCGAAGGCGATCCCGTGGTCGTTCAGGTCGCCGACCACGTCGTGGATGTCGGCTCTGACGAAATGGGGGAGCATGAACCGGTCGGTCAGCTCCGTTCCCCATCGCACGAGCGCCCCACTGTACGGGTGCTCCCAGAACCGTGCGACGAGTGATCGCACGAGCAGTGCCTGGACGAGCGCCATCTGAGGGTGCGGCGGCATCTCGAAGGCGCGCAGTTCGAGGATGCCGAGGCGGCCGCGCTCCGAATCCGGACTGAAGAGCTTGTCGATGCAGAACTCGGATCGGTGCGTGTTGCCGGTGAGATCGACGAGGAGGTGTCGAAGCAGACGATCCACGATCCACGGTGGCGCTCCGTGCTCGCCGTCATCGGCCCGCCGCAGTTCGTCGAACGCGACCTCGAGCTCGTAGAGCGTGTCGGCACGACCCTCGTCGACACGCGGCGCCTGGCTCGTCGGCCCGATGAACTGGCCGGAGAACAGGAACGACAACGACGGGTGATGCTGCCAATAGGTGACCATGCTGCGCAGCAGGTCGGGCCGGCGGAGCAGCGGACTGTCGGCGGGGCTGGCACCGCCGAGCGTGACGTGGTTTCCGCCCCCCGTGCCGGTGTGGCTGCCGTCGAGCCCGAACTTCTCCGTCCCGAGACGCGCCTCGCGCGCCTCGGCGTAGATCGTCTCGATCACATTGCGCATCGCCGGCCACGTGCTGCTCGGTTGGACATTGACCTCGATCACTCCGGGGTCGGGGGTGATCATCAACATGTCGAAACGGTGGTCCCGCGGAACCGGATACCCCTCGATCACCACCGCGAGTTCGAGGTCGGCAGCCACCTCCTCGATGACATGGACCAGTTCGACGGCGCGCTCGGCGTCCTCCAGTGGTGGCAGGAACACGTGGACGTGTCCGTCGCGCGTTTCGACGGCCAGCGCCGTCGGTGAGGTCGGATCGACCGCGTTCAGGTCGGTGAACTCCTGCCGGTCGGAACGGACCGGTTCCGGCATCGCACCCGGCACGGGGAGCGGACCCCGCGGTTCGAAAGCCGACCGTTCGAACGGCGAGGGCAGCGCCCGCCACGTCAGCGAGCTGATCGGGAGACGCAAGCCGATGGGTGAATCTCCCCCGACCAGGTACAACCTGCCGCGCCGCAGCGTCCACTCGGTGCTCAGCCAGCCATCTCCCTCGTCGGCCGGTCGAAGCGGCAGGACGAAGCCGGCCGGCGTCGCGAGCGGGCCGCTCAATCGGTCGATCAGGCGGCGGCGAGCATCCGGCTCGGCGATCGCGTCCGCCTCGTCGGCGGTGGCGTCGAGTGGCGGCGGGTCCCCGGCCGGCAGACGCGCCTCGTTCCAGACGGTCTCGATCGGGTCCTCGTACGCCGGGAGGACGCATCGGGTCTCGATCCCGAACCGGTCCGCGATCCCCCGGGCGAACGCCTCGGCATCGGCCGTGTTGCTCGTCCCGCGCGTCGAGGGGTCGGCGAGCAGTTTCGGCTCGGTCCACAGGGGCTCACCGTCGCGACGCCAGACGATGCCGATCTGCCACCTCGGCAACGGCTCGCCGGGATACCACTTGCCCTGGCCGTACTGCACGAGCCCCCCCACAGCGAAGCGATCCCGCAACCGCTCCGTGAGGCCGTGGGCGAGCTGACGCTTGGCTGCACTGTCCGCCGAGATGTTCCATTCGTCACCGTCCATGTCGTCGATCGACACGAACGTCGGCTCGCCGCCCATGGTCAACCGCACGTCGCCCGCTTCGAGGCGGTCGTCGACGTCATGCCCCAACGAATCGATGGCCGACCACTGCTCAGGCGTGTACGGCAACGTCACGCGCGGGTCCTCGCGCACCCGCCGTACGACATTGACGAACTCGAACTCGACCTCGGTCTGGCTGGTCGCACCGGTGATCGGCGCCGCCGACACCGGGTGCGGCGTACACGCGAGGGGGATGTGGCCCTCGCCGGCGAAGAGCCCCGACGTCGGGTCCAGACCGATCCATCCCGCCCCGGGGACGTAGACCTCGGCCCAGGCATGCAGGTCGGTGAAGTCGGCGTCCGGTCCGCCCGGTCCGTCGAGCGCCGGCTGATCGGTCGTCAACTGGACGAGGTAGCCGGACACGAATCGTGCCGCCAACCCGAGGTGGCGGAGGGCTTCGACGAGGAGCCACCCGGTGTCACGACACGAACCGACGCCCCGTTCGAAGGTCTGCTCCGCCGTCTGGACCCCTGGCTCCATCCGCACCGAGTAGGCGATGTCCTCGTACAGCCGTTGATTGACAGCGACGAGAAAGTCCTCGATCCGGACCCTCGCGGAGCGATCGAAGCCGTCCAACCATCGCTTCATCCGCTCGCCGGCCCGCGTCGTCGGGCGCAGGTAGGGGTCGAGATCGCGCGCCGTCTGGGGGTCGTAGGAGAAGGGGTACTTCTCTGCGGACTCCTCGACGAAGAAGTCGAACGGGTTGATCACCGTCATGTCCGCGACGAGATCGACGGTGATGTCGAGACGGTCGGCCGGTTCGTTGAACACGAGACGGGCGAGATAGTTCCCGAACGGATCCTGCTGCCAGTTGAGGAAGTGATCCCTCGGCGAGACGTCCAGGCTGTAGGCGAGGATCGGCGTGCGCGAGTGCGGAGCCGGCCGCAGTCTCAGGACATGCGGATGGATCGTCGTCGTTCGGTCGAATTTGTAGCTGGTGCGGTGTTCGATGGCGATGTGGATGCCCATCCGGGGTTCCTTTCGCACTCTGTGTGCGTTGTTGGGGGACGGTCGAAGGGTGTCAGGGTGCGGCGTCGAGCCGGGTCACGTCGACCGCAACTCTCAGGAGCTGATTCGATCCGGGCCCGAGCACGACGCCGCGAACCGGCGCCACGTCGGCGTAGTCGCGACCCCAGCCCACCGTCACGTGGCGGTTCGGGGGGATGCGGTGGTTGGTCGGGTCCACGTCGAGCCACGAACTCGTGTCCCAGCGGGACGGTACCTCGTCGTCCGAGGGTCCCGTCCACACCGAGCACCATGCGTGCGATGCGTCGGCACCGATCGACTTCACCTCGCCGGGGGGTGGGTCGGTCTCGATGTAGCCACTCACGTACGACGCCGGCAGACCGACCCACCGGAGAACCGCAATGGCGAGGTGGGCGAAGTCCTGGCACACCCCGCGTCGGTGCTCGAGCACCGTGTCGAGCGGCGTGGCCCAGTCGGTGGCGGTCTGATCGAATCCGTACGCCTCGAAGATCTCCCGCGACAGGTCGGTGACAGCTTCGATCAGGGGTCGACCCGGCGTGAAGACCCGGCCCGCGAGATCGGCGAGCAGATCGGAGCGCAGCAACGGGGTCGAGTGCTTCGTCGCCGCGCGGTACGGTCCGACCTTGATCGCCAACCCGTCGCGCAGGTTGCGTGCGATCTCGGCGACCTCCTCCCACGACCGGAGCGTCGACGGCACCGGCGGCACGCGCGTCTCGACGATGCTCACCGCCTCGATCTCGAACGCATCGTGGCGGTGGTGGACCCCGAGCTGCACGATCCGATTTCCGAAGACATCGCGCGTTTCGACGTATTCGTCGGGCTCGGGCGTCGTGATGACCTCTGCATGGATGACCTCCTGGAACTCCCGATCCCGCGGCAGGAGGCAGGCGACCGTGTACGCATCGTTGACAGCGAGCCCGTACGTGTACGACGTGCGGTGGCTGACCCGGTATCTGGTCATGCGACCGCACCGGGATCGACGAGCCGGGAACGAACGAGCGTGGGATGCGGCGGCGCGACGAGGCGGGTCGAGGTCAGCTCGACAGCGAGTTCGTGCAACTCCTCCGCAGCATGCTCCAGCACCTCCGGCGAGTCACCGACTCCGAACGTCCCCAGCGTCTCGCCGACGGCGTCGAGCCGACCGACACCCGCCGTCCATCCGATCGCCTCGGCATTGCGAGCCATCCCCGCAACCGACGCGGCGCCGGAACGCGGATTGCGTTGATCGTGCAGCAGCAGCGCCAGCACCGCGTCGAGTTCGACATCACTGCGGTGTCGACGTCGGTAGGCGACCAGGCTGTCGTTCGCTCCCAGTACGGCCTCGAGACCTCGGCGGCGAGCGAGATCCTCCAGGGATTCGTCGCCGTCGATCCGCACGGCGATCGACGCGCTCGAGATGGCGACGAGTGTGCGTTCGTATCGCTTCGCGAAATCGCCGTAGTACCACGCCGGGCCCCGCACGACGCTCTCGCTCCAGAGACCAGCGAAGGCGGAGAGCTGGAAGAGTATGGCGTCGAGCGCATCGACGTCGTCGGGCCGTTCGGTCAGGCGCTCCCGACTGTCGACCATCTCACCGAGTACCCGCCCGGTCGTGGTCGAGAGGAACTCCCGGACGGATGCCGATTCGGCCAGCATCGAGCCGATGTGGAACTCGAGTGATTCTGCAGCGGCCTCGACGGCGAGGCGGCGCGCACCGGTCAACGCGAGCGACCGGCCACCCCCGACGACGGCGGTCGTGGGTGCATCGCTGCCCGTGAGCGCAGCGAGCAACTGCATTGCCGGCGTCGGTCGACCGTCCCACCGTGCGATCGGAGGCGCCGACGCGATCACCCGCATCGACCGCGCCACGGCTTCGGCGCGTTCGGACGCCCGACCCAGCCAGTACAGCGAATGCGCCGCACGGGTCGGCACCGAGGTGATGAAATCGACCTGCGGAGCCGAGCGGGCCTCGGCGACGAATCCGGGCATCACCTCGTCGCCGAGCACCCAGATGTCCTTCGCCCGGGACGGTGTCGGAAGCGTGGGATCGTCGTGCGGCTCGATCACCCGACCGTTGCCACCCGGGATGACCACGATGCCGTCGTCGGTGGCGACGGCATGGAAGCGCAGGACGATCGGTTGATCCTTCACTCGCCCGTCGACGAGACACGGCACCCGCTCGGCCGGGCGACCGAGTACGTCGTCGATCCGGGTGGCGCCCGTCGCGAGGCGGGGAGAGCGCATCTGGAGCCACGGTGCGTCGCCGGTCAGCACCTCGCCCGCTCGGTCCCACATCCCGATGAGGGACGGGTCCTCGATCACGCCCGTCCCGTGGGCGTTGGCCATCGTCACCGTGCCGGCATCGTCCGCCAGCAGGACGGCGGGGATACCTGCCGCGCCGTAGGTGTTGGTCTCGAGCGGGTCGAGTTGGCGATCGACGATGCGCCGATGCAACACGTCGACGCGTTCGAGCCCGCCGAGCGTCTGCAGCCACAACTGACTCTCGCGAACGACGAGGTCGGGCCCTTCGACGACGTTGAAGCCGAGTTGGGTGGCCAGGTACGAGTGGTCGACGTAGGCGGGATGGTCGATGCCGCTGGTGAGCACCACGACGCGCGGTCCGTCGACCGTCGTGGTGTCGACGAGCGCTCGGCGCATGAGGGCGAGCGAGGCATCGATGGTGCGCGGGAGTCGGTCGCCGACGTCGGCGACCTGGGTCATGACGCCGCGGTCGAGCAGCGCGTACCCCAGCCCGGCCGGGGTGTCGGTGTGATCGGCGATCGCGAACCACACGCCGTCTGCGGTCCTGACCACGTCGACCGCGTAGGTGGACAGCCAGCGTCGCTGATGACGCCGGGACACCGCGCCCACGGCGGACAGCCGATATCCGGCACTTCCCCACAGAATGGCGGGGTCGATCACCCCGCTCGCCACGAGTGCTCGCGCGCCGTACAGGTCGTCGAGCAGTGCTTCGAGCATCTGCATCCGACGCGTCACCGCGGCTTCGATCCACGTGAACTCGTCGGCATCGACGACATACGGAATCGGATCGAGCCGCCACGGTCGGCTGGCGAGGCCGACCGAGCGTCCGTCCGAGCGGACGGGGAGATCGTGGACGATGTGGCCGGCGCCCTCGGCCATCAACAGCCGGTCGATCACCGACTGGCGCCGCATGAGCTCGCCGAGGTCGGTCGGATCGATGGAGTCGAACGTCGAACTCATCAATCACCGTCGATACTGAGGTAGCGCTCCGTGATCGCGCCGTTGAGTTTGCCGAGCAGGGACTGTACCCACTCCATGGCACGATCGAGGTCGGCGCCGTCGGTCGTGGTGGCCATCACCGACATCAGCGCATCGCGCGCTTCGTTCACCGCGTGGCGCACGGTCTCGGGACGTGTCAACCGATCGAGACAGCGATCGATTTCGTCGAGACAGAACAGCACCGACCGCGGGAACCGACTGTCGAACAGCAGGAACTGGACGACGGCCGTCGCGCCGATCGGGCCGCGCGTCGCGCGCTGATACATCTGCAGGGCCGACAGCGACCGGAGCACGCCCATCCAGTGCACCTCGTCGTACGCCAACGACGCGTCGCGTTGGGCCATCAACGCCGCGGCACGTACGCCGACCACTCGGGTCGTCATGTCGGCGCGCTCCAGGTAGCGACCGAGCCGCCAGATCTCCCATGCATCGTCGCGGGTCATCGACGAGGTGAGGATTCCGTCGAGACGCCTGCTGTCGTCGATCACGCGATTGAGGACGCGGTCACGAAAGCGACGGTCCTCGGCGCGCACCGCCTCGTCCCGCACGAACAGCGACAGGTCGTTGACGGTCCGCCACGCCTCCCGCGGGAGCACCTCGCGGGTCGTGCGCAGATTCTCCCTCGCGGCCGCCACGCCGAAGGCCACACTGCCCGACTGCTCGGTGTTCGAGACGAGTCGCCGTACGACGTCGCGTTCGGCGTGTTCGGGCGTCGGCGTCTCGGTGTCCGACTCACCGAACACCGCCAACAGCGCGGCCCAACGCAGGTCCGAGTCGTCATCGCTGGGCAGGTCGTCGATCAACTCGCCGTAGGACTGGACGAGCCGCGACAGATCCTCACTGCGCTCGAGGTACCGCGCAGCCCAGTAGATCCGGTCGGCGTTCCGAGACAACAGGGCCATGTCAGGCCTCCCCTCCCCCGCCGTTCGACGACTGTTGCTGACTCTGTTGGGCGAGTCGGGTCGACGTTGCGTCGAGATCGTCGACGATCCAGGTGTCCTTGCTGCCACCGCCCTGGGAGGAGTTCACGATCAGCGAACCTTCCTGCAGCGCCACCCGGGTGAGACCTCCCGCGGTGACGTAGCTCGACTCACCGGTGAGGATGAACGGTCGGAGGTCGACATGGCGCGGTTGCAGGGCGCCGTCGATCAGCGTCGGGACCGTCGACAGGTTGATGATGGGTTGTGCGACCCAGTTGCGCGGGTCGTCGAGGATGGCCTCGGCACAACTTCTCAGTTCGTCCTCGCCGGCCCGGCTTCCGATCGTGATGCCGTAACCGCCGCTCTCGTTCGCCGGCTTCATCACCAATTCGTCGAGATGATCGAGGACGTACTCGCGCTCGTCCTCGTACATGCAGCGATAGGTGGGGACGTTGGCGATCTGCGGCTCTTCTCCGAGGTAGTAGCGAATGATGTCGGGCACCCACGCGTACACGCACTTGTCGTCCGCGACGCCGGCTCCGGGCGCGTTGGCGATGCCGACGTTGCCGGCCTTCCATGCCCGCATCAGCCCGGCGACGCCCAACATCGAATCGGGTCGGAACACCTCGGGGTCGAGGAACAGGTCGTCGATCCGGCGGTAGATGACGTGGACGCGCTGGCGACCCTCCGTGGTGTGCATGTAGACGCAGTCGTCGTCACCGACGACCAGATCGCCTCCTTCGACGAGCTCGGCACCCATCCGCTGCGCGAGGAACGAGTGCTCGAAGTAGGCCGAGTTGAAGATCCCCGGCGTCAGGACTGCGAGTGTCGGGTCGATCACTCCGTCGGGAGCCAGTGACGACAACAGTTTGTTCAGCGCATCGGTGTAGGTGTCGACCGGACGGATCCGGTTGTGTGCGAACAACTCGGGGAACGCCCGTTTGGTCACGCCGCGGTTCTCGATCACGTAGCTCACGCCGGACGGCACGCGCAGGTTGTCCTCGAGCACGTAGAACGTGCCGTCGTCGTCACGTACCAGATCGGAGCCCGAGATGTGCGCCCAGACCCCGAACTTCGGTCGCGTTCCCACGCACTCCGGCCGGAAGTTGACCGAGTCCTCGAGCAGTTCGGCCGGGAACACGCCGTCGGAGATGATGCGTTGCTCGTTGTACAGGTCGTCGATGAACATGTTGACGGCGCGCAGCCGCTGAGCCAGTCCGCGCTCGACCTCGCTCCACTCGTCGCCGGGGATGATGCGCGGCACGACGTCGAACGGCCACGCTCGGTCGATGTTCTCTCCGTCGGAGTAGACGGTGAACGTGATCCCCATCGTCAGGATGTCGAGCTCCGTCGCCCGCTGCCGTGCCGCCAGCTCGTCGGGACCCAACTCGTCGAGGAGCGACCAGAGCCCGCCCGCAGCCACTCGAGGGGTTCCGTCGGGGTTCAGGAGTTCGTCCACGACGTCAAGTCATACCCCATTCGGGCGGGGAGTGACACCTCCGTCGGATCGGCGTTGACCGCCGCGCTGGTCATGAATCGCCCGATCATCACCGGACCATCGGCGGAACCGTCCGCGGGTAGCGTCGTGACATGGCGACGTCGGACGAGTTCGGAGCGCCGGTCGAGATCGCCGTCGACCTGCCCGGCGGCGGTCGCCGGGTCGTCGCGATCACGAACCCCGACAAGCCCATGTTCCCGTCGGTCGGCCCCGACCGGCAGGAACGCACCAAGCTGGACCTCGCCAACTACTACGTCGCGGTCGGCGAGCCGATCATGCGGACCCTCCACGACCGGGCGGTCCTGCTCGAGCGCTACCCGAACGGCGTCCGGGGCAAGTCCTTCTTCCAGAAGCGGATCCCGAGCTCGGCGCCCGACTGGCTCACGACCACGACGGTCGAGACGATCAACGGCACGTCGTCTCGGGCACTGGTCATCTCCGACCTCGCACATGTGCTCTGGGCCGTGAATCAGGGCGTGCTGGGATTGCACGTGTGGCAGTTCCGGGCGTCGAACCCGGACGACGCCGACGAGATGCGGATCGACCTGGATCCCTCACCGGGCGTCACGTTCGACATGACCCGCGAGGCCGCCGCGCACACGCGGGACCTCCTCGCAGAACTGGGAATGCTCGGATTTGCCAAGACGACGGGAAGCAAGGGGATCCACGTCTACGTCCGCGTCGAGCCGGGGTGGGATTCCTTCGCGGTCCGCGGCGCCGTCGTGGCGTTGGGCCGGATCCTCACGGAGCGATATCCCGACCTGATCACCGACAAGTGGTGGAAGGAGGAGCGCGGCGAGCGGGTGTTCGTCGACTTCAACCAGAACGCCCCGCACAAGAACATGTTCGGTGCCTGGGGCGTACGTCCTCGGGTCGGCGCCCAGGTGTCGACGCCGTTCGGATGGGACGAACTCGACACGATCGATCCCGAGACCTGCACGATCGACACCGTTCCGGGGCGACTCGCCCAGTTCGGCGACCCGTGGGAACTGATGGACGAGGCCCCGTGCACGATCACACCGCTCGTCGAACGTTTCGCGTCCGATCTCGCCGACGGCATTCCGGATGCACCGTGGCCACCGGTCTACCCGAAGATGCCGAACGAGGCGCCCCGCGTGCAGCCGAGCCGCGCGAGGAAACCCGATTGATCCGACCGCCACGGTGTGGTGGCAGCCGTTGTTCGCGTCGGTGAGGAACACGGACGGGACCCCGGCCGCGCCGAGATCGGCGTGAGCGCTGCGTCCCCGACCGAGGCGAGACCGAACCCGCGGAATATCATTGCGGACGCAAGCGTTTCAACAGACATGATCTCCCCCGCTCCCGCCATCGACATTCGCCGCTCACGCGACCGGTTCCGGACCAGTGCCGGGTGGCTCGACTCCCACCACTCGTTCTCGTTCGGACACCACCGGGACTTCTCGAACACCCACCATGGCCTGCTCCTCGTCAACAACGACGACGTCGTCCACGGTGGGACCGGCTTCGACACGCACCCCCACCGGGACATGGAGATCGTCACGTGGGTCCTGTCCGGCGAACTCGAACACAAGGACTCCGAGAAGAACCGCGGGATCATCTACCCCGGCCTCGCCCAGCGGATGTCGGCCGGGCGGGGCATCTGGCACTCCGAGATGAACAACTCGGGCACCGACGACGTCCACTTCGTGCAGATGTGGGTGAGCCCCGACACCGAGTCGATCGATCCGGGCTACGAGCAGCTCGACATCAACCGCGAACTCGACCGTGGCGGACTGGTCCCGATCGCATCCGGAAAGGGTCACGACGCGGCGATCTCGCTCCGACAGGCCGGCGCGGTGTTGTGGGGCGGCCGGCTGCAACCCGGTGAGCGTGTGGCCGTGCCCGACGACCGCCACGTCCACGTGTTCGTCCCCGTCGGCTCGGCAGAGCTGGTCGGCGGAGGCACCCTGGGCACAGGTGACGCCGCTCGTCTGACCGAGGCCGGCGACCCCGACCTCGTCGCCGGCGATCAGGGCGCCGAGGTGTTGATCTGGGCGACGGCCTGACAGGCTGGGGCGGATGAAGTCTGGGACATCGACCGAGCCGGCGACGTTCGATCAACTCGCAGGCGTGATCCGCGGCCGACGGACCTCGATGCTGGTCGATCGTGAGTGCGGGGTTCCGGTGGGCGTGGTCGAGCAGCTCTGCGAACTCGCGTCGTGGGCCCCCAACCACAAGAAGACGTGGCCGTGGCGTTTCGCGTTGTTCACGGGGGACGGCCGACGTCGCCTCGGCGACACGATGGTCGCCGACATGGTGGACACCGACTTCGGCGACGAGGGCAAGCGACTCAAGACCGCGGGCAAGTACCTCCGCACGCCGGCGACCCTCGTCGTCGGTTGCGCCCCCCACGAGAACGAGATGCTGCACCTCGAGAACCGCGACGCGGTGGCCGCGGGCATCCAGAATCTGCTCCTCGCGGCGACGTCGATGGGGTTGGCGACCTTCTGGTCGACCCCCGCGCTGACCCGGCCGCCGAAGGTGCTGGAGTTGTGCGGATTCGATTCCGACGACCGGATCGTCGGGATCATCTACCTCGGCTGGGCGGAGCAGGCATGCCCGGCGCCCGCACGTCCACCGATCGACCTCACGGTGATCGACCGCTGACGTTTTCGCACCGGCCGGCGGCCACGCCACAATGGCGTCGTGGCCGCCGACACCGATCCGACGCAGACGATCGTCACCCTCGACCTCGAAGGTGTACTGATTCCCGAGGTCTGGGTGGCGGTCGCCGAGACCACGGGCATCGACGGGCTGTTCCGCACCACCCGCGACGAGCCCGACTACGACGTCTTGATGCGGTACCGCCTCGACCTCCTCGCCGAGCACGATCTCGGCCTCGCGCGGATCCAGGACGTCATCGCGTCACTCGAGCCGATGCCGGGTGCCCGTCAGTTCCTCGATGCGCTCCGCGCTCGGACGCAGGTGATCATCCTGTCCGACACCTTCGAACAGTTCGCCACGCCGTTCATGCGACAACTCGGATGGCCGACCATCATGTGTCACCAGCTGATCGTCGAGGGCGACACGATCACCGGGTACCGACTCCGTCAACAGGATCAGAAGCGCAATGCCGTCGAGGCGCTCCAGTCGCTCAACTTCCGGATCATCGCGGCCGGTGACTCGTACAACGACACGACGATGCTCGGCGCGGCGTCGACCGGCTTCCTCTTCCGCTCACCCGACAACGTGATCGCCGAGTTCCCCCAGTTCCGCGCCTTCACTGCGTACGACGACCTCCTCGGTGCCATCACCGCCGAACTCTGAGTCCACCGCCGCTCGCTGCGACCTCCAGAGTCGCCGCACTCCCTCGTCGATCGCCAGCGAGATGCCCACCAGTCCGATGCCGACGATGCCGTCGAGCCACCAGTGGTGCCCCGTCGCCGAGACGACCAGGATCGTGATCGGCAGGTGAGCCGCGAACAGCCACTTCCAGCGGCTCGGACTCGAGGCGACGATGCCGAATCCGATCACGGCCGCCCACGCGACGTGGATCGACGGCATCGCGACGAACTGCCCCGACACGCCCGTACCGACGGGCCCGTACACCGACATGTCGTAGACCTCGGAGAGGTCCTGGTAGCCGAGGTCGGTGAGGAACCGCGGCGGCGCGACGTGCCAGAAGCGGATGAACAGGCAGCCGGCGGTGGTCAGCGCGAGCACGTTGCGCCAGCGGGCGTACTGATCACGGTGTCGCCAGAACATCCAGATCAGAAAGGCGAAGACCCCGGGGACGTGCATGCCGATGTAGTAGGCCGCGCTGAGCCATCCCAACCAGTCGTAGCGAGCGACGAACTCCTGCAGGCTGAGTTCGGTCGGGAGCCCGACCGCCTCCTGGAACTCGACGATCCGGCGGGCACGCTCGAACGCGCCGTCCGACTGCGTGAGCGGTAACTGCTTCGCTGTCCGCCACAGGCCGTACAGCCCCGTGAGCACGACGAGTTCGTGCAACGTCGGAAGCGCGACGCCGGTGAATCGCGACGGCCGGAGTCGCCGGACGGCCACGTACAGGACGAGGCAGACGACGCCGGCGATCCACGCCTGCTGCCAGGTGGGCCATTTCGTCGCGGCCACGATCGTCGACACCATGGAACGGTCATTCTGCCTCGTCGGAGCCGCTACCGTCTCGCTCGCACGCTCGGAAGGGAGGCAACATGCGGGGTGCAGCGAACGTCACGACCGCCGCGGCGGCGTGGATCATCGTCGCGGCAAGCGCGCTCGCCGTGCTCTCGCCCGCCCGCGCGATCGATGCGTCGGGCACCGTCCGACCGGTCCGGGAGACCCCCACCACCGTCGTGCTCGATCGAGGGACACGGCGCATCGTCGTCGTCGGCGACTCGATCCTGTTCTCCCGTCTCGCGGTGGGGTCCCGAACCAACCAGATCGTCCCGCTCGCGTACACGGCGTTGCGTAGCCGCTATCCGACGATGAGCGTGAGGAACATGTCGTTTCCCGGACTCTCCACCCTGCACGTGATCGACACGCGAGCGACGACCCTGCGGCCGTACCTGACGAGAATCCTCGATGCTGCCGAACCGCCGCCCGACGTGGTGGTCGTCGCGGTGAGTTCGATCGACATCAACCTCTTTCCCGACGCCTCCGTCACGTCGCTCGCGCCGGCGCTCGTGACGGAGTTGCGCGCCGTCGAGCTCATGATGGCGGCGCGGGGCGTCGACACCGTCTTCGTGCCGGTGTTCGCCGTCAACGGTGACATGTACAACGAGCTCCGAAGTCGGTTCGCCCCGTTCCGTGACTACCGCGTCGACGAGCGCGTCGACGAGTTCAACGAGCTGCTCCGCGCGAGTGGCCTGCCGATGCTGTTCGATCGTTTCGCGCGCCTCGACCAGAACGGCGACGGCAAGGCCGACCGCGGGTACTTCGTCGGTAACGATCCCCGCGGCGAGTGGCCCGACGACGGCATCCACCCCAACGCCCTCGGCGAGCGGGTCTTCGGCGACAACCTCGCGAACGGGCTCCTCGCGGCCCTCGAACACGGCTGACCGGTTCGGTCCGGTCGCTGTCGTTGCGGGTCACCGTCGTCGGCTATTTTCCACCCCGATCGGGGGAGCAGTGGTGGTGCGGAAGGGAGCGGTGTGCATGGCGTTGACCATGGTCCTCGGCGCGGCAGCCGTGACCCATGCCGAAACCGCTGCGGCCGAGATCGCACCGCTGATGCGTGACCACGTCGTTCGTCGCCCGGCCCGAGCCGCGGGTGTCACACTGCGCCGACACGTTCGCCACATCGTGCTCATCGGCGATTCGATCGTCTTCGACCACGGGCTCACCGGCGGTCGCCCCAATTCCATCGTCGCGCTGGTGAACGACGTCGTACACCACCGCTTCCCCGACGTGACCGTCGACGACCGGGCGGCGCGCGGTCTGTCGACTCTGCACGCCATCAACCCCGCATCCCCCACGCTGCGGCCGTACCTTCACGCGCTACTGGACGATGCGACCGAAACACCCGACCTGATCGTCATCGCCATCAGCGCAATCGACCTCAACCTGTTTCCCGACGTCCCGGTCACAGCGCTCTGGCCGGCGCTGCTCGTCGAACTCGAGGGCGTCCGGGATCTCGTCGAGGCGCGCGGCGCGCAGGTGGCGTTCGTGCCGGCCTTCGGCGCCAGCGAGACGATGTACGAGAAGTACCGGAGCCTTGCCGGCCGTCCGGTTCCTCCCTACCCGATCAACCATCGCATCGACGCGTTCAACGAACTGCTCGCGGGCAGCGGCCTTCCCCTGCTGTTTCGCCACTTCTTCGGGCTCGACAGCGACCACGACGGCGATACCGACGAGCGCCTCTTCGTCGGGCACGACGTTCCCGGACACGGGTCGCCGGACGACGGCGTCCATCCGAACGGCCTGGGCGAGCGGGTCTACGCCGACAACCTCGCCACCGCGCTGATCGCACCACTCACCCGACAGATGACGCTCTTCGCAGCAACGCTCACGACCGGCGACGCGCGTCGCGGCGACGCTCACGACGAACGCCGGCGCCGCCACGGCCGGGTGCGAGTCGACGGCGCCACGAGCTGACAACTCCACCCGTCGTACTCCGCGCCGAACCGCTCGGCGATCTGACGGATCGTCCAACTGTCGGAGGTGATGTCGGCCGGGTCACCGCGATGCGCGAGCACACACCGGTCGCCGGCGGCGTCGCGGGCAGACTCCAGCGCCGGGAACACGCCCGAGACCGCGGTCATGAAGCGTTCGAGCGTGTCGTCGGTGAGGCCGGTGACGACGTGTTCGATCCTTCGGACGCCGCCGATGTCACCCGCCGCGTGCAACTCCGCCATCCGGCGAAGATCGCGTACGGACTGTTCCTCCATGCCGACGGGACGGACGCGGTCGAAGATGGTCCACCCGGGGTCGTTGCTGGGAGCGACCGTCACCGACGCCTTCGCCGGGAGTGGGATCTGCGTGAACCGCGCTGCGTGCTCGTCGCTCGGAAGATGCACGAGCGCCCAGAGTCTGGTCGCCGTTCGGCTCGTGCCGGCGATGCGTCCACCGATCTCGTCGGTGATCTTCTCCACGGCGGCCTCCGTCGGGGCAAGGAACTCAGGGCGAGTCGAGGGCGCCTCGATCGTGATCTCGCAGGCCAGCGGACGGAGGGGATCGGGTGCCTCGTCGAGCAGATCGCCGTCGAACCCCACCATCTCGAACCCGTCCGCACCGTCCCGCCGGAACAACTCCCACGCCATCGGCATCACGTTACGGGTCCGGCCCGTCACGTCACGCCCGCGGTCACGGGGTGTAGACGCCGAAGACCTCGCGGAGGCTGTCGCTGATCTCGCCGAGGGTGCAGTCGGCCCGGAGCGCGTCCTTCATCGCGTACAGCAGATTGTCGCTCGACTCGGCGGCCGCCTTCACCGCAGCGAGCGACGATTCGACGGCAGCCGTCTCGCGGTCGGCTTTGTACGCCTTGGTGCGCGCGATCTGGGTGACCTCGAGCTGCGGGTCGATCGGGAACGGCTCGGGATCGGGATCGTCGTCGACGGTGAACTTGTTGACGCCGACGATCACCCGCTCGTCGTCGTCGATCGACTTGGTGTACTCGTAGGCGGCGTTCTCGATCTCGTCCATCTGGAAACCGGCTTCGATCGCGGCGACTGCACCGCCCTTCTCGTCGATCTTCTCGATGTACTCCCAGGCGCGCCGCTCGACCTCTTCGGTGAGCGATTCGACGAAATACGACCCGGCCAACGGGTCGACCGTGTCGGCCACACCGGACTCGTAGCCGATGATCTGCTGGGTCCGGAGAGCGATCCGGGCCGCGGTCTCGGTCGGGAGACTGAGCGCCTCGTCGTAGCCGTTCGTGTGCAGCGACTGCGTCCCGCCGAGCACCGCCGCCAACGACTGGAGCGCCACGCGCACGACGTTGTTGATGGGCTGTTGTGCGGTGAGCGTCGAACCGCCGGTCTGTGTGTGGAACCGCAGCATCGAGGACTTGGGATCCCGGGCACCGAATCGCTCCGTCATGATCGTGTGCCACATGCGCCGGCTCGCCCGGAACTTCGCCGCCTCTTCGAAGAAGTTGTTGTGACCGTTCCAGAAGAAGCTCAGCCGTGGTGCGAAGTCGTCGACGTCGAGCCCTGCATCGACGGCGGCCTGCACGTAGGCGATCGCGTTCGCGAGCGTGAACGCGATCTCCTGGACCGCCGTCGAACCCGCTTCACGGATGTGATAGCCGGAGATCGAGATCGTGTTCCACGACGGTACGTGGGTCGAGCAGTACGCGAAGATGTCGGTGATCAGCCGCATCGACGGGCGCGGAGGATAGATGTACGTGCCGCGGGCGATGTACTCCTTGAGCAGGTCGTTCTGGATCGTGCCATTGATCTGATCGGCCGACACACCCTGCTCCTCGGCGACCAACTCGTACATCAGCAACAGGATCGCTGCCGTCGAGTTGATGGTCATCGACGTGGAGACCTTGTCGAGCGGCAAGTCGGCGAGCAGCAGTCGCATGTCCGCCATCGTGTCGATGGCCACCCCGACCTTCCCGACCTCTC
This sequence comes from Ilumatobacteraceae bacterium, assembly GCA_963824025.1. Taxonomy (GTDB): domain Bacteria; phylum Actinomycetota; class Acidimicrobiia; order Acidimicrobiales; family Ilumatobacteraceae; genus Ilumatobacter_A. The sequence continues at coordinate 102,452 of CAWGNY010000002.1, forward strand.
CCTCGGCGCGTCCGGCGTCGGAGTCGTAGCCCATCTGTGTCGGCAGGTCGAACGCACAGCTCAGACCCGTCTGGCCGGCATCGAGCAGGAACTTGAAGCGCCGGTTCGTCTGCTCGGCCGAGCCGAAGCCCGAGTACTGGCGCATCGTCCAGAGCCGGCCGGTGTACATCGACGGATACACGCCACGCGTGTAGGGCGGCTGGCCCGGCAGCCCGAGACGTTGTTCGGCGTTCCAGTCGGCGAGTGCCTCGCCGGTGTAGATCTTGTGGATCGGGATGCCCGAATCGGTCGTCGGCACGTCAGCAGCTTCAGCCATACCGACGAGCGTAGGGGACCATCACTCGGCGACCAGACTTGTTCGTCGGTGCCAGGCACCAACGAAAGGCCTGTTCGTCGGTGCCTGGCACCGACGAACATTTTCGGCGAGTCGACGTCAGTTGGCGGCGACGACCGCGACCTCCATCCGCCAGTCGGGTCGGGCGAGTGCGGGAACCGTCACCAGCGTCGACGCGGCTCGGTGGCCGCCGAGGAATGCATCGCGGGCAGCCATCACGGGTGCGAGCGATTCGCCCACCACCACGTACGTCGTCACGGACACGATGTCGGACGGCACCATCTCGACGTCGGCGAGCATCGCCGCGATGTTGGCCCACACGACCCCCGCCTGATCGCCGATGTCCGGTGGCGTGGAACCGTCGGGAGCCGTCGGGACCACGCCGGAGGTGTGCAACCACCGTTTCGGCCGCACACTCAACATCGCATGTGCGTAGTTGGCGGCGGGCGGGGCAATCGACGACGGGCAGATCTCGCGGTTCACACCACCATCGTTGCAGTTCCCGGCGACAACGCTCTGCCCGTCGTCGATCCGCCGCAGCCGTAGCATCCCGGCCATGGACCGCGACTCTCAGGCGGCGGCCGGCGGTCCGGTCACGAGGTGGCTGTCCACGGCGCAGCCCGAGGCGCTGTTCGTACTCTCGGCGATCGCCCAGTACATCGGCGCCGTCCTCGCGGTCCTGCTCTTCGACGGCTCGATCGGTGGCACCGACGGCGTCGAACCCCAGACCGTTGCATGGTTCCGCGCGATCGGCGCGGCGATCGCGTTGCTCGCCGTGTCGCGCGGCTGGCGGAGCGGCTGGACCCGCGAGCAGCTCATCGGCGTTGCGTTCTTCGGCGTCACGACCGTGTTGATGAACGTGTTCTTCTATCTCGCCATCGCAGCGCATCGACCTCGGGAAGGGCATCACCATCGAATTCATCGGCCCGATCGCCGTGGCGGCTGCGACGACACGGAGTCGTCGGAATGCGGTCGCCCTGTTGTTCGCCGTCGCCGGCGTCGCGGTGCTCGGCGGCGTCGAAGTCGACGACAACCTGCTCGGCGTCGTGTTCATCCTCATCGCCTCGGCACTCTGGGCGGGCTACATCGTGATCGGCTCGCGGGTGGCGCAGGTCGACCGGGGTGTCGCCGGGCTGGGCATCGGACTCGCGATCGGGGCGCTCGTCCTCACACCGATCGGCGCGCCCGGCAGCGGGGAGGTGTGGACGAGCCCGACGCTGCTGATGCTCTGCCTCGCGGTCGGCGTGTTCTCGAACGCGATCGGCTACGGCATCGACCAGTTCACGATGCGCCGGATCCCGATTCGCCGCTTCTCGCTGCTCCTCGCGCTGCTCCCGGTCACCGGCACGTTCATCGGTTGGATCGGTCTCGGCCAGCAGCCCTCGGCCATCGACCTCGCCGGCATCGCGCTCGTGCTCGTCGGTGTGGCGGTTCAGGAACGCGACCAGATCGAGCGAGTCGAGGCCGTGGTCCGCACCGACCCGGCCTGATCGGTCGCGGTATCATCGTCACGATCACTCGCATTCCCCTGCGCGACCCACTGGAGGACACATGACCGACACCGTCGAGGAGACCCTGGCGAAGCTCGAGGAGCAGGCCGGCACCGACGCCACGGACTTCGAGGCCGAGCGCCTCCACCGCAAGCAGCGCCTCGCGTGCGGATTGCGGACCATGGGGCGCCTGCACCTCGCCGAAGGAGTGCCCGGCCACGTCACCGTGCGTGACCCCGAGTTCCCGGACCGTTTCTGGGTCAATCCGTTCGGCAAGAACTTCAAGCTGATGAAGGTCAGCGATCTGATCTGCGTCGATCACGAGGGCAACATCGTCGAAGGTGACGGGGCACTGAACGCTGCGGCGTTCGCCATCCACGGCCAGATCCACCAGGCCCGGCCCGACGTCATCGCCGCGGCCCACTCACACTCGATGTACGGCAAGACGTTCTCCACCCTCGGCAAGCCACTCAAGATGATCACGCAGGATGCGACGATGTTCTACGACGACGTCGCACTGTGCAGCGCCGGCAGCGGCGCCGTGGTCCTCGACCAGGAGGTCGGCCGCAAGATGGCCGAAGCGCTCGGCGACAAGAAGGCCCTCATCCACCAGAACCATGGGTTGATCACGGCGGGCGGCTCCGTCGACGCGGCCGTCTGGTGGTTCATCGCCCTCGAACGCGCCTGCCAGAGCCAACTCGTCGCCGAGGCCGCCGGCACGCCGATCGAGATCCCCGAGGCGTACTGCATCGACGGCTACAAGGCCCAGGGCAGCGACATCGCCGGTTGGTTCCAGTTCCAGCCGTTCTGGGAAGAACTCGTCGCCCGCGAGCCCGAGTTCCTCGACTGACCCGCAGCGCGAGCCGCCGAAACGCGTTCGGCACCGCACGTCGCGACGTGATCCACTCGGTGCATGCCGATCACCGTTCGCCGGATCCGGCCCGACGAGGCCCGGACGTTGAGAAGAGCGCGCCTCGCACTGCTGGCTGACAGCCCGTCCGCGTTCGGCTCGACACTCGAGCGTGAGCTCGCGTTCCCCGACGAGGTGTGGGCCGAACGGGCGACGGGCTCGTCGGCCGGGGTCCACCGCGCGACCTTCCTCGCCCTCGACGGTGACACCGTCATGGGGATCGTCGGCGCACTGCGCGCATCGGTCGCCTCCGACACGATCGAACTCGTCTCGATGTGGATCGCCCCGGCCGCTCGTCGATCGGGCCTCGGCCGCCTGCTCGTGGACACCGTGCTGGCGTGGGCGGGCGACGCCGGGGCGCGCAGCATCGAGCTCTGGGTCACCCGCGGCAATGACGCTGCGCTGCACCTCTACGAATCGACGGGCTTCGCGGTCACCGGTGATCACCAGCCGCTGCCGTCCGATCCGTGCCGGGACGAGATCCGGATGCGCCGCGCCCTCGACGGTCGCTGACTCGGGCCGGAAGGCTTTCGTGAGGACGGGCTCGTCGACGACCACGCCCACCGCGGTCATCGTGGTCCATCGGCCACCGTCCGACACCCGGACAGGTGGGGGTCGATCGCCGGATCGTCGCCGACGATCCGGCGCAGGCCCGGGCCGGGTCGGATCAGACGCTGAGCCCGGGTGCGCAGAGCCCGTCGAGTTCCTTGATCTCGATGCGGTCCGCGTTGGCGTGGGTGACCTGATTGTCCGGGTGCGGCTTCAGGTTGAAGACGCGGAACTCCATGTCGTTCGTGTCGACGGTCAGGATGCGTCCGATCAGCGGATCCCCGAGCCCGAGAATCACCTTGATCGTCTCGAGCGCCTGGATCGAGCCGATGATCCCCGGAAGCACGCCGAGCACACCGGCCTCGGCACACGAAGGCGCCAATTCGGCGGGCGGCGGCTCCGGCACCATGTCGCGGTAGGTCGGTCCCTCGAGCGGATGGAAAACGCTGACCATGCCCTCGAATCGGAAGATCGAACCGTGCACGACCGGGATGCCGAGCTTCACGCTGGCATCGTTGAGCAGGTACCGGCTCGGGAAGTTGTCGGCCCCGTCGACGATCACGTCGTATTCGGCGATGATGTCCATGATGTTCGACGCGTCGAGCCGGGTGTCGTAGGTGACCACGTTGACGTCGGGGTTCAGACCTACCAGGGTCTTCTTCGCGGAGTCGACCTTGCGATCACCGATGCGGTCGATGTTGTGGAGGATCTGGCGCTGCAGGTTCGATGCGTCGACGTCGTCCATGTCGACGATGCCGATCGTTCCGACGCCGGCAGCCGCGAGGTAGAGCGCTGCGGGCGACCCCAGGCCACCGGCGCCGAGCATCAGGACCTTGGCGTCGAGCAGCTTGAGCTGACCTTCGGTCCCCACCTCCGGGAGCAACAGGTGGCGCTTGTAGCGGTTCGCCTGCTCGGGGGTGAGCGACGCGGGCTGCTTCCAGTTGCGACCCTCGTCCTTCCAACGACCGAAGCCGCCCGCCATCGACATCGCTTTGGAATAGCCGAGCTCCTGCATCGTCTGGACGGCGAAGGCGGACCGCACGCCGCCCGCGCAGTAGACGACGACCGGAGCGTCCTTGTCCACGATGCGACCCTCGATCTGTGCCTCGAGGTGTCCGCGCGGGATGTGGACCGCGCCGGGGATGGCGCCTTCCTGGTACTCGTCGGGTTCGCGAACGTCGAGGATCAGCGCGCCCTCGGCGATCTTGACCGACGCGGCGTCGGTGTCGATCTCGGTGATCGATGCCTTGGCGGCGGAGAGCAGGTCACGAAACGTTGCCATGTGAAAAGCCTAACGGGAATGTCGAGTGGTTGGGTCAGGTATTCGACAACCGACGGGGGCCGTTCCGCATTCCCGCGACACGGAGCAGCGCTCGGAGCAGTTCCGACGATGGCAGCAACGCCGAGTGCGCTGTCCGAATCCGGCCGGCCGGTCGCCGAGGCACCGCATTAGCGTCACCACGTGACCTCGACCGAGCCCGTCCCTTCTCCTGCTCAGCGCAAGCTGTTCGAGCAGTCGACAGCGGCGAACGACGGCCCCTTCACACCGCAGGACTGGGCGCTGTTCCTCTCGGTGGCCACGATCTGGGGCGCGTCCTTCCTCTTCATCGACGTCGGGCTCGACGCGTTCCCGCCCGGTCTGATCACGCTGATGCGCGTGGCGTCGGGGGCCCTCGCCCTGCACCTGCTGCCCCGACCGGTCGTCACCATCGACGCATCGGATCGCTCCCGACTCGTCCTGCTGTCGGTGATCTGGGTGGCGATTCCCTTCACGCTGTTCCCGATCGCGGAGCAGTACATCAACTCCTCGGTGACCGGGCTGCTCAACGGCGCCACGCCGATCTTCGCCGCAACGGTCGCGGCGGTGCTGCTCCGGCAGCGAGCGAGTGGACCGCTGTTGCTCGGCATCATCGTCGGGTTCGCGGGCATCGTCCTGATCAGCCTCCCGTCGATCGGCGACGGGGCCAGTCAGGCCCACGGTGTCATCCTCGTGCTCGGCGCAACGGTCTGCTATGGATTCGCGATCAACCTCGCCGCACCGCTCCAACAGCGATACGGCTCGCTCCCGCTGATGAGTCGGATGCTGGCCTTGGCGACGGTGTGGACGCTTCCCTACGGGTTGTGGGAGATCGGCGGTGCCGAGTGGGAAATCGGACCCCTCGCCGCGGTCCTCGTTCTCGGCGTCTTCGGAACCGGCGTCGCGTTCGCCATCATGGGCAGCCTCGTCGGACGCGTGGGGTCGACCCGCGCGTCGTTCATCACCTACCTGATTCCCGTCGTGTCGTTGGCTCTCGGGATCACGTTCCGCGACGACACGGTCGCACCGTTGGCCGTCGTCGGAATCGCATTGGTGATCAGCGGCGCGCTGCTCGCCGGCCGCGCCCGCAGCTGACGCATCAGGTCCTGACGAGTGCCGGGAGGATCTCGCCGATGCTGCCGACCAGGAGGTCGTCCGCGTAGCGATCCATCGCCGTCTCGGCGCCGTTGACGATCACCACTCGGGCGCCGCCCGCCTTGGCCCGAGGCACGCAATTGGCGGCCGGGAACACCGAGAGCGTGGAACCGACGGCGAGCAACAGATCACACTCGTCGCTGACCTCGAGTGCGCGGTCGATCACCTCGGGGACGAGCGACTGTCCGAAGCTGATCGTGTCGCTCTTGACGATGCCGCCGCACTTCAGACAACTGGGGTCGGGATCGCCGGCGCGAACGCGCTCGAGCGCCTCTTCCATCGGGCGGCGGTCATCGCAGTCCCAACACCGCGTGAACCAGACCGTCCCGTGGACCTCGATCACCTTCTCGGAACGGTGACCCGCCTTCTGATGGAGGCCGTCGATGTTCTGGGTGATCACCGCATGCAGCCGCCCCTGCCGCTCGATGTCGACGATCGCGTGGTGCCCGCGGTTCGGCTCGGCCGTCCATGCCGGCGTGGCGAGGCGGTTCTGCCAGGCGACGCGGCGTATGTCCGGATCGGCGAGGTAGTGCTGCAAGGTCGCGGCCTTCTCGGCGGCCGGATTCCTCGTCCACAACCCGTTCGGACCGCGGAAGTCCGGAATGCCCGAGTCGGTGGAGATCCCGGCGCCCGTGAACACGACGATCCGCTCGGCGTCGGCAACCGCCGCCCGCGCCCGCTCGATACCGGTCACCTGCGCCATCTCCCCACCCTGTCCGATCACGGTGCCACCGCGCCACTCCGTCGCGAACCCGCCGCCGGACACTCACCTGCGATGAGAGATGAGAGCGACAGCTACTCTCATCTCTCATCGGAAGGGCGGCAGGACCGCGGCGATAGCGTGGGTCGCCGTGTCTGATCAGGTGCTGGCCGAAGCAGAGCGTCGTCGGACGTTCGCGATCATCTCGCACCCCGACGCGGGCAAGACGACGCTCACCGAGAAGTTCCTGCTGTACGCCGGCGCCATCCAGTCCGGCGGCGCGGTGAAGGCCCACGAGGGTCGACGGTCCGCGACGTCCGACTGGATGGACATGGAACAGAAGCGCGGGATCTCGATCTCGTCGACTGCGCTGAACTTCCCGTATCGCGACCACGAGTTCAACCTGCTCGACACCCCCGGTCACCGCGACTTCTCCGAGGACACCTATCGCGTGCTCTCCGCGGTCGATGCCGTGGTCATGGTGCTCGACGCCGCGAAGGGGATCGAACCCCAGACGCTCAAACTGTTCGAGGTCTGCCGGTCCCGCGAGCTGCCCGTCCTCACGTTCCTCAACAAGCTCGACCGCCCCGGGCTCGAACCGCTCGAACTGCTCGACCAGATCGAGGACCAGATCGGTCTCCGCCCCACGCCGGCCACCTGGCCGGTCGGGTCGTACGGCGACCTCCGCGGCGTGCTCGATCGTCGCACCGACGTGTTCACACGCTTCACACGCACGGCGCGCGGCAGCCAGATCGCCCCGGAGGAAGACGTCCCCGCCGAACGGGCCGCCGCCGAAGAAGGCGCGGCCTGGGAGAAGTGCGCCGAGGAGTCGGAGTTGCTGGACGCGATGGGCGCCGATGTGGACCTGCCGTCGTTCCTCGCCGGCGAGTCGACCCCGGTCTTCGCCGGCTCGGCCCTGACCAACTTCGGCGTTCGCCACCTCCTCGACGCGATCGTCGATCTCGCACCGGCGCCGACCGCGCGTCCCGACATTGACGGCAAGCCGCGTCATCTCGACGAGCCGTGCTCGGCCTTCGTGTTCAAGGTGCAGGCCAACATGGACCGCAATCACCGGGACCGCATCGCGTTCGCCCGGATCTGCTCCGGCAAGTTCGATCGCGGCATGGTCATGACGTGCGAGCGGACCGGGAAGCCGTTCGCCACCAAATACGCGTCGACCGTGTTCGGCGCCGAGCGGACGACGGTCGACGAGGCGTTCCCGGGCGACGTTGTGGGGCTCGTCAACGCCACGGGGCTGAACATCGGCGACACGCTGTACGACGAGACCGGACCGTCTGTGGAGTTCCCGAAGTTGCCGCAGTTCGCACCCGAGGTGTTCGCGACAGCCCGCCCCCAGGACTCGGGCAAGGTCAAACAGTTCCGCAAGGGGCTCGACCAGCTCGGCGAGGAAGGCGTCGTGCAGGTGCTGCGCGATCCCGACTGGGGTGAGGCGTCCCCGGTGCTCGCGGCCGTCGGCCAACTGCAGTTCGACGTCTTCGCCAACCGGCTCGACATCGAGTTCAACGCCCCGATCGAGTTGTCCGGGTCACCGTTCCAGGCGATTCGACTGACCGACTCCGGTTCCGCGGCCGTGTTGCGCGAGAAGCCGGGCGTCCGCATCCTCCAGCGCACCGACGGCGCGCTGGTCGCACTGTTCGAGAACAAGTACGCACTCCAACGCATCGAGCAGAACGAACCCGAGCTCACGTTGTCCCACATCGTCGCCTGACCATCCACGGCGATTTGCCGTGTCCCGGCACCGGCAAATCGCGATGGGTGGGGCCGGGACAGGGCTACCAGCTGCCGGAGCTGCCGCCGCCTCCGCCGCCGCCGACCCCGCCGCCTCCGAAACCTCCGCTGCTGCCCGAGCTCGACGGTGCGGTGTGCGACGATCGGAACGCCGAAGCGTTCGCGTAGATCAGCATCGGTGCGGTGAAACGCTCCGGCTGGTCGATGTTGCTCGACTCGATGGCCCTCGACCATGCATCGGCCTCACCGAGCGCGACGGCCCACGCCGAATACTCCCGGATCAGGCCCTGCTCCCACGCCCACTCGACGTGGCGACCCTCGGATGCTTCGAGGAAGCGCCGGAACGACTCGGTGCGCAGGGTGAGCGCCGACCCGGTCGCCGTGCGAGCGGCGAGCATCGTCTGGTACATCACGCCCGCGAGGACGGCGATCACGAGCACGGTGAGAACCGCGACGGCAGCCGGCCCGGCCCACGAGCTGGTGAAGAGCGCCAGCAGTGCCGAACCGAACAGACCGAACACGAGGAACCCGCCGACGGCGGCGAACACGATCGCTGCACCACTCACCGAACCGCCGAGTCCCAACGGTCGACTCCACCAGCCCGAGTCGTCGATCAGTCGCTTCTGTTCAGCGGCGATCCCGTTCCACACCGCGGCGAAGCTCTTGTCGTAGGTGCCGAGTTCGACGGTCGGCGCCTTCGCGAACAGGTGGCTCAGATGGTTGCGGTCGACCGCGTGGAGTCGTGCGGTGGCCGGACCGGGCCGGAGCAGCAAGTGCTTGCCGGACCCGGCGATCTCGATCGCGCCGCGGGCCACCATCTCGGAGAACCACGCCGACACGGATTCGTCGTCGACCTTCTCACGGAGGAGCACGTTGCCCTGCCACGGCTCGACCCCACGCGGAGGTGAGAACTCGATCGTCGCCAGCTCGGCAAGACGGCTGTCGGGAACCCGGTGGGTCGGCACGTCGGCGAGCGGATCACCCGGCGCGGGGACCGGGAGTTCGCCGGCGGCGGACCCGAACGCGGCATCGGCGGCCCCTCCGGCGCCGAAGACCTCGTTGCTCCCGCGCGAGCGGAAGGCGAGAAACACCCCCGTCGCGGTGACCGTTCCGAGCACGAGTTGGACCAGCCCGAGCGGTCGGAGACCGGTCGGATTCCGGTCGGGGAGCGGGGCCTCGACCCCCTCGATCGGCGTCTGCGAGGAGGTGGTGACCGTCCCTCCGATCGTGATCCCCTCCCCCGGTTCGAGCGGTTCGATCACGGCCACGTACCGGCCGTCGCCGACCGGCTCCAGTGCACACCCGCCGAAGTCGCCACGACGACCGGTGTCGCACGTCGGGTCGGAGAGACCGAAGCCGAGCACCTCGACGGTGAATCGGTCCGTCTGGAAGGTCTCGTCGTTGCCGATGACGTCGAGCGCGAGAGTCCCCGTGACGATCCGTGCATCGGGAAGCGTGTACTCGAGCACGTAGCGACGCTGTCCGGTGAACGTGACGTTCGGGTCACCGATCCGGATCCGGGTGTCACCACCGATCTGCACGACGTCGAGCGTGTCGTCGGCATCGGGTGACGATGCCGTCACGTCGATCGGCACGCCGAAGTCGTCGGGGATGATCCGCTGATAGCCACGCCGTTCGTTGACGCCGAAGTCGATGTCGACGACTTCACGGATGGAAACACCGTCAGGAAGGCCGTCACCGGCGGGCATGACGGTGACCTGTTTGGCGTCGAAGTGCTCGGCACGGAACAGCGCCTGGTCGCCCGCGCCGACCACCCCGAACGCGCCCAGTGCCGACACCGCGAGGATCCCCGCTGCGACCACGACGTGACGGACGACCGAGACGCGGTTCAACATCTCGACAGTCTGGTGGAACGGGCCGGTCGTCCAGCCGCCCCCCCGTTGGTCGATCGACCAGCTTCGACCCGACCCCGCTTTCGCTCAGTTCATCCACGTCACGATTTGCTGCGTCCCGGCACCGGCAAATCGCGACTTGCTGCGTCCCGAGGTACATCGTGACGGGGTCCTCGCTCACTGGCGTACAAGTTCGATGAACGTCTTCCCGGTGTCGAGCCACACCGGCTCGCCGGTCGCCGCATCGGCGAAGCCGAACGCGTCGTACGGAACGGTACGACCCCACACCGCCTCGATCGCCAGTCCCGTCACGATGGATGACCGCACGCCCGCCACCGATCGTGATCGGGTTCGGCGACCCGGAGTCGACCGGCGAGGGAGGATGTGCGGTGTAGATCTCGACCACATTGTCCATGACGATCGGATTGCCGGACACGGCCAGATGCGGGTTGCCGTTCTGCGACCGCACGTACACCTCGAACTCGGGATTCCAGGTCCACGTGACCCGCACGCCGTCCATGTTCACATCGAACGACGTGTCGGGGATCGCACCGACCGCGGGAGCGGGGCTCCAATCGCCGGCGATCGGCCACATCGGCTTCGCGGGGCCGGGTTCGAACGCGGTGTTGACCGCACACACCGGGTCGAGGAGCAGGTTGTGCGGTGCGCGACGGCTGGAGGAACGTTGGTAACACGGGTTGCGCTGAGCCGTGAAGTCGACCAGAACTCGGGAATCGGCTGCCGAGCGGATCCACCGGGTCACGCCGGGGTTGCCACCCGACCAGGCCACGATGGGCCGATTCATGCCGGCGAACAGATCGAGGTCGCCTGTGCGAGCCGAGCGCACGGGGCCGATGCGGTCGGGAAGATTCGTGTGGAACAGGCCGACGAACCGCGTCACGCCCTCGACGTTCTCCTCGATGATCGCGTCGGCCGCGTCGAGCCCCCACTGCGGGCGAGCCCGGCTGTAGTTGTCGATCTTCACCGCGAGGATCGGTCGCCTCGTGAGCGCATCGTCCGCGGGGAGCCCGGTGAGCGCTGCGATGCCGTCGAGCGGCGGCAACGTCTCGTACGGCGGCCAGACGGGAACGCCGTCCACCAGGATCGTGGTCGGCGGTGGGAGCGTCGTCGTGGTCGTCGTGGTCGTGGTCGTCGTGGTCGTCGTGGTCGTCGGCGGCACCGTCGTGGTCGTCGTGGTCGTCGGCACCGTCGTGGACGTCGTCGTGATGTCGACGGTTCCGAGCCGATCGGCACCGTCGCCCCCCGACATGAGAGCGACCGCCACACCCACGATCGCCAGGATCACGACAGCGACTCCGCCGCCCACCACGAGGCGACGACGGCGGTACACGTTGGGGTCGACTGGCTGGCTCACAGAGTGCGACGGTAACGCGGCCGATCGTCCGGGAGCCCGCACTCGACGCCGAATCCGGCTTCTCGTCGACGGACGTGGTCACCCACTGGTCAGGTACCGACTTCGCCCGCCGCGTCCCCCTCCGCCGGAGGTCCCCATGACCAGCATCGACGACAACGCCCGGAGCGAGCTGTCCGCCCCGGGACCCCGATCCGGTCGGCCGAATCGGCCGATCCCACCACCGCCGCCGCGAAGCGTCGTCGCTGCGACGCCCGCGCCCCCGGGCACCGACCCGGCCGACGGTGGCGCCACCACGCTGATGGTCCGGGCATGGGTCGACCCCGTGGTCGACGAGAGCGGTCACGACCCGCGATCGCGCTACGTCGAACACTTCTGGCTCGGAGTGCTGGGACCCACTGCGACGTGGTTGCTGCGCCGTCTCGTGGCCGGGCTCGAAGAGCATGCCGACGGCTACGAGATCGATCTCGACGTCACGGCGCGAGCGATGGGAATGTCGTACCGTCCGGGCCGCTCGTCACCGTTCTCGAAGGCCCTGCAGCGCTGCACGATGTTCGGGCTCGCCCACCAGACGAACGACGGCGTCGCAGTTCGACGACGCATCCCGGCGGTAGCTCATCGGCACCTACGACGGATGCCCGACGCCGTGCAACAGCAGCACGACGAATGGACGCGCGCCACGATCGACGTCGACGACCTCACACGGGCACACCGGCTCGCGCTGGCCATGCTCGACGTCGGCGATGACGTCAGCTGCATCGAGCACCAACTCGTCGCGCTCGGCATCACCGACGCGGTCGCAGCCGAAGTCGCGGACAATGCGTGGCGACTGTGACGACCGCGAGCACGACTACGACGCCGCGGGCGGCGTGAAGTTGCAGGCCAGGTCGATCAGCAATCGTGTTCCGAACCCGGTCGCCCCCTTCGAATAGATTCCCTCGTCACCGTCGACCTTCATCGGACCGGCGATGTCGAGGTGGGCGTACGGCACGTCGCCGGTGAACTCGGACAGGAAGATCGTCGCCGTGATCGTCCCGGCGTACGGACCACCGATGTTGCGCATGTCGGCGACGACCGAGTCGAGCAGCTTGCGGTAGCGCTTGGTCTCGAGCGGCAACTGCCAGGTCGGCTCGTCGACCTTCTCACTCGATGACTTCACGGCATCGATCCACGCCTGGTTGGTACCCAACAACCCGGCGATGTCCGGTCCGAGAGCGCCGAGCACCGCTCCGGTGAGCGTGGCGATGTCGACGATCGCGTCCGGCTCCGCCTCGACGGCAAGCGACAGGCCGTCGGCGAGCACGAGGCGGCCCTCGGCGTCGGTGTTGTGGATCTCGACCGTCTTTCCGTTGCGCATGGTCAGCACGTCACCGAGCTTGAGCGCCGAACCCGACGGCATGTTGTCGGTACACATCAACCAGGCCGTGACCTTCGTGCGGCAGCCGAGCGCCTTCAACGACGACATCGCCGCGAGCACCGCGGCGGCACCGGACATGTCCATCTTCATCACCTGGTGGAAGGCGTCGGTGGACTTGAGGCTGATGCCACCCGAGTCGTACATGATGCCCTTGCCGACCATCGCGAGGTGCCCCGTCGGGTTGCGCGGCGAGTAGGTGAGCTTCACCATCCGTGGTGGCTCGGTCGACCCACGGTTCACGCCGATGATGCCGCCGCAACCCATCGCGGCGAGGTCGTCCTTGTTGAACACCTCGACGGTGAGGCCGGCGCCGGGTCCGAGTTCGACCGCCTTCGCCGCGAGGTCCTTCGCGTTGAGATACGTCGGCGGGGTGTTCGCCAGCTCACGGGCGAACGCAGTGGCACCCGCGATCACCCGTCCGGCCTCGGCGCCGCGCTCGACACCCTTCGCCCGCTTCCCACCGGCGATCATGGTGAGAGCGGCCAGCTTCGTGCCCGCATCATCGTCGTTCTTCAGCCCGACGTAGCGATACGAGGCGAGGAGGACCCCTTCGACGACCGACCGACCTGCCTCCTCGGCCTCGACCGCATCGACATCGGTGAGGTTCGTCGCCAGGTGATCGAACTTCGACGCCGCACGGGCGAAGCCGGCCGCGGCCGATCGAAGGCCATTCGCGTCGATTTGCCCGGGAGCACCGACGCCGACCGCCACGAGCAGACCGTCGCCGTTGGGCACCCCCAGGATCTGGCCGATCTTGCCTTCGAATCCGTTGGCGTTCAGCGCGGCGCGGCTCATTCCGAGTTGGCGCGGCACCGCGCCTTTGGTCGCCACGGCATACCCGACCGCGGCGGCACCCGACGGGACGGATCGGGCCGTCGACACGATGACGGATGTGATTGCGGCACTGGCGTCGGTCATCTCCACAGTGTGCACGGCACCTCGACGGAAAGCGATTCCGGCCTCCGGATTCGGACCGCGCCGGACGTGCTCCGGCGGTGTCCGTTCGATGAACAGCGCGCCACGATGGAAGTCGCCCGTGCCGACCGTCACCGAAGACGTGTTACCTTCGAACCACGTTCAGACGTCGTTCGTCGTCCGGACCCACAGCAATCCTCAAGGAGAAAACCAGATGATCAAGACTTCCACATGGAAGCGCACAGCCGTCGCGGTGGCGGTACTCGGCCTCGCCGCGGGAGCCTGCTCGAGCAGCAGCGGCGACGACGGCGCGACGACCGAAGACACGATCGAGGGGGTTGACGAAGCGACGGACACCGAAGCCGGGACCACCGAAGCCCCGGCCGATTCGACGGGCACCGACGACACCGTCGAGGTCGTCCAGACCGAAGGCGGCCGCCTGGCCGCCGTCAAGGAGGCCGGCGTGCTGAAGTGCGGCGCGAACGAAGCCCTCCCCGGCTTCGGCGTGATCGACTCCGCCGGCGAGTACTCGGGCTTCGACATCGACTTCTGCAAGGTCGTGGCGGCGGGCATCCTCGGCGACGCCAATGCCGTCGAGTACGTGTCGCTCAACGGCGACGCCCGCTTCCCGGCACTGCAGTCCGGCGAAATCGACGTACTGATCCGCAACACCACCTGGACCGCATCACGCGACGGCGATCAGGGCGGCAACTTCCTGTTCACCACGTTCTACGACGGTCAGGGCGTCATGGTCCCGGAGGCCTCGGGCATCACCACCCTCGAAGAACTCAACGACGCCAGCATCTGCGTGCTGTCGGGTACGACGACCGAGCTGAATCTCAGCTCGGTGTTCACGGCTCGCGGCATCAACTACACGCCGGTCGTCTTCGACGACAACACGGCACTGCGACCGGACTACGACGAAGGCAAGTGCGAAGCGTGGACAGCCGACGCCTCGGCGCTCGCCTCGGGCAAGGCCGACATCGAGGGTACGGGCGGGGCGCCCCAGTTCATCATCCCCGAGATCATCTCCAAGGAGCCGCTCGGCCCGGTCGTCGTCGACGGCGACACCGAGTGGGCACAGGCAGTGAACTGGGCGGTCATGGCAACGGTCCAGGCCTGGGAGTTCGGCCTCGACTCGGGCAACATCGGCAGCTACGCCGGCGACGACCCGAGCATCCTGACCTTCCTCGGCCAGGGTGACGACGTGGCGAGCACGCTCGGTCTGCCGACCGACTTCGCCGTCCAGATCGTCGAGCAGGTCGGCAACTACGAGGAGATCTACAACGCCCACATCACACCGATCGGGCTCAGCCTCGAGGGGTCACCGAACAACCTGTGGACCGAGGGTGGGCTCATGTACGTCCCGCCGTTCCGCTGATCGACGCCTGAACACCTGAGCATCCCGGGCCGACCCACGACGAGGGGTTCGGCCCGGGCACTCGGGCCCTGTCTCATCCGCTGCTCCGAATCTCTGGGGGGGAATGCGTGGCGCACACCATCTTGACGCCGGCGACGCCGACGAAACCGCCGTTCTGGCGCAATGTCAAGGTCCTGCGCGTCGTCGCCCAGATCGCCGCCGTCATCGCCGTTGCGGTGGCCATCCGCTGGCTGTTCGGCAACCTCACCCGAAATCTCGAGGCGGTCGGCATCGACACCGACTTCGACTTCCTCGACTCCCCCGCACGCTTCCAGATCCGCGACTCGAGCTTCGACCCCGATTCGTCGATTCGGCTCCTGCTGTTGAACGGCATCAAGAACACCTTTGCCGCCGCCATCGTGGGGATCACGCTGGCCATCATCCTCGGCACGCTGATCGGCATCGCTCGACTCTCGAGCAACTGGATCGTGCGCAAGCTCGCTCAGCTGTACGTCGAGACCCTCCGCAACATCCCCCCGCTCGTGATCATCATCTTCTTCGGGTTCGCCGTGTTCACGTTCGGCCGCTTCCCCCTCTTCAGCCCGGGCAACCCACCCGGTGAGATCAAGTTCCCGGGAACCGACTCGAACATCCTGATCTACAGCAAGACCCGCCTCGGCATCCCTTCGTTCGTGACCGGTGACGGCAGCGGACTGTTCTGGATCCTTCTCCTGGTCGCGCTGATCGTCGCAATCGTGGTGTGGCGTTGGAGAACGAAGGTCAACATCGACACCGGTCAGCCGCATCACCGCGTCATCTACTCCTTGCTGGCGTTCATCGGCCTCGGGTTCGTCGCCTGGCTCGCGCTCGGCCAGCCGGTCACCGGCTCGTTCCCCGCCGTTTCCGAGAACGGGCGTCTGATCGAGGGCGGGATCGCGACCAACGACGGGTACGTCTCGCTGACAATCGCTTTGGCGCTGTACACCGCCAGTCACATCGCCGAGATCGTGCGCGGCTCGATCCTCGCCGTTCCGAAGGGGCAGAACGAGGCCTCCAACGCGCTGGCGCTGTCCGGCTTCCAGCGCTATCGCTTCGTCGTGTTGCCGCAGGCGGCACGGATCGCCGTGCCTCCCGTGATCAATCAGTTCCTCAACCTCACGAAGAACACGTCCCTCGCCGTCGCTGTCGCCTACCCCGACGTCACGCAGCTCACCCGCACGGCGATCGGCAACGACCAGCCGTCGCCTCAGATGATCCTCATCCTGATGGGGATCTATCTGTCGTTCTCACTGACGATCTCGCTCGTGCTCAACATCATCAACCGACGATTCCAGCTGCCGGGCCGGTGACGCGATGAGCACTGACGTGATCGACGATGACGTGCCGAGCGCACACGAGACGAACGAGATGGTGACGTCATGAGCATCGACAACGCGTGGGGAAACACCGTCGCATCCGAAGACGGCGACGGGGAGATCATGCAGGCGCTCGCGGCCGACGACGCCCCGCGACACGGCGATCAGAACGCCTCGGAGTGGATGAAGACCAACCTCTTCGGATCGGTGTTCAGCACGGTCTTCACGGTGCTCTTCGGAACCCTTTCGCTCTATCTCGGGTACCGCGCTGCGAGGTACTTCGTCTTCACGGCCGACTGGGAACCCGTCCGGTCGAACCTCGAGCTGTTCATGTTGGGCCTGTTCCCACGCACCGATCGGACTCGGATGGTCGTGCAGGCGCTGATGGTCGCGGGCTCTGCCGGCCTCCTGATCGGTTGGATGCGCCAGCAATCGATCGCCACCGCGGAGCAAGCCGGCCTCGAGCGGGAGTCGTCGACGGCGCGTGAGGTCCTGTCCAACTACTGGGGAGTCGGCGCGTTCATCACGTTCTGCATGGTCGTTGGCGTACGCACCGTCGATCCGTGGCTGCTGCTGCTCGGTGTGGTGACGTCCGTCCTCGCCGGATACCTGGTGTGTCTCCGCCCTCGCCGTGGCGCCGCCGGGATTCTGCTCGCGCTGGTTCCGCTGGTGCCGCTCGTGATCGCCGGCGCCGTTCTCAGCCTGATCCAGGATCTGGACAATTCGATGGCGTACCTGATTGCGGGAGCGGTGACGGTGCTGCTGGCCCTCGTGCAGTACCTGCGCACCCCTTCGTTCACGCTGTCCGCCGGTCTCCTCCTCGGGACGGCCGGGTTCGCGACGTTGAGTGGCACATACGGGCTGACGTGGATCTACGTCACGGCCGCGCTCGCCCCGTACGTGCTCCACCTTCTCGGTTCGGTGTCCGAGCGGCTCCCCACTGCGGCAGGTTGGATCGGGTCGTTCGTGTGCATCCTCGGTGGCCTGCTGCTGGTCTCGCTCGCAGGGCTCGGGCTCGAGTCGATCATCGTGTTCGGCATCGCCGCATCGGGAATCACCGCCGCTCGGCGCGGCGACGTCGGCCCGGGAGTCCGACTCGGCGTCTTCACCGTGATCGGCGTCGGAACGTGGCAGATCGGACGACTCATCGACCTCCCCGGCATCAGCTGGGACGAGTGGGGCGGCCTGCAGCTCAACCTCGTCGCCGCCGCCGCGACCACGTTGCTCGCCTTCCCGATCGGGCTCCTGCTCGCGCTCGGTCGTCGCTCGTCGCTCCCGGTCCTGCGCGTCCTGTGCACCGCATACATCGAGGTGTTCCGCGGCGTGCCGCTGATCACGCTGCTGTTCATGGCGCAGCTGTTCATCGGGTTCTTCCTCAACGGTCAGAACCTCCCCCTCGTCACCAAGTCGATCATCGTGTTCACGATGTTCTCCTCTGCCTACATCGCCGAGATCGTCCGCGGTGGCCTGCAGGCCGTCCCGAGCGGCCAGACCGAGGCCGGTCAGGCGATGGGGATGTCACCGGCCGCGATCACGAGGCTGCTCGTGCTGCCCCAGGCATTGAAGGCCGTCATCCCTGCGATGGTCGGTCAGTTCATCTCGTTGTTCAAGGACACCAGCTTGCTGTCGTTCATCGGCATCTTCGAGTTCCTCGGTGTGCGCGACATCGTGCACGCCCAGGAGGCGTTCCGAGGTGTCGGCATCGACGAGACACTCGTCTTCGTCGCGTTCGGCTTCTGGGCGTTCTCGTTCACGATGTCCCGTGAGAGCCAGCGGCTCGAACGACGTCTCGACACGGGCAACCGATGACGGTTCACCTGTCGAACGACCAGTACCACCGGAAGGAATCTCGATGAGCGAACAGTTCGCACCAGACCAGGCCATCGGCGACCAGGCGCAGCAGGTGTTCGCCGACGCCACCAGGATGATGGGGGCCTCGGGCGAGGTGATGATCGAGGTCATCGGTGTCGACAAGTACTTCGGAGCGTTCCAGGCGCTGACGAACATCAACATGCGCGTCGGCAAGCAGGAGGTCGTCGTGGTCATCGGCCCGTCGGGGTCGGGCAAATCGACACTCATCCGCTGCATCAACCGACTCGAGAAGCACGATCGCGGACAGATCATCGTCGGTGGTGTCGAACTCGGCGACGACATTCGCAACATCCAGGAGATCCGTCGCGAGACGGGCATGGTGTTCCAGAGCTTCAACCTGTTCCCGCACCTCACCGTGCTCGACAACATCACACTCGCTCCGCGCCAGGTCCGCAAGGTTCCGAAGGCGGAGGCGGAGGCGATCGGGATGGAACTGCTTGAGCGGGTGAAGATTCCCGATCAGGCGCGCAAGTTCCCCGGACAGTTGTCCGGTGGCCAGCAGCAACGTGTGGCGATCGCGCGATCGCTGGCCATGCGGCCGAAGGTGATGCTGTTCGACGAGCCGACGTCGGCGCTCGATCCCGAGATGATCAAAGAGGTCCTCGACACGATGAAGGACCTCGCGACCGAGGGCATGACCATGATCGTGGTCACCCACGAGATGGGCTTCGCGCGCGAGGTGGCCGACCGCGTCGTCTTCATGGCGGACGGTCAGGTCGTCGAAGTCGGTACGCCGGAGCACTTCTTCGAGAATCCTCAGGAAGACCGCACCAAGCTCTTCCTCTCTCAGATCCTCTAGTCCGGGACTCCGAGGCACACGGCGATCGGAGTGCCGCGGCGGAACAGCGTCACGGGCCCGTCCTCGCTGACGACGAATGCCACCGTATGGTCGTGGTCCCAGGTGTAGCGCGCGGCCGACCGGTGCCGCATGCCCGCGTCGAGGTGGATCGCCGCTTCGGAAGCCACCGAACTGCGTAGTCCGACACCGAGCATCCCGACGTCGCCGTTCGCGGCGACCAGCGTCGCCAGGTCGGTCTGGCCGAGCACCGCGAACAGCGCCGGGTAGTGATGCCGCGCGAGCACCGAGAGATGAGGCGAGGTCAATGCGGCACTCGTGTCGAGGCCGTGGTCGTCGTGGTCGCGCGGGTCGAGGTCGAGCAGGAAGGTCGCACCGATCCGTGCCGGGCTCAGCCAGTGCACGGCCAGGTCGAGCAGCCCCTGCAGGAGTGCACGCGGCGCTTCGGGAACTGCCGTACGGACCGAGGGGAGGTACACCCGCGCCGAAGGTCGGTGGCGCCACCGGTGGCCGTTCCACTCGACGACACCGGTCGGCGTGAACGCCCGGCTCACACCCATCACCGTGCGCTGCACGATCGCTGCTCCCGTCGCCTGCTCGATCTCGACGAGGTCGGCCTCGTACTGGACGGTTCGCCGGAAGCAGGCGAGTTGAGTCGTTCCGTCGGCCCGACGGACGACGAACGACGATCGGCCGTCGGAGAACCGGCGCGCCTGGTCGATCGGCATGTCGAGATCGAGGAGTTCGACCAGGTTGTCGATCTTGATCAGCGAGCGTTCTCCGGGGAGCACGAATGCTCCGTAGGTCAACGACCGGTTCTCGAACACCGGTGGCCTCCAGGCGTGCTCGAGCTCGGTGAGGAGCAGGTCGACCTCGACGGGACTTCCCGGCAAGGTGATGCCTCCGTCGTCGAGCTCTTCACGCAGCCGTTCGTGCGCACGCGTCAACTCGATCACCCGCCCAACCTAACGGCGATCGAACGGCGATCGAGAACGGCGCTCAGGTCGGCAACGACTGCGCCCAGGCCGACGCCAACGCCGCGTAGCGGCCACCGAGATCGACGAGCTCGTCGTGCGTGCCGAGCTCCGCGAGTCGGCCGCCGTCGATCACGGCGATTCGGTCGGCATGTCTGATCGTCGACAGACGGTGCGCGACGACGATCGTGGTCCGTCCGGTCATCAAACGATCCAGGGCCCGTTCGACGATCGCCTCGGTTCCGGGGTCGAGACTGCTGGTGGCCTCGTCGAGCACGAGGACCGCGGGATCCACGAGCGCGGCCCGAGCGAGCGACACGAGCTGACGCTCCCCCGCGGACAGGCGCGAACCGCGCTCACGAACTTCGGTGTGGATGCCGTCCTCGAACGCGTCGAACCGTTCGAGCGCACCGATCGCGTCGAGCGCTGCGCGCAGTTCTTCGTCGGTCGCGTCCGCGCGTGCGATACGGACGTTGTCGGCGATCGACCCGCCGAACAGGAACCCCTCCTGGGGGACCACGACGATTCGCCTGCGGAGCGAGTCGAGAGTGGCCACGCGGAGGTCGATGCCGCCGAACGAGATCGTCCCCACGGTCGGGTCGTACAGACGCGCCATCAACTTGGCGACGGTCGACTTCCCGGCGCCGGTGGGGCCCACCAGCGCCAGACGTTCGCCGTCCGCGACCGAGATCGACACGTCCCCGAGCACGGCCGTCTCCGTGTTCGGGTACCTGAACCCGACGCCGTCGACGACCAGGTCACCCCGTTCGGGCAATTCGTGGTCGCCGCCCTCGATGTCGGGCTCGGTGTCGAGGATCGTGAAGAGCTTGTCGAGGGCTGCGGCCGACGACTGGACGGTGTTGTAGAGCTGCGACAGCTGCTGCACCGGCTCGAACAGCTGCGCCAGCAGGAGCACGAAGGCGATCACCGTGCCGATGGTGACGTCGCCGCGCCCGACGAGCCAGCCACCGATGCCGATCGCCAGGCCGGTGGAGAAGATGCCGAGCGCCTCGACGAGGCCGAAGTACCAGGTCGACACCCGGATGCTGTGCACGTGCGACCGGTAGAGCGACCGGTTCGAGGCGACGAACTGTCGGGTCTGCTCCCCCTCCTGGGCGTACGCCTGGACGACCCGCACGCCGGCGATGCCCTCCTGGAGCTCCGACAGGTTCTGTCCGACCCGCTCGCGTACCTCGAGGTACGCCGCGTTCGAGTCGCGCTGGAACTTGCGGGAGGCGACGATGATCACCGGCATCACGAGCAGCGCGGCGATCGTGAGCTGCCACGACAGGCTCAACATCAAGATGAGCGCGAGTACGATGAGGAACACGGCCGCAACGAACTGGAGGAGCCCCCACTGGACGAGTTCGGCCATCGATTCGATGTCGGCGGTCATGCGCGAGATCAGGACACCGGACTGGTACCGGTCGAAGAACGCGAGCGACTGGCGCTGGATGTGATCGAACGTGCGGACGCGCAGCGCCCTGAGGAACCCCTCGCCGGCCCGGTTGATGAAGATGTACTGCTGACGTGCGGCCAGATAGGCCATGACGACCACCGCGATGTAGACGAACACCGCATTGCGCAAGGTGGTCGCGTCGCCCGTGTCGATCCCGTTGTCGATGCCGTACCGGACGATCATCGGGCCGAGCAGCAGTCCGAGCGTCGACAGCAGCACGAAGCCGAGCGCCGCGGCGATGGTCGCGCGGAACGGCCGGGCCATCCGGATCGCGCGCCGGAGCACCTTCTTCGTCGCCTCCTTGTCGAGTTTGTCCTCGTCGGTCAGGCCGCCCATGCGGAACATCAGTCACCGCCCGCCGTGCTCACGACATCGAACGGCGGTTCGACGGCGTCGTCACCACCCTCGTCCGACCGCTCCATCGCCGCGAGCACGTCTCGGTAGCGCGGTTCGTTCGCCAGCAACTCGTCGTGTGGGCCACTCGCGACGACCCGCCCCCTGTCGAGCAGCACCACGGTGTCGGCGAGGGCGATGGTCCCGGGACGATGTGCGATGACGATCGTGGTGCGGCCCGTCATCACCGTGGCCATCGCCTCGCGGATCTCGTGTTCCTTCGACGGGTCGACCGCCGAGGTCGCGTCGTCGAGGACGAGGATGCGGGGGTCGGCCAGAATCGCGCGGGCGATCGCGATGCGCTGCCGCTGTCCGCCCGACAGCGAGAAGCCCCGCTCGCCGAGCATCGTGGCGTAGGCGTCCGGGAGGCCCATGATGAAGTCGTGGGCACCGGCGAGGCGGGCGGCGTGCTCGACGCGTTCGGCATCCGCCGTGGGGTCGGCAAACGCGATGTTCGCCTGCACGGTGTCGTGGAACAGCAGCGTGTCCTCGAACACGATCCCGACCGCCCGGCGCAGGTCGTGCAGGCTGAGGCGGCGGATGTCGACGCCGTCGATCGAGATCGCGCCCTCGTCGACATCGTAGAACCTGATGAGGAGACGCACGACCGTCGACTTGCCCGAGCCCGTCGCGCCGACGACGGCCACCGACTGGCCCGCTGCGACGTGCAGATCGAACCGGTCGAGCACCGGACCGCTCGTCTCGGTCTCGCTCGTCATCGTCGGATAGGTGAAGGTGACCTCGCGGAACTCGATCTCGCCGAATCCCGTCGCCGGCGCCCCACCCGCGACGCCCGGCAGTTCGATCGGATGCTCCGGGTCACGCACCTGCGGTGAGATGTCGAGCACCTCGTTCACCCGTCCGAGCGCGGCGGCGGCCCGCTGTGCGAACGCGATCGTCATCCCGATCATCCGCAGCGGCCAGACGAGCAGCGCGACGTAGACGTTGAACTGGACGAGCGCCCCGAGCGTGAGTTCGCCGTCGATGACCTGGTTCCCGCCGAACCACAGCACGGCGATCAGCCCGACCTGCGGGAGCAGTTCCATCGCCGGCAGGTACTTCGCCCGGATCCGGGCAGCCTCGATCGACTCCCGACGGATGTCGTCGGCCTCGGTCCGGAGCTTGTCCGCTTGAATGCGCTCGGCGCCGAACCCCTTCACGACCCGCACCCCGCCGACGGTTTCCTCGACGACGGTCGCGAGCTCGGCCTGCTCGGCCTGGACCGCGAGCACCGCCGGGTGGATGGCGCGGGAGAACCGGCTGCCGGCAACCTGGATCAACGGCAGGGAGGCGAGGGCCAACAGCGCCAACTGCCAGTCGGTGGCGAGGAGGATGACCGTCACCGCAGCGATCATCGCGAGGTTCGACAACGTGATCGGGATCATCACCACGAACATCTGGATCTGGTTGAGGTCGCTCGAGGAACGGCTCATCAGCTGTCCGGTCTGGGCGCGGTCGTGATAGCCGATGTGCAGCGACATGATGTGACCGAACAGCCGCTCGCGCAGGCGGGTTTCGGTCCAGCGAGCCTCACGGAACGCATAGAACCGGCGGAGCGCGGTGAAGAACCCTGCGAAGAGACCGGCGACCGCGATGAGGCCTGCCCACAGCCACAGCAGCTCGCCGTCGGTGATGCCACGATCGATACCGATGCGGATCAGCACCGGCGACATCACCTTGCCGACCGTCCAGGCCAGTCCGATCAGGGTGCCGATCAGCAGATTCCGTCGTTGCGCCCGCAGCGTCTCCCACAACAGCGGCCAGGTGGAGACCGGACGGGTGTCGGCGGCGGGCATCCGGGGTCAGCCGAGCAACTCGGCGACACGGTCCTTCGGGCGTCCGATGATCGCCGTGTCAGGGGTGACCACGAGCGGGCGTTGGAGCAACTGCTTGTGCTTCACGAGGATGTCGACGATCTGGTCGACGGTCGCCACGTCGGCGTCGGTCAGGCCGAGCTTCTTGAACTTGCTGTCGCGCCGCACGAGATCGGTCGGCGGATCCTCGAGCTTGGCGATGATCGCACGCAGCGTGTCGGCGTCCGGCGGCTCCTTGATGTAGAGCACGATGTCGTGGTCGACACCCAGTTCTTCGGCAATGCGCACGGCATTGACGGAGGAGTTTCAATGCTGGTTGTGGTAGATGGTCACGTCCGACATGTGGCGAGACTATGTCACCCGCCCAAGAATCGACCGGTCGGTTCACGGTTCAGCTCGCGGCGTCGGACGCTCCAGAGGCGTGGTCATCCTCCGCGAACACTTCTTGGAGCAGGCCGGTCTGCACGTCGTAGACGAACCCTCGGACGTTTCCCTTGAACGGGACGAAGGGCGTCATCTCCAAGCGCTTCATCGACTGACGGACGTCGACGTAGGGATCATCGAACGACTCGACCGCCCACCACGGCTTGACTCCGATCTCGGCTTCGAGTTCGGCCTTCAGCCCGTCCTCGGTCACCATCTGGAGCCCGCAGTCGGTGTGGTGGACGAGCACGACCTCGCGGGTTCCGAGGTACCGCTGGGAAAGGCACAGCGAGCGGATCACGTCGTCGGTGATGACCCCGCCGGCGTTGCGGATGATGTGCGCTTCGCCGTTGCCGAGGCCGAGCAGTTCGAAGATGTCCATCCGCGAGTCCATGCAGGTCACGATCGCCATCTGTCGCGTCGGTCGGACCTGCAGCAGGTGGCTGTCGAAGCTCTCGGCGAAGCGCTGGTTGCCCGCGACGAGCTCGTCCGCCGTCGGACGGAATTCGGCGTCGGGAGACGGCTCGGCAGCACCCACGGCCACAGTGTGACACCCCGTGCGTAGGGTGCGACAAACCGGCTCCCTCCCCCACCGACCTGCGACGAAACGCCGCCGACCCACTCTGGGGGATCCATGACACACTTCTGCAGCTTGCACCGATTTCCGCACGCCGACGGAGAGCCGATCGACGATGCGGCGGCCCGCCTGCTCATCGAATCGGTCCTCGCCGTTCCGCGGCGCACCGAGACGGTGGTGGTGCTTCTCGACCACGATCGGCGCGGCCGCACGATTCTCAACGTCGACCGCACCGATCGGCCCGATGCGGTCCTCGGCGTGGCCGAGTGGAGCATCGAGCTGGCGGGCCGCTCCCCCGGGATCGGGGGCGCGATCATCGCGTCGGTCCGCCCCGTCGGGGGCGATGATCTGGACGACGTCGAACGTTGGCTCGAGCTCGACGCGCAGTTCGCACTCGCGGGCATCGAACTCGTCGAGTGGTACGTCTACGGACGCTCGGTGTCCCGACCGCGCGTCCTGGTCGGCGAACCCGAGCGGTGGGTCGCCTGACCTTCACCGGCGTGTCAACCGGTCCGCGCCCGCCGTTCGGTCGGGCTCAAACGGAGTCCGGCGGCGCGCAGCCGACGCACGAGTTCGCGGCTCTCCACGACCTCGGCACCGGCAGCGATCATGTCGTCGCGGTACTCCTCGGGAATGTCGTAGTGGTCGCCCTGGAACCCGCGGCGCGGAATCCCGACCTCGTCGGCGAACTCGAGCAGTTCGTCGTACGACACGTCCGACACCAGATGACACCACTTCTGGCCGCGGTGCCACCAGCGCGCTTCGTCGATGAGGATCGCCATCGGGCCGAGCTTGCCACGCCGTGCCACACTCGCGAGGTGTCCACCGCCATCTTCGCCGACGACTCCGTTCCGCTGCTCGAGGACGTGTGGCGCCGGCACATCTCGCCCGAGACCGCGCTCCTCGCTCGACTCGTCCGCCGCTATCGCGAGAAGCACCGGCGGTACCACACGGTCGCGCACCTCGGCGCCGTGGTCTCGTCGGTGGCCGAACTCGACGCTGTCGAACCGGCAGGTGATCTCGGCGCCGTGATTGCCGGCGCCTTCTACCACGACGCCGTGTACGAGCCGGCCTCACCGTCGAACGAGCGCGCCAGCGCCCGATTGGCACGACGTGACCTCTCCACCCTCGGGTGGGCCGACGAACGGATCGTGCACGTGGCGCACATGATCGAGACCACCAGCGACCATCGGGCTCCGACCGACCACGACCATGCGCTCCTGTTCGACGCCGACCTCGGGATCCTCGGTGCGCCCCCCGGTGACTACGCCGCGTACGTCGATGCCGTTCGTGCCGAACACCGCCACGTCGACGACGAGGCGTGGCGGATCGGTCGGCGTCGCGTGCTCGAGTCCTTCCTCGAACGTGCGAACGTCTATGCCACGTCGGCGGGACGCTCTCGTTGGGAAGACACGGCACGAGCGAACCTGGCGGCCGAGCTCGCAGCGCTCACCGGCTGATCGCGACATCGGAGGCGGGCGAGGCGGCCGTCCGCTCCGCTGCCGCGAAGGCCCCGCAGGCACCGCTGGCGACCACCCCCATCAGCACGATGGCGGGACGCAGACCGATCACCTCTGCGAGCAACCCGAGCGGTAACGCCGCGATTCCGAACCCTGCGAAGCTCAACATGAGCAGCGACTGCACTCGCCCGCGATGGCCCTCGTCGGACAACGACAACGCGAGGGTGTTCGAGAGCGATTGGTATCCGGTCGCTCCGGCGCCGATGACCCCGACCACGACGAACGCTGTCCAGAACGTCGGGGCGACGCCCAGCGCGACGACGGCACCACCGAACACTGCCCCCGACACGAGCATCAGCCTCATCGCCCGTGGCCCGTCGGCATGACGAGCGATCGCGAGTGCGACGATGACCGCACCGATCGCGCTCGCGGACATCAGCACGCCGACGTAGCCGTCCGAGAGATCGAAGGTGTCCTTGACCAGCGCCGGGATGAATGCCACGTAGTTGAACCCGAACATGATCACGAAGAAGGAACTCACCAGCAGCCGCCGCAGCTCCGGGTAGGCGGCGACGTACCGGACCCCGTCGGCAATGTCGGTGAAGGGGTTCCGTCCCGACGCCTGCTGGGTGACAGCACCGTCGGGACAACGCAGGAGTTGCACGAACGCGGCTCCGGAGAACACGGCGCTGACGAGGTAGGCGCCGCCGATCCCGAAGAAGGCGATCCCGGCGAGCATCCCCGCGAACGCCGGTGCGAAGACTCGGGTGCCGTTGAGGCTGAGCATCGAGAGCGTGATCGCGTTGCCGAGCTGGTCCGAACCGACGAGCTTCGCGGCGAATGCGACTCGGGCCGGTCCGTAGAAACCGAAGGCGAGCCCCTGCGCGACGGAGGCGACGAGCAGCATCCAGAACTGCACGACGTCGGTGACGACCACGATCCCCATCCCGAGGGCCCCGAGCAGCAACACCGCCTGGCTGACCAGGAGGACGCGGCGGTTGGGAAGACGATCGGACGCCACGCCGCCCAGCGGTGTGGCCACGAGCATCGTCACGCCGAAGCAGAGGTAGACGAGGCCGAGCGCACCCTCCCGCTCGGTGAGGTCCCAGGCGAGAACCCCCCGGAGCAGGAACTGCATCTGAACCGACAGGAACGCGAACGTTCCCGCGAACCACAGACGCCGATAGCCGACGACGGCGAGTGAGGAGAAGGCGCTTGCGCCCGAGTCGGGACGTCCGTCAGCGGACGCCGGGCTCAATCGTCGCTCGAGCGACGGGGACGCTTGACCGGGATCGGGATCAGGGCCGGCTCGGGCCTGCGCTGGCCCGCCGCGATGCCGCCGACCACTGCGGCAGCGGCTCCGACGGCAACGATGATTTCGATCAGCACCCCGACGACGGTACCGCATCCGATGGACTTTCGACAGTCGAGCGGCGAACTCGCGGGCATCGTTCGCGGCGCGTGCCCGGCCGTTTCGCAGAGCCACGACAGCCTGGCAGACTGTCGGCATGGGCGATCTCCAGACGATGCCACAGGTCGATCTCGACACGATCACCGACGAGGACACGCAGACCGAGGAACCGACGTCGGCGCACATCGTCAAGGCAGGACCGGGCGAGAACGGTGCCGCTCTCGTCCTCGAAGCTCGGATCATGGGCACGCCGATCGAGGCGCTGTGCGGCTTCGTCTGGGTGCCCTCGAAGGACCCCAAGCAGCTGCCGGTCTGCCAACAGTGCAAGGACATCTACGAGATGTACAGGTCGTTCAGCGACAACGTCAACCGCGACGTCCCCGTCGAGTAGATCCACACTGGTCCGTGTCGTCGCTGCGAATTCGCCAGGCCGTGCGAGCGGTCCTCACCACACCCGACCACTCGATTCTCCTGGTCCGCTTCGAATTCCCCACCGCGACCGTGTGGGCGCTGCCGGGGGGTGGCCTCGACCCCGGCGAGGACCACGTGAGCGCGCTCCACCGCGAACTCCACGAAGAGGTCGGACTCGTCGACATGGAGATCGGTCCCCACATCTGGAACCGCGAACAGATCATCGAGTTCGTCGACGGCAACTGGGACGGCCAGCGCGATCGCTACCACCACGTGCCGGTTCCGGCACGGTTCGAGCCCGAACCGGCGCTGTCCTGGGAGCAGCTCCGCGACGAGCGCCTGCACGAGATCCGTTGGTGGTCGATCGATGAAATCGACGCCGCCACGTCCGCCGGCATCCGCTTCGCTCCCGGTCGCCTCGGCGCGTTGATACGACTCCTGGCGAGCGACGGCATCCCCGCGTCTCCCATCGACACCGGCGTCTGACCACTGCTCGAGGACGCGGGTCGCATGCGGTCAGTGTGCGATCTCGTGGTGGCTCCGTCGAATGATCGCCGACTGCTGTGCGATCCCCATCAGTCGACCGTCCTCGCTCCAGAGTTTCGCGGTCGAGTGCCCCACCGAACGATGGTAGCCGTCGGCTTCGACCTCGATCAGCACCCAGTCGGTCGGAGCCGCGTCGACGACGCGGACGGTGTTGTCGAGGCTCGTCCCGCCCGGCGCGATTCCGAGTCGGGCACACAGTGCGAGCGGGCCGAGGTCGGCAACGAAGCCCTGCGTCGCCGCGCCGGTGATCGGCGTTCCCTCGATGCGACACCAGATCGCCAGCAACCCGGACTGGCGCTCACCGTCGGCGCCCAGGGCGAAACGGCCGGCCGCGACCCGCCGCTCGAGGTGACCGAAGAACGAGGCGTTCCCGGTGTCGAAGAACTCGTCGAAACGCGCGCTGCCGAGCGGGCCCGGCACGTCGGGCATCGAGGCGAACGCCTCGGCGTCGCCGGCCGGGCGCACGTTGTGTGCGCACAGCGACGTGAACATCACCACACCGTCGACGGTGCCGCTGACCTGGGTCTGCGTGGTCGCCCGCCCGGTGACGGCCACGTTGACGTCGAGGTCGACCACCATTCCCGGCGTCGGCGACCCGAGGAACTGGGTGGTGATCCACTGCAGCGGCCGCCCGGTCGCTCGCTCCGATGCCTCGACGCTCGCGGCGATCCCCGATCCTCCGTACAAGAACGCGAACGGCGTGCACAGGGCGGCGCGGACCGGGAGCCGGAACCGGGTCGGCTCGGCGGTCGTCTCCAACTCCAACAGGTCGAAGCGATCGAGATCGTGAGCGGACACCACGACAGCGTGCCAGCCGAGCGCTCGCGCCGGAAATCGTGCGGCGTGTGGCAGGCTCGACGGCGTGAAGATCACCGACGTCACCACCTTCGTCATCAAGAACCCGCCACCTGCGTTCGGGGGGAAGTACTTCATCGTCGTCAGGCTCACGACCGATGCCGGGGTGGTGGGATACGGCGAGATCTACGCTGCGACGTTCGGACCGCACGTGATCGCCACGATGGTCGACGACGTCGCCGCCCGCTGGGTGATCGACCAGGACCCGAATCGGATCGAGCTGATGTGGCGACGGATCTATTCGAGCGGTTACGCGCTTCGGCCCGACCCGACCCTGGTCGGGATCATGAGCGGTCTCGAGATGGCCTGCTGGGACATCGTCGGCAAGGACGCCGGCAAACCGATCGCAGATCTTCTCGGGGGCCGGGTCCACGAGAAGCTGCGAACGTACACGTACCTCTACCCGAGCGCCGGCTACCGGGAGGTGTACACCAATCCCGAGCATGCCGCGGCGCGGGCGGTCAACGAGATCGAGCGCGGTTTCACCGCGTTGAAGTTCGACCCGGCGGGTCCCTACACCGCATTCGACGGACACATGCCGAGCCAGGACGACATCGTCGCGTCGGCGCAGATGATGGCGACGATCCGAGCCGCGGTCGGCCCGAAGGCCGACCTGCTGTTCGGAACACACGGTCAGTTCACGGCGGCAGGTGCGATCCGCCTCGCTCATGAACTGGAGCCGTTCGATCCGTTGTGGTTGGAGGAGCCCTGTGCGCCCGACCTCCCGCACGAGATGGCCCGCGTCGCTGCGCACACCTCGATTCCCATCGCCACCGGCGAACGCCTGACGACGGTGTCGGAGTTCGCTGCACTCGGTCGGTACCAGGCCGCCTCGATCTGGCAACCGAACCTCGGTCGATGCGGAGGCATCCTGGCGGGCAAGAAGATCGCTGCGATCGCCGAGGCGAACGGCTGCCAGATCGCCCCACACCTCTACTCGGGCCCGATCCTCGGCGCCGCCAACATCCAGCTCGCGGCGACACTCCCGAACCTGCTGATCATCGAAGGCATTCGAGAGTGGGGTGGCTTCCACGCCGAGATCCTCAACACGCCGATCGTGTGGGAGGACGGCTACGTGATCCCGTCGAGAGAGCCCGGTCTCGGCGTCGAGTTGAACGAGGAGATCGCGCTCGCGAACCCCTGGCCCGACGAGCCCGGCGGGCCGTTGCACCTCTCGATGGTCCCCGACCCCGTGAGATGACGTGACCGTCCGACCTGCAACTCTCCGGATGGACGGGTGACTTGGAAGAATGGTCGGTCGAAACCGGAGAGGGAAATCAGTCATGATCGCGATCATCGGATACATCGACGTCGACCCGGGGGTGCGCGACGAACTCGTGGCATCCACCGCTGACCTGCAGCGCTCGACCGAGCGCGACGAGCCGGGGTGCGCGGCGTACACGATCTGTGCCGACCCGGCGAACGCCGGGCGGATCCGGATCACCGAGCTCTGGGAGTCCGCCGAAGCGCTCGAGGCCCACTTCGAACACCCCAACTTCCGTGCGACCGGTGCGGCACTCCAGGTGGTGACTCCGCTCGGCGGCTCCGTGGCCAAGTACCGGATCGACGCGACCGACAGCGTGCGCGGGCCGGACGGAAACGTGACGTCGACATTTCATTCGGTGTCCGCCGATTGAAGGTCTTCCCGGCCCGGGTCTGACCGGCTCCGCGTCTGCGTACGCTCGGCCGATGCCGTACGTGGAACCCGAGTTCCTGCCGTGGGACGGGCGGCGGGTCCCGATGACATTCGTCGCCGGCTACCTCGGAGCGGGGAAGACCACGGCGATCAACGAGATCCTGGCCGCGGTCGACCGGCCGATCGCCGTGATCGTGAACGACGTCGGAGCGGTGAACATCGATGCTGCGCTCATCAGGCGTCGTCACGGCGACACGCTGGAGCTGACCGACGGATGTGTGTGCTGTTCGGCGATCGACGGGTTCGGTGCCGCGTTCGATCAGATCCGGGCACGGGCGGAGCCACCGGAGCACGTCATTGTCGAATTGAGCGGTGTCGCCGAACCGGCGGGCGTGATTCCGTGGGGTTCCTCGGCCGGCTTCCTTCTCGACGGCGTGGTCGTCGTGGCCGCTGTGGACCAGCTCGTCGACGATTCGATGCCGGCGTGGATCCGAACCCACGTTGATCGGCAGGCCGCCGAGGCAGACCTGCTGGTGCTGACCAGGACCGACATCGCCGATGCCGCGGACACGAAGGCGGCCCGGGCACGCCTGGAGGAACTGGCACCCGGCATCCCGGTCGTGGACGCCGGCCGAGGCGAACCGGGAGCGCTCGGTCGGTTCCTCGCGCTCGGCGGACATCGTGCCGGGGACGCGACGCGGGTTCCCGGTCCGACGCTGTTCGACCTGCACGAGACCAACACGGTTCCGATCGTCGGGTCGCTCGACCGGGCGGGCATCGACGTGCTGCTCGACTCGCTGCCCCGCCACATCGGTGGACGCATCGCCCGCGCCAAGGGCGTCGTCGAGTCCCCCGACGGTCTGGTGCTCGTCCAGGTCGTCGGCAACCGCCGCGAGATCACGAAGCTCCTCCCTTCGGAGATTCAGGCTCCCACCGACCTCGTCGTCATCTCGATCCCCTGATTTGCCCGGTCCCGGCACCGGCAAATCGCGATTTGTCGGTGCCGGGACGCCGCAAATCAGCGGAAGTCGCGGCTGCGGGTCCTGCCGGGCATGGGGAGCGGTGCGAGGTGGTCGGCGACGATGTTGATCACACCTTCGGAGCGTTCGAGACGCCCACGGATCAGCATGGCCGGCGCCGCCCGGGCGATCCTGCGGAACCGCGCCCAACAGCCTTTCGACACGACCACGTTGATCAGGCCGAACTCGTCCTCGAGGTTGAGGAACGTCGTGCCCTGCGCCGTCATCGGCCGCTGGCGGTGCGTCACCACCCCGGCGACCCGGACGGTCGAAGTCGGCTCGACGTCCCACAGGTCCTTCGAGGTGAGCACGCCCAGCCGGTTCATCTCCTGACGGACGAAGATCGTCGGATGCCCTTCCGGTGACACACCGGTCGCCCACAGATCGGCGACCGCGACCTCGACCGGCGTCATCCCGGGCAACCGTGGGGAGTCCGCCCCGGTCACCATCCCTTCGAGACGGCCGGGGCGCGACTGGGCGGTCGCCCCGACGGTCCACAACGACTCCCGACGATCGAGGCCGAAGCACTCTTCGAACACCCCGGCAGTGGCCAACGCCTCGAGGTTGCCGAGCGTCAGCGACGGAACGCGGCGGACCAGATCCTCGGTGTCGGTGTACGACCCACCTCGCTTCCGCTCGGCCTCGATCTCCTCGGCCAGCTCCGACCCGATCGAACGGACCGACCCGAGCCCGAGCCGCACCGCCAGGCCATCGCCGAGCGACCGTTCGACCGACGGCGCCGTGGCAAAGCCGTGCGACACCGGGCGAACGGTCGACCCCAGCGAGCCCTCGCACGGCTCCAACGTCGCCCCGGCGCCCGACGCGTTCAGGTCGGGCGTCTGCACGACGACGCCGTGACGCCGAGCGTCCTGCACCAACGTGTGGGGCGACCAGAAGCCCATCGGCTGCGCGTTGATCAACGCGGCACAGAACGCCGCCGGCTCGTAGTACTTGATCCACGACGAGGCATAGACCAGGTACGCGAACGACACCGAGTGCGATTCGGGGAACCCGTAGTTCGCGAACGCCTTCAGCTTCAGGTACAGCTCGTCGGCGACCTCCCCGGTGATCCCGTTGCCCTCCATCCCCGCGTACAGCCGCTGCCTGAGCGCTTCCATCCGGCGTGCCGAACGCTTCGACCCCATCGCCTGACGCAGCTCGTCGGCCTCGGCGGGGGTGAAGCTCGCGACGTCGATCGCCATCTGCATCATCTGCTCCTGGAACAGCGGCACCCCGAGGGTCTTGGCGAGTGAGTTCTCGAGCAGCGGATGGAGATACGTGATCGGCTCCTGGCCGTTGCGCCGCCGAATGTACGGGTGCACCGACCCACCCTGGATCGGTCCGGGACGGATCAGCGCGACTTCGACCACGAGGTCGTAGAACTTGCGCGGCTTGAGTCGCGGGAGCGTCGCCATCTGCGCCCGCGACTCGATCTGGAACACACCGACCGTGTCGGCCCGGCAGAGCATCGAGTACACCTCGTCGTCCTGCGGGATCGTGGCGAGATCGATCTCGTACCCACGGTGCTCCCGGACCAGGTCGACGGCGTAGTGCAACGCCGAGAGCATCCCCAGACCGAGCAGGTCGAACTTCACCAGCCCGGTGGCTGCGCAGTCGTCCTTGTCCCACTGGAGCACCGACCGCTTGTCCATCCGCCCCCACTCGACCGGGCACACCTCGACCACGGGTCGGTCGCAGATCACCATCCCACCCGAGTGGATACCGAGGTGGCGTGGCGCGTCCTCGACCTGCGCGGCCAGCTCCAGCACCGCCCGTGGGATCGTGCAGTCGTCCTGCTCGGCGGTGGCGCCGACGTTGCCCCACGCGTCGACCTGCTTCGACCACGCATCCTGCTGACCCGGCTCGTAGCCGAGCGCCTTGGCCATGTCGCGGATCGACGACCGCGACCGGTACGTGATCACGTTCGCCACCTGCGCGGTGTGATGGCGACCGTAGGTCTCGTACACGTACTGGATGACCTCTTCCCGGCGGTCGCTCTCGATGTCGATGTCGATGTCGGGCGGGCCGTCCCGCTCGGGCGACAGGAACCGCTCGAACAGCAGCCCGAGCGACACCGCGTCGGCCGCGGTGACGCCGAGGGCGTAGCAGACCGCCGAGTTCGCCGCGCTCCCCCGTCCCTGGCAGTAGATGTTCGACCGACGGCAGAACTCGACGAGGTCCCACACGATCAGGAAGTAGCCGGCGAAGTCGAGCTGGTCGATCAGCGCCAGCTCGTGGTCGATCGTCTTCCACGCCCGTGCTCGCAGCGAGAGGTCCTCGTTCGGACCGGGCCGATCGCCGTAGCGCCGGGCCGCCCCTTCGGCCACGATCCGTCGCAGGTACTCCATCTCGGAGATCGGCCGACCGTCGGGGCCGTCGGGGCACGGGAACGGCGGCAGGTTCGGTGCGACCAACGACAGGTCGAACGCAGCTGCCCGACCGATCTCGACCGTCATCTCGATCGCCCCCCGGTAGCGCCGGAATCGACGCGCCTGTTCGGCACCCGAACGCAGATGCGCACCGGCACCCGACGGGAGCCAGGCGTCGATGTCGTCGAGACTGCGCCGTGACCTCACTGCGGCGAGCGCCGTGGCGAGCATGCGTTGCGACGGTGTCGCGTAGTGCACGTTGTTGGTCGCCACGCAGCCCACGTCGACGAGACGGGCGAGCTCGTGGAGCGCGCCGTTGCGAACGGTGTCGGCCGGCTCACCGTGATCCCACAGTTCGACGAGGACGCGGTCGCGGCCGAACGCGTCGACGAGTCGTTCCAGTTCGCGCCGGGCGGCAGCAGGCCCGTCGGCTGCCAACGCTGCGGGGACCGCCCCCTTGCGACACCCCGTCAGGATCCACGCATGGCCGGCGAGTCCGTCGGCGAGGTCGTCGAACGCGAACCGTGGGGCGCCCTTCTCCCCGGCGAGGTGGCCCTGGCTGATCACCCGGGCGAGGCGGGCGTACCCCGCCGGACCATCGGCAAGTACCAGCAGGTGCGTCCCACCCGGGTCGGGCGCGTGCGAGTCGGGGACCAGACCGGTGTCGACCTGAGCGACGGTCTCGCGCTCGGAACGGGCGAGTCGACCGAGCGGCAGGGTTCCGGCATCCAGTCGGCCGTCGAGCACGGTGATCTCACTTCCGAACACCGTCGGCATCCCGACCGCCCTGGCGGCCTCGGCGAAGCGAACCACCCCGTAGAAGCCGTTGTGATCGGTGATCGCCAGCGCCTCGAGCCCGAGACGAGCGGCCTCGGTGGCGAGTTCTTCCGGGTGTGACGCCCCGTCGAGGAACGAGAAGTTCGAATGGCAGTGGAGTTCGGCGTACGGAGCGGTGATCCCCTCCGGCGCCCGTGCGATGTCGGCGGGGGCCTCGAACGGTTGGCGTCGCCGACTCCACCCCGGCGCATCGCCGCCCGAGTTCCACGATGACGAACCCGGGGCGCGCCCGTCACGACCGGTGCGTGGCGCCTGTGGAGTCCGCCCTCGATCGGACAGCGCCGACTCGAGTTCGCTCCACGACCAGGACGGGTTGTTGAATCCCATCCCACCCATCATCGAACATACGTACCCTGAACACAAGTTCACCATCGGCAGAATGGACTCTCCGTAGCGCGACGAAGGCGGTCGGCGCGCACCGTCTCCTCGACGCCGTCCACGAGGAATTGCGACTGCCGGGAGTGTGCTAGACCCAGCACACGCTCGTGCCGAACAGCCCGGGCGACACGTCCACGAAGGAGTCACGTCATGTCACAGAGAATCTCCACGGTCGAACCCCATCCGAGGTCACAGCGACGTCGCGTCGTCGCCGGGATCAGCGCCGTCGCACTCTCGATCGGTGTTGCGGCCTTCGCCGACTCGCCGGCATCGGCCGGCCGCGGCGACAACCCGAACCCGCCCGGCAATCCGGATCCACCCGGCCAGCTCATCGACCTCCAGTTGCTCGCCTTCAACGACTACCACGGCCATGTCCAACCCGGCGATGCCGGGACGGTCGCCGGTGTCCCCGCCGGTGGGGGTGAGTATCTGTCGGCGAAGTTGAACGAGCTTCGCAACGGCAACAAGTACAGCCTGACCGTGGCGGCGGGCGACCTGATCGGTGGCTCGCCCGCCTTCTCCGGTCTCTTCCACGACGAGCCGTCGGTCGAGTCGCTGAACGCCATGCAGCTCGACGTCTCGAGCGTCGGCAACCACGAGTTCGACGAGGGAGTCACCGAACTGCTGCGGATGCAGAACGGCGGCTGCCATCCGGTCGACGGCTGCTACTTCCCTGCAGAGCCGTACAGCGGCGCCGACTTCCAGTGGCTCTCGGCCAACGTGGTCGAGACCGCCACCGGTGAGACCCCGCTACCGCCGTACTGGATCGAGCGCTTCAACAACGTCAAGGTCGGCTTCATCGGAATGACGCTGGAGGCCACCGACACGCTGGTCGCCGCAGCCGGAATCGAGGGTTACGACTTCCTCGACGAGGCCGAGACGGCGAACGCGCTCGTCCCGATCCTGCAGGAGCAGGGTGTCGAGGCGATCGTGGTCCTGTTGCACGAGGGTGGGTCGCAGACGCCGCCCCCGGGTGACGTCGATGCCTGCGTCGGCATCTCCGGGCCGATCGTGGGGATCAACGCTGCTCTCGATCCCGCGATCGACGTGATGATCACCGGGCACACGCACCTGCCCTACAACTGCCTCCTCGACGACGCCGCCGGCGACCCGCGCATCGTGACCAGCGCGTATTCGTTCGGCCGCGTGGTGTCCGAGGTCAACCTGGTTCTCGACAAGCGCACCAAGGACGTGCGCCGCGACCTGAGCTCCGCGATCAACCACACCGTCGTCCGCGCCGACCTGGTCCCCGATCCGGCGATCACCTCGGTCATCGAGAAGTGGCAGCCGCTGGCCGACGCGGCCGGGAACACGCCGGTCGGCACGATCACCGAGACCATCCTCCGCGGTGGAACCCCTCCGGGATCGGATCGTGGCGTCGAGTCCGCCGCCGGCAACCTGGTCGCCGACGCGCAGTTGTGGGCCACATCGGCCGCCGGAGCCGACGTCGCGTTCATGAACCCGGGCGGCGTGCGCTCGGACCTCACGTTCCCCCAGTCGGGGACCGAGGGGGACGGCGTCGTCACCTACGGCGAGGCGTTCACGTTCCAGCCGTTCGGCAACACGCTGTTGACGTTCCCGATGACCGGGGCGGAAATCGTCTCGGTGCTCGAGGAGCAGTGCCAGCCGGTCGAATCGAGCCGGCCGTTCCTGCACCTGGGCGTGTCGGAGGGCTTCACGTACACCCTGTCGAAGACGATCGTGGCGGGCGTCTGTACGGGGGTGTCGATCAGCGACGTGGAGCTCAACGGCGTCCCGCTCAGCCTCACCGGCACGTACGACGTCACCGTCAACAACTTCCTCTCCGACGGCGGCGACAACTTCACGACGTTCGCCACCATCACGGCACCGAAGCTCGACGGTGGCGGCGACCTGCCGGCGCTCGTCAACTACCTCGGGACGTTCAGCCCGGTCGCTCCCCCGCCGACCGACCGGGTCAACGAGATCTGATCGCGATCGGGTCCGGGTGTGCGCAGTGCCCAGCGGTGCGCACACCCGGATGACCGGCGTGGCGACCGGTCACGGATCCCCGACGTCGAGCGAGATCGCGCCGTGTGACGTCGACCCGGGTTCGCGACGAAACCGACTCCGACATCGTGGAGGTCAGTGGTCGGGCGCGGGAGTCCGCAGCCGACGCATCGACGCCAGAAGTCGGGCGATCAACACCACGATGACGATCGCACCGACGACAGCGATCGTCCAGATCAGCCACGGCGAGCCCGAGTCCTCCGAGGGGAACACGAGTCGCGGCGGCGCGGCACCGGGTTCGAAGGTGAACCCGTACGACCCGCCGACCCGGTCGCCGACGGTCGACACCATGTCGCTGCGAACGACGTACCGCCCGGGTTCGACCAGGGGTCCCCCGAGCTCGATCAGGACCCGGATCTGACTGTCGACGACGAACTCGGCGTCGAGCGGTGCACCGTCCGGCCCGACGACCTCTCCCCCGATCGTCGCGACGATGTCGTCGTACAGCAGCTCGATCCGATCGATCTCGCCGCCGACGGTCGCATCGGGACCGGGGCTCGCTGCCTGCAACCCTCCTTGTTCCTCCCCCGCGCAGCCCGCGAGCGCAACGAGCAGAAGGAGACCCAGCACCGCCCGCGCAGGCCGTGTGGGACGGCGGTCGCTCCGGGCGACGACATCGAGCAGTCCGAGCACGGGGGTCATCCTGCCACCTCGTCGACTCGCATTCGGGACGTCAACGGGCGGTCCACCCTCCGTCGACGAGCAGACTGTGACCGGTCAGGTACCCGCCGGCCCGACTCGCCAGGAGCAGCAGCGCACCGTCGAGTTCGTCCTCGAGTCCCATCCGCGGGATCATCGCGTTCGCTTGCACGAACCGCTGACTCGACTCGTCGGTGTCCATGTCGCCCGTCATCTCCGACTTGAACCACCCGGGGCTCAGCGTGTTGACCCGTACGCCCTTGCGTCCCCACTGCGCCGCCAACTCGCGTGTGAGGTTGACGACGGCACCCTTGCTGGCGCAGTAGTGCGCCTGCTTGATCGGCGTGGACGCGACGTGACCGAGCATCGATGCAACGTTCACGATGGATCCCGATCCCGCCGTGACCATCGCCTCACCACACAGTTTCGACAGGTGCCAGACCGCCGTCACGTTGAGTTCCATCGCATCGCGGAAGTCCTCGATCGTCTCGTTCTCGACCGAGACGGCATGGCCGATCCCCGCGTTGTTGACGAGCACGTCGACGCGCCCGAAACGTTCGAGCGTCTCGGCGACGAGCCGCTCGCGGTCGGCCTCGTCGGAGAGATCGACCGCAACCGGGAACGTGCCGGGAAGCTCGGCGGCCAGGGTTTCGAGTCGTTCGAGGCGACGGGCCGCGACCACGACCTGCGCGCCGACGGCGTGGAGCACTCGTGCGAACCGGTCGCCGAGACCCGAGGAGGCGCCGGTGACGATGGCCACCTGCCCGTCGAGGCGGAACAGTGAGAGCGGATCCAGATCGGTCATGGCTGTCGACACTACGAACCGGCCGCACGCCGCGACGAACGACGTGTCGCGATGCACCCTGTCGGGGCCGAATCACACGGTCACGTGTCGGCGCGAAATCCGTCATGCGACCGACATCTGACATCTCGCGATCACGCGACGATTGTCGCGATCCTGTGACAGTTCGCGGACAAGCTGCGCCAGTTGACGTTCTGTTCACGCGGCTCGTCCATGATCGATCACATGGAAATCAGCCGCCGCACCTGGACCGCCGCCGTCAAGCTCGCCGTCGTGCTGTCGGTGCTGGCTGCCGGGCTCGCCTTCGGAGTGTCCCGAGTCGGCGAGGTCCCCCAAGCAGCCATCGTGGTCCCCGTCATCGTCGTGGCCTTCGTCGCCAGTTGGGTGCAGACCGAGCGGATCCGTCGCCGGGCGATCGCCGACATGGTGATCGTCTCGGCACGCTCCACCTACTGATCGGACGCCGGCTCACACAGCGCTGCACGCGCGCCGCTGCTCCGCCCGTCTGTCGAAGCACCGCTGTGCTGTGCCACGATCGACGTCGTGACGGTCGACGACAACCCGCAACCCCCTGCTTCCCGACCGTCGCTGGTGATCCTCGTGCACGGCGCCTGGCACGGCGCGTGGTGTTGGTCGGCTCTGCAGGCCGAACTCGATCGACGAGGCGTGCCGTCGCTCGCGGTGGACCTGCCCGGCCACGGCGCCTCGACCCAGCCGATCGGCGGGCTGCGCGACGACGCTGCTGCCGTGACATCGGTCCTCGACCATCTGGCGACTCGCGAGGCGGGCCCGATCGCACTCGTCGGTCACAGCTACGGCGGTGCGGTGATCACCCAGGCCGCAGCGGGACGCGACGACGTGACGCACCTCGCCTACCTCGCGGCCTTCGCTCTCGACGACGGTGAGTCCGTCCTCGGGTGCCTGGGCTCGCTGGAGCGCCACGACGTCGAACTGGCGGCGGCGATGATTCCGACCGCGGACGGGTCGGCGACGATCCTCGACCCGGCCACCGCGGCCACAGCCCTCTACGGCGCCTGTCGCCCCGAGGTCGTCCGCGCGGCGCTTCCCCGCCTCGGGCCGCAGTCGACGGCATCGATGACCGAGTCGGTCGAGGGTGCCCCGCGCGAGACGATCCCGTCGACGTACGTCATCTGCACCCGGGACCGTGCGGTCCACCCCGCGCACCAGCGGGTGATGGCCGAACGATGCTCGCGACACAGCGCGCTCGACACCGATCACTCACCGTTCCTGAGCGCGGTCGGGCCGACGGCCGACATCATCGAGCAGATCGCCACGCCCCGATGACCGGTCCCGGCCACACGCCCGCACCCGAACCGATGAAGGTACGCATCGGCTACGGACTCGGCACCCGGACACGCCTCCACGACGAGACCTACGGCGCTGTCGTCGACGCGCTGGAATCACTCGAGTTCGACTCGCTCTGGTTGTCGGAGAAGATCAGCGGCGAGGCACCCGACCCACTCGTCGCCATGGCCTACGGCGCCGGACGCACGACCAAGTTGAAGTTCGGGATGTCGGTGATGGTGCTCCCCGGACGCAACCCCGTCGTGCTCGCGAAGGAACTGGCCACGCTCGCCACGATGTCGGGCGGCCGGCTGCTGCCGGCCTTCGGGCTCGGTGCCGTCGATCCGATCGAGCAGCAGGCCTTCGGTGTCGACCGCACCGAGCGCGCCGCTCTCTTCGACGAGACGCTCGAGGTCATGCGCAAGTGCTGGACCGGCGAAGCGTTCGCGCACGACGGCGCCCGCTTCCACTACGACGGGGTCGTGGTCCGACCGGCGCCGAAACGGATGGACGTCTGGCTCGGAGGCATCGCTCCGAGTGAACTCCGGCGGGTCGGGCGGTCGGCCGACGGATGGCTCCCCTCGTTCGTGCTCCCGGCCGACGCCGAGTCGGGGCGCGCGGAGATCGAGCGGGTCTGCGCCGAGCACGACCGCGCGATCGACGACGATCACTACGGCGTCCTCATCCCGTACTCGTTCGGTCCGGTCCCCGACGTGCTCCAACGGGTGCTGGCCAAGCGGCGGCCGGACCTCGCCGACGTGACGGAATTGGTTCCCGATTCGTGGAAGTCACTGCAGCAGATGATCCGGCGCTTCATCGATGTCGGCACGACCAAATTCGTCGTGCTTCCACTCGACGAGCCCGGCGACGCCGGCTCGTGGGTGGAACATCTCGGCGACGCCGCCGGAGCGCTGAAGCCGCTCGAGGTGGGTTGATGGTCGGCTCGGCGCTGTTCGATCCCTCCCCGCTTCCCGCCGGGATCCCCACCGACGCCGGCGAGGCGTGGATCGCGAGCGAATTCGCGCGTGGACCGTGGGATCCGCTCCACTGCCACGGCGGCCCGGTGTCCGCACTGCTCGCCCGCGCGTGCGAGCACGCACCCGCGGGCGACGTCGACTGGTTGATCACCCGGCTCACGATCGAACTCACGCGGCCCGTCCCCGTCGGCGTGCCGCTGATCCTCGCCACGGCGGTCGAGCGCCCGGGGCGGAAAGTCTCGATCGTCGCGGCATCGTTGTCCGACGACGGCACCGAGGTGGCAAAGGTCCGGGCCCTCCGCGTGCGTCGTCGGCACTTCGCGCTGCCGGAGCATCCGCTGGCGGACCCGGAGGTTGGCGGACCACCGGGTGCCGGGCGCCACGAGCGGATCATCTGGGCCGCCCACGGCGACTCGATGGCGTTCCACAGCCACGGTGCCGAGCACCGTGTCGTCGCGGGAAGCTGGAACGACCCGGGACCGGTCCAGCTGTGGATCCGCCTGACCGTGCCGCTCGTGGCCGGCGAGTCGCCGACCGGGGTCCAGCGCGTCGCCGCTGCCGCCGACTTCGGCAATGGCGTGAGCAGCGGCCTCGCCTACGACGAGTTCCTCTACATCAACCCCGACCTCACCGTGCACCTCGCCCGCGAACCCGTCGGCGAGTGGATCGGGCTGTCGACGCACAGCATGTACGGCACCCCGACCGAGTCCAGCGGGGCGGGATTCGCGGAATCGGCGCTCTACGACCAACTCGGCCGCGTCGGTCGCAGCGTGCAGAGCCTGTTCGTCGAACCCCGCTGATTCTTCGTCGGTGCCTGCGTGTTCGTCGGTGCCTGGCACCGACGAACACGCTGAACGGGGGGTCAGCGTCGCGTCGGGTCGCTCGGTGAGGGGGTCACGGTGCCGGGATCTCGAGTGTTCCGCCCGCTGTCGCGCGGAGTTCGGCAGCGGCGAACGCGTCGGGTGCGTACTTCACGATGCGGTACGCAGATTCGCTCGGCGAGATCTCGATGCGCATCAGTTCGCCCAGACCGTCGGCGGGTGCCGCGTATTCGACGAACATCGGCTGCGTCGAGCCCCATCCGACGAGAACCGATCCGTCGGGGGTCACCCTGGTACTCCCGATCTGGTTGCTGGTGAGCCCGTTCGGGTGCGAGATCGACCATTCCAGAGTGGCCGTCCCGGCAACCGTGTCGATGCGATAGGCGACGGCTCGGCTCGGCGCGCCATCGGGGTCGGCCGTGCGGTTGTCGTACATCGTGACGACGTCGCCGTCGATGCGTGCATCGTGCATTCGCAGCGGTCCACCCAGCGGGTCGTCGACGATTTCGAGGCGCGGAGCACCCTTCTTGTTCGGCACGCCGGGGTCGCTGCCGAGGATCCAGTCGACGTCGCCGGTCGAGCGGTCGACGCGGAATACTGCATCGAGGTGACGCGCCGAGGCGAGGTAGTCACCGGTGCCGTCGTCGATGCGCTGCAACGAGTTGATGTGGAAGACGTCGATCTCGTCGTCCGGGTAGTTGCGGAAGCACTGTGCGAACGTGGACTCGCGAAAATCGAAATGGTCGCTCATCGTCCAGGACCAGCGCAGCTCGCCGTCGAACTTGACCTCGCGGATCACGTTGTCGACGATCGCGCTCGAGTCGTTGACCGCGCTCGGCTCACAATCGGCTCCGAGTCCGGCCGGCGTCGGCAGCGTGAGCGTGTCGGGAGATCCGACTCCCTTCTGCAGGTCGACACCGGTCACGAGCGGGTAACTGAGCACGCCGTACCCGACCCCGGGGAGCTCGGCGTAGTCGTGGTGATCGATCGGGAACGACGCCGGGTCGTCGGTCTGGCGTTCGGCGATCAGCGTGCCGTCGAGGTCGTAGACCCGATGTCCCACCGGTGGATCCAGTTCGATTCCGAAGCCGAACCCGGTGATCGGCGCCACGGCGATCTCACCGGTGCCGAGCAGTTGCGCATTGATCAGCCGCTCGGTCGTCCCGGTCCGCTTGAACCACACCGGCACGCCCCGCTCGTCCATGATCACCAGGAACCGCCCGGTCGTCGGTTGGTTCCAGCCGAGTTCGGTCAGGTACCACCCCGGGCTCGTCTCCCCCGTCCGGGTGACCGTCAACGGCGAGAAGTCGATCGGCAGGCAACGAAGGTGGTACTCCGCACTCTCGGTGGCGCGCTGGAGCGACACCGTCACCAGCCCCTCGGCGGGGAAGAAGACCGCGACATCGGGTGTCACGGGATCACGCGGTGGCACCGCGACGCCGTTGATCTGCGCGCTCACGCCGGGCGCGAGTCCGAGGCGGAGCCCCAGTTCGACCGCGCCGTCGCAGCGCAACGTCGAGTTCTCCCCGTCGATCGCGAAATCCTGCTCGAGGGGCACCAGAGCACCGTCGCCATCGGTCAGCGACAACTGGTTGACGAGAGATCCGGGCGGCCCGGTGAAGACGCCGACGAGATCGATCACGATCTCCACCGACGAGTTCGTGACGACGCAGATCTCGCCGCCGTCGGTGACCGCGCTCACGACCAGATTCGACGTCTGCGCGAGGTCGTAATTGAGCGACGAGGTGGTGGGCGGCGGTGCCTGGCACGGAAACACGCTGGCGAACGCGGCGCGGTCGGCCTGGACCGCAACGACGTTCAAGACGGCGGCGACCATGTCGTCAGGACGCTCGACCGACGTCCCGAGGTCGAACCGTTGGACGACACCACGTTCGAAGCGCACACCGGGGACCGCCGGGTCGCGACTGTCGACGACACGTTCGTCCGGAAGCGGCGTGAGCACGAGGTCGGGACTCGTCGGCGACGACGGCGCGATGTAGCCGGTCACATCGAGCAGGAAGTGCGTGTCGGCATTGCCCGTCACACAGACCTTTCCCGACGCCGCCGCGTCGACGTCGCCGATCTCGACGATCGCGGAGGCCGCTCGTTTCTCACCTGCCTTGAAGTTCAGGTTCGAGGCCAGCGGCGCGACGAGACCGCACGGGTAGACCACCAGGTAGCC
Source organism: Ilumatobacteraceae bacterium (assembly GCA_963824025.1). GTDB lineage: Bacteria > Actinomycetota > Acidimicrobiia > Acidimicrobiales > Ilumatobacteraceae > Ilumatobacter_A. The sequence continues at coordinate 146,892 of CAWGNY010000002.1, forward strand.
ACGCGTCGCGGGCGCGACCGCAGCGAGATTCACCGTGACCGCAACGGCATCGTCGGGCACGACGACCCCGCCGACGTCGACAGCGCGGATCGCCCCGGCCGGCAGCTTGACCGGGTCGGCGAGTTCGCGGGTGTCGTAGGCGCGCACGGGATCGATCGGCGTGAACCGGTTCGTCCCGTCCGCCCACCAACCCGACACGTCGACGACGACGTGGCCGCCCCGGTTCGAGTAGAGACAGACCCGATCCGCCGAATCCGGTGTGGCGACGACCAGGTTCGGCGTCGGGAAGCCGGCGCGGGCGTTGATGCTCGACGTTCCGGGGAGCCCGGCTGCGCACGGGAACGCCGTGAAGAACCCCTTCACCGGCGAGATCACCGTCACCGACAGGGCGAAGGCCGCGGCATCGGCGGGGCCGATCTCACCGGTGTCGATGACGAGCGTGCAGCCGGCCCCCAACGCAGCGTCGACACCGCCCGTCCCGTCGCGGGTGTCGATGATCCGCTCGGGCGGCATCGGGTCGAACGACACGAGGTCGACGTCGGGTGCCGGCTCGGTGGCGGCCACAGCGTCGCACGTCACCGTCGCCGGACCGGCGGCCGAGACGGGACCGACCGGCGTGCTGACACCGACGCTGAAGCAGGCAATGGCGGCCAGCGCGCCGCCGATCACCGACCTGGTTCGAATCATGTGCACAACGTAGCCAGTCGGTGAACCTGCATGGGATCGGTGAGCCGGCGACCGTGGGGCCAGCGGATCTCAGGCCTTGCGCTTCTGGATGTTCGCCCACTCGTCACGAAGCCCCACGGTGCGGTGGAACAGCAACGGCTCCCGGGGATCGTGAGCGAAGTATCCGAGGCGTTCGAACTGCACGACCGATCCGGCAGGCGTGTCGGTGAGCGCCGGCTCGGCCTTGCACCCCCGGAGCAGCTCACGCGAGTTCGGATCGAGATCGTCGAACGGGTCGCCCGTGGCTTCACCCGGGACCTCCGCAGCGAACAACCGCTCGTACAGAGCGACGCTGACGTCGACGGCGTGGGCCGCGGACACCCAATGCATCGTCGACTTGACCTTCCGGCCGTCGGGCGCGTTGCCGCCACGCGTCTCCGGATCGTAGGTGACGTGCACTCGCTCGACCTCGCCGTCGGCGCCGGTGTCGAAGCCGACGCAGGTCACGAAGAACGCTCCGCGCAGTCGGACCTCCCGCCCAGGGGTGAGTCGGTAGTACTTCGGTGGCGGGTCGGCCATGAAGTCCTCCTGCTCGATCCAGAACCTCCCCGAGAACGGCGCAGTGCGGGTGCCGTCGTCGGCGTTCTCCGGGTTGTTGACCAACTCGACGTCCTCGACGACCGGCACACCTGCATCGTCGGTCGGCCAGTTGTCGATCACGACCTCGAGCGGTCGCAACACCGCCATTCGACGCTGCGCGATCGCGTTCAGACGCGTCCGGACGAAGGACTCGAGCAATTCGATCTCGTTGCGGCTGTTGGTCCGCGACACGCCGATGAATCGGCAGAACTCGCGGATCGCCTCGGCGGGGTATCCGCGACGCCGCAGGCCGCGCAGGGTCGGCATCCGTGGATCGTCCCACCCATCGACGACACCGTCGTCGATGAGCTGCAGCAGCTTGCGCTTCGAGGTGACCGTGTGGGTGAGTTCGAGCCGGGCGAACTCGGTCTGGCGAGGTTGCTCGAACGGGAGGACGTCCGCGGCCGCGAGTTGGTCCAGGTACCAGTCGTACAGCGGGCGATGGCTGTCGAACTCGAGTGTGCACAACGAGTGGGTCACGCCTTCGATGGCATCGCTCTGGCCGTGCGCCCAGTCGTACGTCGGATAGATCGTCCAGCCGTCACCGGTGCGGTGATGGTGGCCGCGCCTGATCCGGTACATCACGGGATCACGCATCTGCATGTTCTCGTGCTGCATGTCGACCCGCGCCCGGAGCACCGCGGCGCCGTCGTCGATCTCGCCGGCACGCATCCGTTCGAAGAGATCGAGGCTCTCTTCGATCGGACGGTCCCGGTACGGGCTCTCGACGCCTGGTTTGCCGTAGCCACCCCGCTGGGCCGAGATGCTCGCTCCGTCCTGCTCGTCGACGTAGGCCTTTCCCCGCCGAATCAGCAGTTCGGCCCAGTCGGCCAGTTGCGAGAAGTAGTCGCTCGCGTAGAGCGGGGTCGCGACCTCGTAGCCAAGCCAGGCGACGTCCTCGATGATCGCCTCGACGTAGCTCGTCTCCTCGGTGTCGGGATTCGTGTCGTCGAAGCGCAGGTTGCAGACGCCGCCGAATTCGGCTGCGAGATCGAAGTCGACCGTGATCGCCTTCGCGTGGCCGATGTGCAGGAAGCCGTTGGGTTCGGGCGGGAACCTGGTCTGCACGCGTCCGGCGAACGTTCCGTTCTCGTTGTCGGCGATCACGAGATCGCGTACGAAGTTGGCTGCAGCCGGTCGGTCGTCGGGAACGCTCATCGATCCCAGTATGCAGCGCATTCGCGGTCGTCGGGTTCCCGACGCGATCTGGGAGATGCGCTGCGCGACGAAACGCTTCGATTGTCTGCGAGAGTGGAGGGATGTCCGTTCCGGCCGAATCGATCTTCTTCGACCTCTGGTCGGCGACGTACGACCGCGCGGGCCTGCAACAAACCACGTATCGACCGATTCACGACGCGGTGCTTTCCCGGCTCGAGGGTCTCCGACCGGACTGCGTACTGGACCTCGGTTGTGGGACCGGGCAGCTCACCGAACGGCTGGGTGCCGCGTTTCCCGACGCCCTGATCGTCGGTGCCGATCTCTCCAACGGCATGCTCGAACGGGCCACCGATCGGGCGTCGGACGATCATCCCGCATCGTTCGTTCGCGCCGACGCCCAGCACCTCCCCTTCGCGGGCGGATCGCTCGACGTCGTCACGTGCACCGAGTCGTTCCACTGGTACGCCGACCAGGCCGCCGCCGCCGCGGAACTCGCACGGCTGATCCGCCCGGGCGGCCGCATCGTCATCGCCTCGATCGCTGCGGTCACCGGGTTCGCCGACGGGGCGATCCAACGGGCGACGGCCCTGGCGGGACGACCGGTCCGTGCGATCCCGAAGAGACAGTTGCGACGGTTGCTCGAAGAGGCGGGATTCGACGTGCTGCACCAGGCGCGAATTCCGCGTTTGGGCTTCGTACCGTGGCCGATGCTGACCGACGCCACGCGCCGGTGAGCGCTGCGGAGCGGAGCGCGCATCGAGCCCCACTCGCAGTCCGGCTCTTCATCGGCCTGATCGCGGTCGCCGCGCTCGTGTTCAACGTCGCGTTGATGATCTCCGATCGGGCGCCGGCGATCACGCGTCGGGCATTCGGGGGTTTTGCACAGCGTCTCGCCGATCGCCTCGACCGCACGTCGGCGATCGAGGCCCGCGACCTGCCGGGCAACGACGCGATCGTGCACATCGGGGTCTGGTCCGTCGCCGCGTTCCTCGTGATGCTGACGGTGTGGCGGTGGTCCGCGCTGATCCCGGTCGCCATCGCCGTGTTCGGTGCGAGCGTGGCGGTCGAGTTCGGGCAGGGCCGCTACTCCTCGTCACGTGCGGTCGAGTTCAGCGACATCATGGCGAACGCCGTCGGGGTCGGGGTGGGCGTCGCGGCCGCCGGGTTCTGCATGCTCGGGTGGAGCGCGGTCAGTCGTGCCGTTCGAGAAACTCGACGACCGCATCGGTGAACACGTCGTTGCGGTCGCCGGCGACCATGTGACCGGCACCGGCCACGTCGGCGTACTGGGCGTGAGGCACGAAGCCGAGGAACTTCTGCGCGCCCTCCTCGGACAACAGGTCGCTCTGACGTCCGCGAACCAGCAGTGTCGGGATCGTGAGCCCCCGAGCTGCCGCCTCGAGCGCTCGGCTGCGCTGTTCGAAGTCGACGATGCGGGTCTCGTCGCTGTCGGCATGTCTGCCCCACATGAACGCCGGGTCCCAGTGCCAGTACCAGCGTCCGTCGCGGAATCTGACGTTCTTCTCGAGCCCCGCCAGGTTCGTCGGACGGGGACGGTGCGGGTTGTACGCCTGGATGGCATCGGCCACCTCGTCGAGTGACCCGAATCCGCTCTCGATGTGCTCGTGCATGAACGCACGGATGCGGTTCACACCGGCCGGTTCGATGTTGGGTGCGACATCGACGAGCACCAACGCCCCCGCAATGTCTCGTCCGTCACGCTCCCGACCCTGGTGCACGGCCATCAGCGCCGACGTCCCACCGAGCGAGGCGCCCACCAGGACCGGTCGATCGAAACGGCGGGCGACCGACTCGACGTCGTCGGGAAACACCGACCCGTCGTAGTTGCCGCCCGGCGACCAGTCGCTGTCCCCGTGACCGCGGAGGTCCACCGATGCCACGTGGAAACCACGACCGACCAGCGCACGCAGCGTGCCGCCCCAGGAGTGCCGGGTCTGGCCGCCGCCGTGGAAGAGCAGCACGGTTCGCGCACCGGGGTCGCCGGCGACGTCGGCGGCCAGCATGACGCCGTCGGCGCCCTCCCACCGGACGGTTTCGATGTCGATGCCCGCGTCAGTCACGCCGGGCAGCCTTGCCGACGACGTTGCCGACGATCGACTCGGAGCGAACGGGCGCTCAGAGCCCCGGGGCGACGCCCGTCATCTCGATCGAGAGGTCCCAGAGCCGAGCCGCGAGCTGTTCGTCGCGTGCCCGCGCCGCCGATGCGACCTTGTGGGCGGGACCGGCGGTCTCGCCGCGCTTGGACGGCCCGACGTAGTCACCGCCTTCGATCTCCTCGGAGGTCGCGGCCATCAGCGTCGGCCACGCGCCTTCGGCGGACGAGTTGAAGAGGACCGAGAACAGCGGCGCCGCGAACATCACGATCTTCGGGAGATGGCGTCCCAACTCGGTGTCCGCGATGCCGGGATGGCAACCGACGGCGATCGTCGAGGAGTCGGCGGCGCGCAGACGCCGATCGAGTTCGTTCACGAACAGCAGGTTCGCGAGCTTGCTCTGTTGGTATCGGTCCTGGGCGCCGTACTTGTTCGAGGCGTCGATGTCGTCGAAGTGGATGGTCCCGCCGCGGTGGGCGATGCTGCTCGTCACGACGACCCGCGACTCCTCGGTCTCGGCGAGCTTGTCGAGGAGCTGACACGTCAGCGCGAACGTGCCGAGGTGATTGACCCCGAACTGCGACTCGAAACCGTCGGTCGTGAGCTCGCGCGGCGGCATCATGATCCCCGCGTTGTTGACGAGCACGTCGAGACGATCTTCCTCGGCGACCAGTTCGGCCGCGGTCGCCACACTCGCGAGGTCCCCCTGGTCGAGCGGGATGAATCGCAGATCGGCGCCATCCACCTCGGCTGCGATGCGATCCATCGCGTCGATGGCGCGCGCCTCGGATCGACAGCCGAGCAGGACACGCGCGCCACGTTCGGCGAGCGCCTTGGCGGTCTCGAAACCGATCCCGGTGTTGGCACCGGTGACGAAGAAGGTTCGACCCGACTGGTCGGGGACATCGGACGCAGTGAAGGTACCCATACCCCATTCTGCCCACCGGCGATCCGCCATCGACCCACCAAGGATCACCCCGGTCGGGGCAGGAGGCCCCGCGTTCGGTAGTTTTCGGCCCATGACGACCGCGCAGACCCCGTCGAATCGCGAACTGTGGGAGGAGGCATTCGGGGCGTCGCAGATCCGTGACGCCGATTACGCCACGATGTCGGGGATCCCGCTCGAGCCCGTGTACGGCCCCGACGACGGCGAGTTCCCCGGCCAGTATCCGTACACGCGCGGCCCCCACGCCTCGATGTACCGCTCGAAGCTCTGGACGATGCGGATGTTCGCGGGCTTCGGGACGGCGGAGGACACGAACTGGCGCTTCAAGGAGATCCTCAAGGCGGGGGGCACGGGATTGTCGACCGCGTTCGACATGCCCACCTTGCTCGGCCTCGACTCCGACGATCCGATGTCGCTCGGCGAGGTCGGACGCTGCGGCGTGGCCGTCGACTCGCTCGCCGACATGGAGGATCTCTACTCGGGGATCAACCTCGGCGAGATCACGACCTCGATGACGATCAACTCGCCGGCCGCTCCGATCTTCGCGATGTTCGTCGCGCAGGCCGAGAAGGCAGGCGTGCCGCGAGCCGCACTCGGCGGGACGCTCCAGAACGACATCTTGAAGGAGTACCAGGCGCAGAAGGAGTTCGTCTTCCCGCCGCGCCAGTCGATGCGCCTCGTGCGCGACACGATCCAGTTCACCGCAGCGGAGATGCCGCGCTGGAACTCGATCTCGATCTCCGGCTACCACATCCGGGAGGCCGGTTCGACGGCCGCCGAGGAACTCGCGTTCACGCTCGCCAACGGGTTCGCATACGTCGAACTCGCGCTGCAGGCGGGACTGCCGATCGATGCCTTTGCGCCACGGCTCAGCTTCTTCTTCAACGCGCACATCGACTTCTTCGAGGAGATCGCGAAGCTCCGTGCGGCGCGACGGATCTGGGCGAGATGGATGAAGGAGCGCTACGACGCCGAACTCGCCAAGTCGATGCAGCTTCGCTTCCACACGCAGACCGCCGGCGTCTCGTTGACCGCGCAGCAGCCCGAGGTCAACATCGTCCGGACGGCGATCGAGGCGCTGGCCGGCGTGCTCGGCGGCACACAGTCGCTCCACACCAACTCGATGGACGAGGCACTCGCCCTCCCGACCGAGAAGGCCGCCCGGATCGCGCTGCGGACCCAGCAGGTCATCGCCCACGAGACCAATGTGGCACACGTCGCGGACCCGCTCGGCGGGTCGTACTTCGTGGAAGAGTTGACCGACGAGATGGAACGTCAGGCCGAGGAGATCTTCTCGAAGCTCGACGAGTTCGGCGCCGGCTCGATCCTCGAAGGGGTCATCAAGGGCATCGACGAGAACTGGTTCCAGGGTCGCATCGCCGACTCGGCGTACGAGTTGGAACGCAAGTTCAACACGGGCGAACGGGTGATCGTCGGCGTCAGCGACTTCCTGGACGGCAACGACGACACGCTCGACATCCTCCAGATCACGAACGAGGACGAGCAGCGGCAACGCAAACGCCTCGATGTCGTCAAGCACGATCGTGACTCCGAGGCGGTCGAGAAGGTCCTTGCGAAGCTCGCCGCCGACGCCGCGGACCCCGACGTCAACCTGATGCCCACGCTGATCGAGGCATCCCACGCCTACGCCACACTCGGCGAGATGATGGCGACGATGGCCGGCGTGTTCGGTCGCCACGTCGAAGTGCCCACCATCTGACCGGAGGTGGTTCCTCGGCCACGCCGAACGGCCCGGCGGCCCTGACGTACCGGATGTTCACGCAGCCTGCGTCCGCGCGGTTTCGGCTCCCGAGCGACATGTGATAGACCCGTTTGCGGCGGACGAACGATCACACCCCGGAGGAATCACATGTCAGTTCCACAGCCAGCGACCAGGCGTCGCAGTATCCGACGAGCGGCCGTCGGCACGGCCGCCGCGATCGGAATCGCATCCGCCGTGGCCGCATCGCCGGGCCCGGTCGACGCCGGCGCTCCCGGACCGGTCACGGTTCAGTTGCTCGCATTCAACGACTACCACGGCCACGTACAGGACAACACGCCCGGTTCGATCACCGGCAACTTCGGTGATGCCGCGGCCGGCGGAGCCGAGTTCCTCTCCGCCAAGCTCACCGAGCTGCGCGCTGCAACGACCGCCGACGACTCGCTGACGGTTGCCGCCGGCGACCTGATCGGTGGGTCCCCCTACTTCTCGGGCCTGTTCCACGACGAGCCGTCGGTCGAGTCGCTGAACGTGATGGGCCTCGACGTCTCGGGCGTCGGCAACCACGAGTTCGACGAAGGCGTGACCGAACTGATCCGCATGCAGGACGGCGGATGTCACCCGGTCGACGGCTGCTACTTCCCCGGCGATCCGTACGCGGGTGCCGACTTCCAGTGGCTCGCTGCGAACGTCACCGAAGACGCCCCGGACGGAACCGACGACTTCGAGGACTCGATCCCCGACTACTCGATCGAGTTCGTCGGCGGACAGAAGATCGCGTTCATCGGCATGACCCTCGAGGGAACCGACGAACTCGTCGCCGCGTCCGGCATCGAGGGATTCACCTTCGAAGACGAGGTCGACACCGCGAACGCACTGGTCCCGCAGATCAAGGCAGCCGAGGGTCCGATCGAGGCATTCGTCGTCCTCCTCCACGAGGGCGCGAACCCGGTCCCGTTCCCGATCGACGGCGACGGAAATCAGATCGGCGACGGCTGCGGAACGCTCTCCGGTCCGATCGTCGACATCGCCGAGAACCTCGATCCCGAGATCGACGTCGTCGTCACCGGTCACACCCATCAGCCGTACACCTGCACGATCGACGATCCGGCCGACAACCCACGTTCGGTGTCGAGCGCGTTCTCGTTCGGCCGGGTGGTCACCGAGATCGAGCTCACCCTCGATCCGACCGGCGAAGTCGATCGTGATTCCGTGACGGCGGTCAACCATTCCGTGCTGCAACCCGCTGATCGCGACGACGTGCAGCCGGGTGAACTCGCTCCCGACCCGGCCGTCACCGCGGTGATCTCCAAGTGGCAGCCACTCGCCGACGAGCGGGGCCTCGAGCCCGTCGGGACGATCACCGAGACGATCACCCGCGGCGGCGATCCCACCGGCAGCGACCGTGGCGTCGAATCGGACGCCGGCAACCTGGTGGCCGACGCCCAGCTGGCGTCGACGCAAGCCCTCGCGACCGCCGGTGACGTCGCGTTCATGAACCCGGGCGGACTGCGCTCGGACCTCGTGTTCGAGGAGAGCGGAACCGAGGGCGACGGTGTCGTCACGTTCGGCGAGGCGTTCACGTTCCAGCCGTTCAACAACACGATGTTCGTCCTGCCGATGACGGGCGAGCAGATCGTCGACGTGTTGAAGGAGCAGTGTCAGCCGGCCGGTTCGAGCCGACCGTTCCTGCACCTCGGTGTGTCCGAAGGATTCACGTACGACCTCGCGACCGTGATCGAGGCGGGTGACTGTGTGGCGATCGACGTGACGAACGTCGAACTCGACGGCACGCCGCTCGACCCGATGGCGACGTACAACGTCGCGGTCAACAACTTCCTCGCCGACGGTGGCGACAACTTCGACACCTTCGCCGAGGTCGATCCGAACGACAGGGTGCCCGGTCCACAGGACATCGATGCCCTGATCGACTACTTCGAGGCGAACAGCCCCGTGGCACCTCCGGGAACCGACCGGGTGAACGAGGTTCCGCCCGCTGTCGAGTCGGTGGTTCCCGCCCGCCTGCTCGACACCCGTGTGGGTGACGCCTTCAAGACGGTCGACGGTGAGTTCGAAGGTGACGGCGCTCCCGATGCCGGTACCGAGATCGAGCTCGTCGTCGCCGGCCGCGCCGGCGTCCCCGAAGATGCCAGTGCCGCACAGCTGAACATCGGCGTGATCCGGCCGGTCACGAAGGGATTCCTCACCGTGTACCCATGCGGCGTGGACCGTCCGTTGGCCTCGAACGTCAACTTCCCGCAGGGTGGCGTCGTGTCGAATCCGGTGTTCTCGCAGATCGGCGACGACGGCAAGGTGTGCATCTACACCAGCGCCGAGGCCGAGCTGTACGCCGACCTGAACGGCTTCGTGCCGGCGGGCGGATCACCGACACCGCTGGTTCCCGCTCGTCTGCTCGAGACCCGGGACGGACCGGACGACAAGACGGTCGACGGCCTGTTCGAAGGTGACGGGCCGATTCAGGCCGACACCGAAGTCGAACTCCAGGTCGCCGGACGCGGTGGCGTGCCCGAGGATTCCAGCGCCGTCACCCTCAACGTCGGAGCCGTCCGTCCCGAGGAGCGGGGCTTCCTCACCCTGTACCCGTGTGGCGAGGAACGCCCGCTGGCCTCCAGCGTGAACTACGCCGCCGGCACGACCGTGTCGAACGCGTCCAACGCGCTGCTCGACGAAGACGGCAAGGTGTGCGTGTACTCGTCGAAGACGGTCGACGTCATCATCGACGTGAACGCCGCGATCCCGCCGGGTGGCGCCCCCACACCACTCGTCCCGGCCCGGCTGTTGGAGACCCGGGACGGACCGGACGACAAGACGGTCGACGGCCTGTTCGAGGGTGAGGGCCGCGTCGGTCCCGACGCCGAAGTCGAACTCCAGGTCACGGGCCGCGGTGGTGTTCCGGACGAAGCAACCGCCGTGACGATCAACGTCGGCGCCGTGCGCGCCGCGGAGCAGGGCTACGTCACCGTGTACCCGTGCGGTGAGGAGCGCCCGCTTGCGTCGAGCATCAACTACCGGGGTGGCGACGTGATCTCCAATTCGGTCCTTGCGAAGATCGGTGAGGACGGCAAGGTGTGCATCTACACCCTGCGCGAGACCGATTTCATCGCCGATGTGACCGGATTCGTGGCACCGGTGACGCCCGTCGTGACGATGCCGGGCTGAGCCACTCACATCGGTCAGCGGTTCGACCGCTGACCACTGCGACCGAGCGGCCCCCGGTGACATCTCGTCACCGGGGGCCGCGTCGCGTGACGACCGACGATCGCGAGACCTGCCGTCAGCCGATGGCGTCGACGAGCCGCTCGCTCAGCTCCCACAGTCGCGAGGCCGTCGCGACGTCGGCGATGTAGGGTCGGAAACCGTTCTCGCCCGGGTTGCCGCCCTCCACGCCCGGCCCGCAGTCGGCGAGGTAGGTGCCGTGGAGCGGAGCCAGGTCGGGCGCCGTGGCGGCCCAGACCTCCGTGGCCGCGCCCTGCTCGACGCTCTTGAACCGGCGACCGGTCGCCGCCTCGGGGTGCTCGGCGGCACGTAGCCGGGACCGTTCGATCGCTTGCGCCATCAGCTCGTCGTCGAGGTGCCGGCCGAGGGAGGTCATGATCGCTCCCGGGTGGACCGACGCGGCGAAGACCTCGTCGACGGGATGTCGCTGTGCCAGCTCGAGGGCGTGGAGAGCGTTCGCGGATTTCGAGCGGCCGTAGGCCAGCCACGCGTCGTACGGAGTCCGTTCGAAGTTGGGGTCGTCGAGATCGACGTCGCTGATGTCGTGCGCCGACGACGTGAGGCAGATGATCCGCGGCGCGTTGCCGGCCAACAGGGCGGGCAGCAGCAGCCGGGTGAGCTCGAAGTGACCGAGATGGTTGGTTCCGAACTGCATCTCGAATCCGTCGGCGGTCCGACCCTCGGGGCAGGCCATCACGCCGGCGTTGTTGATCAACACGTCGATCGCCTCGCCCTCATCGAGCAGCCGCCGGGCGCAGCGTCGAACGCTCGACAGGTCGGCGAGGTCGAGCTCACCGAGCGACAGCGACGCGTCGGGAACGGCGTCTCGCACACGCGCCATCGCCGCAGCGTTCGCGACGGGGTCGCGCGCCAGCATCACGACGCTGCCGCCCGCGGCCGCGATCGCGCGCGTCGCCTCCTCGCCGAGTCCGGCGGAGGTTCCGGTGATCGCGAAGCGCCGACCAGAGAGTTCGAGACCTTCGAGAACGTCGGTCGTGGTCGACTCGTGGTCGAAACCGTTGCGCATTCGACGACCGTATTCACTCGGTCGCCGACCGCCCCCAGCGGACGGGCGACGTGCGACACTCGTCCCATGAGCAGGACTGCGCCATCATGAGCACTCGCAACGTTGCGACGAACCGCGTCGTCGATCGCGACGACCTGAACGCGTTCGTTCGGGACCGCCACCGCGGGGTCCTGCTGACGAGACGCCGCGACGGCTGGCCGCAGTCGTCGCTCGTCACGATGGGCCTCGACGCCCGGGGGCGGATCCTCGTTTCGAGCTATCCGGAGCGGGCCAAGGTCGTCAACATCGAACGGGAGCCACGGGCTTCCGTCGTGGTCATGTCCGACGACTTCGACGGGGAATGGGTCCAGGTCGACGGCACTGCCGAGGTCATCGCACTGCCCGATGCGTTGGAGGGTCTCTGCGAGTACTTCCGGGTCATCTCGGGTGAACACCCCGACTGGGACGAGTACCGCGAGGCGATGAACCGTCAGGGCAAGTGTTTGATCCGGCTCACGATCGAGCGCTGGGGCCCCATCGCGAAGGGTGGGTTCCCCGCCCGCCTCGTCGTCTGACCTCCGGTGGGCGGGTGGACCACCGTCCACCCACCCACCGATGCTCGATCAGGAGCCTGGGATCTTCATCAGCAGGAGTTGACCGGCCTCGCGCTTGATCAATGTTCCCGGTTCGCTGGTCGTGTCCGTGGCAACCGCGCTGCCATGGGCCTGCACGTCGAGAAGCCAGGTGCCTCCACCGAACCATTCCGAGGCGTCGACGATGCCCGACGACTCACTGGCCGGGTCGGCAACGGTCGCAACGGTTCGCCACGATCCGTCGGCGAAGCGGTACTGGAACACCCGCGCACCATCTGTGTCCTCCTGCACCATCAGGCTCTTCGTGCTGGTGTCGACGTTGTCGGGCGACGTGAACGGAACGTACACGTCGGAGCCCACCGCGTCGCCGTCGGCGAGGATCGTGAGGCTGTCGACGACGGTCGGGTCGTCGGCGTTCAACACCATCTCGAAGATCCGGCCGTTGTCGGCGGAACCGACGGTTCCACCGGGGCCACGCACCAGACGGCCCGTCGTTGCGTCCGGGACGACCCGGGTCGCGCCGGTGTCGGCGATGTACACGGTGCGGGGGTCGTTCTTGTCGTACGTGAGGTCCTCGAGGCGGATCGCCTGGAACACGTTGTTGTCGTTCGACCACTGCTCGAGCGCGTTCTGGTCGCCGGTCGCGATCTCGCGGGGCACCGGGATGAACTCGCCCTGGAACGATTGACCGACCGCGAGGTCGAGATAGTCGTTGGCGCCGTTGAACGCCGAGCCCGGGTCGGCGAGCGGCACGCCGTCGACGCCGGTGACTCGGAACGCGTACAGCGATCCTTCGTCGGCGAACAACGCATCCTGGTCGTCGGCGCGGTACATGTAGAGCTGTGAGCTCGGGGCGTCGAACGTGTCGTCGGTCGTCAGCATCGACAACCCGTCCCAACCGCCCGGGATCACCATCGTGTTCTCGTGGTTCAGCCGGCCGAGGCCCGGCACGGCGGTGTAGTCACCGGTGTCGGTGTCGAGCACGACGGCAAAGCCGCGCTGCACGCCGTCGACGACGTCGTTGGTCTCCTCTCCGGTGAAGAACACGTAGCTGTCGAGACCCTGGGCCGGACCGGCCATGTTCGCCGAGCAGAAGCGCAGGAACCCCGCGCTCGCCGGCAATGCCACCGATGCGTCGAGCACCGATCCCTGGCGCGACCCGGCTTTGGTCTCGAGTGTCAGCTTCGAGATCGACGAGTCCTCGAAGTCGCGCGCGTTGCGGAACGGCACCGTCGACTGCTCATGAGCGACGTAGACGTCGATCGTGTGCTGCGTCGCTCCGGGCCGGATGCCGATCCCGTCGGGGATGCCCTCGAAGAGGAAGTCGCCGAGTTCGTCCCCGCTGGAGATGAGCGGCTTGACGTAGGCGCCCGACGGCAGCGCCGGATCGATCGTGAGTTGAGGCGCCTGACTGGTGATGAAACCACTCGCTGGTTTCGCCGACACGGGGCCGGCAGCTGCCACCAGCGCGATTCCCGCCACCGCGACGGCTGCGGACAGCCGTCGGCGTTGAGTCATCTCGATCATGAGTGAACCTCCTGTTTGTGTGTGCGGCCTCGCACCGCCCCCGGAGATGCGACCGTAGCGCTGTTTGCCTCCGGCGTCGAGAGCCCGACGCGTCGGGTGGCCTCCTCACGGACACGCCCCGCGTGCCGGTTCTCCGGTGGTCGTGTTGCGTTGCCCTCGGCGACGGGCGCTCCCGGGGCGATCGTCTCCGACCGATCCGACCACGTGGGCGGCGCAGTGCTCGACGCCCTCGCTGCAGCGCGGCGACATCGGCGTCCGTGTCGCGACGCTGCAGACGCTGCTCGCCGTCACGGGCGCCGTTCTGGACGCCGCTCGTCGACGCCGTGAGGTCGACCATCCCCTCACTCCCGACGTCTTGACCGGCGGAGCGCGGCGGCGATGATGCCTGCGCCGACGACAGAGAGCCTTCGGCATCCGTCGGTGGGCCGTTGCGCGGAGCGGTACTGTGGAAGGCGGGACGGGGAGACACGATGGATGACCAAGAGGGCGGTTTCGGGGCGACAGCGGATTCGTCTGGGCGCGAGCGTGCGACGCACGCGAACAGCTTCTCCCCGCGACCGGCGCAGCGCTTCCGGCAGGCGGAGCGACGCGATGGGTGAGCTCAATTTCGGCCGCATCCTGCGCCGGACCGTGATGTTCGCCGATCGCACGGCGGTGATCGACCTCGGCACGGGACACGAAGGCACCTACGCCCAGCAGCTGGAGCGGGTCGGACAGCTGTGTGGGGTGTTGCGGGGGCTCGGGGTGTCGGGCGGCGACCGGATCGGGGTGATGGCCGGCGGCTCACACGTGTACGTCGAGCTGTGGCAGGCGTGCCTGGCCGGCGCTGCAGTCATCCACCCGATCAACAACCGTCTGGCGCCCGACGAACTCGTGCACGTGCTCACCGACTCCGGCACCACGGTGATGTTCGTCGACGCCACGTTCGCTCCGGTCGTCGCCGCTCTCCGCGACCGCGTGCCGGACATCCGCGAGGTCGTGCTGATCGAGACCTCCGGCGAGACCGACGCCCCCGTCGATTCGCGTCTGGGCGACCTGTTGGCCGCGACCCGCGATCGGGCGCTGCCGGCCGAGCCCGACGACGATGCGATGGCTGTACTGATGTACACCGGTGGAACCACCGGGCTGCCGAAGGGCGTCGTCCTCGCCCAGCGCGCCGTCGCACTCATGATCTACCGGATGCACATCGCCGCACCACTCGGCGGTGGTGCTCGGTTCCTCGCGTTCCTCCCGATGTTCCACGTGGCCGGAGTGAGCGCGTGGGGGCTCTTTCCGGTCACCGGGGGTGCGGTGGTGGTCCAACCGACATTCGTGCCGGCGCGTGCCACCGAGGCGATCCGTGACCACGCCATCACCCACGTCGGCTCGGTCCCGACGATGTTGGCGATGATGCTGCAGGACCCCGACTTCGAGCCGTCGATGTTCGAGAGCCTGCGCCTCGTGATGTACGGCGCCGCGCCGATGTCGGCGGCTCTGCTCGATCGGATGATGGCGACGTGGCCCTCACTCGAATTCTTCCAGGCGTACGGCATGACGGAGTGTGCCGCCACGGTGACCGGGCTCGATCCCGATGATCACCGCCGGGGCGGTGACCGCCTCCGATCGGTGGGCCGCCCGTGCGTGGGGGTCGAGCTGGCGATCCGGACGCCGGGCGACGCCGAGCCGGTCGCGACAGGCGAGATCGGTGAGATCTGGGTGCGTTGCGACTCGGCGATGACGGAGTACTGGAACCAGCCCGAGATGACCGCCGGATCCCTGGTCGACGGCTGGTACCGCACCGGCGATGCCGGCCGGCTGGACCAGCTCGGCTACCTCTTCCTCGAGGATCGAGTGAAGGACATGATCGTGACGGGCGGCGAGAACGTCTACTCGATCGAGGTGGAGAACGCGATCGGCACGCACCCGGCGGTGAAGCAGGTGGCCGTCGTCGGCGTACCCGACGAGACCTGGGGTGAGCTCGTGCACGCCGTGGTCGTCACCGACGAGGGCGCGGTGACCGCCGCCGAACTCGGTGTGCACGCTCGCGAGAAGATCGCCGCCTACAAGGTGCCCCGCCGTTGGACGTTCCGCACCGACCCGCTGCCGCTGTCGGCCGCCGGCAAGGTGCTCAAGCGCGCCCTGCGCGACGAGGTCGCGAGCTCATGACGGCGACGTCGAACGTTGTCGATGCCGATCTCCCGACGTGCTGAACGCCGAGGTGCGGCCGCGTCCCGAATGCCCCGCACCCGGACCCACAGGCAGACCAGCGCGGTTGGGGGTGCGTCGGGATTTCTGCGAGTGGTGTCACCCGGATGCGGGGTCGGCGGCAACGGATGAGTGCGGGGCCGCAACACGGCGACCGCCCGCGTCAACGAGGAGGAACATCATGTCCATCATCCGACGACACCATCGACCGATCCCCACCGGCTCCGGTTCCATTCCACGACTCGGACGAGCTGCGCTGGCGGGCGTCCTCGCGCTGGCCGCTCTTGCGGTCTCATCCGTACCGGTCGCTGACGCCGGTCAGGCCGATCTCGCCGAGGTGCGTGCAGCGACTGCGAAGTTCCAGCGCCTCGAGGTGGCCGAACAGGCCGGACACCAGCTCGGCTGGAAGGAACCGTTCCCGATCGCGGGCTGCATCTCGCATCCGACGGACGGTGCGATGGGCTATCACTGGTTCAACCACGCCGCGATCGAGGACATCACGCTCGACCCCCTCCGGCCGGAGGGACTCGTCTATGAGTCACTTCCCAACGGGAAGCTGCACTTGGTCGCGGTCGAATGGATCGTTCCGAAGGACGCATGGGAAGCCGCCGGCAACGTGGAACCGCCCACCGTTCTCGGGCAGGAGTTGGGGATCCTCAATCCGGCGCTCGGCTGGTACATCCTGCACGCCTGGGTGTGGAAGCCGAATCCGGCCGGGATGTTCGAGAACTGGAACCCCGACGTCGTCTGTCCGTGACCGCGGTCGCAACGGGGTGAGAACGTGAGCGACGAGGTCGTGCACGTGGGTCGGGTGCCCACGTGCTCGGCCTCGGTCACGTTTCCTCGGCGTCTGTCACCCCCGGATGGCGTCTGTCACCCGGATGCCGGGCGGGTGGCAACGTAGGGGTGTGAACGAGGTGTCGCCCGAGGAGGCGTACGAGCGCTACGCCGACGAACTCGTCCGCTACGCGACCGTGCTCGTCCCGAGATCGGCCGCCGCTGACGTCGTGGCGGACACGTTCGCCGATCTCGTACGCGACCCCGACGGTGCGTGGTCGACGGCGCGCGACACCAAGGCGTACCTGTTCGGCGCAGTCGCGAACCGGGCACGTATGTACCACCGCCACACCGAACGGCGCCGTCGACGCGAGGAACGCGTCGCTGTCGCCGGGCGTCCAACGGGAGACATCGTGGTCCACGAGCCATCGGACACCGTGCTCGATGCGTTCGACGACCTGAGCATGCAACAGCGTGCGGTCACCTACCTCACCTACTGGCAGGACCTGTCGGTCGCCCAGGTGGCCGAGATCCTCGGCGTCCGCGACGGCACCGTGCGACGCCAACTGGCCCGAGCCCGCGCACGCCTGCGAGGAGCGCTGTCATGACCGGGCCCACCAACGACCAGATCCGCGACGTGTTGGGACGAGCGATGTTCGACTCGCCCGAGCCGCACGGGTGGGCCGACGTCGAACGCAGAGCGGCCGAACCCGACGGTCCATCCTCGGCGCCCCGTCGAACCGGAGTCTGGCTCGCGGCCGCCTGCGTGATTGCCGTCGTTGCCGGTTTCGTCGTGTTGATCGGCGCCGACGACGACAACAGGATCCGCACCAACGACGACACCATCCCGACCACCTCGCTCCGGGAGGAGCTCACCCCCTCGCCGAACATCCCCTCGCCCACCACCGCACCGGCGACGACGGGTGCGGAGACGACCACGTCCACCACGACGCCGGAGGACGAACCCGTCTGGACAGGAGGTCTGCTCGACGACATCGACGCCGAGTCGTTCCGCCCGCTGAGCTCTGTGGGCATGGGCGATCTCATCGTCCCGACCGCTCCGGCGGGTTGGCGCCTGTCGGAACTGTCGTTCGAACAGGTCGGCGACGACACCGCGCCGCGAGAATGGATCGGGTCGAACACAACAACGATCGAAGCCCGACCGGACGGCACCACAGGACCTCGGATCGAGTTGTCGCTTTCGAGACCAGGCTCGAACCAGGGGGCCTGTGCGCAATTGGGCGTTGGTTCGCAGTCCGGTTGCGAGACGTCGGGCTCATCGGTGGAGATCAACGGTTTGGCCTGGCAGCCCTTCGCTCGGCTCGAAGGCCTCCGTGCCGACGCCGGTGACGTGTGGATCGAGGTACTGGTCCAGGACTTCGACCTGCAAGGCCCCGTCCTCGCCGACCCCCGCATCATCACGTATCTGGAGAGCTTGCGCGTCGGGTCAACCGACGACTACGCCGAGATCGTGCGTGAGATCGGACAGGCATGCTGGGACTGCGGCGACCCGGAGACGTTCGAGGAGCCGGCACCCCTGCTGATCGGCGAGATCGACGACACGGAAATGCGCCCGCTGAGCACGCTCTCGTCGGGCGACATCGTGATCCCGACGACCCCGCCGGGATGGGCCTTGGCGGGCTTCACTCCGGCGAGTATCTCGATCACTCCGACCGCACGCGGATCCAGTCATCAGTTCGAAGTCTTCGGTGACGGCAAGACGCTCCCGGTGGTCGTGGCGCCCGCGTGCGGCCAGGATGTCGGAACCTGCGACGTCGCAGCCCTCGAGTTCGACGTCGAGTTGCCACTGGTCGACACCATCGAGATCGACGGCAACACATGGGGCCACGACCCGGGAACAGGCGACCCGATGGCAGTGATCGGCGATCACCTCGTCGTCATCCCGGTCAACAACTGGTGGGTCTTCGAGAGCGACGTGCCGCTCCTGCAAGATCCCGACGTGCTGGAACTCATCGACGGGCTACGGGTCACGCCGCTGGTCGACGTCCCGGAAAACATTGCGCTCACCGATGAGAGCGGTCGGATACCAATCGATCGCCGGACCGGATTGCCTCCCCCGAAGGAAGCGGTCGCTTCATTCGAGGCCGGAGAAGCGACGCTGCTCCTCAACGCTGCGATCGTCGACGACACGGTGTGCATCACGATCGACCGGGCCGACACCGGAGAGACGATCTCGCCACCGAGGTGCGTCGAACGCGCCGACTTCGAGCGGAACCTCACCATCGACCTCGCGGGCCCGGGCTTCCACGACCTGGACGTCGGCGGCGACCTCGTCCTGCTCGCCGGCTACGTCGACTCACCGATCGCCGTCGATGTCCGGGCGACCTACGGTGACGTCAGCGCGGACGGACGCTCTGCCGGACCCAACGATGTCGTCGACGGAGTGTTCGTGCTGATGCCCGTCACCGGATTCGACGACGTCGTCGACTTCGCAGGGGGCTACGGCACCAACCCGATTCGACTGGAGATCCTCGACCCCGCCGAATGAGCACGTCCGGGCCATGCCTTCGTCGACGGCAACGCGCGCCGCGGGTGCCGGGCGACCGCTGTCCTCATCGAGACCAGCGGGCCCGAATCCCACGCCGGGGTCGGGGATGTCGCCGCCGCTCACACGTGCTCGGTTCGGAGCACGAGTGCATGTGGATCCCCCGGGAGCGCTGGCGGAACGTGTCAAGGGGGATGAGACAACTTCTTACGCGGATTGGATGAGTGCTTCTCGGTTGGGTTCGTTGATCCAGGCGACCTCGGGAAGCTTCGGCGGCGTGGGTGGCTGGTGGCGGAATCGGGCGGGGTTGGCGTTGTAGGCGGCGGTGAGTGTGTCGGCTCGTGCCGCACGGATCTCGGTGGCGGTGCCGTAGTGGACCGACGCCGGTGTGTGGAGTCCGATGCCGACGTGACGGTGGACGTGGTTGTAGTGATCGAAGAACGCGGTGCAGAACGCTCGGGCATCCGCGATCGATCCGAAGCGGCCGGGGAACGCCGGGCAGTACTTGAGGGTCTTGAACTGGGCTTCGGAGTAGGGGTTGTCGTTGGACACCGACGGGCGGCTGTGGGAGCGAGTCACCCCGAGATCGACGAGGAGTTGCGCGACGGGTTTGGAGGTCATCGACGATCCTCGATCGGCGTGCAAGGTGAGCTGATCACGTTCGACGCCTTGGCGGTCGAGGGCGTCGGCGATGAACGCTTCGGCGAGTTCGCCGGTCTCGGCTGCGGCGACGGTCCAGGCAACGACGTAGCGCGAGTAGATGTCGATGATCACGAACAACTCGTAGTAGATCCCGCGTTCGGGGCCGGCGAGTTTCGTGATGTCCCAGGACCACACCTGGTTCGGTGTGCGGGCGATGAGCTCGGGTTTCTTGCGCGCCGGATGCGTGCGTTGCCGGCGGCGTTCACGGTTCTGCCCGGCGGCGGCGAGTAGCCGGTACATGGTGCGGATCGAGCACAAGTAGATGCCGTCATCGAGCAGCTGGGCCCACACCTGTGCCGGTGCCAGGTCGCAATATCGCTCGGATCGCAGCACCGACAGGACGTGTTGACGTTCGGGTTCGGACAGCTTGTTCGGCGGTGCCGGCCGAGGCACTGATGGGCCGTGCAGTGGTGGCCGGCGTCGGCGCAGCAGCGTGGACCTGTTGACGCCGAGCAGCTCGCACGCCTGCTTCGTCGAGGTCTCAGCCTCGAGTGCGGGGAGGTGTTCGGCGGTCACGGCTTCGACTTCGGTTCGGTGTCCGCGCTCTCGGAGAGCTGCTCCAAGAGCGCGTGCACTTTTCCCGTGATCTCCAACGCCGTCTGCGTCCGCTTCAACTCAGCAGCGAGGCGTTCGTTCTGCCGGCGGAGCTTGTCCAACTCGTTCTGCTCGGCCGATCGCCTTTGACGCGACTTGCCGGCAAGGCCTTCCCGGGCACCCGCGGCGGCTTGCTTGCGCCACTCCGAGATGTGCGACGTGTACAAGCCCTCCCGGCGCAGAATCGCGCCGCGCTCATCGGAGCCCTTCGGATGAGAGTCGTACTCGGCGACGATCTCAGCTTTGTACTCGGCGCTGAACGTTCGTCGTGTCGGCTTCGCCGCGGGGTCGATGTCGTCGTCGGTCACGCCTCCATTTTGGGCGCGGCCGTTCAACGATGCAGTCGTCATGGTCATGGTTCAGGTGTTCCTGTCTCGCCCCGTCGGGTCAGATAATCGGGAACCGCAGGTGTCTCACCTCACCCTGACAGACAGGGTGGGGCGTTCTCGGGAACCGCCCAGACCATCGTCCGGAGGAACTCTCGCAATGCGATCGCGTCCTCGGCATCGGGGTCGGAGCCGGGCAGACGGTTCGCCGGGCCGATGGCGGTTGTCCGGACCGCGGTGTCGAGGTGCCGTCTTCGGTCTCACGTCGGGCCTCGTCCTCGTCGACCGTTCACGGGGGCGTCGATGGAGACGCCTCCGTCGCGTTCGGCGCCTCCTGCCGCCGCACCTGCGGCTGCCGGGTTGCGGCCAGGAGACCTTCGTAGATCTCGACGTACCGCTCGGCGAGGGCAGCCAGCGAGAAGCGGCGCGCCTGATGGAGGCCGGCCGTACGCAGCGAATCAGCGAGATGGTCGTCGGACAGTAACCGGACGAGTTCGCGGGCGAGTGCAGCCGGGTCGCCGGGCGGCACGAGTCTGACCGCGGTGCCCTCGTTGCTCAGCCCCCGGTAGCCGGGGAGATCGCTCGCCACCACCGGCAGCCCTGCCGCCATCGCCTCAAGGAGCACGACGCCGAACGACTCACCGTGACGCGAGGGGGCGCAGAGTACCGAGCATCGGTGCAGGAGCTCGAGTTTGGTTGCCTCCGACACCTGACCGAGCCAGACGACCCGTCGGTCGCCGCGGTACCGGTCGCGGAGTCGCGGGGTATCCGGACCGGTTCCGCCGATCAGGATCGAGACGTCCTTCGGCAGACCGGCCGTCGCCCCGAGGAGTACGTCGAGTCCCTTGCGCGTCTCGTGACGCCCGAGGAACAACACGCTGCGACTTCGGCGATCTCGTCTGCTCGGTCCGAAGCGTTCGAGTTCGATGCCGTTGTACAACACGGTGCAGGTCACGCCGAGGTGTCGGTGGACGAGTTCGGCTGCGGCGTCGGAAACGGCAACCGACGCGTCGATGCGTCGAGCGAGCCGCCGCGCCGGCGCCCCGAACCATCGATACGGCGTTCGCTCACCGGCGGCGTGAAAGGTGGCGACGGTCGGTGCGGAGTGGAGCAACAGGGCCGGGATCGTGATGCTCGGCGCAAGTGGCTCGTGGAGGTGGACCACGTCGAACCGGCCTCGAGCCAACGCACGTCTCGTTCGATGGGCGCCAGAAGGATGGGGCGCCATCCGGGCGATCGACCCATTGACAGGAATCGGAATGGTCCGCCCCAGGCCGCCGGTCGGTCCGGGCGCCAGCACCGTGACCATGTGATCGAGCCTGGTCAGCGCTCGCTCGAGTGCCAGCACCTGGTGCTGCACGCCTCCGGGGGTGTCGAGACTGTACGGACAGACCAGCGCAACATGTCGAACGACTCCGCCCGACCGCTCGTCACGGGTCGTGTCGATCACCCCACGAGGGCGGTGCGAGCTCGCTCGCCCTCACCGATCGGACGGCTCTTCGCGTCGGCGAGAGTGCCGTGGCGATCGACCTCGTCCTGGGTCATCTGAGTCCGGAGACTGCCGAACAGCAGATCGGCGAGCGGGAGCAGGAAGTTGAGATTGGCGCCGAGGTCCACGTGATGGACGTAGTGGTGACGGTCGAGGAATCCGAACCAGGGCTGCGCCTCGACGAGGCGATGGCTGCCGGGTCGATGAATCGTGTCGTGCACGACGATGAAGAGATTCGACACGACGATCGACGAGACCACGATGCCGATGAGAAAGGCCACGTTCCCGGTCGCGAACCAGGCCGGCACCCAGACCAGCACGACCCCGATCGCCATGTACCAGCCGAAGTGGGCGAGACGGACGCCGGCGTTGCGAGTGCTCGACGTGTGGATGTCAGGCGCTCGCTTGGTGATCGCCAGTCGGCGAGCCGGCCCGCGAGTGACGTACCGCCACGTCGGGAAGAACGAGTAGTGGTGCGCGGTGTGCACGGTGAAG
The DNA here is from genome assembly GCA_963824025.1 of Ilumatobacteraceae bacterium. GTDB lineage: Bacteria > Actinomycetota > Acidimicrobiia > Acidimicrobiales > Ilumatobacteraceae > Ilumatobacter_A. Next base: position 169,571 of record CAWGNY010000002.1, read on the forward strand.
ATCGGGGAGAGCACCGGAACCACTGCCTCGTGGTAGACGTAGCGATGGACGAACCATTCGAGGACCGACCCGACCAACGGAACGATCACCAGTCCCGAGGCGAGCGCCGTGACGAATGGCATGGCTCCGTCGGCAGGAAGGGCGCGAACTCCGACGGTCATGGACGCGGCCACCGCGGTGACCAGCAGCGTCCCCCCGACGACCCGGGCCCGGCTCGCCGACCCCACGGGAGTCGGCTTCCCGCGCAAGCCGGGTGTCGGATCCACCGGCCTCGCAACGACATCGGACATGGATGCTCCCCTCGAGAATCGGGCGAGAACCGGCCTGGACCGCGCTGCCCGGTGCGATGAAACCACTGCGCCTGGCCGGATTGGGTTATGTCCCCGATCACAGTACACCCCCGCGAAACCATGGTTCGTCGGCGTCGCAGCCGATGATGTGTGGCGTGCCGGTGAGCAAACGTGCCGCTTGCCGCTCGGTCCTGTCCAGCCCGTGTGGCGTCCGCCGTACGGCGCGGCCCGAACCGATATCGTCTCGGTTTCGATCGAGCGCGGGAGGTGCGGGTGGCCGGAGTCATCAGTCTGTTCGTGGTTGTCCTCGTTTGGCGGTTCTTCATCCTCGTGGGCGAATCCGTCTTCGCGGCCGCCGGGCTGCCTCCCAAGGCGGCAGCGTTCGAGGCGCGATCGGCGCTGGTCGGCGCCGGATACACGACCTCGCAGTCGGAGTACGTCGTGCGCGACCCAGCGGCGCGACGGTTCGCTTCGACACTCGTCCTGCTCGGCTATTTCGGGCCGACCCTCGTCCTGGCGCTCCTCGGCGTCAGCTTCGTGCTCCCCACCGGAGAGGATCTGACCGCTCGCGGAATCACCCTCGTCGTCCTCATCGGCGGCCTGTTCCTGTTCGATCGGCTCGGTTTGATCCGAGCGATCGGGGCGCGACCAGCGCGCGCCGTGGCCAGGCGCCTGCTCGCCCACGACCCGTTCGACACGTGGATCGTCGTCGGCGACCACGTGATCGCAGCCGTGCTGATCTCGAAGGACCCGGAGCGATCCGAGCCGATGATCGCAACCCTCAACCATCCGAGCGTCAGGATCCTGGCCGTCGAACCGGCCGCGCCCGGTCAGCCCACGTTCCCGGATGAATCTCAGCTCGTCGTACCGCAACCGGGAGACCGGGTGGTCGCCTTCGGACCGGAGCAGGCATTGGAGTTGGTGCGACGCAGCGCGAGTTGATCCCGATGACGCGACTCCGTTCGCGGGGGTGATCTCTCTCGCCGCCTTGCCGCCGGGCCGCTGTTGCGCCATCGTCGCGATCGTTTCGGCGGGCCACGACGGTCCGTGGTCCGACCAACTCGACTCGAGCACCTCCTCGTCGAATCCACGCGGACACGGCCCAGCGTCGTCGAGCAGCCGATGCGATACCTTCGGCCCATGCGTCGAGCGATCCAGCGGCTGGTATCCGCCATCGAGCTCTCTCAGCGTGGTCCCGGGTGATCTCTGCCGCCGGTGCCGTACTCTTCTACGCGCTCGTCGCTGCAGCGAGCTTCGTGGTGTTGACTGCGGTGCTCGTCGTGATCCGAACTGAACGCCCGCGCACGAACGGCATCGCCTTCCTGATCGGGTTCCTCATCGGGACGACGATCGGCGCCTTCCTGGGCCTGATGCTCGGCCAGGTGGCGGTCGAACGGATCAGCTCGCACGAGACGATCCAAGGCGTGCTGGCCCTGCTCGTCGGCCTCGCGCTCGCTGCGGCCGGTCTTGCGGAACGTCGCAGTCCCAAGCCTCACGGGGTCGACACGGGTCGGAAGGGCGCGATGGCAGCGAGACTGCGGAATGTCGGGCCGGGTACCGCTCTGCCGATCGCGGGACTCCTCGGGTTCGGCGGGCCAAAACGGCTCATTCTCGCCTTTCTGGCCATGGCGTCGGTCAGCAACGCCGATCTCGGCGACGTCGAGAGCCTCACCCTTCTCGTTCTCTACGTCACCGTCGCGACGCTGCTCGTGTCGGTACCGGTCGGCATCGTGGTGATCGGCGGGAATCGTGCCATCGCAGCGGTGGGTCGTGAAGAGTCCTGGCTCGAGACGAACTCGGGGTTGCTGCGGGTCTGGGTCGCCGTCGGTCTCGGCGGGGCACTGATCATCGACGGTCTCGTGCGCCTGATGTGACGCCGTCGCGGCGCGTCGACGAGCAGCGAGCGGTCGTCGCTCGAACGATGCGCAAGGCGTACGACACCAGCGCAGCGACGAAGACGCACACGGCTCAGATCATCGCCGCTCCGGCCGAGTCCTCGGGATGGATGTGACGCCTGACGAGGTTGCGTCACCCTCGTGGTTCAGCTCCGTACAGCGGCGGATGTCGTGAGCGGTGGTGGAGTCCAGGTGCCGTCGAGGACTTCGGGTCGCGGGTCGTAGAGCCGCATCGTCACGCCGAGCGGCCCGGCGGGGGCCGGTAGCCAGTTCGCGCGACGGGCGTCGCCGGGGTCGGAGTGTTGAAGAAACAGGTCGAGTGATCCATCCGGGTTGTAGACGAGTGGGTCGCGGTCGCCGAGGGCGTACCGGTCGAGGTCGTTGGGGACGGGGAAGCCGTCGCCGTCGTACATCGTGACCGACCAGAACGCATCACACGGCGGGAGCGCGTCGGCGTAGAAGTGCAAGACGTAGTCGACCTCGCCACCGGTGTGTTCCCCGCGGCCTCGTGGAACAGGACCGGGTAGACGGCGTCCTCGACGAGGTTGGCGCCGAGTCCGACCTTGGCGACGATGGCTCGCCGCCAGTAATCGGTGCCGTAGACCCCCATCGTGAACGTCGGCTGGCTCCACCCGTCGACCACGGGGTGCATGCTCGACAGCCGTTCCATCCTGGACTTCGCCGACGCGGCTCCGGTCTCGATCGCCTCGCGCGTGCCGGCGTCGAGCCGGTCGGTATCGAACGGCTCGCCGGCGACCAGGCCCAGTCGACGCATGCGGGCCAGGAGCGGTTGATCGACCAGGTGGGGTGGGTACTGCCGCATGAGTTCGGCGGTGCGCCGGAGGAACTCGACGCCGGACAGTGCCAGCACCTGGTCGACCGGTGCGGTCGCCATGTCGACGGAGGCGTCCGGTTCGGAGGTCGGCACTGCCGGCGCGTCCGACCAGACCGACAGTGGTGTGGCGACGAAGCCGGCTTGGACCTCGTGGACGGCTGCGTAGTCGGCGGGGCCGTTGGTCTGGGTCCGGCCAATCACCCAGCCGACCGATGTCGGTGCGTCGATCCGCTCCATCCCATCGGGCAGCGCGCCCGACCAGCCCGGACCGACGGGCGCGTACTGGCCCGCGGCGGTGCCGGTGGTACGCCGCCCGACGAGCGCGAACACGTCGGTCCACATGTCCATGAACGGCAGCATGTAGTAGCGGCCGGCGGTGTCGGGCACCGAGATCACGAGCGGCTCGTCGCCGAGGTCGAACCACAGGATCGAGTACAAGGTGTCGAAGTTCGGGCGGACCACCTCCTTGAAGTCACCCGGCGGGAACGCCTCCATGTGGGTGAAGAGGGTTCATCGGCCCGAACCCCGGCTTGAGGCCGGCCGGGACGTTGGTGGTGATCTGTCTCGTCAGCTCCATCAACACGATCGGGAACCCGAACAGATACGCGTCTTCCGCGATCCGGGCGAGTGCTTCGGAACTGGTCTCGGTTTGGTTTGACATGTCGGTCTTCCTTCGATTGATGGTCAGGTCAGGATCTGGATGGCGTCGCCGAGCAGGCTGACGCCGAACACGATGAACAGGACCGCCATGACGGTGGTGTTGTTGCCGATCAGCCACGCCTTGGTCCGGTCGAGGGTCGGGTCGAGGCGGCGGCCGGCGATCAGGTACCCGACGACGGGAACCAGCACGGTGATCGCAGCGATCATCGTGAACACCAGCACCGCGCCGACGGTCTCACCGCTCGACAGCGCAAGCGCCCCGATCGAGACGCCGGCCGCGATCGCGAGCAGGAGGTTCTTGGGATTCAACGCCGAGAGCACGAACCCGAGCCCGAACGCGGCGCCGGGTCGGAGTTCGTCGATCTTGGCCATCCAACCCGGAACCGGTACCTCGTCGTCCGGGCCCGGTCGCGCCCGCCATTGCCGTGCACCGACGGCCAGGAGCAGCACTCCGAGAACGAGCTAGATCCACCCGGTGGTGTCACTCGGTTCGCTGTCGTCGGTCTCGAGGCCCGGAATGAGGACGACGACCGTCGTGACGAGGACGATCCCGGCGACCCACGCGACCATGAACGAGACGCTGTTGACACGTGCACGACCACTGAACAGCATCAGGATCACCGCCGCGATCGGAATCGGGCTGACCGCGATCCCCACCGCGTACCCGAGTTTTGCGCCGATCGCGTCACCCATCAACGACCTCCGATCACGGTACGGACTCCATGGTCGTCGGTGACCACCACACGGTCGGTCCGCACTGGGCGGGACTGCACCTACCCAGTGAGACACACTGTCACATGGCGAGACCGCTCACCAGAGCACTTGGTCCCGTCCGATGCCTCCCGGTCCTCAGCGCACCGCCACGGACCCCTCAGTCGGTCGCGCCGAAGAGGACGCTGATCCAGATCGGAGCGGTGACGCGTGCGAACTCCTCCGCAGTGCCACCTCGCCGACCGAGGATTTCGAGCGCGAGCTCCGAGTTCATCAGCGTGAGGGCACGTGCGGCATCAGCGGCATCGAGCGATGCCCGAATGGCACCAGCCACCTGATCTCGACGGATGGCAGCCTCCGTCGCGTCGATGCGTGCCTGCACCACCACGTCGCGCCAGAGCCGGCGGAGTTCGCCATCGGAGCCCGCTGCGTCGACGATGGCGCAGAGCAGTTCCGCATGCGGGGCGAGGTTCCGTCCGCTCTGCACGAGGTTGGCCTCGACGATGTCGGCGTCACCGACCGAGCCCGGGTCCTGCATCCAATCGACTGCGCCGGTCGAGATCTCTGCGAGCAGCCTGGCCAGGAGCGCGCCGACGGCGTCGTGGGCGCTCCTGAACCGGCGGTAGAACGCGGTCCGCGACACACCGGCTTCACTCATGATCGCGTTGACACGGAGTCCTCCGGCGCCATCCCGCAGGAGCAACTCGGCGGTCGCGTCGAGGATCGAATCGCGTTGAGCCTCGAGCCGTTCAGCCACCGAGGACACGGTACGACAACGATCCGGCGGAATCGACACGCGTGCCCGTGTGGGCACAGACCAAGCCAGGCAGATCGGAGAACGCTGCGATCAGGATCCACTCGAGGCGAGGCCCCAGCTCGATCATGCGACGCCGTTCCTGGTGGACGGACGCCTCGGCGTCGACGTCAGAAGGACTCAGCGCGTCGATGAGGGGGGCGTGCGGCCTGAGCGTGACGCAACACCCGGCTCGTCGCGACAGCTACCCGCGACAGTCCGGCGTTTCGACGAACTGGCCGTCGTCGTCGATCACGAAGAACACCGTCGCCGAACTGAGCAGGGCCGAGACCTCGGTCTCGACGCACCAGCGGTTGTCCATCTGCTGCTGGAGAGAGACCACCCGGTCGGCGCCCAGTGCTTCCGACACCGGGTCGGAGTCGGTGCCGTACGCGGTGAGTGCAATGAGGTCCGGATCGATCGTGGCCGTGCTCGCAGCTCGACGAAGATCGTCGACCTTGTCGTCGACCTGGCGACGACCGACGATCGACACGGCGAGGCCTCCGAGCACGACCACCGCGACGAGCCCAGCGGTGATCATCAGGCGACCCCGCCTCTCGCGCTCCTCCTGTTCGGGACTCCCGGCGTGAGCCATTGGAAGCGACTGTACGGGCGGATCGCACACGTGGTCACGCGCACCCCACATCGGGAGTGCGCGGGGATGGCAGCAGGTCCGGTGACGACGACGTCATCGGACCGGATTTCGAGATCGCCGCAGCAGCGTTGGACGATCGACTCGGCCACGACCAGGCTCTGAACGGCGGTGAGGCCATCGAGCTGTCGGCAGACGAGCCTTGTCGCCGGACGCCGATCGGTGTCAGATTGTCGAGATGGCTGCGGTCAAGACGCGTCCCACCGGTGAAGACGTGAACGAGTTCCTCGAGTCGGTACCCGATCAGCGTCGCCGCGCCGAGGGACTTGCAATGCGGTCGCTGTTCGAGCGTGTCACGGGTGCGCCGGCGGTGATGTGGGGGCCGTCGATCGTCGGATTCGGTTCCCGGCCCTACACGAACACGACAGGAACCAACGAGTGGTTCGTTGTCGGCTTCTCGCCACGCAGGAGCGCGCTGACCATCTATGGGATCCACGACGGACATGAATCAGTGCCTGATCCGCTGCTCGCCGAACTGGGCCCGACGACGACGGGGAAGGGCTGCGTGTACGTCAAACGGCTCGACAGGATCGACGAGCGCGTGTTGGAGCAACTCATCCGCAACGCCTGGTCGTCTCCACGCGACTCACCGTGAGAGGCTGGTCGCCCGTCGAGCAGCACCCCGCCGATTCCCGCTGTGCGTGTTCGTGTCCGGGGCGCCGACGACCGGCCGGATCAGTACGGCGTGAACCTCGCGTCGAGGTTCGTGGCGGTGGGGATCTCCCGCATCGGCTCGTCGCCGTGCCCGAGCCAGCAGGGTCGTGTCCCGGGGAGATCGTAGGCGACCGAACCATCGGGCTGCAGCGTCGACCGTCCGGCACAGAGCACGTACCAGGCATTCGACGGACCGGCGTAGGTCACGGGATCGACGACCAGCGATGCGGCCGGCAGCGTTTCGTAGGTGCGGTCGCGGTACTCCGGATTGACCACGTCGATCGTCTCGCCGGAACGGAGATCGCGGATCACGACGGCGAGCCCCTCGTCAGGGCAGACGGCCATGTACGCCAGACTGCTCGTGCCGACGAACTGCACGGAATCGATTCCGCAGTCCGAATGCGGGAGCTCGGCGGACCGTTCATCGCCGAGTACCGCGATGATCTCGCCGCTCACCGTGTCGATGATCCGGGTCAGGATGGCCGACGGCTCGGAGAACGGGCGTGAGGCGGTGGTGAGCAACAGCAACGACCCGTCGTCGTTCGGTTCGACGATGAGCACTCCCTCCGCGCCTCCGTCGATCGTGAGGATTGGACGTGACGGGATGGTGGGGTCATCGGCGTCGAACATCGCAACCGTCACGTCGTAGGCTCCGGCCGGTCCGTCGTCGGCTGCCGGCACCCCGTTCGTCGGACAGTCGGCGCTCACGACGGCGCCCGATCGAGCGTCGGCGGCCACCGCGATGACGTCGACGCGCTCGGGGAGGCCGGTCGGTTCGGCACCGACCACCCAGGCGGCGGACGGCATCTGTCGGCACGGGTCCACGTCGTCCTGCTGGTCGTACGGGAACCCGTACGTGATCGCCCCCGACGCGCTCGCCACCGGCGCCGTCGGATCCTGGAAGGCGGCACCGGTCGATGGGCGGGTGTCCACTCGTTCGAGGGTCGACGGATCGAAGACGTCCTGCTGCGTCGCGGCGTCGTCGGCGGGTGCGTAGATCGCCTCCGGCACGGCATCGACGTCCGCCTCCGGCGGCGCCGTCGATGTCGTCGAGTCGGGAGGCGGGGCCACGGGGTTCGAGACCTCGGGCGTCGTGGGCTCCGGCGTCGATGGGACGGTCACGTCGGTGCTCGGCACCTCGACGGTCGCCGCGGGAGCCGTTGCCGGGACCAGTGTGTCGTCGTCGCTCCCGCCCGCCACCGCCAACACGCCGACCGTGACGAGCGCCGCGACGCCGACGGCACCGAGGCCGGCGCGAACGGCCTGCTGCCGGCGACGAGCGCGCCGCACTCCGGCGGTGAACGCCGGCGGAGCCGGTCGGCGCACCTCGGCACCGGCCCGTCGGGCGATCGCATCGATCGCTGCGTGCTCACCGGGCAGATCGGTGCCCGACGCATGCTCGTTTCGATCGTTGGTCATGTCAGTCTCCCAGCAGGTTCGTGAGCGCGGCGCGTGCACGCGTCAAGTCCGATCGCACCGTCCCTGCGGGGACGGTGAGGACTCGAGCCACATCGTCGACGGTGAGGTCCGCGGCGTAGTAGAGGGCCACCACCTGCTGGTGGCGAACCGGGAGCCGGCGAACCGCTCCCCAGAACACCAGCGCCTCCGGCGACGGCCCGTCGCTCACCGCTTCCTCGCGACGCAGACGGGCGAGATACCTCGCCTCGGTGCGCTTGCGACGCCACCAACCCACGCAGCGGTTCACGAGGACCCGATGGGCCCACCCCTGAGGGTGTTCGTAGAACTGCACTCGATCCCAGCGGACGAACGCCTTGAGCATCGTGTCCTGCACCATGTCCTCCGCATCGGGAACGGTGCCGGTCAACGCCGTGGCAACGCCCACCAGGCCGGGATACGTCGTGCGGACGAACGTATCGAAGTCACTGTGGAAATCGAGCTCGTTCTCGTCGGTCATGGCGCTCCGGGCTGCGGGCAGGTTGGTGGTGGCAATCATCAACTACGTACACGCGCCAGGTCCGCATTTCGCTGCAGGAAGTTTGGACGCGGCCCGGGAAGGACCACGGGCGGCGCCCGACGACAACGGCCAAGTCGATCTCGGCGATGCGCGCGGCCGCGAGAACCTCCCGACATCATGACGCTGGCCAAGCAGCTCGGCGGAGGCGTCATGCCGATCGGCGCGACCATGGGCACAGCAGCGGTATGGGAGAAGGTGTTCTCTGCGAACCCGCTGATGCACACGTCGACGTTCGGAGGCAATCCCTTGGCGTGCACCGCGGGCCTCGCGGCCGTCCGTGTCGTGCAGGAAGATGACCTCGTGGCCCGGTCGCGCGACCGAGGTGTGCTCATGCTGGAGCTCTTGACCGAGATGCAGGCCAAGCATGGCGACCTTCGTCGCCGACGTGCGAGGCAAGGGCCTGATGAGTTCACGACGGACGAGGTGGGCGAACTGACGATCGCCCAATGCTCAAGTACGGCATGGGCGCGGCCTACACGCTGAACAACCCTCGCGTGATCCGATTGGAACCGCCGCTGATCATCAGCGAGGACGAAGTGCGCATGGCAGTCGGGATCATGGACCAGGCAGTCGCCGACATCGGCCAACTGCTGGCCGGGCCGGTGTAGCACCGTCTCGAGGCCAGTGAGACCGATTTCCACGAGTCCGGAAAACCAGCAGGCCATCCCGGGGTGGCCCTGACCTGGTGTTTCGTTGGCAGCCCGTACGGATTCGAACCCGTGCCACCACCTTGAGAGAGAGATCAGAACCGTCCGGCCCGTGCTGTCCAACACCGACTCGTACGGGCTGAACAGGTGAAATGCTACCCGACCGTCCGTTTGGTACTGAACCGTGCCGGGGAATCCGGGCTCGATCCATTGGCAGATCCATTGGCAACCGATGCGGACTGCGGAGCAGTCGACAAGATCGGACACAAGCAAGACCAACCACCCCCTCAGCTGCCAGGCCGTGTAGACAGCCGGGGCTGCATCGGCTTGCGACCCGGACCGGTCCTACTCCGGCTGTGATCACCCCGCTCCTCCGGAGCGCTACTGTCGGATGACTCGCCTCAACAGGACCCGGGAAGGTGCCAATGACTGAAAAGTTCGTCGAAGCGGTACAGAAGTCGGAGATCGGGCTGCGTCCGATCTTGCCACTCGGACAACCACTTGATATCGGCCACGTAGGTACCATCTCGAAAGACGGCGTCTTCTCACATCGTGGAACGATCAGCTCGATGCTTGGCTTGAACTCCCTCGGGCCTGAGCTGCCGGTGGAGAAGAAGGGTCTGGATGTGAGCGTGACTTCTGGACGCGACGTGAAGGTCAACTTCGGCGCCAACGCTAAGACCGATGGCGTGTTGGCCCAGTTCGGTGACATCAAGGCCAAGGCTTCGATCGAGTTCGGCAGCGCAGACTCATTCTTTCTCGCACTGAATGGACTCGAAATCCGTCAGCTCAAAGAACCGCAGCTGTTGCTCAATGCCATCCTGGCCGCGTACAAGCAGCGGCCTCGCCGTTGGCACAAGGACTGGGTATTCGTGGACCGCGTGGGTGTGGCTTCGAACCTGACGGTTGTTCTAGCCAAGGAGGCGAAGACGACCGTGCTGATGAAGGCATCGGCGAAGGCGAAGGTCGCCGACAAGGCGGAGGTTGACTTGGCAGCTGGCTTCGAATTCGTCGCGTCGTCGAAGGGCGTCACCCAGATCTCGGGGGCGAGGAAGGCCACTGCGTTCTACAGCGCCTACCGAGTACGCGACGGCCTCTTCTCCTCACCCGAGATTGACCGGGTGTTCCTGGCCGAGGCGTACGGTATGGAACTCGATCTGTATCCGAGGGACTTCGCCCAGCTGACGGCGACGAAGGCGCTCGAGCGGACCTAGCGGTCGACTGGCGCCCGCCAAATCTCACCGCGGCCTCAACTCACGTACAGATCCGAAGCGCCGGAGGTCCCTAGTCGCGATCCACTCGACCTGCTCAATCGGTCCGAGCCTAGGGCACCGTCCGCCACGGCAAGGCCACGCAGACTCGCCCGCTACGCCCCGAGCGCCTCTCATCGCCATTCGCGGCCAGGCGCAAGTCAGACGGTCAGAGCGCTTCAGAGGCCCATGGCCGAGAGCGTTCGGACGAGTTCCGCCCCAACCCTGATTCGATCAACCGTGTCAATCTGCCGTCCGTCCACATCGGCCTGCGGCACGGGAACAACACCGCTCGGCGAAGTCATCCAGGTCGGACGGCCGCTGTGGGAACTCGACCGCCTCACCGACCGGCAGTTGAGATCCAGCGACCACACACGACACGACGCCGGAGAACGGCTCCGACGGACGATCAGGATCGGGCTCGAAATCGACGAGGAAGTCCAGCGCAATCGGCTGGGCGATCAGATACAACTCCCACCCACGCCAGAACTCGACGTTCGACCGCTGTGCATGCCACGCCGAGCCGTTGATCGCGAGCCAAGCGGGGCTGCGCACGACGAGTCCGCCCCAGCGGTCGACCGCAGCGTTCTCGTACACGACCAGGCTGTCGAGCTGCAGGCCGTTGTAGAGGTTGGTCAGCCGAGGTCGAGGATCGAGCATCGGGTCGGTCGCCGGCACGTTGATGATCCGCATGAAGTTGGCGGACCAGAAGGTGTCCGAGCAGTAGACCGAGAAGGTCCGCATTGTCGTCTCCAGCGACCGGGCTGCCGACGGGTCGAACAGTTCGAGGTCGCCGGGGAGGGGGTCCGGTGTCACGAGGCCCTCGAGGAAGATCCACTTCGTGGAGCGGATCGGCCGGTACCTCTCGACGACATCCAGAGTGTCGGGGTCGTCCCCCGTCGCAACCCCGCGACACTCGGCGGTCGGCCCGCCCCCGTGTGTCCAGAAGACGGACCCGCCCGGGATGCTGGTGTGCACGCCGATCCCGCCCGATGCGTTCCGGATGTGGACCTGGCGGGAGCCGGGAATGAGTGGCGGTCCGCCACCATCGTCAGGACCCGCGAGGACCGGACTACCGACTGCGGCGAGCACCGCTGTCGAGCACAGGAGGAGTCGCCTCAGGTGCACGCCCGCTCGTCTCTCGTGAGCCGCTCCACGATCCACGTGCCGTCCCTCCGGACGACCGAGGCGATCTGAGGGAACTCCTTCACACCGCGCGTCTGCCCGTCGGCGAGACTCCCGTCAGCGTTGACGAACACGGTGCCGTCGAGCTGACAGTCGAAGATGAACGCCTCGGTGTCAGACCGCGGGTCTGCGATCACGACCGGCCGCAAGACGATTCCGTCGGTGAGGTCGAGATGTTGGCCCGCCGACGCCGCCGGCCCCAGCACGTTCTCTGCCAGGCGTTGACCGCCGTCGGCCATCGCCGCGGCCAGCCGGTCCGAGGGCTCCGCCGACAACGGCTGCATCGACGCCTGCTCGTGGTACGCGGCTTGCGCCTCGGCGTAGGCCGCGAGGATGTCGCGGTCCTCGGGCAAGGGCGGCACGACGTTCGAGTCGTCTTCGACGGTCTCCGACGGCACGAAGAACCAGACGTTGTCGATCAGTTCGGTGATCTCCCCCGGTGAGTTCACACCGGGTGCGGAGTCGACCACCATGCCCAGGCCGTCCGGCAGAAAGCGATCGTCGACGGGCTCGGTTGGCGGCGTCGACGTCGCAGACGTCGAGGTGCTCGGTTCCGTTGCGGCGGTCTCGACGGTCGTCGATGGCGGCGGATCGGTCGGCGATGCGGTCGAGGACGAGCCGGAGCCGACAGGCTCGGAGCCCTGGGACGTGGCCGGGGGCGGCGCCGTCACCTCAGGCTCAGCCGAGGATCCACCGCTGCATCCAGCGGTCATGAGCGCCGTCGCCGCGACGAGCAGGAGTGCGATGCGATTCATGTGACGGCCTCCGTGACCATGACGAACGAAGCGGCAACCACCGCAACCGAAGTGCCGACCAGGAGCGCCGGACCGAGCGGGCGCTCCCGCTGCCCGCCGGCGAAGCGGCTCACCGCAGCGATCAACAGCGCGACCAGCGGGACACCGACCGCCGAAGGCCAATGCTGGGCAGCTACAACGACTCCAGCGCTCGCGGCGAACTTCACGTCGCCGAAGCCGAGGGCCGACGGTTCGGCCAGGTGCATGATCAGCAACGGTGTCGCTGCGACGGTCGCTCCGAGGATGGCCGCTGCGCCCGTGTCGGCTGCATCGCAGGCCACGACACCGAACGCCGCTGCGGAGGCGAGCAATGCGTTGGGCAATCGCCCCGACCGACGGTCGATGAGAGCGGCAGAGCCAAGGGCGGCCAGGGCACCCGCCGTGGCGACGACGAGGAACGCCGTGCGACCCGTGGCCAACAGTGCTGTGACAGCGAGGATCGGGGCGGCAAGCACCGAGACGTCATGGAGCGTGAACCGAGGCAAGCGGCGAACGCTTGGTGTCGATCGCTCCATCCAGATCTCGCAGGCCGATTCGTGATTCGGCCGAGCGGTGAAGCCCCGCGAGCGATAGAGGTGGAGGGCCACGCCGTTGCTCCGCCGTACGCGAAGCAGGAGTTCGTCCCGGCGCCGGTCAGCGTGATCGACGACCGCGTCCAACAACCGCCCGCCGTCACCGTGACCGCTCCTCGCCGATGCAAGGTTCGAAACCTCGATCCCGTCGCTGCGATCGCGTCCCCAGCGCCGCGAGACGGCGAACCGTCGAGCTGCCGCAACCATCGCTGCAACCGTGAGGATTGCCGACAACGCGAGCCAGAGCAGTCGGCCGCCCAGCGAGAAAGTGCCCGGTGCGATCGACACGGCCACCGCAGGCATCGCGACCAGGACAAGCAGCACCATCAGGCTGAGCCGGCCCGCCCGCGTCGACGGGACTCGGCCGAGCGAGCAGATCGCTCCTCCCGACACGACCAGCCGGCCGGAGGTGGCCAGATGGAGAAGTGAGCGCAGGCGTGGCGAGCCGAACGCTTGAGCATGCGCATCGACGGCGAACCGCCATCGTCCGATGGTTGCGCCCCGCCCGCTCGGACCGATCGCTCGCCCGGCTGGGCGCAGGGGTTCCCCGCCGTTGCCGGCAGGGGTCAAGTCCGGCGCCGCCCCGTCGACCCCGAACCCTGCGTGGGCCTCAGGCCACGCAGACATGGGGAAACGGTAGGCCGGGCCACATCGCCGCGCAAGGCGCGCACTCAAGGGAGAGCCGGTGAGCATCATCGACAACGAACTGCCGATGACGCCGGTGGTCGTTACACGATGTTCCATCGGATTCCGAAGAACCCACTTCCCCATCCATTGAGTGTGATCGACGCTCTACGACCGTGCGATGGGGAGAAGTCCCCGATCCATGGAGGGGTTGGCGACTGGTGCGAGGATTCTCGATGCTCGGCCAGGCGCCGGGTGCTCGATCGACGCAGCCGTGAACCGCTCGTGGGCCACGCGCCCGGCCTCGGACAGCCGGATCACCCGACCCTCACCCACCGCCGGCGCGTATCCAGAAACACCGACCAGCCCTCGCTCGAGATCACTGTGAATCACCTCGAAACGATGCAGCCGCTCCAGTGCCCGAACCGCCACCGATGGCGCAACGCCGAGGGAGGTTGCGAAGTCGCGGAGATCCAGCTCAGCGCCACCCGGCCGGACCTCGATCAGCCGACCGAGCCTGCGCGCCATCAGCGTTGCGGTCGGACCCAGGAACTCCGACCAGACGTCCTCGAGGTACGGATCGGTCAGCCGCCATCGATCGTCCGGACTCGCCGAGATCGGAACAACATTGAGAGCGGACGGAGCGTCGTCGAGGTTCATGCACGACGACCCGCCGACCGGCTCACCGGTCGCAACACGCCCACAAGCTGGCAGCCGTCGGACTCCGAGCACTTGAGCGAGCGATCCGCGCTGCTTCGGACGCTCGAGGCTGATCTGGACCAGCGAAGCCCGAGCGGTGGTCTATGCGCGCGAAGTGCGCAGCTGAACGCAAGCACTCGTGCGGCGCCTACAGTGAGCCCTGATGACCGACCGTCGGGGTGTGATTCGTGTTCGAGGAGCGGGGGACGACGTTGATGGCTTTCTGCAGGACTTGAGAGAACAGCTTCCTGATGGAGCGAGCGTGGAGACAGACCGTCGGCGTGGGGTTCCAGAGGTGCTGGCCGCCATCGCCGTCAGCGTCTCCGCCAACGCGGTCTGGGAAGGTCTGAAGCTTGCGTCGACCCGGCTCGCCGAGAGGCGGAATGTGAAGATCCTGATCGAGGAACCACCTGCCGTCACCGACGACGATCGCTGAGATCACCCGGGCACTGCCGCAGGCCCTAGAGACTCGAGGGAGGCCCAGCGGAGTGGATGCGCCAGCGGGCGGGCTGCGCTGGGGCTCTCATTTATCGCCCGCTCCACCAAGTCCCGGTCCTTCTTGGAGACATCTCCAAGCACTGTCAACACGTCCCCGCCCGTCATTTGACGAAGCGCGGCTCGAAGTGCCCACAACGACGGCGGGTCGTGGTCGTAGCCATCGGGAGCCCAAACGAGGCAAGCGACCACTAGAGCAGCAAGATCGTCGATCGCCCACCGGTGGCCTAGCACTTGATCCGCGCCCGCCGCTATCAGTGCGCCGGGCCAACCCAGCGTGACCGAATCCACCTGGTGGCTTCCTGCAGCCGATGAGCAGGAGTTGAGAAGCCACGTCGATCCACTCAAGTCGCCAAACTCGCCTGCGAATACGGACGCTGGACTCAACAATCCGCGGTTCGCCTCGCGGATTGCCCCACCAACATCGCCGTCCTTGATCCGAGCCAGAACCGCCTCCAACATCCCTTCGCCCTGTACGGCCTCGCTTCCTTGGATCGAGGCACCGAGGGGATCACTGTGGTTGAAGCCAAGGTGGCCACAGAAATGCACACGACTCATGCCGGCGAGTTGACCAGAGTCGCTGACGAGTGAACCTGCGGGAACAACCACGACGTCATGTCCGAGACCCGCCAGCCGCGACTGAACCAGCCTGACTTCTAGGTCGACGAGTGGCAGGCCATCGGAAGCCCCCACAACGATGCAGGCCCTACCACCTGCCCGTCGCCTGGCCGGGCGGCGGCGCGGTGGTCCAGAGCGCTCACTGCGATAGATATCAACGAGGTTCAGTGGCAGCGCTCCCCACTCCCCGAGACCTCGAAGCGGCACAGCCGCAGGGGCGCCGATCGCATCGAGAGCTTCGGCGAGTCTCCGAACTGCCTTCTGTAGCTCCCGCGCGATCTGTTCGTAGAGCTCATGCGCTGCCAGCCAGGCCAGATCTCCGTCGAGCTTCTCTCGCCAGAACACCTTCTGGAGATCGACCTTCTCACCGAAAGTGCTGTTCGTGCCCAAGAGCCGTTCAACGTCGAGTTGAGAAACTTCGAAGGCCTGGATCGAGACTCCTCCGTTCGGATCGGCGTAGATCGCAACGCTGTCCCGATACCCAGCAACGATGGTCACTCGTTCGGCGCCGACCAAGTCCGCAAGTCCGGCCGGCGGGCGTGCTGCACTGCGCTCCGGCAGCCGCGACCAGGCGTACAGCAGCGCCCGCCTCCTGAGATCTCGCTCGGCGAAGGCCGAGAGCTCGTCGACAGTCCCAACGAAGGTTGCGGCTGGTGAAGACTCGGTCGCCGCGAGCTGGTCGACCAACTGTCCGAGTCCTTCCGCCGCATCGCCGCCGACTTCGGCGGCGAGCGCCGTTCCGAGGGCCAACTCGCGAGCGAGCCCCGCACCTTCCTGCTGTGCCTGAACTGACTCAAGGCTGATGGCAATCAGGGTCTCGTCGCCCTCGATCACACCCAGTTCGTAGAGCGTGAAGGCCGCACGTCGGCGCATGGACGCGACAGACGCGGCATCATGGCCGGGCACAGGCGGCGCCGAGGACTCAACACTCGGTAGAAGCCGGGCCGGGTCGCCGGCCTCGTATCGGACTAAATCAATCTCGAGGCCTGCTGCGAGCTGGCCAACCCGTCGTGTCTCCGGATGATCGGCGCCGTGGAGCTCGCTGCGCTCTGCGACCAACGATTCGAGGTCCTTCAGTGTTGCGGATCGCGATCTCGTCCTCCACTGCGCTCGAATGATCGCCAGTCGAGCCCGCGATCGGGCAAGCCGGCACGCCTCTGAATCGTCGAGGTCGATCGTGCTCAGGAGCAACTCCAACATCGCGGCTGACTGCGTGAGCATGACGGGCGGGGTGACCGCGGCTTCCTCGGCCTTGACCTGGGCTTCGAGGGCCTGCGCCTGGATCAGCACGCGGACTGCATTGGCATCTCGAGTTGATCCCTCGACGCACGAAAGAGCGTGAGCGAGAATCCCAGCGACGTGGCGTAGGCGGAGCGTCTTCGGAAGGTGCGGTGCTTGCTCGATGACGCTTGCCACCAGCACGATCAGCTCCCACCGATCCTCTTCGTTCGCCAAGTCGCCACCGGGAAGAACTCGCGGTAGGAGTTGCATTACGACCGGAACGAGCTGGCGGGACGTTTCCGCAGAAGGGTTCATGATCGCTGCGGTTGCGACAGGGCCCAGGCTCGCCATTATCTCTGACACATTGTCGCCCACGATCCGATCCTCCTACTCCCGCGCATCCGCCGACCGCCGGGCTCTTCGGTGCACGCCGAGCCGGACTCGAGGACACCCTCGCACATGATGACCGGCACGGTCGGAGCGCGCCTCACCGACGTCGCGGTCCCTGGGGCAGCGGGGTGGCGCGTTCCCACGTCGGCTGTTCAGGACCGCCAATCCGCGCTCGGCAAGCAGCCAGAACAGGCAAAGGACCCGGGCTACCAACGTTCGATTCCTACGAAGACCGCCTACTAGGGCGTGTGGGCGTGACCTCGGAGGCCGCGAGAGATACACAGTTGGTGCGTGGTGTAACGAGCGTGAACCTGAATGGAGGTCGTAGATCGACGGAGCGACTCGGAAAGGATCGCAATGAGCGCACGAGCGATCGAGGGCAACTCAACAAACCTGGAGTGTCGGACAATGTCCGTCACCGACGCAGCCAGAGTCCTTGGGATCTCCAGGACCACGGCCTACGAGTGCGTCCGGGCTGGCGACCTTCCGTCGGTGCGACTGGGCGGAAGGATCGTTGTTCCAACGCAGGCTGTCGATCGGCTGCTTGCTGCTGGAGAACCAGCCTCGAGCGACGAATAGACCCCCGGTCGTTACTCGCCGGACTTCCTCTCCGCTCCGCCGAGCCGAGCGATCACCTCCGCGGCTTGGCCCTGTCTGTCAGGGTGAGGTGAGACACCTGCGGTTCCCGATTATCTGACCCGACGGGGCGAGACAGGAACACCTGAACCATGACCATGACGACTGCATCGTTGAACGGCCGCGCCCAAAATGGAGGCGTGACCGACGACGACATCGACCCCGCGGCGAAGCCGACACGACGAACGTTCAGCGCCGAGTACAAAGCTGAGATCGTCGCCGAGTACGACTCTCATCCGAAGGGCTCCGATGAGCGCGGCGCGATTCTGCGCCGGGAGGGCTTGTACACGTCGCACATCTCGGAGTGGCGCAAGCAAGCCGCCGCGGGTGCCCGGGAAGGCCTTGCCGGCAAGTCGCGTCAAAGGCGATCGGCCGAGCAGAACGAGTTGGACAAGCTCCGCCGGCAGAACGAACGCCTCGCTGCTGAGTTGAAGCGGACGCAGACGGCGTTGGAGATCACGGGAAAAGTGCACGCGCTCTTGGAGCAGCTCTCCGAGAGCGCGGACACCGAACCGAAGTCGAAGCCGTGACCGCCGAACACCTCCCCGCACTCGAGGCTGAGACCTCGACGAAGCAGGCGTGCGAGCTGCTCGGCGTCAACAGGTCCACGCTGCTGCGCCGACGCCGGCCACCACTGCACGGCCCATCAGTGCCTCGGCCGGCACCGCCGAACAAGCTGTCCGAACCCGAACGTCAACACGTCCTGTCGGTGCTGCGATCCGAGCGATATTGCGACCTGGCACCGGCACAGGTGTGGGCCCAGCTGCTCGATGACGGCATCTACTTGTGCTCGATCCGCACCATGTACCGGCTACTCGCCGCCGCCGGGCAGAACCGTGAACGCCGCCGGCAACGCACGCATCCGGCGCGCAAGAAACCCGAGCTCATCGCCCGCACACCGAACCAGGTGTGGTCCTGGGACATCACGAAACTCGCCGGCCCCGAACGCGGGATCTACTACGAGTTGTTCGTGATCATCGACATCTACTCGCGCTACGTCGTTGCCTGGACCGTCGCCGCAGCCGAGACCGGCGAACTCGCCGAAGCGTTCATCGCCGACGCCCTCGACCGCCAAGGCGTCGAACGTGATCAGCTCACCTTGCACGCCGATCGAGGATCGTCGATGACCTCCAAACCCGTCGCGCAACTCCTCGTCGATCTCGGGGTGACTCGCTCCCACAGCCGCCCGTCGGTGTCCAACGACAACCCCTACTCCGAAGCCCAGTTCAAGACCCTCAAGTACTGCCCGGCGTTCCCCGGCCGCTTCGGATCGATCGCGGATGCCCGAGCGTTCTGCACCGCGTTCTTCGATCACTACAACCACGTCCACCGTCACGTCGGCATCGGACTCCACACACCGGCGTCGGTCCACTACGGCACCGCCACCGAGATCCGTGCGGCACGAGCCGACACACTCACCGCCGCCTACAACGCCAACCCCGCCCGATTCCGCCACCAGCCACCCACGCCGCCGAAGCTTCCCGAGGTCGCCTGGATCAACGAACCCAACCGAGAAGCACTCATCCAATCCGCGTAAGAAGTTGTCTCATCCCCCTTGACACGTTCCGTGGCGGTCGGCTTCGGGAACGAAGTGGGAGTACACGTTGAGCGTGGTCGCAGCGTTGCGGTGACCGAGCCGGCCTGCGACGGTTCGAACGTCGACCCCCTCGCTGAGGAGCCGAGTGGCGACGTAGTGCCGCAGATCGTGAAGGCGGACATTCTTGAGACCGGCCCGCTTGCATGCCACCCGGAAGCGACGTGACACGGAGTCGGGATACCAGGGTGTGCGGCCTTCGACGTCGGAGCTGAAGAGGAAACCGTTCTCGATGACCTCGGTACCGCAGGCCTGGGCACGCTCATGCGCCGACTCCAAGTGCTCCGCCAGCATCTCGACCGTCACCGGGTCGAGGGCCACGCGTCGCGCTTGGTGCGTCTTCGTGCCCTTCTCCACGAGTCCGTCCGGCCCCATCACGACGCCGCGGCTGATCGTGACGACCGCCTTCTCGAGATCGAGATCGAGCCATCGAAGCGCGATGACTTCGCTTCGCCTCGCTCCGGTCATAGCCGAGAGCCGTACGAACGACGAGAGCTCAGGATCGCTCTCAGCGATCGACGCCTGAAGCTGACCGACCTGCTCCGGGGACGGTGGCTTGATGTCGGGTGCCGACACACGGGGCGGAGTTGCAGATGCCGCTGGATTCACGCCGAGCCAGCCCCAACGCACTCCCTGTGCCAGGGCACGGCGCAGGATTCCGTGAATCCGTCGGATCGTCGAGGGCGCCAAGGGACGACCGCCCTTGCCTCCCTCCTTGAGTAGCCGTTGGTAGTAGCGATCGAGCGAGGCAGACGTGAGCTTGGTCAGACGAACGTCGCCGAGCTCGGGTCGGAGGTTCCGCTCAATGAAGCCGGACACCTCGCGCACTGTCTTCGGCGAGAAGTCGTGTCGGGCGACTTCAAACCACCGATCGAGCAACTCACCCACCGTTGTCGTCGTCTTGGCTTCGAGCCCCCGCTCTGCGTTGACGACCATCTCGTTCAGCAGTCGCCGTGCCTCGCGCTTGCCGACGCCGCGTACCGACTTCGTCGAGTAGCGCTGCTTGCCGGTGACCGGGTCGGCGCCCAGGTAGACCCTGAGCTCCCATGCCGACCCCCGTTGGCGTATGAACCCCTTCATTGCTGTTCTCCAGTCTCATCCATTGGCAATCCATTGGCAAGCGGAACCGGAGAACGGCAAGAGGCCCTCCGGAGAGGGCCTCTGACCTGGTCTTTTCTTGGCAGCCCGTACGGGATTCGAACCCGTGCCGCCACCTTGAGAGGGTGGTGTCCTAGGCCTCTAGACGAACGGGCCAAGCTGCGGCACCGATCGAGATCGATGCGGACCATGACGATAGCGGGAGCCACCCGGGTTTCGCACGCCGCGGCAACCGACGCGAATTCTGCGGAGTCGATACGGACTGTGGCCGATAACCTCGTGGCCGCACGGGTTCCCGGCCGCTCGCCGGTCCGGGCTCACCGCACTCTGGGGTGTGGTGTAATTGGCAACACGACAGTTTCTGGTTCTGTTATTAGGGGTTCGATTCCCTTCACCCCAGCCAACCGACAGCCGGCCCTGACGGGTCGGCTGTCGTCGTTTTCGCCCGTTCCGGACCCCACCCGTCAGTCGACGAGGCGGGTCAGTCGATCGAACCCGATGATCCGTCCGACAGCAACTCCCGCAGCTTCCTCGAAGTGCCGTTTCAATGACTCACCACCGGTGACGACCGACGTGTCGGTCGACGAGACCGAGGCGTTCAAGCCCACCTCCTCGGCGATCAGCCGACTCCGCAGTGCGTGGTACGGATCGGTCACGATCAGCACCTCGTCGAGCCCGCGTGCGTCGAGCAGTGCGGCGACGGCCTCCAACGACTCGTAGGAGTTCGAACCCTCGTTCTCCTGGAGCAGCGCCTCCGTCGGAACCCCGCGCTCGCTCAGGTACGTGGCTGAGGCCTGCGCCTCGGTGAACCGGTCGCCGGGGATGTTGCCACCCGTCACCACGACCAGCGGTGCGATCCCGCGGGGCCAGAGTTCGACCACGTGATCGAGGCGTGCGGCGAGTTGCGGCGAAGGCCGGCCGTCGTACTGTGCCGCCCCCATCACCACGATCGCGTCGACCGGACCCTCGTCGTCGGCTCGACCTGTGGTCCACACCTGGAACAGCGACACGAAATAGTACGCGAGGCCGAGCAGGACCGCGATCGCGCACGCCGCGACGACACGCTGACGGATCCGGAACCAGCGAAGTCCGGGCGGTCGATGCTCCTCTCCCGTCGAGCTTCCATCGGGCGGCTCGGCCACCGGCGACGCATCGGCGGCGGTCGGGGTCGAGTCGACAGGCGGCCGATCCGGGAGAAGCGGCACCGACGAGGGTTGGGGCAGCTGCGGCCCCGACGCCGTGCCGGGTGGGAGCGGTTCCCCGGTGACCGCGGTATCCGCGATCGGTGGCTGCAACACGTCGTTCGCAGGCGGCACCTCCGGGTGGGGCGGTCCGGCAGGTACGACGTCGCTGTCCGGTTCGGTTCGGCGGGACGCAGCCGACGCGTCCGTCTCCCGTGAGCCGAGGGCCGGCTCGAACTCGGGGCGACGAGCGGGAGGCATGTGATCAGTCTGTCTCAGTCGCTGATGTCAATCGGGTCATTGCGGAGCGAAGACGCCGGATCGACTCGTTCTGTCCGAGCACTTCGAGCGCTTCGAAGAGCGGTGGCCCGACGGAGCGCCCGGTGACCGCCACGCGCGGGAGCGCCTGGGCTCTGCCGAGCTTGATCCCGTACGGGACCATGAGCGCCTCCATGGTCGCCTTCAGCGCATCGGTCCGCCATTCGTCGGGGCCGAACGACCCATAGGCCTCGGTGATGTCGGCGAGGAGCGGTCCGGCCCAGTCCGGCTCGGTGGCCTTGGCCCACGCATCCTCGTCGATCTCGGGATCGTCGCCATCGGGAAGGAACAGGAAGTCGACGAGGCCCGGGGCGTCGCTGAGACGCTCGAGGCGTTCCATGATGTGTGGGGCGACCGCCGCGAAGCGACGGCGGTCCCACTCGTCGGGGAGTTCGTCGTCGACGGCCGTCAGGAAGTCCGCGAGCGGCATGTTCTTGATGTACTGCTTGTTGAACGCGACGAGTTTCTTGACGTCGAAGAACGCCGGCGACAACGTCACGTCCTCGAGCCGGAACGCTTCCTCCAACTCGTGCCACGGGAAGATCTCGCTTCCCGCCTCTTCGGCACCGGGCGGCGTCCACCCGAGCGTCATCAGGTAGTTCACCATGGCATCGGCGAGGATCCCGTCATCTCGGTACGACTCGAGCGCAACCTTGTCGCGGCGTTTCGACAGCTTCTTGCGTTGCTCGTTGACCAACACCGGGACGTGTGCCCACCGGGGCGGCACGGCGCCGAGCGCCAGCCAGAGCATCTGTTGCTTGGGGGTGTTGGGGAGATGCTCTTCGGCCCGAACGACGTCGGTGATCCCCATCTCGATGTCGTCGACCACGTTGGCGAGCAGGAACATCGGCGTCCCATTGCCGCGCAGCAGTACGAAGTCCTCGATCGTGGAGTTGTCGAAGGTGACGTCGCCGCGTACGGCATCGTGAACCACCGTCGCCCCCTCCGGGACTCGGAAGCGCAGGACACGGCCGGGTCCGGGACCGAGCCCTCGGTCGCGCGAGAACCCGTCGTAGCCGGTGCTCCCCGACTCCTTGGCCCGATCCTGAACCTCCTGGCCGGTCAGGTCGCAGTAGTACGCCGCGCCTGATTCGAACAGGCGCTCGGCGGCGGCGATGTGCGCGTCCGCGTACTCACTCTGGAAGTGCGGACCCTCGAAGTGGTCGTCGGCGGCCGAGATGCCGATCCACGCGAGGGCGTCGAGGATCCCCTCGGTCCACTCGGGACGGTTTCGCGCCTCGTCGGTGTCCTCGATGCGGAGGACGAACGTGCCACCGAGACGGCGAGCCAGAGCCCAATTGTACAGAGCGGTGCGCGCTCCGCCGACGTGGAACGAGCCGGTCGGTGAAGGCGCGAATCGAAAACGAGGTCCAGAAGTCATCCCGACCCGCACGCTACCGAGCGCCGCCCACGCGGGAGCGACAAGCGGGCGCCACCGAGGGACAAACCCAGGTACGGACATCGTCAAGATCTCTTCAGGCGACCTCAAGTCGTTCGCCCCCCTGCCGAGACGGGTGGAGAACCATGAGCACCTCCGGCCATCCCCGCTCTGACGCCCGTCACCGACGTCGTGTCACATCCACGGGCGTCGGACCGCGCATCCGCCGGCGGTTCACGGCGGCCTTGACGCTCGGTGCGATCCTCGTTCCGACGGTCGCAGATGCGTCGCCCACGGACGGTCGCGTTCGCGGCCGACGGAAGCGACGTCGTCGTCGCACCGATCGACGAGGAGTCGATCTTCGACGATCTCACGCTCACCGAAGTCATCGATGCGCTCGCCGACGACGACTTCAAGTTCGACGGCCGCAACATCGTCGTCGAGGATCCTGCGCCGATGGGACCGTTCATCGACGGTGTCGCGTCCGGAACTGCGGACTCCACCGCCGAACCCGCGGCGAGCGGAGCCGGCTCCGAGGGTCCGGTCGCGGTCACCGGGATCGACGAGGCATTCTCGCTCAACTCGCGACCGGGCGCGACCCGCACGATCTACCTCGACTTCGACGGCCAGACGGTCTCCGGGACATCGTGGAACTCGTCGGTGGCCACGATCAGAGCCGGCCGCTACCGACGCGAGCCGGCCGGCAACCCTGACAACGGGTTCACGCAACTCGAACTCAACGGCATCTTCGAGATCTGGGAGCGTGTGGCAGAGGACTTCGCCGCCTGGGACGTCAACGTGACGACCGAGGATCCCGGTGTGGATGCCCTGATGCAATCGGGAACCGACGACGACGAATACGGCATCCGGACGATCATCACGCCCGACTACGAGTGGTACAGCTCCCAGCCGCTGGGCGGCGTCGCCTATCTCCGCTCCTTCTCCCGGTCCGCCGACCTGGCGGCGTGGGTGTTCTCCTCGAACCTCGGCACCGGCAACCCCAAGTCCGTCGCCGAGGCGGTGTCGCACGAGGTCGGCCACACGCTCGGGCTCCGACACGACGGGTACGACGACGGGTTCTCGTCGACCTCGTACTACGCCGGTCACGGGAGTTGGGCTCCGATCATGGGCGTCGGCTACTACCGGGACGTGACGCATTGGTCCAACGGTGGATACCCGGGCGCCACGAACGTCGAAGACGACCTGGCGATCATCGACGGCTTCATCGACCGGCTGCCGACGAACGCTGGTGGCGGGTCGTCGGAACTCCCGGACAGCGGGACCTCGACCACGGTCCACGTCCTTCGCGAAAGCGGCGCAACCGCCACCCACTCGCTGCAGGTGACACGGGGACCGGTCACGATCGAACTCGAGAAATCGGATGCCTCCGGCAATGTGCTCGCGGCGCTGACCGTTCGCGATGCGGCCGGGCAGGTCGTCGGTTCGGCGTCACCCATCCATCCGGCGGCGTGGTTGCTCAGCGTGGCGCTCCCCGCCGACGTGGCGCCCGGGTCGTACACCGTCGAGGTACGCAGTGTCGGTTGGACCGGCAACGGGTCCAGCGATCCCGGCTTCAGCCCGTACGGCTCCATCGGCGGCTACTCCCTCACCGTCGAGATGCCGGGTTCGGGCGGCACGACGACCGACCCGCCACGCGTGGGACCGACCACGCGACCGCCGTCAGGAGGTGGCGACGGCGAACGCCTGCAGTCGATCACCCCACTCCGTGTGCTCGACACGCGCTCCGCTTCGTCGCCGATCAGCGGGCGCCTGCGAGCAGGTCAGAACCTCCGGCTCGACCTCCCCACTGCGCCCGCCGGCACCAACGCCGCTGTCGTCAACATCGTCGCCGCCGACCCGAGCGGGACCGGTTGGCTGAGCATCACCCCGTGCACTCCACTGGCCAGTAGCGAACGCACGTCGTCGATCAACTTCGCTCGCGGGCGCAGCATCGCCAACTCGATCGTTGCGCCCATGACCGCCGACGGCGAACTGTGCGTCTATGCCTCCACGGCCACCCATGTCGTGGTCGATGTCACGGGTTGGATCGGCCCCTCGGGATCGCTCACCCTGGACGAAGTCGGCTCCACCCGCGTGATCGACACCCGCGAGGGTCTGGGGATACCGCGTCGACTCCGCGCCGGCACCACGACCGAGGTCGACCTGAGCGACGCGTTGTCCGGGGAGGACATCGGTGCCATCGCGCTCGCCCTGACGGCAATCCGCCCGACGGCTCGCGGCTACATCACGATCGACGATTGCACGTCGAGCGACACCACGTCGTCACTCAACGTCGCGGCTCGGGAGAACCGGAGCAACAACGGCATCTTCGCGCTCGGCAGCGGCCAGCGCCTCTGCATCTCGACGACCACCACCACCCACATCACGATCGACATCACCGG
The DNA here is from genome assembly GCA_963824025.1 of Ilumatobacteraceae bacterium. Lineage (GTDB taxonomy): Bacteria > Actinomycetota > Acidimicrobiia > Acidimicrobiales > Ilumatobacteraceae > Ilumatobacter_A. The sequence continues at coordinate 195,138 of CAWGNY010000002.1, forward strand.
GGAGTTCGGAACCGGATCGGGCCTGCGGTTCGTGGCCGCCACACCGGCCCGCGTTCTCGACACCCGCGACTCGCGAGCCTTGCCACCCGGCTCGAGCACCTCGTTCCAGCTGCCCGCCGCGACGATCGCCAATGGGTTCTCCGTCGCGCCTGCCGCAGCGAGCGTGAATCTCACCGCGGCCCGCCCCGAGAGTCGCGGGTTCGTCACGGCATGGGATTGCGGACCCCGCCCGGAGACATCGGTGCTGAACGCCGCTGCCGACACGTCGACCGCGAGCGGTGCGCTCATCCCGATGTCGCGGGCCGGTCAGACCTGCCTGTTCCACTCCAAGGGTGGACATCTGATCGTCGACCTCGCCGGTTGGTGGATCTGACCCCTCCGATGCCACGGAACCGGCACACCTTGGCGTCGGGTCCGCCGCCGCGTGACACTGGGGAGATGACACAGCTGAACGTGCTCGGGGGCGAACTGATGCCCTGTTCCCATGATCCGATGACCGGGTTCCACCGGACGGGCTGCTGTGAGAACCGAGGCGACGACCCCGGCATGCACACCGTCTGTTGCCGGCTCACGGACTCGTTCCTTGCGTACTCCAAGTCGCAGGGCAACGACCTCACGACGCCGATGCCGCAGTATGGGTTCGCCGGGCTACGACCGGGCGATCAGTGGTGCGTGTGCGCGGAGCGCTGGAAGGAAGCCTTCGACGCGGGCCAGGCCTGTGGAGTGGTGCTCGAGGCAACCCACCTCTCGACGCTCGAGTACGTCGATCTCGCCGATCTCGAGGCGCACGCCGTCCCGGGACGCTGAGGCCGCCACGGGTGGCGGCCTCTCCACCGGTCAGGCTTCGTCGATCGCGTCACGGATCGCTGCGGCGACCTGTTCGGCGGTCGCTCCCGGAGTGAGGATCTTGGCCACACCTGCGGCCATCAACGGTTCGACGTCGACCTCGGGGACGATCCCACCGACGATCACCGGGATGTCGACCCCCCGCTCACGAACCTTCTCCACCACCAACGGAGCCAGGGTCATGTGCGCACCGGACAGCATCGACAATCCGATCGCATCGACGTCCTCGTCGACCGCCGCGGCAGCCACGGTGTCCGGCGTCTGGAAGAGTCCGGTGTAGATCACCTCGAATCCGGCATCGCGCAAGATGCGCGCCACCACCTTGACCCCGCGGTCGTGGCCGTCGAGGCCGACCTTCGCAACGAGGACGCGTTCCCCCGCCATGTCAGTTGCCTTCCGCTGTCTTCGTCGTCGTCATCTTCATCGTCGTGGTCCTCGTCATGGGTCAGCGTCCTCTTCATCCTGGTCGTCGTCGTCGGCGTGACCCGATCGTGGTGCCCGATCAGCGGGTCGAGTAATCGTAGAACCCGCGGCCGGTCTTGCGTCCGAGCAGACCGGCCTCGACCATCCGCGACAGCATCGCGGGTGATGCGTACAGCGGCTCCTTGAACTCGGAATACATCGACTCCGCGACCGCCTGGGTCGTGTCGAGCCCGATCAGATCGGCCAGCGCGAGCGGGCCCATCGGGTGATGACACCCCTCGACCATCCCGTTGTCGATGTCCTCGGCTGTCGCGAACCCCGACTCCATCATTCTGATGGCGGACAGGATGTACGGGATCAGGAGCGCGTTGACCACGAATCCCGCCCGGTCCTGACTGCGAATCACGATCTTGCCCAGAGCATCCTCGGCGAACGACTGGGCACGGGCGATCGTTTCGTTCGACGTCATCAGGCTCGTCACCAACTCGACCAACTTGAGCACCGGCACCGGGTTGAAGAAGTGGATCCCGACGACGTGCTCGGGGCGCTGGGTTGCGATGCCGAGCTTCATGATCGGAATCGAACTCGTGTTGCTGGCGAGGATCGCATCCGGCGATTCGACGATGCGGTCGAGAGAGCGGAACACGTCGGTCTTGAGCGACTCCTCCTCGACGACCGCCTCGATCACCAGCTGGCGATCGGCCATGTCGCTCAGATCGGTCGTGAAGTCGAGTCGAGCCACGGTCTCGTCACGCTGCTGCTCGGTCATCTTCTGCCTGGCAACCGCCTTGTCGAACGAGCCGAGAAGTCGTGTCCGACCACGTTCGGCCGAGGCTGCGTCGACCTCCTGCACCAGCACGTTCATGCCGGCCCGGGCACACACTTCGGCGATGCCGGCGCCCATCTGCCCGCATCCGACGACACCGACGAGTTCGATGGGGACGGACGTGCTGTCGCTGGTCATGCAGGGAACGTACCCTTCGCCGCCGACGCCGGACGAAGCATGTGCGACACCGCCGGTGAGCCGAGCTCCCGCCGCCATTTCGTTGCGCTCCCCGCGACCTTCACCGACGCCGACGACACCGCCGTCACCGAGTCGCGATTTGCGCGGTCCCGGCCCCGGCAAATCGCGAACGATTTGCCGGTGCCGGGACGCGACACATCGGGGTCAGAGTTGGAGGGACTTGGTCTGGAGGAACTCGTCGATGCCGTAGACGCCGTTCTCGCGCCCGTATCCCGACTGCTTGTACCCGCCGAACGGCGCCGCGATGTTGAAGCTGCCGCCGTTGACGTCGACCGCGCCGGTTCGCATCCGACGAGCCACCGCGAGCGCTCGCTCCTGATCGGCCGACCACACGCCGCCCGACAGGCCGTAGAGGCTGTCGTTGGCGATGCGCACCGCGTCGTCGTCGTCGTCGTATCCGATGATGCACAGGACCGGCCCGAAGATCTCCTCCTGGGCGACGGTCATGTCGTTGGTGACATTCGCCAGCACGGTCGGCTTGACGAAGTAGCCGGTCTCCCTGCCCTCCGGCTTGCCGAGACCACCAGCGGCCACGACCGCCCCCTCGTCGATTCCCTGCTGGATGTAGCCCTGCACTCGGTCCCACTGCGCCTGGCTGATCAGCGGGCCGAGGTGCATGCCCTCCTCGGTCGGGTCGCCGACCTGCGTTTGCGCGGCCGCAGCAGCGGCGATCTCCACCGCCTCGTCGTAGCGGCTGTTCGGGACGAGCATTCGCGTGTGCGCGGTGCACGTCTGTCCCGAGTTGAGATAGCAGGCGAACAGGCCCTTCGGGATCACGCTGGCGAAGTCCGCGTCGTCGAGGATGACGTTCGCCGACTTGCCGCCGAGTTCGAGAGAGACCCGCTTGACCGTCTGCGACGCGACTTCGGCCACCCGCTTGCCCGCGCGAGTCGACCCCGTGAAGCTCACCATGTCGACATCGGGATGCGCGGCGATCGCCTCGCCGACGACCGGACCCGTTCCGGTCACGAGGTTGAAGACACCCGCGGGAAGTCCGACGTCGTGAACGATCTCGGCGAGGATGAACGCGTTCAACGGTGCCACCTCGGACGGCTTGAGCACAATCGTGCATCCGGCGGCCAGTGCCCCGCCGACCTTGCAGATGATCTGGTGGAGCGGGTAGTTCCACGGCGTGATGGCACCGACGACACCGACCGGCTCCTTGACGACGAGGCTGTTGCCGATCTCCTCCTCGAACTGGAACGAGTCCAGCAGGGTGGCAAAGGTCTGCATGTTGCCGGCGGGAAGACCGGCCTGGATCATCGTCGACCACGTGATCGGCATCCCGACTTCACCGGCGATCGTGGATGCGACGTCGGCCGAGCGCGCCTGGAGCGCCTCGTTGAGCCGCACCAGGTACTTCTGGCGTTCCTCGACGGGGGTGGCCGACCAGGTGTCGAACGCGGCCTTTGCAGCGGCGACGGCCTTGTCGACGTCGCTCGCGGTGCCGTCCGGAATCGTGCCCATGACCTGTTCCGTGCCGGCGTTGATGACCTCGATGGTGCCATCGCCGTCAGAAGGCACCCAGGCGCCGTCGATGTAGATGTTGCTGTAGTCGCGCATCTCCTCAGCCTCGCAGACAGCGGGCCGGACCGCCGAACCCGGTGGCCCGCGTCAGGGCGCGAGGCCGGAGAACGGCGCCATCGGGAGGTTGCGCAACACGGCGAACAGCACGAGCACCACGATCGAGCCGACGCCACCGGGACGGGTGGATGCAGCTCCGGACCCGGCGGTCGCCGAGGCGGCGACCGAGCCAGGACACCCACGCCCACGCGAGCAGGATCAACCCGATCGGGACGAGGATGTTCCGCGAGAAGGGTGCGGCGGCGGGTTGGTCATCGATGTCTCCCGTTCGTGTCATGAGAGACGTCGACGAGACGCGTCCGCACCAGCCGACCGTCGACATCCGACGAGGGATCACTCCGCTGGTCGCGTGCCGACGGGTCGAGCCTCAGCCGGCGAGGTGCCGCTCCGCCAACTCGATGCTCGAGAGAACACGCTCGAACAAGCCAGGCATGTCGACGCCGTCGGTCGATTTCATACCGAGCTTGTACCGGGCGAAGACGCCGTGGACGATGCACGCCGTCTTGAACGAGTTGAAGCTGCGGTAGTACCCGAGCTGCGACAGATCGGCGCCGGTGCGATCGCCGTAGTAACCGATGAGGTCGTCACGTGACGCGAACCCGGGCAGCGCCGTGGGCGCGACCGATGCGGCGTTCGAACCGTCGCCCGGTTCGACCCAGGCGTTGAGGGCGTATGCGAAATCAGCCAGCGGATCACCGAGCGTGCCGATCTCCCAGTCGAGTACAGCGACCACGTCGCCCGCCTCGTCGACCATCACGTTGTGGACGCCGTAGTCACCGTGCACCACCCGCGCGGGGCCCTGGTCCGGGATCTCGGCCAGCAGCCGCTCGTAGAGGGCGTGCACGCGGTCGTCGTCGTAGTCGGCGGCCTCCGCCGAGGCGGTCCAGGACCCGTACCAGGTCCGGAGCTGACGAGCGACGTACCCGTCGGGGCGACCGAGATCACCCAGACCCACGTCGTCGGGGTCGATCGAATGGAGATGTGCGAGCACCGCCACGAACGACTCGCCCACCCGGCCGCGCGCCGTCGTGTCGAGCCGGGCAGCCGTCTGGTCGGCGGTGTAGAGCGCTTCGCCGCCGACCCTGCCCATCACGTAGAAGTGACGCTCGCACACCGCCCGATCGTCGCAGTAGCCGAGCGGCTCGGCGACCGGTACACCGACGGGGTACAGCGCATCGATGATCCGGAACTCGCGCTGCATGTCGTGGGCCTTGGGAAGCAGCTCCCCCTGCGGCGGTCGTCGGATCACGTACCGGGCACCCGCCGCGTCGGTGAGCTCGTAGGTGAGATTGGAATGGCCACCCTCCAGTCGCCGCCAGGCACACGGCGGCTCCACACGCGTGTGGTCACCGATCCAGGCCTCGACGACCGGGACGTCGAATCCCACAACATCGGCATCGTCGGATCGTTCGCCCATCGACCGATCCTGTCAGGTGCGGTGCGTTCGGTACCAGGCGATCAGTCCGTTGGTCGCCGTGTCGTGCGCGCCAGGCGTCGGCTCGCCGGTCAACTCGGGAGTGATCTGATTGGCGAGTTCCTTGCCGAGCTCGACGCCCCACTGGTCGTAGCTGTTGACCTCGAAGATCGTTCCCTGCACGTGGACGATGTGTTCGTAGAGCGCGATCAGCTGCCCGAGCACCGCCGGCGTCAACCGTTCGGCGAGGATCACCGTGTTGGGTCGGTTGCCCTCGAAGTTGCGGTGTGGTTCGGCCGCGTTGCTCCGACCGAACGCGAGCGCCTCGGACTGGGCGAACAGGTTGGCCATCAGCAGATCGTGATGGTCCTGGTACCCATGGTTTCCCCGTGCGAACCCGATGAAGTCGCACGGGATGATCCGGGTGCCCTGGTGGATCAGTTGGTAGAACGCGTGCTGGCCGTTCGTTCCCGGCTCGCCCCAGATGACGGGGCCCGTGTCGTGCCGGACACGCCGACCGTCGAGATCGACCGACTTGCCGTTCGACTCCATGTCGAGCTGCTGGAGATACGCGGGGAATCGGGCGAGATCGTTCGAATACGGAAGCACCGCCTTCGTGTCGTACCCGAGGCCGTTGGAGTACCAGACCCCGAGCAACGCCATGATCACGGGCGCGTTCTCGGCCAGCGGGGCCGTCCGGAAGTGCTCGTCGATCGTGTGGAACCCACCGAGGAATTCGCCGAAAGCCTCGGGGCCGATGGCGATCATCAGCGACAGTCCGATCGCCGAGTCGACCGAGTAGCGGCCGCCGACCCAGTCCCAGAAGCCGAACATGTTGGCCGTGTCGATTCCGAAGTCGGCGACCCGTTCGGCGTTGGTCGACACCGCGACGAAGTGGTCGGCGACCGCTGACTCACCGAGCGCGTCGACCAGCCAGGCTCGCGCGGTGCGGGCGTTGGTCAGGGTCTCGATCGTGCCGAACGTCTTCGAGGCGACCACGAACAGCGTCGATGCCGGGTCGGAGTCTGCGAGCACCGACGCGATGTCGGCGCCGTCGACGTTCGAGACGAACGAGCACCGGATCCGCTCGTGCCGATACGCGCGGAGTGCCTGATAGGCCATCGCCGGACCCAGGTCGGAGCCCCCGATCCCGATGTTCACCACGTGGCGGACGACGCCGTCGTTGCGCACCCGGTCGGCAAAGGTTCCCATGGCGTCGAGGACCTCGTGCACCTCGGGCACGACGTTCGCGCCGTCGATCTCGAACGTCGCGCCGCGCGGCATCCGCAGGGCGACATGGCCGACCGCACGGTCCTCGGTGACGTTGATGTGCTCGCCCGCGAACATTGCATCACGGCGCGCTCGGACGCCCGACGAATCGGCCAGCTCCAACAACGAGTCGAGAACGGTGTCGTCGACGGACGCCTTCGACCAGTCGATGCGGAGGTCACCGACCGAGGCGACATAGCGGTCCGCGCGGCCGGGGTCGGTTGCGAAGAGCTGTCGGAGGTGCGCAGGGCGGGGCAGCTCGTCGAGGGAGTCGATGGTGGTCGGAATCGACGGTGGGGCATCCATGTGCAGGGGACGGTAGCCAACGAGTGCATGTTGGTCGACGGGTCCCGCATCGACCGGGTAGCCCCGGGAATCCACCTCGCTGAACTCGGACGGCGCGAGTCCCGCAGCCGCGGCCCGGTCGAGGTACACGATCGTGTGATCGAGTTCGACGGCTGCGATCGGCAACGTCGCATCGATCCACGACGAACCGCGCCGGCGGGCGCCGCGCACCCAGCGTGCGACGACGTCGGCTTTCGCCCCGCCGGTCACGAGCACGATTCGCGCCGCCGCCCGGTTGACCACGTCGACGCCGAGGGTCATCCGGTCCCGTCCGTTGAATTTTCCGATCGTGAACACCGGGTCGCGGGAGGTCAGCGCTCGCGATGCGTCGGCGTGCGGCGCCGGGGCCCACGACGCGGTGTGGCCGTCGTCGCCGAGCCCGAGGTGCACCACGTCGAATCGTTCCGGGAGCGTCGACGCGTAGTCGCGTACGGCGACGTCGAGGTCGGGCGCCGTCACCGGCATCGGGTGGAAGTCCACCGGGAGCGACGAGACCTGTCCTGCGTTGCGATCGTCATCCCCGTCGGGTGCGATCCGCTCGTCGACCTGCCACGCCGACACGGCACTCCAGGCGACCTCGACCTCGCCGGCCAGTCCGGTGAAGAGCGGCGGGGCCGTGCTCCCGCCGCTCACCGCGAGCGTTGCCGAGTGACGTTCGGCAATGGCGATGCGCAGCAGCGTCGCGATGTGGTGAGCCGCGGCGGAGGCCGGGTTGGAGGAGACTCGGACGTCCATGTCCGCAACGTACCCGGATGCACCCGCGCATGGAGACCGCCCGGCCCGGAGGTGCCCGCACCCTATTCGAGGACATCGGTCCGGACGGGCCCGGCGTAGTGTTCCGGTCGTGATCCGCAGATCCACCCCGTTGGGGTCCGCACCAACCGAACCCGGTGCGCGGCGATCGACCGGTGACGACCATCGGGACGCGGCGGATGCCGAAAGCGCCAGGATCACGCGCGGTGTGCGGGTCGGCCTCGCCGCCTACGTCATCTGGGGCTTCCTCACCATCTACTGGAAACAGCTGAGCGCGTTCGACGCACTCGAGCTGATCGCGTGGCGCATGGTGTGCGCCGGCGTCGTGATGGCCGCGATCGTGTCGGTGCGCGGATCATGGCCACGACTCCGTTCGGCATTCGGCGACCGCACCACGCTCGTTCGGCTGATCGTGGCTGCAGCGCTCCTCACCGTGAACTGGGGCAGCTACGTCTGGGCCGTCGTGAACGACCGGGTGATCGAAACCGCCCTCGGCTACTTCATGGCACCGCTCGCGACCATGGCGATCGGCGTGTTCGTCCTCCGCGAGCAGCCGTCGACGGCCCAGCGCATCGCGTTCGGCCTGGCGTCGATCGCTGTGGTGATCCTGACCGTCGCCAACGGGCAACCACCGTGGGTCGCACTGCTCCTCGCGGCGACCTGGAGCCTCTACGGGCTGTCGAAGCGCCGAGTCGGCCTCGACGCGATCGACAGCCTCGCCGGTGAGACGTTCGTCCTCGTGGCCCCGGCAACGGCACTTCTCGTCGCCATGAGTGGCAATCCCGACAGCGTCGTGGCCTCCGCCGACATGCCCGACTGGATTTTCGTTCTCGGTACCGGAGCGATCACGGCCATCCCGTTGATGCTGTTCGCCTCGGCTGCACAGTCGATTCCGTTCACATTGCTCGGACCGCTGAACCTGATCGTCCCTGTCATCAACTTCGGTCTCGGATGGCTCCTGTACGAGGAGGAGATGCCTGCCGAACGGGTGGTGGGCTTCGCGTTCGTCTGGGTTGCACTCATGGTGGTGATGTACGACCGCATCCACTCGGCTCGGACGCTCCGTGAATCCCCCGCACGAAATCGGGGCGCCCTATGAACCGAACGCCGCCGCACCGGCGCGGTTAGCCTCTGCGCTCATGCGCCGAATTCTCATCGCCACGCCCTTGCTCGCTCTGGCCGTCGTCGCCTGCACCGGTACCGGCAGCTACAAGGACCAGACCGAGGACTTCCTCAACGACGACACACAGGTTTCGGATGCGGTGGGGGGCGATGTCTCCGGTGCGTCATGCGAAGAACCCGCCAGCACCGATGTGGGCGAGGAGTATCAGTGCACGGCCGAGGTCGAAGGCGTGGGAACGGCCACATTCGACGTGCGGATCAACGACGAAGACTCGTTCCTGGTCACCGACTTCAACTTCTGATCGGGCTCGCGGTCACCGGTGCGCCCCTCGCACCGGCGCAGATCGTCACGACCGCGACTCCTCGGCCGTGCGGTAGTCGCCGAACTTCTCGTCGCGGCTCGTCAGCGCCGAGGTGACCCCCTCGCCGAAGCGGCGGTGGTACTCGATCGAACTCGGCTGGTGGAATCCGATCGCGTTGATGTCGGCTGTGGCACGCATACCGTTTCGCATCCCCATCGACTCCATCGCCCGGTGCACGACGCGTTTGTTCAAGGCCTGGAGGTCGGACGGGACCTTGGCGACCCGCTCGGCGACCGAGAGGACTGCCGCGTCGAGCTCGTCAGCAGGGAACGAACGGTTCGCGAACCCGGCCGCGACTGCTTCGACCCCCGACATCGAGTCACCGGTCAGCATGGCCTCCATCGCCCTCCGCATGCCCATCAGCCAGACGTGCCACCCCATGTCCGGACTGCTCATCGAACGGACCGGTGGGTAGCCGATCTCGGCGTCGTCCGCGACGTACACGAGGTCGCAGGCCGTCGCGAGCTCCGTGCCTCCGGCCAGGCAGTAGCCGTGGACCTGGGCGATGATCGGGATGCTGAGATCCATCATCTCGAACCAGCCCTGCAGGACGTGACGCGCCCAACCGCCGTCGGCCGGACTGATCGTCCACGGTGGGCGCTCACCGGGATCCTGGGCGAGGTCGTAGCCGGCGGAGAAGCAGGAACCGGCGCCGCGGATCACGACGACACGGACCACCGGGTCGCGATCCGCCGCGCGCAGCGCGTCGAACAGAGCAGCGCGCAGGGCGTGCGACAGCGCGTTGCGCTTGGCGGGGCGGTTCAGGGTCAGCCTCCGCACGTGCTCGGCGGGGTCGTCGATCAGCACCACGGCATCGTCGCTCATCGCCCGGACCGTACCCATCGCCGGTGACGGGAGACGACCCGGGCCGTCTCGCATCCGCGGGGCGAGCGCACACGTCCCGAGACGCGAGCGAGCCCGCCTCCCCGACTCGGAGTGGCGGGCTCGCTCGTGTTCAGGTGTTCGGATCACCCATCAGGGCGTGTAGACCCCGAGGGTTCCTTCGAGGTTGATCGGGTCTCCGTTCGGAACGAAGCCGGCGTCGGCGTCGGACCAGACCTGGATCCGGGTGCCTTCGGCCATGAAGCCGTCGTCCGGACCCATCTTGTAGGTGAGGCTGTCCTCGATCAGGCCCGGCGTGAAGTCGACGTTGCGAGCGGCGTTGATGATGCCCTCACGGCTCAGGTTGCCGGCATCCGCGGCCTCCTGGATCGCCTTGACCGCAACCTCCATCGACAGCCAACCGGCCACGGCGATACCACCGGGATCGGCTTCGGAACCGGTGGCCCCGAAGGCCTCGAGGTAGGCGATGACCCCTTCGTCGCTCGAAGCGATCTCCGGGTTGTTGACGTCCTTCACGTTGTTCGACGTGTAGACGCCGTCGGCACCGCCGTTCGCGACCGCCCCGAAGAACACCGGGTTGGCACACGTCGCCGTCTGATAGATCGACGCATCGAAGTCGGCGTTGGCCGCCTTCTGGTTGCCGATCTCGGTCATGAACGCGATGCACTGGGCGCCGAGTGGCACGGCCAGGATCGTGTCGGGGTTGGCCGCGACGAGGTTGGTCACCTGACCCGAGGGGGCACCGGAGTCGCTCGCCTCGATGGTCTCGGTGGCAACGATCTCGATGCCGTTCTCGGCGGCTGCCTCGCCGAACGCCTCGGCGTAAGCCTGCCCGAACTCGTTGTTCACGTAGAACAGGCCGGCGGTGGTGGCGCCCTCGGCTGCGGCGAACTCGGCCCAGACCTGCGACTCGATCGCATACGGCACGAGCAGACCGGTGGTCCACGGGTTGGTGTCCACCTCACCCCAGTTGGGGGCTCCGGTCGATGCCGTGAGCTGCGGGATGCACTGGGCGTTGAGGTCGTCCTGGATCGCCAGGTTGTTCGGCGAACCGATCACACCGGCGATGAGGTCGACCTGGTCGTCGAAGACGAGTTCGTCGACGTTCGCCACCGTGAGGTCGGCGGTGTACTGGTCGTCCTTGACGATCAGCTCGAGCTCTTGGCCGTTCACGCCGCCGAACTCGGAGTTGTAGTAGTCGATGTACGCCTTCTGGCCGTCCGCGAAGGGCGCGAACAGCACTGCCGGACCGCCCGACAGCGGAATCGACGTCCCGATCTTGATCGAGTCCTCGATCGGCGCCGTCGCCGCATCAGGGTCATCGCACGTGCTGGTGTCGACGGCGAATGCCTCGCCACCGCCGGTGTCCTCCTCCATCGCTTCGGTGGTGTCGGTCTCCTCCTCCATCGCCTCGGTGGTGGCGGTCTCCTCCTCCATCGCCTCGGTGGTGGCGGTCTCCTCCTCCATCGCCTCGGTCGTGGCGGTCTCGTCACCGCTGTCTTCGGCCGCCGCGGTGGTCTCGGTCGATCCCGAGTCGTCATCGCTCCCGCATGCAGCGAGCACGAGTGCCCCCGCTGCCGCGAAGGCGACCAGTTGCTTACTTCGAACCATGATCAGGTTTCCCCCTTGGGATTGTGTTCGGTCTTGTGAGTGGTGTTCGGTCACGCTGTGGATCCGATTCGTTCCCGAAGGAACGAATCCAGCGACTGTGACCGTAGTCGCTGACGACGCACCGCGGTAGGTCGGTGGAGCGACGAAATCTCCTCGACAGCCCTACTCGGCGTCGGCGGCCCGGGCAGCGCGCGAGCCGGCCGGCGGCTTCGGAATGACCTGGACGACCCGGCCCCGCAGAATCCGGAACGTTCCGACCGCACCGAAGGGTGCGAACCGGGCGAAGAGGATGAGGAGGACGCCGAAGATCACTCCGCCGAGACCATCGAGCTTCGTGCCCTCGCTGAACAGGAAGCCGAAGACGCTCTCCGACGGGTTCTCCCCGACGGTCCGCGCGAGTTCGTTCACGAAGATGAAGAAGACGGCACCGACGAGCGGGCCCCAGTTCTGCGCAGCGCCGCCGACGACCATGGCGACCAGGAAGGTGATCGCGCCGAACAGGCCGAACAGCGGGATGTCGGCATCGACAAGACCCAGCTTCAACCCGAACAGGACGCCGCCCACGCCGGTGACCGCCCCGGACAGCCCGAACACCACGGTCTTGATGACCGCGAGGTGGACGCCCATCACCTCGGCGGCGAGTTCGTTGTCGCGCGTCGCGACCATCGCGCGGCCGATGCGGCTCCGCATCACGCCGGAGACGAGCAACATGATGAACAGCAGCAACGCCAGCGAGACGTAGATCATCCACTGGTTGAGATCGGCGCGCCCGTCGAGCCCGGTCGGAAGCCTGATGCCGAAGAAGTCGAACACGTACTCGGGCGGGGTGTACTTGTCACCCTTGATGCCGGTCGATCCGCCCGTCACCGATTCGAACTCCTCGTACTTCAGTGCCGACCGCACCGCTTCGACGAACACGAGGGTCGTCAGGGCGAGATAGATGCCCTTGAGGCGCAACGCGGGCAGACCCACGACACACCCCACCACGAAGCAGATGGCGGCGGCCACCGGAATCGTCCAGCCGGGATCCCAGACGTTGTCCTCCCCGAAGAAGGGAGTGCTCACCCGTCCCTGGGTCAGGATCAATCCGGTGTAGGCACCGATCGCGAAGAAGGCCGAATGGCCGATCGACAGTTGGCCGGTGTAGCCGGTGATCAAGTTCACGCCCATCACCGCAATGGCCACGATGAGCGCATCGGCGAGCAGGCCGAGCCCGGAGTTCGACCAACCGTCGCCGAAGATCCCGGTGACCCCGAACACCCGCAGCAGCAGGTACGCCAGCGGGATCGCGAAGACGAGGACCCGACCCAGCCAGTGCAGCGCGCCGTATTGAGGGGTCCGGACCGGCAGACCGCCCGGGTGGACGGGTACGTCGCCGGGCACCATCGGCGCGCCACCGGCGACGCCGGCATCGGCGATCTCCTCGGTCATCCTCTGGTCGATGATGGAATCGTCGCTCTGATCGCTCATCAGACTCGCTCCACTTTCTCGGTGCCGAACAACCCGGCCGGTCGGAACAGCAGCACACTCAGCAGGACCACCAGCATCACGGGGAACAACATGTCGGACAGGAAGCCGACGTAGCCGATCAGGAACGCCTTCAGCAGCCCGATCAACAGGCCACCGACGACGGCACCGACCGGCGAGTCGAGGCCACCGAGCACAGCCGCCACCGAGGCCAGCAGGAACGGACCGAGCATCAAGGAGCCGGTGAGGCCCGCCGACGGGGCGAGCATCACCGCGGCGAGGGCGCCGATCGCTCCCGCGAGCCCCCAGCCGAGGATCAAGATGTTGCCGACACGGATGCCCACCAGATTGGACGACTCCTGGTTGTTGGCCACCGCCCGCATCGCCAGGCCGACTCTCGTGTGGTTGAAGAGCAAGTACAGCAGGACGACGACCACGGCGAGCACACCGATGATGCCGACACGCTCCCAGCGGATGGCGGCGTCCCCGATTCGGAAGAACGCATCGGCGTCGGTCGGGAACAGGCTCGGCAGGCTCCGGGCGTCGACGCCCCAGAACATCGCTGTCAGCTGGTTGACAGCGAGGAAGACGCCGATCAAGGCGACGATCACCGCCCCCGGATTGCGATCCTCGATCGGGCGGACCACGACGCGTTCGACGAGCGCGGAGACCACGAAGCCGATCGCCATCGCGGCGAGAACCGCCGACCACACCGGCCAGCCCGAGAGCGTGATCGTCGAGGCGAAGAACGCACACAGCGTGCCGATCTCACCCTGGGCGAAGTTCAGCTGTCCGGTCGAGCGGAAGATCACCACGAGCGCCAATGCGAGCAGCGCGTAGATCGACCCCTCGGCGAGGCCGTCGAACATTCGCTGGATGAAGAGCGACATCAGCCGACACCTCCGAGGTAGGCCTGCTTGACGGTGTCGTCGTTGAGGAGCTCGTCGCCGGTTCCGGTCGCGACGATGTGTCCGGTCTCGAGCACGTACGCCCGGTCGCACAACTTCAGCGACAGCCCGGCGTTCTGTTCGACGACGAGCAGCGCCATTCCCATCTCGTCGCGGAGTTCGCCGAGGATCGTGAACAGGTTCTGCGTGATGATCGGCGCGAGACCGAGGCTCGGCTCGTCGCAGAGCAGCAGTTTCGGACGGTTCATCATCGCACGAGCGATCGCGAGCATCTGCTGCTCGCCGCCCGACAGCGATCCGGCCCGCTGGTCCTTGCGTTCGGCCAACCGCGGGAAGACCTCGTACCACCGGTCGAGGTCGTCGACGCTCGACCCCTTGACGGTGTATGCCCCCGCGCGCAGGTTGTCCTCGACCGACAGGTCGGTGAAGGTACCGCGACCCTGCGGGACCTGCGAGATCCCGGCCCGCAACACCGCGTCGGGCCGAGCCGAACCGATGCTGTTGCCATCGAAGACGATGTCACCCGACCGATTGATCATGCCGGAGATCGCCCGCATCGTGGTGGTCTTCCCGGCGCCGTTCGCACCCAGGATCACGACGATCTCGCCGTCGGCGACGTGGAAGTCGAGGCCGTGCAGGACTTCGATCTGGCCGTACCCGGCCATCAGCCCGCTGACTTCGAGGAGGTGCGTGGTCATGCGCTTGTCCCCAGGTAGGCCTCGATCACGCTCGGATCGCTCTGGACCTCGCGCGGGAGACCCTCGGCGATCTTGCGGCCGAACTCCATCGCCACGACACGATCGGAGATCGACATGACCATCCCCATGTGATGTTCGACCAGCAGCACGGTGACGCCGTACTCTTCACGTACCCGCTTGATCGTCTGCCCGAGTTCGTCGACCTCGGCGTGGGTCAGGCCTGCCGCAGGCTCGTCGAGGAGAAGCAGTCGAGGGTGCGACGCGAGCGCGCGGGCGAGCTCCAGGCGTTTCAAGGTGCCGAACGGCAGTCCCGCTGCCGGCCGGAACGCGTACTGCGCGAGATCGAGCGACTGGAGGATGTCGTACGCCTCGGCGGCCAACCGTTTCTCCTCGGTGCCCGCGCCGACCCGGAACGCCGCACGGACGAAGCCGATCTTTCCGTGACTCGTCGCGCCGGTCATCGTGTTCTGCAACAGCGTCATCGTCGGGAACAGCGCGAGGTTCTGGAACGAGCGGGCGATGCCGCGGCTGGCGATCCCGTGAGCCGGCACGCCGAGCAGGTCCTCACCGTCGAAGGTCAGACGGCCGCTGGTCGGCTTGTAGATCCGACTCAAGACGTTGAACATCGTCGTCTTGCCTGCGCCGTTCGGCCCGATCAACCCCAGGATCTCGCCCTCGTTCATCTCGAACGTCAGCTCGTCCAAGGCGATGATGCCGCCGAATTGCACCGTGATCGCCTCGGCTTCAAGTAGTGCCACGTTGTTGTGCTCCCCTTCGGATCCCCGTTCGACGAATGACCTGGGACGGTAGCAGTGTGTGACCAACAGCACTGCAATCGGTCGCGCTCGGCACCGAGAAGAAAGGTGGCCGCGTCCGCGACGATGAACACCGCCGAAACACGGAGCGGTCCCGTCGCCTCGCGGCCCGCTGTCCACATCCGACATCTAGATTGGACGTCGTGGCCCTCCCCCGAACCACTCCACGAAACGCCCGGCCCGCAAGGCGGACGGCCCGCCTCGCGCTGGCCGTGAGCACCACGCTCGTGCTCGTTGCTTGCGGGAGCACCGACGTCCTCGTCAGCACCGAGCGCGCCGACCAGATCGGGTCGGTCTTCTCGGCCGACACGACGGCGCCCACCGACCCGACCACGACCGACCCGACGAACGCCACCGAGCCGACGCCCGACCCGACGACGACCGAGCCGAGCCGGAACACCCCGCTCGACCCGATCGACCCGTCGGGCCCGATGGGCGACCCCGACGTGCCGCAGATCGATCCCACCGCCGCCGACCCGGACGCGATCAACTTCGGCGACGACAAGCCGCGCCGCAGCTACGACGACTTCCTGCTCGCCTCCCTCAGCGACATCGATGCCTGGCTCCGGGTCGAGTACGAACCGGCCTTCGGCGCCGTGTACGAGCCGTTGAAGGGGCAGGTGTACGCCGGCTATCCCGAGCGCACCGACCCGCTCCCCGGCTGCGGTGAGCCGATCACGAGCTACAACGAGTTGCAGCAGTTCGTGGCGTTCTACTGTCCGCTCGGCGACTTCATCGTGTACGACGACGGCGAGAACGGACTGCTCTCCCAGTTGGCGGCCGAGTTCGGACCCGCCACCATCGGCATCGTGCTCGCCCACGAGTACGGGCACGCGATCCAGGCCCGGACCGGCGCGCTCGAGCTCGATCTGGCGACCGTCGCCACCGAGCAGCAAGCCGACTGCATCGCCGGCGCCTGGGCCGGGCGCGCCGCGGCGGGCGGTGCGCCGGGCGTCCCCTTCACCGACGACGACATCCGCGCTGGACTGATCGCGATGATCACGGTGCAGGATCCGGTCGGCATCGACCCGACCGAGGCAGGCGGGCACGGATCCGGTTTCGACCGCGTCGGCGCCTTCCAGGTCGGCTTCCGGGAGGGTCTCGGCCGCTGTGCCGGGCTGATCGACGATCCGTTGCCCCTCACACCGCTGCAGTTCCTGAGCGAGCAGGACGTCATCAACGCGGGCAACGCCGATTTCGGCTTCGGCGAGAACGAGTTGTTCGGCTTCCTCGGGCCTGATCTCAACCTGCTCTACGACAATGACCGTGAGAGCCGGTTCCCCGACTTCACACCGCTCGCGTTGGTCGCGGTGCAGTCCGGGAGCGAGGTGGACTGCGGCTCTCCGTTCGGGCTGTTCGAGCTCGGGGCGGAGCTCTGCTCCGAGACGAACACCGCGTACGTGAACGTGCCGGTGATGCGGCAGTTGTACGACGACCTCGGTGACTTCGCACCCGGCTACCTGCTCGGGGTGATCTGGGCCGAACACGCGCAGATCACGAGTGGATCCACGCTGCGGGGCGAGGAGCGCCAACTCCGGAACGACTGTCTCGTCGGCGCCTGGGTGCGGACCGTGACCCCCGATCCGACGACGGGTGCCCTGCCGGAGCCGCGTGATCCCGATCGAGAAGCGTCGATCTCGCCGAACGACCTCACCGAGGCGATTCAGACCGCGATCATCATCGGGGACCCCACGAGTACGACCGACGTACTGGGCTCGCCATTCGAGAAGATCGACGCGTTCCGTCGGGGTGCGCTCGGCGGGATCGACGCCTGCGGCTGAACGCCGCGGTCGAACGCTCCGCCTGCCGCGACCCTGCGGCGTCGGCGTTCCGGGTGCACGCTCAGCCGAGTCGCTCGGCGAGCAGTGCGGCCAGCTCGACCGGGCGGTCACCCTGCACGCTGTGACCGGCGCCCTCGATCACCCGCACGTCGATGTCGGGTTGGCGGCGGCGCGCCTCGGCGACGTCGTCGTCGTCCACGACCGGCGAGGTCGAACCTCGAACGAGGGTGAGCGGCACCGCTACCGCCTCGAAGTGCTCCCAGAGCTGCGTCGTCACCGGAGACAGGCTTTCGGGACCGTGGCTCGACGGGGTGTGCGACCCCGTCTCGGAGGTTGCCGAGGTGTCTCGCGATCGGACATGACCGGATCGGTCGTAACGCCACTGCCACGAACCGTCGTCGCGCTGTGCCGCGTTGTGCAGGATGCCCCGTCGCAACGACGACTCCGACCGCGATGGATTGAACTGCTTCGTCCGCTCGAGCAGATCGTCGAAACTGGCGAACTCCTGCGGCCCGTCGACGAAGTCGAGGACCGCCTTCGCCTTCTGCTCGTTGACACCCGGGGTGATGTCGACCATCACGAGCTCGCGCACGAGCGCTGGGTGGCGAACCGCCAATTCCATCGACGTCAGTCCGCCGAGCGACATGCCGACCACGACCCGTGCTTCGGGAGCATGCGTCGCGACCATCACGGCGACGTCGTCCGCGAGGTTGCTCGGGGTGTACGCGCCGTCCTCGCGCCACCCCGAATGTCCGTGACCCGGCAGGTCGACGGCGAGCGCCGGACGTCCGAGCGCGAGCGCCACGGTGTCCCACGTGTGGGCATTCTGCGCCCCACCGTGGACGAAGACGATCTCGACGGGACCGACGCCCCAACGCAGCGCGCTGACCTCGCGGTCGGGTTCGTTCGGGAGGACGACGGCGACACGCTCGACCGGCGGAATCACCGCAACATCGAGATCGAACTCGGCGATGTTCTCGTCGAACAGCCCGAGCTCGTCGTAGTCGACCAGCGGGGGTTCACCTGCGTCCATCGCCCGATCGTACGGACCGGTGCGCGCCCGCACGAAGTGGACGTCAGGGAGCGAAGATCGTGGTGGTCGTCGTGGTCGACGTGGTCGACGACGTCGGCGTGGCGGGCGCCGCCGTCGTGGGGGGCGCCGTCGTGGGGGGCGCCGTCACCGGCACCGTCGTACTGTCCGGGACGGTCGTCGTCTCCGGAACGGTCGTCGTGGACTCGGGCACCGTGGTCGTGGACTCGGGCGCCGTGGTCGTCGTCTCGTAGTCCGGGTCGAGCCAGTTGAACGTCGGCGGCGGCGACCCGTTCTCCTCCGGCTCCCTGATCCCGTCCCACACGAACACCTGGTCGCCCATCGACAGCAGATCCTGGAGATCCTCGGAGATGCCCAGGGGGATCCGGATACAGCCGTGGGAGGCCGGCTGCAGCGGGACGTTGAGGGCGCCGTGGATGGCGATCCCGTAGTTGAAGTAGACCGGGTTCCACATGCTGCCCAGAGCGCTGTCGCGGACGCCCTCGACCTGTCGATAGAACTCGAACACACCGCCCGGCGTGTTCGACCGGCCGCATTCTCCCCGCACGATCGGTTCGTCACCATCACGGTTGCCGTACTCACCGGGACTGATCGTCACCTCTTCGCACCACTCCTCGTTCGATCCACTCGACATGTGCGTGATCAGGACGGGCACGTCGTCGTGGAACACCGCCAGGACCTGCTCGGGGAGATACACCTCGGTGTGGTCGGGCGTCGCATCGGGTCGGCGGGGCTGGATGACGAAGGGCTCCTGCATCGCATCCCACATCTCGGGCGTGACCTGTCCGCTCGGACGGTTGCTCTCCACCCCGAGCACCAGCTTCTCGTACGCCCACACCGCCTTGATCGTCTCGTCGCCGTAGATTCCGTCGGTCGGCCCGGGGGCGAACCCGAGATCGGTCAAGCGCTGCTGGACCTCCTGGACGTCGGCTCCCGCCACACCCTTGGAGAGCGTGCGCCCGAGGACCGACTTGGTCACCGGTGCCGTGGTCTCGATCGTGGCGATCACGTCGGGCACGGAGTCGGGAACCGTCGGTGGCGGGAACTCACCCGTCGAGACGACCCCTTCGACCGCCGACCCGTTCCGTCCGCCCCCGCTTCCGAGGGCCACTCCGGCGACGATCACCGTCGCCAGTACCGCGACAGCGGCGCCGGCGGGCAGCCACTGTGCAACGGGACCTTTGGGAGGGGGAGGTTGCTGGTTCACGACGTCGACATACGCGGGGCACGACGGACACTCCGGTACGGCGCAAAGCTACCCGCGGGTGCGCACGGTCTCCCTGCGCGAAACCGCTGTTTCGCCGGGATTTCGCGGATCCTTCGGGTCCAGGCTTCCTCTCGGACCTCAGCTGCGACGAACCGGTTCGATCCCGTCGAGATCGCTGCGCAGCTCACGCATCTCGCGAAGGATCGTCCAGATCACGCCCGGTGAACTCAACGTCGACTCACCACGCGTTCGAGGGAAGTAGTCGACGCCGAACTGCAGCATCTCGAAGCCGAGTCGCGTCGAACGGATCACGAGTTCGGCGTCGATGAACGAGCCTTCGCTGCGCAACTCGACGTGATCGAACAGCCGGGCACGGCAGAGCTTGAACGCGAAATTGATGTCGCGCGCCTTCACGCCGAACATCGACCGGATCAGCAGGTTGTAGACGAAGGTGTACACGAGCCGCAGGTATCCCTCGCCGGTGCGGTCGAAGCGGTATGCGCTCACGAGATCGACGTCGTAGTCGCTGAGCAATCGGACGGCTCGGGGGAGCTCGGCCATGTCGAACGGCAGATCGGCGTCGGTGTAGAGGATGAGGTCGCCGGTGGCCGATGCGAAACCGGTCTTGATCGCTCCACCCAACTTCCGGTTCTTCTCGTGGTGGACCACCCGCACGTGCGGATCCTCCGCTGCGAGGCGGTCGGCGATCTCGCCGGTCCGGTCGGTCGACGCATCGTCGACCACGATCAGCTCGTAGTCACCGATGTCCCCCCGGGCAAGGAGGTTGCGCGCCGTTCGGTGCCCGGCGTCCAGGGCGCGCTCGATGTACAACTCCTCGTTCCACATCGGATAGAAGATCGAGAGCTTCTCGAACCGCTCCGGCGCAGCGTCGAGTCCATCGGGGTTCGCCGTCGCGGTCATCGCCCGTGCAGGGTAGTCGTGCGCCCGGGTGGCGCCTCAGCAGCAGTATCGTGCCCTGCGATGTCGACGACCTCCGACGACCCCGCCGGCGCGTTGTCCGATGACCTGCCGGTGGCACAACCGTTCCCGCCACCCGACGCCCGACCGACGTCGTTGCCGCCCGACGCGGCGGCGCGCGCTGCACAGGGACCGGAGGCGCAGTGGCAGGAAATACAGGACGTCGCCGCGCCGGAACCCGTCGCTCCGATCCGGGCGCGACCCGGCGACCTCACGCCGACGTGGCGCTTCGTCCTCGCCGCTGCGTGGGTCGCCGCCTTCTTCGCGTACGCCGCCGTGTGGCAGGCAAGCGTTCAGATCGGGATCGGAACCTGGTGGATCGGCCCACGCGCCCAACCGACCCCGACCGTCGTCAGGATCCTCCCATCGGTGCTGTCGATCGCCCTGGCGATCTGTGTCGTCTACAACGTCCCTCGAGTGCTGCGGCTGAGCGCCTTCGCCGTGGGGCTGGCAACGGTCGGCGCGATTCCGGATCTGTCGCGTTCGGTCGGCCTGGGTGTCGCCGAACTCGTCATCGCCGGACTGCTCGGCCTCGTGACGGTCGCGGCGGTCACCGGGCGCTACCGCCTGGAGGTCGCAGCGCAACCGACGAGCAACCCGCCCGGCGGCCCGATCGCAGGCGTGACGGGCGACCCGGGCTCCGATTCGGAACACCGTGTCGCCATGGCGTTGTTCGCTCCACCCGACCCGGACGGTTCCTGACCGTCCGGCGATCGTTCCGTTATCGTCGCGGCCGTGCCTGACGCCCCGAACGATTCCGAGAACCCCGCTTCGCGTACCACGTCGGGCGCCGGACCGGACCCCACAGCGAACCCTTCGACGGCGTCCAATGCGAAGGTGTTGATGACGCTCCCGGTCGGCGAACGCGTCGGTATCGCCTTCTCCGGGGGGCTCGACACGTCCGCCGCGGTGGCATGGATGCGCGAGCGCGGAGCCATCCCGTACACCTACACGGCCGACATCGGCCAGTACGACGAGCCCGACCTCGACAGCGTCCCCGACCGAGCCAGGGTGTACGGCGCCGAGGAGGCCCGCCTCGTCGATTGTCGGGACGAACTCGTCCACGAGGGCCTGATCGCACTGCAGTGCGGTGCGTTCCACATCCGCACCGCCGGTCGCACGTATTTCAACACGACACCCCTCGGGCGTGCCGTCACGGGCACCCTGCTCGTGCGGGCGATGCAGGACGACGGCGTCGAGATCTGGGGCGATGGCTCGACCTACAAGGGCAACGACATCGAGCGTTTCTACCGGTACGGGCTGCTCGTGAACCCCGCGCTGCGGATCTACAAACCGTGGCTGGACCCGGATTTCGTCGACGAACTCGGCGGACGGCAGGGCATGAGCGAGTTCCTCGTCACTCGCGGGCTGCCGTACCGGGATCCGACGGAGAAGGCGTATTCGACAGACGCCAACATCTGGGGAGCGACACACGAAGCCAAGGCGCTCGAGGAACTCGACGCGTCGATGGAGATCGTCACCCCGATCATGGGCGTCGCCCACTGGGACGCCTCGATCGACATTCCGACCGAAGACATCACGATCGGGTTCGAGGGGGGCTGGCCGACGACGATCGACGGCGCCACGTTCGCCACACCCGTCGATCTCGTGATGGAGGCGAACTCGATCGGGGGGCGCCACGGACTCGGGATGAGCGATCAGATCGAGAACCGCATCATCGAAGCCAAGTCGCGCGGCATCTACGAGGGCCCGGGCATGGCGCTCCTGCAGGTCGCCTACGAACGACTGTTGACGGCGATCCACAACGAGAACACGCTCGAGAACTACACGACGATGGGCCGCCGACTCGGCCGCCTGCTCTACGAGGGCCGCTGGTTCGACCCCCAATGCCTGATGCTGCGCGAACCACTGCTGCGCTGGGTCGGCGCCGCGGTCACCGGCGAGGTCACCGTGCGTCTGCGACGCGGCGACGACTATTCGATCCTGAACACCACCGGCGAGAACTTCACGTACGAACCGGACCGTCTGTCGATGGAGCGCGTCGAGGACGCGGCGTTCGGCCCGCTCGACCGGATCGGTCAGCTGACGATGCGCAACCTCGACATCGCCGACACCCGCGCCAAGCTCGACGTCTACAAGCGCGTCGGAACTCTCGGCAAGGGCGACATCACCCCGGCGCTGGACCGCGCCGACTGAGCGACCGTGGACCCCGCCGATCCATTCCGTCCCAACCGGGTCGGGCCACACGACCCCGCCGCAGGCTCCGGGAACCAAGTCGCGGTGCGAGTCGTCCAACCGTCATGAGCCTCATCCGCGCGTCTCGCTCGATCGGCATCCTCGTCGTCATCGGTGCGGTCGGTCTCGCCGCGTGCGGCTCCGACGACTCGGACGACGAATTGCCACCACCGCTCGACACCACGGCAACGTCGGAGACGACCGACCAGAGCAACGATTCGGGGCCGGATGCTCCGGTGGGCCAAAGCGACCAGGTGCTCGGCACCGGCAACGTCGGTGGCACCGTGGTCGACCCGAAGCCGCACCCGATCGACGGCATCGACATCGCCGAGTCGTACCCGGAGCAGTTGATGGTGCGCTTCACCAGCGGCGACCCGGACTGCACGGCGGCCGATGCAACGGCGACGGCCACCGGCTCGACGGTGATCGTGACGCTGCGAGTGGGGATCACCGAAGACGCCATGAGCCGCTCGTGCGTCGCCGGCGATTTCGAGCAGACCGTGTCGATCACACTCGACGCGGGCCTCGACGGCCGCGAGGTGTTCGCCGCCGAGGTCTGATCGGCGACGTCCGATCGGCGCGCAGCCGAGTCCGGCGTCAGGCGATGTCGCGGTCGTCCTGTTCGATGCGGCACGGAGTGGTCGGACCGGCGAAGGTGACCCCGCGCGGGTCGAGCCGCTCCCCCGCGGATGCCCGTGGGCGCCGACGATCGGCGGGGCGGTCCACCCGGTGGAATCGGACGAGCCCCGGACGCTCGGGTCGTGTTCGCACGGGTGCTGACCACCGACCCACGACCGCCCCAGCGGAGCGGGCGCCCTGGAACGCACGGTCTCAGCGACATGACGACACATCGACGTCAGACGATGCGCACCGTCAGCGCCGATGCGGGAAGACCGTCCGAAGGCGGAGCCAGGGGCGACGACCCGCTCGCTCCGCTTGACGAGACGGACGCTCGACCCCTCGCAGTCCCCGCGCGGCCGGGCGGAGACATCGCCCGGGACGACACCCGCATGGCCGAGGCGATCCCCGATGGAACGGCGGCTGAACCGGGCCATGCGGACACGGCACCCCCGTCGTCGGATTCCGTGCGGAGGTCATCCGAGCAACAGCGAGCGATCGGAGTCGTCACATGAATCCACAGCTGAATCACCTGATCGTCTGGGCGACGGACCGACGCGCCGCCGCGAACTTCTTCGCCGAAGTCGCAGGCATGGGAACACCAACCGAGTACGGCCACTTCACCCAGGTCGAGACCGGGAACGGCGTCACACTCGACTTCGCGGACGCGTCCGGAGACCTGAGCGGCGGGCATCTCGCGTTCTTGGTGACCGAGCGCCAGTTCGACGAGATCTTCGATCGGATCGTGGACATGAAGATCCCGTACTGGGCCGACCCTCGCCGATCCGAGCCGAGTCAGATCAACCACCAAGATGGCGGACGCGGCGTCTACTTCGCCGACCCGCACACCAGGATCGGGTGGGAGATCATCACGCGACCCCACGGCTCCGCCCCAGGAGCGGAGCGGTCGCACCATCCCGAACCCCCCTCGTGATCGTCCACCGCGACGGTCACGACAGACCGTGCAACAGAACCGGCGATGTGCGGGACATTCGGTCCTCACGAATTCTCGTTCGACGTCGCGGGAGCGGACGCACAGGTCGTCGCGTGCACGAGATCCCGCCCGGGGCGTCTCGTGCACCGGATGTCGCGTGGTCCGGGTCAGGTGCGCATCGATTCGGTGTGGCCGTCGATCGGGATCGCCTGGCCGGTGATCTTCGAGGCGGCCGGCGAGGCGAGGAATGCGATCGTCTCGGCGATGTCGGTCGCGCCGACGAAGGTCCGCAACGACACCTGCCGCTCGAAGCCCACCCGGATCTCGTCGGTGGACCGACCGGACGCGGCCGCCTCGAGGTCGATCACGTGATCCATCCGCGGGCCCTTCACCGAACCCGGACAGACGGCGTTCACCCGGATCCCGAATTCGCCGAGTTCCATCGCCATCGTCTTCGTCAGCCCGATCACCGCCCACTTGGCGGCGGCGTACGGCGACCGGTACGGGAACCCGAACAACCCCGCCGTCGACGACACGTTGACGATCACCCCGCTCCCCTGTTGCTTCATCGCCGGGATCGCTCGCCGTGAGGTGCGGAACATCGACGTGACGTCGACGTCGAGCGTCCGGTTCACGTCGTCGGGGTCGAGGTCTTCCAGCACCCCGCCCGGCCCGGCGATCCCCGCGTTGTTGACCAGCACGTCGATGCCGCCGAGCGACTCCATGGCGCCGGCCATGAACCGGTCGACCGACGCGGTGTCGGACACGTCGGCAACGGCCGCGACGATCCCGTCGACCGCGCCCACGTCGGCCACCGCTGATGCGTCGATGTCGCACACCACGACGCTGGCGCCTCCCGCGACGAAGTGCTCGGCGGTGGCCCGACCGATCCCGGCGCCGCCGGCCGTGATCACGACGCGCAGCGACACGGGATCAGCCCCGGTCGGCGATCGCCGCGACGAGGTTCGCGACGAGCGCCGCCCGCTCGGGCATCGTCGCCACGACGACGTGTTCGGTGTCGGCGTGCGCTCCCCCACCGACCGCACCGAGGCCGTCGAGCGTCGGCACACCGATCGCCGCGGTGAAGTTGCCGTCGCTGCCCCCGCCGACCGCGACACCGGCGATCCCGGGCGACACACGTTCGGCGAGCGGGAACAGTGAAGCGGACGCCGACTCGGGCATCGGTGGGCGGTTCACGCCGCCGAGCACCGTGAGTGTCGCAGCGTCGTCGACGGCGGTGAGGCCGGCCATCGCCATCTCGACCCGGTCCTTCTCGTCGGCGGACTCGACGCGCACGTCCACCTTGATCCGTGCCTCCGCAGGCACGACGTTGTCGGCGGTTCCCGCCGCGGCCACGGTGGGCGTGACGGTCGTCCCGACCTCGGGCCGTCCGATCCCGTTGATCACGAGGACCTGGCGTGCCGCTTCGACGAGTGCGTTCACGCCGTTCTCCGGCTCGAGGCCCGCGTGCGCGGCCCGGCCGGCGATGACGACTTCGAAGGTGCCGCACCCCTTGCGACCCGTCTTCAGGCCGCCACCGTTCGCCGACGGTTCGAGCACCAGCACGTTGCCGCAGGCGCGAGCCCGCTCCTCGATCAGGTCGCGTGAGTGGATCGAGCCCACCTCCTCGTCGGCGCTGAACAGCAACTCGATGCCGGAGCGGTCGCCGAGGCGACTCAGCCCGTGGAGCGCCTGAACGATGCCACCGAGCATGTCGAACACGCCGGGCCCGGTCGCGATGCCGTCGTCGACGGCGAAGGGACGGCTCGCGAGCGTGCCCATCGGGAAGACGGTGTCGTGATGGCCGAGAAGCAGCACCTGCGGATCACCGCCCCCTTTCCAGTGCACGTGGGGACCGGCCTCGCTCGGCACCAGCTCGCAGGTGCCACCGAGGTGCCGCTCGATCATCGCTGCGAGCGACACCGCCGACACGTGGAGCGAGTCGAGGTCGAGCGACGGTGACTCGATCTCCACCAACGTCGCGAGGTCGGCGAGCATCGCATCGAGGTCGAACACGTCGGGCGAGATGAGCTCGGGCACACGCTCAGGCTACGTCTCCACGACCGGCGCATGCGATGCTCACGCGATGGGGAAACGTCTGTGGGCAGGAATCGTCACCGTTGCGCTCGTCGCCGCGTCATGCTCGGCGAGTGACGACTCGTCGACGGACGGGACAGCACCCACCACACCGCCGTCGGTGACCGACCCGGCCGACAGCACCATCGAGGAGTCGGACGACTCGGCGCCGACGCCCGACGAGGAACCGCCGGACGATTCCGAGGTCGTGGCGGTCGACCAGCCGATCGACGCGGTGGTCCGGGCCGGCGTCGAACAGATCACGCTGCTCGACGCAACGCCGGGCGCCGAGTTCGTACTCGTCCCCGACGACGACTTCGATGCGACGTTCGCAGCAGGGGTTGCCGATGACTACGGCTCGCTGGTCGTCCGCGGCCTCGACGCGGACGTCGACTACCGAGTCGGCGACGGTTCCGTCGTGGGCGTCACGATCGACGTGCTCGGTCGTGACGAGCACCCCGACCCGACGTTCTTCGCCGAGCAACGGCTCGAGCTGAACCGGGAGGGAAACACCGGCTTCGACTACATCGAGGCCCGCGACGGCACCACGCTCGGCGCCTACATCGTGCTACCCGGCCCGGTGGAGGACGGGCCGTACCCGACCGTCGTGGAGTACTCCGGCTACTCGCCGAGCAACCCCGAGCAGGGCGCCGGCTTCGCGACGCTGTTCCAGTCGCTCGGCTACGCCTACGTCGGGGTCAACATGCGCGGGACGGGCTGCAGCGGCGGATCCTTCCGGTTCTTCGAATACACGCAGTCGACCGACGGCTACGACGTCGTCGAAGCGGTTGCGGCCCAGCCGTGGGTTGCCGGCAACGCCGTCGGCATGGTCGGCATCTCCTATCCGGGGATCAGCCAGCTCTTCGTCGCGCAGACTCGACCGCCGAGCCTCGACGCGATCACTCCGCTGTCGGTGAACGACGACACCTATCAGGGCACGCTCTACCCGGGCGGCATCCTGAACACCGGCTTCGCGGCCAACTGGGGTGAGGAGCGCTTCGACTCGGCGAGGCCGTCGATCGATCCTGCGGGTGAACCGACCGGCGCCGGTCAGGGCTGGACCGTGGACCAGATCGCGACGGGCGACGAGGAATGCGCCGCCAATCAGCGAGTGCGGCTCCAGAATCCGGACACCGGCGACGAGATCAGGACGAACCAGTTCTACGTTCCTTCGGTGGGTGACGACATCTCACCGCGCCTGTTCGTCGACAAGATCGAGGTCCCGACGTTCCTCGCGGGGGCGTGGCAGGACGAGCAGACCGGCGGTCGCTTCCCGACGATGCTCGATCGGTTCACCGGGACCGACCGGTTCTACGCGACGATGGTGAACGGGTTGCACACCGAGTCGATCAGCCCGTCGGTGCTCCCGCGGATGTTGGAGTTCCTCGATCTGTACGTCGCCAAGCGGACACCGGACCTCGCCCCGGCCCGTGCGGTCGCGCCGATCCTGGCCGGGGGAATCTGGGGCACCGACGAGGTCGGTGAGATCCCCGACCGCTTCGCCGGCATGGAGTACGCCGACGCGCTGGCTGCGTTCGAGTCCGAGCCGCCGATCGAGATCCTGTTCGAACAGGGTGCGGCAGACGGCTCCACACCGCTGGCCCCGCTCGCCCGGTTCGGCGAACGCTTCGATGCCTGGCCGATCCCGTCGACCGTGCCGACGGTCTGGCATCTCGGCACGGACACGCTGACATCGGAACCGGTCGCCGACGACGCCCGCGTCGACTACCGGGCGCTGCCCGACAACGCACCCGCCACCTACTGGACGGGCAACTCGTCGGATCTCTGGCGCACCGATGTCGTGTGGGACTGGCAGGAGCCGGCCCCCGGAACGTTCGCCGACTTCCGATCAGCGCCCCTGGCCCAGACGCTCACCATGGCCGGATCCGGCTCGGCCGACCTCTGGATCACGAGCGACACCGGCGACACCGACCTCGAGGTCACGCTCACCGAACTCCGACCCGACGGCACCGAGGTGCTCGTGCAGTCGGGGTGGCTGCGCGCCAGCCACCGCGCGCTCGACGAGGACGCGTCGACCGACCTCCGACCGGTCCAGACCCATCTCGAAACAGACGCGGCACCGCTCCCCGACCCGGCCGATGCCTTCGAACTGGCTCGCGTCGAGATCTTCCCGTTCGCCCACGTCTTCCGGGCGGGATCCCGGATCCGGCTGATGGTCGATGCGCCCGGCGGCAACCGTGCGGTCTGGGAGTTCGACACGATCTCGAACGGCGAGCAGGTTCAGATCGGTCTCGGCCCCTCGACACCGTCCCAGCTCGTGCTTCCGGTGATCCCCGGCATCGAGCCTCCCGCCGAGTACCCCGCCTGCGGGTCCCTCCGCGGCCAACCGTGCCGCTGACGTAGCGGAGTGGGTCTGACCCACTCCGCTACGGGGAGCGGGAGCACCACCCATCGAGCCGACGAGTCTGGTTGACTCGTCCCATGGGTTCCGGGGATCATCGGCGCGAGCTGGCGGAGTTCCTCCGCGCCCGTCGCGAGTCGATTCGCCCCGAACAGGTCGGGCTGCCGGCCGGACGCGGGAGGCGGACGCCCGGACTGCGCCGGGAGGAGGTGGCACTGCTCGCCGGGGTCTCGGTCACGTGGTACACCTGGCTCGAGCAGGGGCGGCGGATCAACGCATCGGACGACGTGTTGCTCTCGATCGCTCGGGCGCTACGACTCGACGAGGCCGGGCAGGCCCATCTCCTGGCGTTGACCGACCCCGGCACGACATCGGTCGAAGCCCCGACCGAGGCACCGAGTGCCCTCGTTCGCCTGCTCGATGCGCTCATGCCCGCCCCGGCCTACGTGCTGGGACCGCACTGGGAGTTCGTCGCGTGGAACGATGCCCAGGAGCGGCTCTACCCGCGTCTCGCCGAACTCGAAGCGCCGCGTCGCAACCTCCTGTGGGTGTTGTTCGCGGACCCCGCCACGCGCGACCTGATCATCGACTGGGACATCCACGCCCGACAGGCCCTCGCCGAATTCCGTTCCGCGACATCGACCCTCCGACACGATCCGGCGATGGTCGAGTTGGTCGACCTGCTCACCGCAGACAGCGAGGCATTCGCCGCGTGGTGGCCCGAGCACGACGTGTCGGGTTTCGAGACCCGGTTGCGTCGCTTCGCACACCCGTCGGCCGGTGAGTTGACGTTCGAATACCAGCAGTTGACGCCGGCCGAATGGCCATCGCTGCGCGTCGTCGCTCAGCTGGGGGTGCCCGGCGACGATTCGGCGGAACGGCTCGCGGTGCGGCACTACCTCGTGTGAGCCGTCATGTCCAGTCGACATCGAGTTCGTCGCGTCGCGGCGGGTCGGCACCGCGCCGGGTGACGACGACCCCCGCTGCGGCGTGACCCACCCGCACCGCGGCTGCGAGGTTCTCGATCGACACATCGGCGCGCCCCGCACCGGCTGCGCTACACCAGGCGAGCATGCCGGCGCCGAACGTGTCGCCGGCACCGATCGTGTCGACGACGTGCCCGGGCACCGCCGGCACCTCGACGGTCGCCTCGCCGGCGGCCGTCACGATCGTCGTGTGCGACGCCCCGGCGGTGACGACGATCGCCTGCGCGCCGACATCGAGCAGCCGACGGGCGGCGGCGGGCGGGTCGAGGGTCGGCGAGAGATACGCGAGGTCCTCGTCGGAGACCTTGACGATGTCGGCGCGCGACGCCGCACGGTGGACACGGTCGACGTAGGCGGCCCGATCGGGGATCACGGCCTCACGACTGTTGACGTCGATCATCAGGACGGTCCCGCCGTCGAGGGTGGCGATCGCCGCCGTCACCGACGTCGCCATCGGCTCGAGGACCAACGCCAGTCCACCGGTGAACAGGATGTCGTTCGACCCGAGTGACGACACCGCCGCCCCGGCAGCGTGCGGTCCGACGAGTGGGGCGGACGTGCCGTCGAAGTAGAAGCGGTACGCCGCCGATCCGTCCTCCCCGATTTCGGCGGCCGCCAACGTGGTCGGCGCCTCGGTCCACACCGCGAAGCTCGTCCGGACGCCGTCGGCATCGAGCCCACTCCGCAGCTGCGAACCGAATCGATCGACGGACAACCCGCCGACGAACTCGACGTCGGCCCCCAGACGGGCCGCGGCCCGAGCCGTGTTGTACGGCGCCCCTCCGAGCACGGCCTCGACGGCCCCGCTCGGCGCGATGACGAGGTCGACGAGCGCTTCACCTATGACGACGATCACGACTGATTCGTAGCACGCCCGGGCGCGACGATCGGGATCTGCCGTCCCGTCCCCTACCGTCGACCTCGGTCACCGCTGTCCACGTCGGCACGCTCGTCCGGCTGACGGACGATGGGGAGATCGATGTGGCGGACGCACCGGCACGGCGGAGAACCGCCCGGATATCCTTTCTCCGACGACCGACGGTCGACACCTCCGGGAGGCACTGATGGACACCAGCGAAATCGCGACCGCTCGACCGAAGAAGATCGGTGGGTTCGCGACGAGGCTCGGACTCCTCGTCGCGACCAACATGGCCGTGATCGTTCTCTTCACGATCGTCGCGTCGATCTTCGGCCTCGACCCGCAGAGCATCGTCGGGCTCACGATCTTCGCCGCGCTCTTCGGGTTCGGCGGGTCGTTCATCTCGCTCGCCCTCTCGAAGAAGATCGCGCTGCGTTCGACCGGCGCCGTCGTCATCGAGAACCCTCGCACCGAAACGGAGCGTTGGCTCCTCGACACCGTTGCGCGACTCTCCCGCGACGCGGGCATCGACAGTCCGGACGTCGCGCTCTACGCCTCACCGGTGCCGAACGCCTTCGCGACCGGAGCCAAGCGCAACGACGCGTTGGTGGCCGTCAGCGTCGGGCTCCTCCAGCAGATGACGCCCGACGAGGTCGAGGCCGTGCTGGCACACGAAGTCGCCCACGTGGCGAACGGCGACATGGTCACGCTCACCCTCATCCAGGGCGTCGTGAACACCTTCGTCATCCTGATCTCGCGCATCGTTGCGAATGTGATCGTCAGCGACCGCGGCGGTCGGGGGACCTACTTCGTCGTCGTCATCCTGCTGCAGATGATCCTCGGCTTCTTCGCCACCATGATCGTGTTGTGGTTCAGCCGTCACCGCGAATTCCGGGCGGACAGTGGATCGGGACGGCTCACCAGCAATGCGCA
This sequence comes from Ilumatobacteraceae bacterium, assembly GCA_963824025.1. Taxonomy (GTDB): domain Bacteria; phylum Actinomycetota; class Acidimicrobiia; order Acidimicrobiales; family Ilumatobacteraceae; genus Ilumatobacter_A. Next base: position 226,603 of record CAWGNY010000002.1, read on the forward strand.
GATGATTTCGGCACTCCAGGCGCTCCAGCGTCAGCACACCGAGGATTCGCTCCCCGACGAGGTCGCGGCGTTCGGCATCCGGTCGAGCAAGGCGACGGGCGCTCGCAAGCTGTTCTCGTCGCACCCGCCGCTCGAAGACCGCATCGCGGCGCTCCAGAGCTGAACGCCCGACCGGTTCTCAGGGAGCGATCAGCGCGGCGCCGACGATCCCGGCGTCGTTCGCCAGCGACGCCACCGCGATCTCGGTGTCGATCGAGATCTCGTCGAGCCACCGACCCGGTTGCTTGCTGGCCCCGCCACCGACGACGAACAGATCGGGGCTGAACAGGGTCTCGAGGTGACGCAGGTAGCGCTCGACGCGGATCGCCCACTCCGACCACGACAGGCCCTCGCGTTTGCGGACACTGGCGGCGGCCCTCTTCTCGGCGTCGCACCCGTCGAGTTCCAGATGCCCGAGCTCGGTGTTCGGTACGAGCACCCCGTCGATGAACAGCCCTGACCCGATGCCGGTACCGAACGTCAGCATGATCACGACGCCGCCTCGACCGGCGGCCACCCCGTAGCGGACCTCGGCCAGCCCCGCGGCGTCGGCATCGTTGATCATGTGCACGCCCAGGCCGAGCGCGTCGCCGAAGACCTCGTCGGCATTGACGTCCAACCACGACTCGTCGATGTTCGCGGCCGAGCGCACCACGCCGTTGCGCACGACAGCCGGAAATGCACACCCGACATTGCCGCCCCACCCGTGATGTCGTGCCAGTTCCACGACGACCTCGGCCATCGCATCGGGGGTCGCCGGCTGCGGCGTGTCGATCCTGTACCGCTCCGTGACCAGGTCACCGGTGGCCAGATCGACGACGGCGGCCTTCATCCCGCTGCCCCCGATGTCGATGCCGAAGCCTTGGCCGACGCGTTCGCTGCTCGAGGTCGTCACGGGGCGCCACGGTAGCTGTCGAGACGGGCGCATCGGTCCAGCTCCCCGGCGTGGGGAACCCGCCGAGGCACCGCAGGACCGAACCGCCTCAGACGGCCAGCTTCCTGGCTTCCGACCACGTCAGTCCGCGCTCGACGTTCGGCTCCCGCGGCAGTCCGAGCACGTGCTCGGCGACGATGTTGCGCTGCACGGCGAACGTCCCTCCCCCGAGGGTCAGCGCCGGATGGAACAGGTAGCCGTAGTGCCAGATCGGATCGACGTCGGGGAACTGCCCGTCCCCGAAGTTGTTCTCCGTCGGCGTGCCCTTCATCGCAGGCGGCACGCGACCGGGCGGGCCGGAGCCGTCGAGCATCCCGTCGGCGCCGGCCAGGTCCTTGGCGAGCGACAACACGTGCTGGCCGTGGTCGTCGGCCATGATCTTCTGGATCGACGCCTCCGGACCCGGGGTCTTTCCCTGCAGCGTGGCACTCAGACTGCGGAACCGATTGAGGCGCAGGAGCTCGGCTTCGATGTGGACGCCGACGGCCCGCTGCCGCAGTACCGGATCGTCGAGTCCCCCCTGCTCACGGATGAGGTCGATCAACAGCTCGGCCGATGGACCCACCCCCCACAACGACCCCGCCGAGGACAACGACACGCGCTCGTTGGACAACGTCACCTTGGCGAGGCGCCACCCGTCGCCCTCCTCGCCGATTCGGTTGGCGACGGGGATCCGGACGTTGTCGAAGAACACCTGATTGAACGAGTGCGCCGTGGTCATGTCGACGATCGGCGACATCGACAGCCCCTCGGCGTCCATCGGCATGACGAAGTAGGAGATGCCCCTGTGCTTCGGCTGGTCGGGATCGGTCCTCGCGATCAGGATGCCCAGCTGCGCGTGGTGCGCACCGCTCGACCAGATCTTCGAGCCGTTGATCACGTACTCGTCGCCGTCGCGTTCGGCTCGGGTGGCCAGGTTCGCGAGGTCCGATCCCGCTTCGGTCTCGGAGAACAACTGGCACCAGAACTCCTCGCCCGAGAAGATCTTCGGGAGGTAACGCTCGTGTTGCGCCGGGGTCCCGGCGAGCAGGATCGTCGGGGCCGCCCACCCGATGCCGATCGCGTTGTTCGGACGACGGATCCCCGCACGGTGGAGTTCGTCGTCGATCACCAACTGGTCGATCGGGTCGGCGTCGAGCCCCCATGGCGCCGGCCAGTGGGGCACGACGTATCCGGCCTCGGCGAGGTCCTTGCCCGTCGGGTTCGGGTTGGCGGCGATCCAGTCGCGAACCCGCCGGCGGGTGGGGTGGTCGTCGGGTGGCAGGTCGAAATCCATCGCCTTCGATTCTGACCGATCACGTCACGATCCGAAGGATCGGTGCGATTCGGAGGAGCGGAAACGCTGATGGCAGGCTCGCATCATGAGCGACCAGGCCACCCCGACCGATCCGACGCCCGTCGACGTCCTCGTCGTCGGCGCGGGCTTCGGTGGCATGTACGCCGTCCACCGGCTGCGAGCAGCGGGATTCGACGTGCGGGCGATCGAGGCGGCGGGTGACGTCGGGGGGACGTGGTACTGGAACCGGTATCCGGGGGCGCGCTGCGACGTCGAGAGCCTCGAATACTCGTACTCGTTCGACGCCGACCTGCAGCAGGAATGGCACTGGACCGAGCGGTACGCCCCACAGCCCGAGATCCTGCGCTACGCCGAGCACGTTGCCGATCGGTTCGACCTGCGTCGTGACATCGTCTTCGACACACGCGTCGTGCGGGCCGAGTTCGACGATCGCACCGGCCGCTGGACGGTGACGACGAGCCCGGTCGTCGGACGCACCGTCGGCGGCGACGAACTCGGCCACGCCACCACCGTGTACGACGCACGGTTCGTCGTGATGGCGACCGGGTGTCTGTCGAGCACGAACATCCCCGACTTCGACGGCATCGACAACTTCGAGCACGCGGGTGGTCGACTCCTGCACACCGGCCGCTGGCCCCACGACGGCGTCGACGTACGCGGCCGGCGGGTGGCCGTCATCGGGACGGGTTCGTCGGGGGTCCAGGCGATCCCGCTGCTCGCCGAGGAGGCCGACCACCTCACGGTCTTCCAGCGCACCGCCGCCTATGCGGCACCGGCTCGCAACGCGCCACTCGATCCCCAGGTGGAGGCCGCCGTCAAGGCCGACTACGCGCAGTTCAGAGCCACGCTCCGCCGCCGCGCGACCGCCTTCGGAGCGAGCTATCCCCGACCGGCGGGGAGTGCCCTCGACCACACCCCGGCCGAACAGCGCCGGATCCTGGAGGAACGATGGGGCCTCGGCGGATTCGCACTCTCGAGTGCATTCGTCGACACACTGGTGAGGCAGGACGCCAACGAGGTCGTCGCCGAATTCGTCCGGGACAAGATCCGCACGATCGTGGACGATCCAGCCACCGCCGCTCTGCTGTGCCCCGACCAGACGTTCGCGTGCAAACGACCGTGCGTCGATTCCGGCTACTACGAAACCTTCAACCGCGAGAACGTCTCACTCGTCAGTGTCCGGGACAACCCGATCGAGCGCCTCACCGCAACCGGTCTCGAGTTGGCCGACGGGTCGGCCCACGACGTCGACACGATCGTCTTCGCCACCGGCTTCGACGCGATGACGGGCAGCCTGCTGCGCATCGACATCCGGGGACGCGGTGGGCGCACGCTGGCCGACGCCTGGCAGGCCGGTCCGCGGACGCTGCTCGGCCTGGCTGTGCCCGGGTTCCCGAACATGTTCACGATCACCGGTCCGGGTAGTCCGTCGGTGCTCGCCAACATGATCACCGCCGTCGAGCAACACGTCGACTGGATCGCCGAATGTGCGACGTGGATGCGCGAACGCGGTTACGCGACCATCGAGGCCGACGACGATGCGGCCGACGACTGGGTGTCGCACGTGAACGCGCTCGCCGACGCCACGCTGTACCCCACCTGCAACTCCTGGTATCTCGGTGCGAACGTGCCGGGCAAGCCCCGCGTCTTCATGCCGGTCGTCGGATGGCCACAGTACGTGGCGAGGTGCGACGACGCCGCGGCGTCGGGCTACACGGGTTTCACCGTCTCCTGACCCACCGTGAGCGGGTGGTCCGAGCGAAGGTGGCGATACCCGAACTCCGACTGCTCGCCGGTCACGTGCGCGGAGGTCGATGGCGGACCGTCGTCCGCGGTCAGCGCAGCACGCCGTCCTCGAGCGGGCGCCAACCGGACCACATGCCGCCGGCGACGAGCTCCGATCGGATGACCAACTCCTTCCTCTCCGGATCGGCGTTGCTCACGCCGACGACGTGGATGCGTCCGTCGGGGCCGGACGTCGCGGCGATCTGATCCAGCCTGATGGTCATCGCCGACCACGGGCCCCAGGCTCCGTTCGGCGTGGATTGCACGCTGTCCCTCGTACCGTTCCACGCTGCCGCGTGTGTCCCGAAGAAGTGGAGCCGACCGTCGATCCGGCGAGCAGCCGCGACCGAATCGAAACGCTCGCCGACGCCCTGGACAGCCGTGCCGCGCCTGGCGATGGACACGTTGTCATTCCATCCGCCGACCGACCGGACGCCGAGCATCACCCACTTTCCGTCGCGTTCGATCGCGGCTGCGACGGTGGTCGCCCACATGCCACCACCCGACCACTGGACGTTCGCGGGGGATCCCTGGAACCCACCCGGTGGAACCTCGGCCAGGAACGTGTTCGATCCGCTACCGGTGATGCCGGCATTCGCTCCCGTCAGGAGGAGGCGGCCGTCATGGGCCCGGGCGACCGACACCGAGGTGAGGATGCCTCTGATCCGTGTCCACCGACCGTCCCACGGCCCGTTCGGCGCGGTCTGGACGCACTGGAAGATGTTGTCCGGCGCGGTGTCGGCGTCACAGCCGAACATCATCACGCGACCGTCGGGTCCGATCTCGGCCGACACCGCGGTGAGCCGTCCGCCACCGACGACCTCCCAGCCACTCCACGACCCGTCGTCGAGCTCGGTTCGACAGACGACGTTCGCAGCCGGGGGCGCAATGGACGAGTCGACGCCGAGGACCATGATGCGACCGTCGGCCTGAGTGGCGATCGCAAGCGAACTCAACGTGTTCGTCGGGGACGCGGCGAGCCCACCGATCCGTATCGCCGTCGTCCGCTGCGCCGGAACGATCGCAGCCGGCAGATGCTCGTCTCCTTCGAGCACGAAGTACTGGGATTGACCCAGTCGGTTCGACCTCGTCGCGACACCGGTCACCCCGTTCAGCACCAGCGGTGGTCCGACGGCCGACTCGACGACGTACGGCTCACCTTCGCCGTCCGAGGTCTGCGTGTCGGTACGCCACGCTGCATCCAGCACGTGTTCGTTGACGACCAGCAGAGGTCGGGACTTCGGTCCGAGGAACGACACCGCGCCACCCTTCATCCGGACTTCCCGAACTCCATCGACGTCGCGCCGCTGTCCGGACCTCAACCGGCACGTGTATGTCGCACTCATCGGGCTGCAGCGATCTCGGGCACGGCGCCGCTGCTCAGAACCGCAATCGGCAGGTCGTCGTCACCGCGGAGGACGTAGTACGAGCTCGTACCGAACTCGCCCTGCACCACGTCGATCTCCTCGACTCCGACCAACTCGATCGCTCGATCGTTGACCTCGATCTCGATGGGTTGCGGGCCGCTCGCGGTGACACGGACTGCATCGGAGCGCCAGGCCGCTCTGAACGAGTGCTCGCTCATCGCGAGGAGCGTTCGCTTCTTCCGGCCACGGAAGAGAACGAACCCGCCGTCGATCTTGACCCTGCGCACGTCGTCGACGGTGCGCTCGACAAGATCGGAGTTGGTGGTGTACACGTAGGCCGCGCTCATCTCGAAAGCCTTGCACAACGCCAGGCCCGGCCGGGACGGTCCGACGCGATGGCCCCCATCGGGCGAGCACAGAGCCAAACCACGACGTCGACCCACGCCGGAATCCGACGCGCCATAAGGTCTGCTTCGTGACCGGATGTTCCGATGTCGGTGCATCGCCGAGGATCGAGTCGCCACGCCGTCCCGGCCGCCGGTGGCGCGCCGTGCTCGGTGCTCTCATCTCGGCGAGTCTTGTCGTCGCAGCGATGATCGGCGGCCCCGACGCTCGGTCCGGTCGCCGCTGCGCCGAGTGGGTCGGAGTGGGTCGTCTCGCCGTTGTCCGCGGGAGAGGCGCTTCGGGTGCACGTCCCCGGCGCCGAGGGCGGCAAGACCGTGATCGGGCAACTCACCGTCGCACGGGCGAAGGAGGCCGGGTACGTCACCGCCTACGGGTGCGCCGACGGTGTACCGCTCGACGGCACCGGGCGGGTCGGCCGCTCGGACCTCAACTACGACGGCCGCGTGTCGCCCACCTGGTCGAATCGTCTGATCGTCGAGGCCGACGACGCCGGCGACGTCTGCTTCTACACCCTCCGGGCCGTGGAGATGATCGTCGACGTGAACGCGGTGTCGTTCGACACGGGGATCACGTCGTTCGCAAACCGTCGAACCGACACGCGCCTCGCAAACGGACCGATCGCCGCCGGCGGAACGCTGCGCATCAACGTCCCCGAGGCGGTCGGCGCGAGGACGGTGATCGGTCAACTGACGTCGGCCCGGGCCACCGGTCCCGGTTTCGTGACGGCGTACGGGTGCGACCGCGGGCTCCCTCGCGATGCAGCGGGCGACATCGATCGATCAGACCTCAACTACGACGGTCGCGTGACGCCTCGACGGTCGAATCGGCTGATCGTCGAGGCGGACGCCGCCGGGGACATCTGCTTCTACACCCATGGCCGCGTCGAGTTGGTGGTCGACGTCAACGGCGTGGCCGACACGGGAATCGCCTCGTTCGACAACCGGCGCACGGACACGCGATCGGGATCGGGTCCCGTGTCGGCCGGCGGCGTCCTCCGCCTGAACGTCCCCGAGGCGATCGGCGGAAAGACGGTGATCGGCCAGCTCACCGCGGCGCGGGTCACCGATCCCGGATACGTCACCGCATACGGCTGCGACGACGGGGTGCCGCAGGATGAAGCCGGTGCCGTCGACCGCTCGGACCTCAACTACCACCCGCTGGTCGCGAACACTCGATCGAATCGCCTCATCGTCCGGGCCGACGCCGACGGCGACATCTGCTTCCTCACGTTGCGCCGCGTCGAGCTGGTGATCGACGTGAACGGCGTGTCGGACACCGGAATCACGTCGTTCGAGAACCGTCGAACCGACACCCGCTACGGCACGGACCCCGGCTCGCGCCAGATCCCCGTCGACGAGAACGGCGTGCCCGTCTGGCCGCCGTTCGAGCCGCTCCCGGGGATCGACGGCGTTGCCGCACTGACCGGTCTCGCAGTCCCCGGCGCGGTCACCGAACGCCCGATCGTCGCCGTGAAGGTCGACAACTACCGGCTCGCCCGACCGCACATCGGCCTCGATCGTGCCGACGCCGTGCTGGAGGTCAACGTCGAAGGTGTCTCCCGGTTCATCGCGCTGTTCCAGTCCCGGCTGCCGACCGGAATCGGCCCGGTCCGCTCGGCGCGGACGACCGACCTCGACCTGTTGGCGGCGATGAACCGGCCGATCTTCACGTACTCGGGCGCGAACCCCGGGGTGACCGCGTGGATCGAGTCCGCCGCCGCATCGGGCGTGCTCGTCGACCGCAACGCTCAGCACAGCGGCTGCTACACACGCGCCCCCGATCGGGTCGGCCCGCACAACCTCGTCCTCGACCCGGCCTGCGTGAGCGCATCGGCGCCGATGGCCGGACCGGCACGCCCGCTGTGGGCGATCGACGCGGCATGGACCGTCCCGGCGGGGGCCTCCTCCGGTCCCGACACGACGTTCGAGGTCGCGATGGACGGGGTGCGCGTGGAGTGGGCGTGGGATTCGGCGTCGCGGACCTACCTGCGCTCACAGGACGGTGCGCCGCACGTCACCGAGACCGGCGCGCGCATCTCCGCATCGACCGTGGTCGAGTTGGCAACCGTGCACGTCCCTTCACCCGTCGACGCCCGATCACCGAACGTGATCACGCTCGGGAGCGGAGAGGCCCGCGTGCACCGCGACGGACGTGCCGTCGCGGCCACCTGGTCGCGCGTCCGACCGTACGACCCGTTCACGTTCCGAGAGGCGACGAGCGGCGCTGTCATCCCGCTCGACACCGGCGTGACGTTCCTCGAATTCGTTCGCGACCGTTGACGACCCGCAAGCGCCGGCCGCTCAGTTGCCGACGTACTTGTATCCGAAACGGCCCTTGATGCAGAGGTTGCCGTGGGTCACCGAATGGTCGACCGGTGAGGTCACCTTGACGATCTCGTTGTCCTGCACGTGGAGCTCGAGATTGCAGCCGACGCCGCAGTACGAGCACACCGTGGTGGTCACCGTCTGGTCCTCCTCGCGCCAGTTGCCCGCCTGTCGCAGATCGAACTCGCTCGTGAACTGCAACGCGTTGGTGGGGCAGACGGCCACGCAGTTGCCGCAGTACACGCACGCCGAGTCCGGCAAGGTCACGTCGAACTCGGTGGAGATCCGATTGTCGAACCCGCGCCCGGCCACCGCGATGGCAAAGGTGTGCTGGGCGTCGTCGCCACACGCCTCGACGCACTTGTAGCAGAGCACGCACTTGTCGTAGTCGCGGATGTACAGCTCGTCCTGGATGCGAATCGGCTCCTCGATCACCTGCCGATCGGCGAGGTACCGGGTGACATCGGCGTCGTACCGTTCGGAGTACTCGTTGATCTTCGGCGCCTGGGTGAGATCCACCCCCGAGCCGAGGAACTCGAGCACCATCTTGCGACTGTGACGGACCCGCTCGCTGTCGGTGAGGATCTCCATGCCGTCCTCGGCAGGACGCGAACACGACGGGACGAGTGTCCGGTTGCCCTCGACCTCCACCACGCACACCCGACACACGTTCACCGGCGTGAGGTTCTCGGCGTAGCAGATGGTCGGAGTGTCGATGCCACGCGCCGTACAGGCATCGAGAATCGTGGCACCGGTCGGGACCGACACCGCTGCTCCGTCGACGCGCACCGTCACGCTCGTCTCGGTTGCCGTCATGCGCGATCTCCGATCAGGCCGAGGCGGATCGCTGATTGCACGGCGCTCGACGCGGTGTGTCCGAGCCCGCAGATCGAGGCGTCGCGCATCGCCATCGCCATGTCGTCGACGAGGGTGTTGCGGTCGTCGGACAGCGACCCGCGCGCTGCCATCTCGACCAGCACCTCGTGCTGGCGGACGACCCCCACCCGGCAGGGGACGCACTGACCGCACGACTCGTTCCTGAAGAACTCGGCGATCCGCAGCAGGAGCGAGGTGAAGTCGACGGTGTCGTCGAACATCGTCACCACCCCCGAACCCAGTGTCGCTCCCACCGCGCGCGTCGCCTCGAGCGACAGTTCCAGGTCGAACTGGTCCGGTCCGACGAACACGCCGGCCGCTCCGCCGAGAAGCACGGCGCGGGTCGTCCCCGTCGCCCCACCGGCGAGATCGACGAGGTCACCGAGCATGATGCCGAACGGCACCTCGTAGACGCCCGGCGACGCGACATGGCCCGACAGACAGAACAAGCGATGCCCGTTCGAACCCTCGGAGCCGAGTGTGCGGTAGCGGTCCGCCCCGACCTCGAGGATGTCGAGCACGTTGAGCAACGTCTCGGGGTTGTTGACCGCCGTCGGCTCGCCGAACAGTCCGTGCGTGGTCGGGAACGGTGGCTTGTTGCGAGGCTCGCCGCGAAAGCCTTCGATCGACTCCATCAACGCTGTTTCCTCGCCGCAGATGTAGGCACCAGCACCACGGCGCAGTTCGATGTCGAAGCGGAGTCCCGCACCCATCACGTCGGCGCCGAGCAGCCCCGCAGCGCGACACTGCCGAATCGCATCGCGGAGGCGCACCGTGGCGAGCGGATACTCGCCGCGAATGTAGATCCAACCGCTGTCGGCACCCGTGGCGAAGCCCGCGATCGTCAGCGATTCGATGAGCGCGAACGGATCGTTCTCCATCACGATCCGGTCCTTGAACGTGCCCGGTTCGGACTCGTCGGCATTTGCGATGACGTGCTTCGGACGGCCGCGCTCGGCGGCGACGGCACGCCATTTGACCGCCGTCGGGAACGCGGCGCCGCCACGACCTGTCAGCTCGGCGGATCCGATCTCGTCGATGACGGCATCGGGGCCGACGTCGAGCGCTCGGCGGAGCAGCGCGTAGCCGCCGTGGTCCCGATACGACTGCAGAGACGTCGGATCGACGACACCGATGCGGCGCAGCAGGCGAAGTTCGGGCGCTCCGTGTTGCGGGAGCCGGTACGCGGTCGGCTCGGCGATGATCGGTGCGTCGGCCGGAACGTGGTCGGGCCCACCGCGACCTTGCACGAACCGTGCGGGGGCGCGCTCACATTGTCCGAGGCACGGCCCGCGGTGGACGTGCATGCCCTCCGCTTCGAGCGACCGAGCGAACGCCTCGGCGCCGGCGACCTGACACGCGGTGTCCATGCACACGTGGTGGACCGGCTGGTCGTGCCCGGGGTCGGTGGTACGGAACAGCTCGTAGAAGGTGGCCACGCCGAACGCCTCGGCCGGCGGTACCTGGAGTGCGGCGCAGAGGTAGTTCAGTCCGCCAGGGCTGATCCATCCCGCCTCGGCCTGCAGGGCGTGGAGTCCGGGAAGGAGGAGATGGCGCCGCTCCCGCCGGCGGGCAGTACCCCCACGCACGGCACGCTCGGTCTCGCGGATCACCGCGTGGTCCTCCGGCGCGATGATCTCGTCGACTGCGGCCCGCTCGGCCGCCGTCGATGTGTCCACCGACAGCTTCAGATCAGCCATCGTTCCCCCCACCGGGCCCGACGGTGAAACGCCGGGCTGCAACGCGTGTCCGACTCCTCATGTTCCGGCCGCGGGAATCAGGGCGTCGAGCTTGTCGATGCGGATGGCGGCGGCCTTGAACTCCGACGTGCCCGACCGCCGGTCCCAGGCGTCGTTCGTGAGCTTGTTGATGTCGACGAGGTCGGGGAAGTGATAGGTGGTGAACGTCAGGCCGACCGGAATGTCGGGCTGGAACCGCACCGCCATCTCGACCGCACCGCGCGGCGACGACACCCGCACGCGTTCGCCGTCGGCCACACCGAGCGACTCGGCGTCGGCCGGATTGATGTCGAGCGCCTCGCCGTACCGGATCGGCGAGGTGAAGCCGTTCGACTGGACCCCGGTGTTGTACGAGTCGAGTGAGCGGCCGGTCGTGAGCCGCAGCGGGAACTCGGCGCTCAGCTGCTCCTTCGGGCCCTCGTGATCGACCACCGAGAACGGCGCCGGGTCGCGACCGTCGAGGTCGTCGGCCCACAGCCACCCGTGGAGGAAGGGCGAACCCGGATGGTCGAGGCTCGGACACGGCCACTGCAGACCGCCGTGATCGAGGCGTTCGTACGACATGCCGGCGTGCAACGGCGACAGCGACCGCAGCTCGTCCCACAGTTCCTCGGGGACGTTGGTACCGAGGTCGATGCCCATCCGATCGGCGAGCGCGATCATGATGTCGATGTCGTGGCGGGCCTCGCCGGGCGGCGCGACCGCACCGCGCACGCGTTGGACACGTCGCTCCGACGACGTCACCGTGCCCTCGGACTCTGCCCAGGCCACCGAGGCGGGAAGGACGACGTCGGCCAGCTCCGCGGTACGGGTCATGAAGATGTCCTGCACGACGAGGCACTCGAGTCCACCCAGCAGCGTGCGTGCATGGTCGATGTCGGCTTCCGAGTCGGCGGGGTTCTCCCCGACGACGTACGCCGCCGTGAGTTCGCCGCGTTCCATCGCCTCGAACATCAGGGTGAGGTGGATGCCCGGCGTCGGGTTCAGCGCCATGCCGTAGGCGGCCTCGAACTTCCCGCGGTCGACATCGTCGTCGATGTCCTGGAACCCGGGCAGCTTGTTCGGCAGCGCACCCATGTCGCCACCACCCTGCACGTTGTTCTGCCCGCGTAGCGGGACGAGGCCCGACCCCCACCGACCGACGTGGCCGGTGAGAAGGGCGAGGTTGCACAACGACAACACGTTGTCGACGGCGTTGTGGTGTTCGGTGATCCCGAGGGTCCAGAGGATCTGGCTCTTGCCGCCCGTCGCGTATGCGTGTGCGACCTCGCGAATCGCGGTGGCGGGAACGCCCGTGATCTCGGCGACGACGTCGAGGGTGTACGGCTCGACGGCCTCGGCGAACGCGTCGTATCCCTGCGTGGAGTGGGCGATGAACTCGTCGTTGGTCAGGCCGGCATGGATGATCTCGCGAGCGATCGCGTTCGCGAGGGCGATGTCCGTGCCGACGTCGATGCCGAGCCAGAGGTCGGCGAACTTGGACGACGACGTCCGGCGCGGATCGACGCAGTACATCTTCGCCCCCCTGTCGAGTCCCTTCATCAGGTGGTGGAAGAAGATCGGGTGGGCCTCACGCGCGTTCGACCCCCAGAGGAGGATGACGTCCGCTTCCTCGACCTCGGCGTACGAGACCGTTCCACCGCCTGCACCGAACACTGTCGCCAGACCGACGACGGAGGGTGCGTGTCAAGTTCGGTTGCAGGAATCGATGTTGTTCGACCCCATCACCATGCGTGCGAACTTCTGGGCGAGGTAGTTCACCTCGTTCGTGGCCTTCGAGCAGGAGAACATGCCGAAGGCGTTCGGCTGCGTCCCGTCGGCGATGCGGGCGCGTGCGAGCCCGAGCCCAGCGGCAGCACGGTCGAGCGCCTCGTCCCACGACGCAACCCTCAGTGGGGCGTCCTTCGCGTCGCGTACCATCGGTGTGGTCAGCCGCGGCAACTTGGGCGCGGCCAAGCGTTCGTGTTGCGGGCGATCCGATCGCTTCCCCATGCGTTCAAACTACCGCGCATCGCCCATCGACGACATGCCCATCGGTCCGCAATTCGGGACAGTTCCACGATGCGGACCGAGGTGGCGGGATTCCGATCGACTGGCGTCCGCTCCGCGAAACACGCGGGAAGGTCCGGCCGCAGGCCGCGAGGCCTCGCTAGGCTGAAGGCCCATGCGTGACGAGTGGGACCGACAGCTCGACGGGCCGCCCCGGGCGACCACGTCTCGGTTCTCCAAGCCGGTCGAACAGCGTCGACGCGAGGCGCTTCTCGGCCTCGCCGTGGTCGGTGTGCTCGGCGCCGCGGCCGTCGTGGCGTTCGCGACGGCGAGCGGCTCGAACCAGGCGACCGCGATCGCCACGGCCGACGCCATCGACGACATCGACGCGGCGATCGACGCGACAGCCCAGGCCGATGCCGCATCGGCCGGCGAGCCCTTCGTCGACCTCGTCGACGTCGAACTCGCCGGACTGGCCGACCCCGACCCCGCCACCATCGACGACGGCGAGGCCCCGCGGCGCGCCGACGGCGGGTGCACCATCGGCGCACTCTCCCTCCGGTTGGGCGCGAGTGGTGACGGCGTCGCGTGTCTGCAGAACGCGCTCGCCGACGCCGGCTTCTTCGACGGCACGGCGAACGGCGAGTTCGGCCAATCCACCTTCGACGCCGTGATGCGATACCAGGAAGCGGAGGACTTCTTCGTCGACGGCGTGGTCGGTCGCGAGACCGCCCTCGGCCTGGCGATCTGGCCCGACGAGGAGTCACTCGTCACCCGCACGCCGCCCCCGCCGCCGGGCGCCACCGACCTGTGGGGCGTCGAGCTCTCTCCCGTCGGTTCGGCCGGCGACGACGCTCCCCCGCTTCCGGAGAATTCGGGATCGGGCTATCGGGTCGTCTACGACCGTGCAGGCCAGCGCGTGTGGGCGGTCGACGAGAACGAGCGGATCATTCGCTCCTGGCTCGTGTCCGGCAGCACGTACTCCAACGAACTCCCCGGCACGCACGAGGTGTACAGCCGCTCGGAACTCTCGACGGCCTGGAACGGCAAGGCCTACCTGCCGAACATGATCCGCTGGCTCAAGACCGAGCGCGGCGCCATCGGCTTCCACGGAATCCCGACCAAGGTGTCGACGGGCGAGGTCTACCAGACCACCGACGAACTCGGCACCCGCCTGTCCGGCGGCTGCCAGCGTCAGCACAACCTCGACGCCTCGTTCCTCTGGGGATTCGCCCCCGTCGGAACCAAGGTCGTCGTCACCTGACCGACCCGCCGATCGGCGGAACGACGTGGCGGGCGATCGCCGAACGACCCGCGAGGTCAGTCGATCTTCCAGCGTGACTCGGCGCCGGCGTGACCCGTCCGGATCAGCCAGACCGTCGTGATCACCGCGGCGGCGGCCGCCAGGATCGCCAGGACCTGGCCGATCGTGTCACGCCCGACCATCGCCGCGTCCGCCGACAACGCGAGGGCATGCCGGTCCCGAACGGCCATCCGGTCGCGAACGGCGACGGCGACGGTCAGCACGAACCACACGAGGCTGAGCACGAAGGTCGCGTTGGCGAGATCCTCGTGTCGGGCGATGTCACCGAAGACGTTCTCGGCCTCCTTCGCGGACTCACCGGACTCCTTGGCGACGAACAACATCGCGACCAGCACGAGCACCGCAGCCGGCATCAGCCAGCCGACTCGACCCCGCCAGTCGGTCCTGGCGGCCAGCACGACGGCGACCACGGCGGCAATCGGAACCAGCACCACCGGGGCGTGCACGGCCAACGGATGGGTCGGCACGCCGAAGACGTCGTCGAGAACTCCAGCGATCATCCGTCGAAGCTAGCCCGCAACCGGTTCGGGACGTCGACGGGTCAGGAGACGGTGACGTCGAGTCGCTGCCCACGCCCGGCGTGACTGTTGGCTCCACCGCCCAGGTTGCACACCAGGACGTAGTTGCCGGGCGCCAGGCTGACCGTCAGCGACTCCGACGACCCGCCGCCGATGCGTCCGGTACGTCCGATCAGTGCGCCGGTGGGCAGGTCGTCCTCGATGACCGCACCCCCTTCCTCGAGAGGCAACGATTCGTAGCCCTCGCCCTGGATCACGACGAACTCGTGCGGGAAGTTCCCGTTGTTCGTGGCGGTGAAGGTGACCTCTCCCGCCGTGTACTCCGCCGGTGCTTCGATCGCCCACTCGACCAGCGATACCGCCACGCCCGCGGCCGGGGCCCCCACGTCACCGCCGGTGTTCGCGACGGTGTCGCCACTCTCCGGCGACGTCGTGTCGGGCGGTGCCGTCTCGGCGGGTGCGGACTCGGGAGGATCGGTCGGTGGTTCCGTCTCGGCCGGTGCTGCGACGGTCGTCACGGTGTCGGTGCTCTCGGTGTCGGTGCGCTCGGTGAACAGCTCGGTGGACTCGGTCTCGACGTCGGAGGTCGCAACCGTCTCGACCGTGTCGTCATTGGACGAGTCGGAGCCTCCACATGCGGCGAGGACGAGCGCAAGGGCTGCGCCAATGGGCACGATGCGGCGGGGCGAGGTCATGAACGGGGAAGGTAGTGGAGGAGTCGGCATGACTGCGTGCACAAGTTGCCACTTTCTCCGGGTGATTCGAGTCCGCCGGGCCCGACCGGATCACGGCGTACCGCCGACACCGATCGAACGGCCGGGGCGGCGAGATCGATCAGCACGTCCCGGAGGCCGTGCGGAGCGATCGGCGCGGCCCCTAGCCTGCCCTCATGCGCACTGCCGACGCCGCACACGGCAGCGCGGCCGAGGACAGGCCCGCGGTCGACGTCGACCGATATCTCGCGCGACTCGGACTGCCGCCTGGCTCGATCCGCTCCGACATCGACGGACTGACGCTGCTGCAGCACGCCCACCTCGCGGCAGTGCCGTTCGAGAACCTCGACATCGTGTTCGCGGGCGGCGTGCCCCACGATCGTGAGGCCGCACTCACGAAGATCGTCGACGCCGGGCGGGGCGGCTGGTGCTTCGAACTGAACGGAGCGTTCGGTCGGCTCCTCGAGGCCCTCGGCTTCGACGTCTCGCTGCTCGGTGCCGCTGTCCTCCTCGACGGTCCGAGTTCGATCCTCGAACACCTTGCGCTCGAGGTCTCCGGCGGACACGGGAACATCGAGCCGCACTTCGTCGACGTCGGGTTCGGTGACAGCGCCGTCCGGCCACTCGCGCTCAACCGCGCGGGACCGCAGGACGGGGGAAGCGCGACGTTCGAGTTCTTCGGGAGCCCGCAGGGAACGACCCTCGCCGAGCACGTCGACGGCATTCCGGCCGCACGCCTGAGGTTCAAACGCGTCGCTCACGACTTCGACGACTTCGCTCCCGTTGCCGCATCGATGCAGGTCGATCCCGACAGGCACTGGTCGGCGAAGCCGTTCGCGACACGCCTCGTCGACATCGAATCGACCGACCGGGTCACGCTCACCGCCGACCGGCTACGAGTGACCCGAGACGACGGATCGCAGACCGACCGGACCGTCCCCCGAGCGCAGTGGGACGCGACGCTCGGCGAGTGGTTCGCAATGGAACGTCCCGGCCCCTGGCCGGACACCCGCTGACCGACCCACGTGTTCGCCGGTGCCCGTGTTCGTCGGTGCCAGGCACCAACGAACGGGCCAGCGTGTTCGTCGGTGCCTGGCACCGACGAACACAGCCTGGCGGTCAGGCGTCGACGGCCGAGCGCGGTTCGTGCGACACGTCGTGCGGGCCGAGTTCCTTCGTCCAGGCGGCGATCTCGAGCGAGATGCCGTCGGGGTCGGTGAAGTAGATCGACCGGACGAACACATCGTCGTGTTGCTCCCGCGACACGCCCCACTCGCTGTTGTCGTGGTTCCACACCTCCGTGCAGTCGACTCCGGCGGCCCGGAGCGCAGCCACGCACGCGTCGATCTGGTCGGCCGCGACGTTGAACGCCACGTGATTCATCGAGCCGTGGGCGCTCACGATGTCACCCTGGTCGGGTCGATTCGCCGGTGCCGACACACCCGGGACGCCGGCCGGCGCATGCGGGAACCAGAAGAAGGCCAGCGAGTCGCCGTGCCCGCAGTCGAAGAAGAAGTGCTGGCCGCCACCGGGCAGCTCGATCGTCTTCGTGAGCGGCATGCCCAGCACGCCGCTGTAGAAGTCGACGGTGCGTTTCATGTCGCTGCTCACGAGAGCGAGGTGATTGATCCCGGTGAACTCGATGCGCTGCGAATCGCCGATGTCGCTGGTTGTGCCGCTCATGGTCGTCCATGTTCCCACGCCCGATACGGTCGAGGCGTGCCCGACCGCCCCTCCATCCACACGCCGGCACCTCGCTTCACGCTGCCGATGCACGGTGGCGGGACGTGGGCGCTCGACGATCACGTCGGCGAGGGGCACGATCGTCCGGTCGTGCTGGTGTTCCATCGCCACATCCATTGACTGCCGTGCGCAGAGCACATCGCCGCCGTGAGCGAGCGACTCGACGACGCACTCCTCGTCCTCCTGACCTTCACCACCTCCGACCTCCTCGACGACTACCAACGACGGCGATCGCTCGACATTCCGATCCTGATCGACAGCGAGCGCGACGCGTACCGGCGCTACGGCCTGGGTCGGGGCAGCTTCGGCCGGGTCTGGGGGCTCGCGACGATCCGGCGCTACGCCGAGATCTTGAAACCCTCCGGAGCGGGCAGCCTCGCGGACATGAGTGCGGCGACCGAGGACACGCGCCAGTTGGGCGGTGACTTCGTCATCGCGCCGGACGGCACGCTCGCCTGGGGACACTGGAGCGTGGGTCCGGCCGATCGACCCGACGTCGACGAGATCGCCACGGCTGTGGCGGATGCGCGGAGGGAGCGATGAGCGAGCCGCCACTCCTGCGACACCTCCCCGAACCGAACGGGGAAGGCGGCGTCGACGACGACGCGGTGTTCGACGGCTTCACGGCGTACACCGACGAACTCGGGATCGAGATGTACACGGCCCAGGAAGAGGCGATCTTCGAGCTGCTGCTCGGCAACCACGTGATCGTCAACACGCCCACGGGGTCAGGCAAGTCGCTCGTTGCGACGGCGGCGCACTTCGCGGCGTTGGCATCGGGGCGCCGCAGCTACTACACGGCACCGATCAAGGCGCTCGTCAGCGAGAAGTTCTTCGCCCTCTGTCGGGACTTCGGCTCCGACAACGTGGGGATGATCACCGGCGACGCCGCGGTCAACCCGAATGCTCCGATCATCTGCTGCACGGCGGAGATCCTCGCCAATCAGGCACTGCGCGACGGCGACCGCACCGACGTCGACCTCGCAGTGGTCGACGAGTTCCACTACTACGGCGACCCGCAGCGCGGGTGGGCCTGGCAGATTCCGCTGCTCGAACTGAGCGACGTCCAGTTCGTCCTCATGTCGGCGACGCTCGGCGACGTGGGGTTCTTCCAGCGCGATCTGGAGGCGCGTTCCGGTCGGCCGGTGTCGATCGTCCGTTCCGCGCAACGGCCGGTTCCGCTGCACTTCGAATACCGGACCTCGACGTTGCACCACAGCGTCGAGCAACTGCTCGAGTCGGAACGGGCACCGATCTACATCGTCCACTTCACGCAGAAGGATGCGACCGACGCTGCGCAGGGGTACCTGGCGCTCGACCCGCTGACGAAGGACGAGAAGGCCCGCGTGCGGGAGGCGATCGGCGACTTCCGGTTCGACTCGCCGATCGGCAAGGACCTCAAACGGTTCGTGACCGCCGGTGTCGGCGTCCACCACGCGGGCCTGTTGCCGAAATACCGACTACTCGTCGAGAAGCTCGCGCAGGAAGGGCTGCTGAAGATCATCTGCGGGACCGACACACTCGGCGTGGGCGTCAACGTGCCGATCCGGTCGGTGCTGTTCACCCAGCTCTGCAAGTACGACGGGACGTCCGTGCGGATCCTCTCGAACCGCGAGTTCGCGCAGATCGCCGGGCGGGCCGGCCGGAAGGGCTTCGACGACCGCGGCGACGTGTGGGTCCAGGCTCCCGAGCACGTGGTCGAGAACCTGCGGCTGCAGGAGAAGGCGGAGTCCGGCGGGCGCAAGAAGATCGTGAAGAAGAAGGCTCCGGATCGCAACTTCGCGGCATGGGATCAGAACGTGTTCGACAAGCTCGTCAACGGTCAACCGGAGGAGTTGCGGTCGCACTTCCACGTGAACCACCAGATGGTGATGTCGATGCTCGACCGACCGGGCGACGGCTGCGCCGACATCCGACGCCTGCTGACCGACAACCACGAGACGCGCAAGCGCCAACGCGGCCACATCCGCCGGACGATCTCGATCTACCGCTCGCTGGTCGATGCGGGCATCCTCGAGTTCCTCGACGAGCCCGACGACGAGGGCCGGCTGGTCCGCGTCACCGTCGACCTCCAGGACGAGTTCGCCCTTCATCAGCCATTGTCGCTGTGGGCCGTTCAGGCGATCTCCGAACTCGACTCCCGTCGCGGTGTGGGTCAGACCCACCCCGCGACGGACGACGAGACGTGTGACGGGGTGGGTCAGACCCACCCCGCGACGCCGGTGCGGTCGAACGAGGTCAGTCACGCCCTCGACGTGCTCACCGTGATCGAGGCCGTTGCCGAGAACCCCGGTGTCGTGCTCGCCGCGCAGCTCGACGAGGCGAAGACCGCGCTGATGGCCGAGATGAAGTCGTCGGGCGTCGAGTACGAGGAGCGGATGGAACGACTCGCCCAGGTCGAGGCGCCGAAGCCGAACAAGGACTGGATCTACTCCAGCTTCAATCGGTTCCGGATGCACCACCCGTGGGTCGGTGGCGACACCGTGAAGCCGAAGTCGGTCGTGCGCGACCTGTACGAACGATCGATGACCTTCGGCGAATACGTCTCGCACTACAAGCTCAAGCGGTCCGAAGGCGTGGTACTGCGCTACCTGTCCGACGTGTACAAGGGTCTGATCCAGAACGTCGCCGACGAGTACCGCACCGACGAGATCGACGACCTGACCGCGTGGCTCGGCGCGCTCGTCCGCCAGGTCGACTCCAGCCTGATCGACGAGTGGGAGCGCCTGATCGCACCGGATCCCGACGTCGTACGCAGCCGCGCCGGTCCGGCCGATCGCCGCGACGGTCGTCGACGACGAGCGCGCCTTCCGCGTGATGGTCCGCAACCAGGTCTTCGAGTGGGCGCAGCGCCTTGCTCGCCGGACCGGCTACGACGCGCTCCTCGTCGAGCCGGTCGACCCCGACCGGTTCGCCTCGATCGAGGACATCGTCACGGTCATGGGCCCCTACTGGGAGCGCTTCGATGCCATCGACCTCGGGCCCGAGGCGCGCAGCCCCGACCGGTTCGTCTACGAGCCGCGCATCGGTCGCGTCGCGCAGGTGTTACTCGACCCCGACGAGACCAACGAGTGGCGGATCGAGGCAGTCGTCGACGTCGAAGCGTCGATCGAACAGGGCCGTGCAGTGCTCCGCCTCGTCGACATCGTCGACGACTCCGTGTCCTGACGCGCCCTACTGACGTGACATCGCGATCCGGAGTCGCTCCTCCGGATCGATGAAGTGGTCGTGGTCGTCGTCGCCGAGGTCGATCTGCACCCAGTGGATCTTGCCCGTGAACCGGCTGGTCTCGACCGTGTAGTCCGGTGTGACGCACGTTCCCGACTCGTATCCGATGTCGGTCGTCTCGTCAGCGGAGAAGACCATCGGTTGGGTGGCTTCGACTCGTCCGGAGCCCACGGCGTCACCATCGTGGTACAGGGTCACGTCGCCACCCTTCGCGAGACCACCGCCGTCGTAGCTGAACTCGACACGTACTTGATGGTGCCCCTTCGGCACCGGCGTTGTCGCGGTCACCGTGAAGAGCTGGATCCCGAGGACGTTGTAGACGAAGCTGAGGTTGCCGTCCTTCGTGTAGACCGCCCAGCCGCCGAAACGACCACCCTGCGCGATGATCACGCCCGACGCACCCGAGGCGGGAACGTCGACGTCGGCCGTCACCGAGAACGACTTGTTCTTGATGCTGACCACGCTGTTCTCCGAGAGCCGTCCCATGCCGGGGAAGAACAGTTGCGAGTTACCACGGATCAGGGTCGGGCGACCGGCGAGGTCGGGGTTGATACGTTCTCCGGTGCGGTCGTCCATCGGCAGGACGTTGTACTTCGTCGCCTCGATCAACCAGAGTCGCTGCAGCTTCGCCAGCAGCTCGGGATGGTCAGCCGACAGATCGTGAGCCTGACTGAAGTCGGTGCTGCCGTCGTAGAGCTCCCAGACGTCGTCGTCGAACGCCGGGAGGTCACCGCCCACCATCACCCATGGCGTCCGGTGCTTGGTGACGGCACTCCATCCCTTGTGGTAGATGCCGCGGTTGGCGAACATCTCGAAGTACTGGAGATCGTGGTGCTCCGGCTCGTCGGGCTGATTGAACGTGTACAGCATGCTCGTGCCCTCCATGGGCGACTGCTGGACACCGTTCACCATGGTGGGTTCGGGGAGGCCGGCGGCCTCGAGGATGGTCGGGGCGAGGTCGATCACGTGGGTGAACTGGTCGCGCAGGCCACCCTTCTCCTCGATGCCGTTCGGCCAGTGGACGATCGTGCCGTTGCGGGTTCCGCCCCAGTGCGACGCCACCTGCTTGGTCCACTGCAGCGGCGTGTTCATCGCCCACGCCCAGCCCACGGAGTAGTGGTTGTAGGACTCCGGTGTGCCGAACTCGTCCATCTTCGACTGCATGAATTCGGGCGTTTCCAGCGCGGCCATCCCGTTGAAGTTGGCCATCTCGTTGAACGCGCCGTTCATCGTGCCCTCGGCCGACGCGCCGTTGTCTCCGATGATGTAGTAGATGATGGTGTCGTCGAGGACGCCCAGGTCGTCGATGGCATCGATCAGCCGGCCGACGTGGTGGTCGGTGTGTTCGAGGAACCCCGCGTACACCTCCATCTGTCGTGCGAGGACCGGCTTGAGCTCATCGGGCATGTCGTCCCACGCGGTGATCTCGTCGTGGCGTGCGGTGAGGTCGGCATCGGCGGGGATGACGCCGAGTTCCTTCTGCTTGGCGAAGGTCCGTTCGCGCTGCACGTCCCACCCGTCGTCGAAGCGGCCCGCGTACTTCTCGGCCCATTCCAGCGGAACGTGATGCGGCGCGTGCGTGGCGCCGGGCGCGAAGTAGGTGAAGAACGGCTTGTCGGGCATCAACGCCTTCTGCTGGCGGATCCAGCCGATCGCACGGTCGGCCAGGTCCTCCGTCAGGTGATAGCCCTCCTCGGCGGTGGCGGGCGGCTCGACCGGCGTCGTTCCGTCGTAGAGCGCCGGTTCGTACTGGTTGTTCTCGCCACCGATGAACCCGTAGAACGTCTCGAATCCGCCGCCTCCCGAGGGCCACGAATCGAAGGGGCCGAGCGGTGACGACTGCCAGACCGGCACCTCGTGGCACTTGCCGAACTGAGCGGTGGAGTAGCCGTTGAGCTTCAGCGTCATCGCGAGCGGGGCCTTGGTGTTCGGCCGCAGCGAGTTGTTGCCCGGTGCCGACGTTGCGGTCTCGGTGATGCTGCCCATCCCCACCGAGTGGTGGTTTCGGCCCGACAGCAGAGCGGCCCGCGTCGGCGCGCACAGCGCCGTCGTGTGGAACCGGTTGTACTTCAGGCCGCCGGCCGCGAGGCGCTCGGCGTTCGGGGTCTCACACGGCCCGCCGAACGCGCTCGAGGCGCCGAACCCGACGTCGTCGAGCAGCACGACCAACACGTTCGGAGCGCCCGCGGGCGGGAGGAGCGGTTCGATCGGCGGGTACGACGTCTCGGGGTCCTTCGCGTCGTACGTCGTCAGGCCGGGCCCCGGCCGATCCGGAATGGGGAGCATCCCTCGGGAATGTCGGTCGGGGGTGTTCGTCATCGGAGTCTCCATGGTTCGGCCTGAGCTGGATCGTCGACCGCGCCGTCGCACAGCTTCTCACGAATCGACAACGCTCCGATTCTCCCGGGTCGGGATGCGGAGGGCACCATCCACATCGGGTGATCGAGCGAGCGTCGGAGACGGGTTCGAGACGCGCCGTCCGACTTGCGTGCGGCGTCGGCGACCGGAGTGAGGTACCCCTCCGTCATACTCGGGGCATGGACCTCGACGGCGCACTGCGCACACTCACCGGGCGCGACGACGCGGTCTTCCGCCCGTATCAGCGAGAGGCGGTCGAGGCCCTCGTCGACCACGAGCGGGTGCTCGTGGTCCAGCGCACCGGGTGGGGCAAGAGCGCCGTCTACTTCCTCGCCACGCATCTCCTCCGCCGGCAGGGCATGGGTCCGACGCTGTTGATCTCGCCGCTCCTCGCCCTGATGCGCAACCAGATCGAGGCCGCCACGCGGCTGGGCCTGCGCTGCATGACCGTCAACTCGTCGTCGAAGACCACGGTCGACGAACTGGCCGACGCACTCAACACCGACTCGCTCGACCTGATCCTCGTCTCCCCCGAACGCCTCGCCAACCCCGAGTTCGCCGCCACGGTCATGCCGATGCTCGAGGAGCGGCCCGGGATGATGGTGATCGACGAGGTCCACTGCATCTCCGATTGGGGCCACGACTTCCGGCCCGACTACCGCCGCATCGGTCGCATGCTCGACGAGTTCGGGAGGTCGGCCGGTGTCCGCGTCCCGATCCTCGGCTGTACCGCCACGGCAAACCTGCGCGTCGTCGACGACGTCGCCGAGCAGCTCGGCGCCGAGCTCACCACGTTCCGGGGGGCCCTGGGTCGTTCCGGGCTCGGCCTCGGTGTCGTCGACCTCCCCGCGCAGCCCGAGCGGCTCGTGTGGCTCGCCGAACGACTCGGGGCGATCCCGGGCTCGGGAATCATCTACTGCCTGACGATCCGCGACACACTCGCCGTGTCCGACTTCCTGCAGTCACGGGGCTTCGACGTCGCGGCGTACTCCGGCGCGACCGAGTCCGACGAACGCGAGGAGCTCGAACGACGACTCCAGGCCAACGAACTGAAGGCGCTGGTGGCCACCAGCGCGCTCGGGATGGGCTACGACAAGCCCGATCTCGGCTTCGTCATCCACTTCCAGATGCCGGGCTCGCCGATCGCCTACTACCAGCAGGTGGGTCGGGCGGGCCGCGCGCTCGACGAGTCGGCGGCGATCCTGCTCATCGGCCAGGAAGACCTGCGGATCCAGAATCACTTCATCGACCGTGCGTTCCCGGCACCCGAGAAGGTCGACGAAGTGTTGGCCGTCCTCGACGCGGCAGGTGGGCCGGTCGGCATCCGCGACATCGCCGGTGAGGTCAACCTCACCTGGGGCGACATCGAGTCGATCCTCAAGCAACTCGACGTCGAGGGCACCGTGCGCCGTATCAAGGGGCAGTCGTACGAACGGACCGACCTCCCGTGGGAGTACCCCACCGAACGTGTCGAGAACGTCACGCAGGCGAGGCGATTCGAGCAACAACTCATGCGCGATTACGCAGAGACGTCCGGGTGCCGCATGCAGTTCCTGACCGCGTTGCTCGACGACCCTGCCGACGAGCCCTGCGGGATCTGCGACAACTGCCGGCGAACGGAGCGGGTCGTCGACGGGGCATCGGCCATCGACGCGCTCGCCGAGACGGGCGTTTTCGCACCGTTCGAGCCCGATCCGGTCGAGCTGCAGCGGGCCGCAGGCTTCCTCCGCAATCGCCCGATCGTGCTCCCACCGAAGAAGCAGGGAATCCCCACCGATGAACGCAGCGAAGTCGGCCAGGCGCTCGCCGTGTGGGGCGACGACGGCTGGGGCCGGGCGATCGAGCGGGGGAAGTTCGCCGAAAGACGATTCGGCGACGACGTCGTCGATGCGCTCGCCGCGCTCGCCGAATCGTGGGCACCGCCGACCCCGATCGAATGGGTCACCGCGGTCCCCTCCGACCGCTCGGGCGATCTGGTCCCCGACGTCGCACGGCGCCTCGCTACCCGCCTCGGCGTCGGCTACGTGCCGGCGCTCACCCGCGTCGTCGAACGACCACCCCAGGAAGCGCAGGCGAACAGCGCCCACCAGCGCTCCAACGTCGAAGGCGCCTTCGCCGCGTCCGGTGACGTCCCCGCAGGTGCCGTCCTCGTGGTCGACGACCTGATCGACTCGGGCTGGACGCTGACCGAGGTCGGCCGCGTGCTCCGCCGCGCGGGAAGTGGGCCGGTGGTACCACTGGCTCTGGCGACCACTCCGATTCGGAATTGAGGATCGATCGACGGGTGCAGGAGGTGTGCCACGCCGCCCGTCCGGCTGCAACCGAGGGGGCACGGTGTGGTCTGCTGGGTGCATGAAGTTCGGCATCTTCTACGAGCACCAACTCCCCAAACCGTGGGACGAGGATGACGAGTACCGGCTTCTCAACGAGGCGCTCGACCAGGTCGAGCTCGCCGACCGGCTCGGCTTCGACCACGCGTGGGAGGTGGAGCACCACTTCCTCGACGAGTATTCGCACTCGTCGGCTCCCGAGGTGTTCCTCGCCGCGGCAGCTGCGCGGACGTCGAACATCCGGCTCGGTCACGGCATCCGCCAGGTGATCCCCAACTACAACCACCCGGCGCGCACGGCCGAGGGATTGGCGACACTGGACCTGATCTCCAACGGACGGGTCGACTTCGGCATCGGTGAAGGCGCCACACGGCTCGAACTCCACGGGTTCGGAATCCCCGCCAAACAGAAGCGGGCGATGTCGCTCGAGGCAGCGGAGCAGATCGCCAACATGATGGTGCTGGATCCTTACCCCGGCTACGAATCCGAGAACTTCTCGATGCCGTGCCGGAACGTGCTCCCCAAGCCGCGACAGAAGCCGCATCCGCCGATGTGGATCGCGTGCACCAACCGGGACACGATCAAGGTCGCCGCACGCAACGGGCTCGGCGCACTCGCGTTCACCTTCATCGACCCCGACGAGGCACGAGCCTGGGCAGACATCTACTACGACATCATCAAGAGCGACGAGTGCGTACCGATCGGCCACACGGTGAACGCAAACCTGGCCCTCGTCACCGGCTTCTCGATGCACGAGGACCGGGCGACCGCAATCCGCAACGGTCAGGAGGGCTTCGAGTTCTTCGGCTACGCGATGAGCTCGCTCGTGACACGGGACCAGGTGCCAGGGCGCACGAACCTGTGGGGTGAGTTCCAGGCCCGGCGTGATCCGTCGATCGAGGCCGCGCGGATCGCCGCTGCAGAGTCGGCCGGCGACACGTACTCCAGCTGCATCGGCACTCCCGCCGACGCTCGCCGGTACGTGCGCGACCTCGCCGACGTCGGCGTCGACCAGTTGATCTTCATCCAACAGTGCGGGCGCAACCGCCACGAGGACATCTGCTCCTCGCTGCAGCTGTTCGCCGACGAGGTCCTCCCCGAGTTCAGGGCCGAAGAAGCAGCCCGGCAGCGCCGCAAGGACGAAGAGCTCGCACCCTTCGTCGAGGCGGCGTTGGCCCGCAAGAAGTGGATGCAACCGCTCGCGGACGACGACATCCCCATCGTCCGCGCCTCGGTGGCCAAGGTGCAGGCGTCCGGCCGACTCGCCTGACCACGTCGCGTTCCCGAAGCCCGCGATTGTCGGCCGATCCGGCGCAGCTCGCATCCGAGCGGCGGGGTGACCCCGGATCGCCGCCGATGCCCGGCTGACTACTGTCGGACGCATGGACGTACTCGTCGCAGGTGGTGGGATCGCAGGGCTGACCATGGCGCTCACCTGCCACGAGATCGGAGTACCGGTCCGGATCTTCGAGGCTGCCCGCGAGCTGCGCCCACTCGGATTGGGCATCAACCTGCAACCCGACGCCGTGCGCGAACTGGTCGACCTCGGCCTCGGCGACCGAACTCGCGGCGCTGGCCGTGGAAACGCGCGAGCTCGTGCTCGTCGCTTCCGACGGCGCCGATGTGTGGTCCACTCCACGCGGGCTCGACGCCGGTTCTCGATGGCCGCAGTACTCGGTGCATCGCGGCGAACTCGAGATGCTGCTCTACCGGACCACCGTCGACCGACTCGGATCCGATGCGATCACGACCGACCACCGTGTCACCGGCTACGAGCACGGACTCGACGTCGTTCACGTCGAACTGACCGCACCCGACGGCACGCCCGAGCGCGTCGACGGGTCGGTGCTGCTGGGCGCGGACGGCTTGCACTCCGCCGTTCGAGCACGGATGTTCCCGGGCGACGGTGGTCCCCGTTGGGGCGGATCGGTGCTCTGGCGCGGCACGTCGTCGAGTCCACCGGTACGCACGGGCACTTCGTTCGTCGTGGTCGGCGACCCGACGCACCGCTTCGTGGTGTTCCCGATTTCGGAGCCCGACCCGGCGACCGGCCTCCAGCAGCAGAACTGGATCGCCGAGCTCGCGTTCGACGCGAACCGGGGATGGCGGCGCGGCGACTGGAACACGCGCGTGCCCGTCGACGAGTTCGTCGACTCCTTCGAGGGCTGGACCTTCGATTGGCTCGACGTACCGGACCTCATCCGACGTTCGGACGTCGTCTTCGAGTATCCGATGGTCGACCGCGATCCGGTCGGTCACTGGGTGCATGGATCGGTGGCCCTGCTCGGGGACGCCGCCCATGCCATGTATCCCGTCGGTTCGAACGGCGCGAGCCAGGCGATCGTCGATGCCCGGGTGATGGGTGCGATGTTCGCCGAGCACGGTGTGGGCCGCACGGCCCTTCATGCATACGAAGCACGACTCCTCACCGTGCGGTCCGAGCTCGTCCTGCGCAATCGCGAGCTCGGACCCGGTTCGGTCCTCGGGGTCGCCGACGCGGATTTCGGAGCGGCGTTCGGCCACCTCGAAACGATGTCACCCGACGAGCGGGAGCGATTCACAGCCCGCTACCACACGTTGTCGGCGGCCGCGATCGAGCGGCTGAACACGGCGCCGCCGACGATCGCACGGACCGATCACGGATAGGCCTCGACCGCGTCGGATCCGCGATGCGTCGCTCGGCGTCGAACCCGACTCCGGGCGGGGCCGCTGCCGGCCGGAAGAACCCGCTGCTCAGAGACGGTATGCGTCGAGGGTGGGCTTGAGCGGGCGCGCGTACCAGAGCGGGCGGCGCAGGCCGCTGTCGTTGGTGGTGCCCGCCGGGCGCGTCTTGGCCATCCACTCGAGGTAGGCCTCGCGCGACTTGGCGGTGTCGACCACGACGTCGCCGTACTCGTCGCCTGCCTCCGCCGGCGTCACACGAACGCGCTGGTGCCAGCACTGCATTCCCGAGATCGGGTCCGGCTGGACGCAGAACGTTGCGTTCTGGTGGACGCCGGTGTCGTGCCACCAGATGCGGCCGGTGTCCGGGTCGGCCGACTCGTAGGGCTCGTTGCCATGCTCCCTCTTCAGCTTCCACACCGAACCGTCGTTGGTGATGTTCGCCTTGCCGGCTGCCCAGCTCCGGCCCTCGGTCTCGTCGAGGCGCCAACGGCCCATGTGGTGCGAAGCCGCGACGACACCCGGACGGATGCCCTCGGTCCGCCACGCCTGGATCACGAAATGCCCGATACGCGTGGAGATCCGGACGAGCCCGCTCTCCTCGATGTCGAGCTTCTCGGCGTCTTCGGGGTGGATCCAGAGCGGGTGGCGGTGGCTGATCTCGTTGAGCCACTTCGAGTTCGACGAGCGCGTGTGGATCAGCGTCGGGATCCGGAACGTGGGCAACAGGATCCGCTCGTTGCCGGCGATGTCCATGTCCTCCCAGTGCACGTGGCTCGGAATCCACTTCGGCGTCGAGTACTCGGGCCAGCCCCACTCCTTGAGCGTCGTGGAGAACAACTCCAGCTTCTTCGACGGCGTCGGGAAGCCCTCCTTGATCTCACCGTCGATCTCGACGGCCGGTGAACCATCACCGAGCTTCGCGAGTTCGGTCGTGGCAAAGCTCTCCTCGGACCCGTCGAACGTGCCGATCGTGCCCGGCTTGCGGAACACCCCGTGCTCGTCCTTCGTGCAGTCGGCCACGGCCTCGGCCGACACGCTCTTCTCGTAGGGCGTGTAGGGATCGGTCGGGACGGCGAACGCCCCGCGGTCACGCATGTACTCGAGCGGCTTCTGACCCGCTGCTTCGGCGGCCTCGGCGAGCCCGGGCACCTCCTCGGCGAAGATGTGGCCGTAGTACTCGTCGACCGAGATCGGGTTGCCGGGACGCTCGTCGGACTCGAACCACCGACGGATCCCGAGCGAACCGTCGGGGTCGATCTTCCACGAGAGGTCGATCCAGAACTCGTTCTCCTCCCACACTTCGCCCGGGTTGTACTCGTGGCTGCGGGCATCGGGACCGACGGGCTCGCCGCTCTTGATCTCCGCGTAGCGGCGGAAGACCGACTGGCGGAATCCGATCCACCGACCGGCGTGCGTCTCGAACGATGCGAGGTCGTGGCGCTCGGCAGCGACGCCCATCGGCAGCACGTAGTCGGCGAACCACGACGTCTCCGACCAGGTCGGGGTGAGTGCGACGTGACAGTTCACCTTGTCCCGGTCCTTCAGTGCCTCGAGCCACGTGAAGCCGTCGGGGTTGGTCCAGATCGGGTTGTAGACCCGGGAGAAGTAGGTGTCGAGCTTGCCGCGGCCTTCGTTGAGGAAGTGCGGCAGCAGGATCGACATCTCGTGATACGCGAGCGGGAACTCCTTGGGCCAGTTCAGCTCGTTCCACCTCTCGAGGGGCGGAGCGCCCTTCGGCTGGTGCGGGGCGAACTTGTTCCAGCCGTTGCCCGACGTGCCACCGACGGTGGCGACCGAGCCGGTGAGCACGTTGAGGAAGAACAGCGAGCGGGCGACCTGCCAGCCGCCGTAGTTGCCGGCACCCGCCGCCCGCCAGTTGTGGCTGGCGAACTTGGTCGGGTGCCTCCCGATGATCGTCGCGATCTCGCGGATCTGCTCCGCCGACACACCGGTGATCCGCTCCGCTTCCTCCGGCGTGTACTCGCTGTAGTGATCCTTGAGCGCGGCCTCGACCGATTCGAAGGTCTGGGGCATCTCGGGATACAGCTCGGCCAGGAACGTCTCCCAGTTCACCCAGCGACGAACGAAATCGCGCTCCCACGTGCCGTTCTCGAGCAGCAGGCGCGCGATCGCGAGGCACAGGAACGCTTCGGTTCCGGGCCAGGTCGGGAGCCAGTGGTCGGCCTTCGAGCCGGTGTTGCTCAGGCGCGGGTCGACGCAGATGACGGTCGCTCCCTTGCTCTGGGCTTCGATGATCCGTTGTGCGTGGGGGTTGAAGTAGTGACCTGCCTCGAGGTGCGACGAGATCAGGAAGATCACTTCGGCGTTGGCGAAGTCGGAGGACGGGCGGTCGTGTCCCATCCAGCTCTGGTAGCCGATGCGGGCGTTCGACGAGCAGATGTTGGTGTGGCTGTTGTGGCCGTCGGTCCCCCATGCCTTCAGCACGCGGTCGGCGTACCCGTCCTCGCCGGGCCGACCGACGTGGTACATCACCTCGTTGTGACGGTCCTCCACGAAGGCCGTGCGGATGCGTTCGCCGATCTCGGTGAGCGCCTGGTCCCAGCTGATCCGTTCCCACTTGCCCGAGCCGCGTTCGCCCATCTGCTTGAGCGGGTACAGCACGCGCTCCTGGTCGTAGACCTGGTTCAGGGTGGCGGGTCCCTTGGCACAGTTGCGTCCACGCGAGGCCGGGTGTTCGGGGTTCCCCTCGATCTTGGCGATGTCGCCGGTTTCGTTGTCGAAGTAGGCGAGCAGGCCGCACGCCGCCTCGCAGTTGAAACACGTCGTGGGAACCATCGTGTAGTTGCGTTCGACCCTGTCGGGCCACGCCTTCGCGTCGAGTTCGGTCCAGTCGTGCCATTGCGACTGCGGCGGGTACTTGTTGAGATCGGTCATGTTGTGCTCCGGATTCTGCGAGAGGTGCAACGCAAACGTGCAACGGGTGTCTGACCCCGGTTGACGGTTCAGGACAGGGGGACGGATTGACCTGCGCGGATGAAGGCGGTTTCGGACAGCCACATGCCGACCAGTGCGAGAACGCCGGCCACGGCCGGAATCACCACCGACGTGTCGTCGACCGACAGCGTGACGACCGCCAGGCCGGCGGGCGCCAGCACACCGAACGACAGACCCCAGTTGAACCAGCCCGCTTGATCGCCCTTCGTCATCGAGGCGACGGCGAGTTCGACGTGCCGGCTCCCGTGGGAGGTCAACTCGACCCAGGTCAGGAACCCGACTGCCACCACACCGCCGAGCAGCGTCCACCACACGGCCCGCTGGGAGGGAATGTCCATGAACAGGTCGAGAACCGTGTACGCCGCGGCACCGGCGACCACGGCGCGAGCGAGGAGCAGGGGCAGCAGCAACGGCGTCTGCCAGAGGTCTCGGCCCTCGCACTGGGCGAACAGGAACGCCGTGTAGCCGGCCGTCGCCGCCCCGAGCAGCGCGGCCGGAATCGCGACGATCCGGAGTGCGTCGCCCGCATCGGCGAGGCCGAGAACCCACCACAGCCCACAGACCGCAGCGAACGCCCCGAGGATGTAGGCGCCCTTCACCAGCCAGGAGCTGAAGTTCGATTTCGTGAGCAGGTAGTAGAACCGGCCGGGCTGCTTGAGATCACCGATCAGGAGCGCCCCGGTGATCCCGAGGAAGACCCCGGCCACCATCGGCGGCACGACGCCGACCGCCGCCTGCTCATCGGCATGGCCGAGCACGATCATCAGTGCGGCCATCAGCATGACGCCGCCGGCGATCGCCTTGGTGACGAGGTAGCCCGAGACCATCCGGTCCCAGGTGGTCTTGTGCGCAGTCGTGTATGCGGTCCGCGCAACGACGCCCGGATCGCCGTGACCGTGCTCGTCGAGCACCGGCAGCCGGCGGTGGTTGGCCGTCGTGTCGGCCCAGATCATCCCGTCGGCATTGATCTTGGTCCGGGTCGGGTCGAGCGAGGCCTGGTCGGCGCCCTTGTAGTACACCTTGGGCTTCGTGTTCTGCTCGGGCGTCCGCACGGCGACGTCCTCGCGGCCGATGAGCTTGCCGACCGGATCGTCCGGATTGTCGAAGTCGACGACCTTGATCGCCTCGGTCGGACACACGACGACGCAGGACGGGGCGAGGTCCATCTCGACACGGTGGTTGCAGAAGTTGCACTTCTGCGCCGTGTTCGTCTCGGGGTTGATGAACAGCGCATCGTAGGGGCAGGCGTTCATGCACGACTTGCACCCGATGCAGTTGTCGTCCTGGAAGTCGACGATGCCGTTGTCGGCCCGGAACAGTGCGCTCGTCGGGCAGATCGTCATGCACGGCGCGTCTTCACACTGGTTGCAGCGCATCACCGAGAAGTGTCGGCTGGCGTTGGGGAACGAACCGGTCTCGATGTACTTGACCCAGGTGCGGTTCACGCCGAGCGGCACGTCGTGCTCGCTCTTGCAGGCGATGGTGCAGGCATGACAGCCGATGCACGAGTCGCTGTCGAGCAGGAAACCGAGCCGGGTCATCGCGAGCGCTGCTCCAGGTCACCACGAGAGTTCATGGCGCCATTCTCCCGCATCGCACGGCCGGGCCGGTAGCCCCTCATTGGCTCTCGGGTCATTGAGTTGTTCTATGGTTGCTCATAGAACGAATCACTGTGATCGGCTAGACTCGTGCGGGTGCCACTCCCGTCGTCGGTCCCGGAACTCGCAGCCCTGGACCTGCTCCGATCCGTGGTCGCACACGGCAGCGTGTCCGGTGCGGCCCGGGAACACGGCATCACCCAACCCTCGGCGAGCAGCCGGATCCGAACACTCGAACGTCAGCTCGGCGTCACCGTGCTCGACCGCTCCCCCACCGGGTCGCGGCCCACGCCCGACGGGCAACTGATCGTCGATTGGGCGGACACGGTGCTCGACGCCGCCCACCGGCTCGCCGCGGGCGTCGACACGCTTCGGGCACGCCAGGCCGGCCTGCTGCGGATCGCGGCCAGCTACACGATCGCCGAGTACCTGCTCCCGCCGTGGCTCGAGCGCTTCCTCGAGCAGCGCCCCGACGACTCCGTGACGCTCGACGTCACGAACAGCCGGGCCGTGCTCGAGCGCGTCGAATCGGGCTCGGTCGACCTCGGGTTCGTCGAGTCACCGGTCGCACCGTCGACGATGCACCACCACGTCGTCGGTACCGACGAGTTGGTCGCCGTGGTGTCACCGCGTCACCGATGGGCCGCACGCGGCTCGGTCGATCTCGCCACGTTTGCGTCGACGCCGTTGGTCGTCCGCGAGCACGGCTCCGGCACGCGCGATGCGCTGGAGGACGAACTGGGCCGGCTGGGCTTCGAACCCCCGAAGTCGGCGCTCGACCTCGGTTCCCTGTCGGCCGTGCGGATCGCCGTCATCAACGGCTCGGCCCCGACGGTCATCAGTCGACTCGCTGTCGCCGGCGATCTCGCCGCCGGCTCGCTCGTGGAGATCACCGTCGAGGGGTTGCACGTCGAACGGCAGCTGCGCGCGGTCTGGACGAGACGGTCGGAGCCCGCACATCTCGCCGTGGAGTTGCTCGAGCACCTCGAGACCGCCGGTGACTCACCCACCCCCGGCACGACGTCCCACTGAGCTGCGCTGCGACGACACGAACACGACGAGGGCACTCGTCCTGGCTCAGCCGGCGAGCGCCGCCATCATCGTCTTGACAGGTCCCATGTCGAAGTAGTCCCGCCACAGCTCGATCCTGCCGTCGTCGGCCATTTCGAAAACACCGGCGACCGGGATGTCGAATGTCCGGCCGCCGCGGACGAATCGGTCGGTTCGTTCGTTCAGGACGATCCGGCCGGTGGCTGCTTCGCGATGGACGATGAACTCCACCGTGTCGAATCCGTCGACCATCCCTCCCGCGATGGCCTTGATGCCGTCGGGGCCGAAGTTCTTGCCCATCGGCACGTTGTCGTACTCGACGTCGTCGGTGACCAACTCGCATGCACCGTCGAGATCCTTCGCACAGAAGCGACGCATGAACTCGTTGACCGTCTCCAGCGGAGTCACGGGCACGACGCTACGACGCCGGCCTCGCAGTCGGCGACCCGGACGCCGTACGACATCGTCAGCGGTGACGCTGCGGCAGCGTCAGGCGGCGCGAGACAGCTGGACGACGAGGCGACCGAGCGCGCGTTCGCGCACGGGCCGCGGCGCTGCGTCGTCGGCAACGACGTCGATCAGCACGGGGTTGACATTCCGTTCGACAGCGGCGCGGTGCAGCGTGGTCACGGCGTCCTGCTGCGCGGCGAAACCATCGGCGACGATGCATTCGGCGAGTTCGAGAGCGTGGAGCGAGGTCATGCATGAAATGCTACGCATGCTTGGTCATCACGACAACCGCATCTTCATGCTCTTTGTCATTTGATATGCTTATGTTTATGCCAACGCTTCGGAACGCCGATCCACGGCAGTTGGCGGCCCTCGTTGCCGTCGTGGAGACGGGAACGTTCGCCGCGGCCGCCGAGCAACTGGGATTCACACAGTCAGCGGTCAGCCAACAGATCCGGCAGCTCGAACGAGCCGCCGGAATCGCGCTCTTCGACCGTCGGCGCGGACCCCGTCCGGCCGAATTGACGACAGCCGGTCGGGCCGTCCTCGATCATGCGCAGGCGGTGCTTTCGCGCATCGACCGAATGGACGAGCAACTCGATCTGCTCCGGCGCGGACTCGCAGGACGGCTGACCGTGGGCACGTTCCAGTCGGCGTCTGCGGAGTTGTTGCCGAACATGTTGGCGCGCATGCGCTCCACGACGCCCGACGTCGACGTGCAGCTGTTCGAGACCGATGACCTCGGACTCCTGATCGACAACGTCCTGACCGACGAGACCGATCTCGCCTTCACCGTCGACGTCCCCGACGACCCCCGGTTGACGATCGACGTGTTGGGTCACGATTCGTTCGTCGTCCTTGCCCCGCTCGGAGCCGCACCGCGACCCACGCTGCACGCGAGCGACCTGCGGGGCAAGCCGCTCATCGGTCAGCCCGACGTCGAGACCGTCCAGCGGATGGTCGACGAGCGACTCCAGCGAGCGGGAATCGTTGCCGACTACGCGTTCCGGTTCCGCAACAATGCAGCGGTGCAGACGATGGTGCGGACCGGGATGGGATGGGCGGTGATGCCGTCCCTCGCCGTGGATCACGACGACCCCGACATCGGCATCCACGATCTCGAACCACCGCTTCCGCCGCGCACCATCCAGCTGATCCGGCGGAGCGGGCGCACGCTGCTTCCCGCAGCCGATCAGTTCCGCTCGATCGCCGCAGATGTCGCCAACGAGTTGCTGGATCCGTGAGCACGCCCACCAGGACGAACGAGGTGCTCCAGCTCCCCGCCGTCCGGCTCCTCCTCATCTCGACCGCGTGTGCTGCGGTCGGCCAGAACGTGCTGCTCACGGTGCTGTTCAAACAGGTCTTCGACCTCACCGGCGACGCACTCGACATCGCGTTCATCGGTCTCGCCCAGTTCGTCCCAGCGCTCCTCCTGGTGCTCGTCAGCGGTTGGGTCGCCGACCGCTTCGACCGGCGTCACGTGGCCGGTCTCTTCCTGGGCGGACGCGGCATGTGCGCCGTTGCCCTGATCGTGTTCAGCGTGCGGGGATCCGAGGCGGTCTGGCAGCTGTTCGCGATCGCGTTCGTGCTCGGAACCGCCGACGCGATGCTGGCCCCGGCACGCCGATCGGTCGCCCCCTTCGTCGCCCCCGAGCGTCTGTTCCCGTCGGTGATCGCGCTCTGGACGGCGACGTTCACCGGGTCGGCGATCATCGGCCCGGTCCTCGGCGGTTTCATCTACAGCGTGGGGGCGTCGTGGGCGTACGGCGTCGCGGCCCTGCTGCAGTTCGCCGCTGTCGTCCCGATGATCATCCTCCACTACCACCGGACACCCGAGCGGATCACCGATCGACCGACGTGGGCCAGCGCGGTCGAGGGTCTCCACTTCGTGCGGCACACACCCGTCGTCCTCGCGACGATCTCGCTCGATCTCTTCGCCGTGTTGTTCGGGGGCGCGATCGCTCTGATCCCCGCCGTTGCGGAGGAGCGACTCGGCGTCGGCGACATCGGGTACGGGTGGTTGCGCGCGGCACCCGGCATCGGTGCGGCGGCGATGGCGTTGTGGCTCGCCCGCAGACCGCTGACGCGACGGGTGGGTCCGACGCTCCTCGTCGTGGTGGGGATCTTCGGCGCCGGGCACATCGTCTTCGGCCTGACCCGCAACTATGCGGTCGCCTTCGTGTCGCTGGTCGTCGTCGCGGCAGCCGACATGGTGTCGATGTTCATCCGCGGTGCGATCGTCCCGCTGGTCACACCCGACGAGCAGATGGGTCGGGTCAACGCTGTCGAAGGGGTGTTCATCGGCGCGTCGAACGAGCTCGGCGCGTTCGAGAGCGGGGTTGCCGCCCGCGCATTCGGATTGCCGTGGGCCATCGCCGGAGGCGGCTTCGTCACCGTCGCCATCGCGGCGACCTTCACCTTCGTGTTCCCCGCGCTGCGCAGGATCGACACATTCGAGGAACTCCGACCGCCCGGTTCCGACCGGGACCGGGAACCCGTGAGATGATCGACACATGGCCAGCCACCGCTTCACGATCTCCTCGCCGTTGACGACCGACGAAGCGTTCACCCGCCTCGTCGATCTCGAGCGCGTCAGCGAGTGGGACGACGGCGTCAGGAACTCCGTCCGGATCGACTCGGCCGACGCGCAACTCGCCGACTCACCCGTCGGCCACCGATTCGACGTGACGGTGACCGGCTTCGACGGATCGCCGACCTCGGTGGTGTACGAGATCACCGAGGCCGACCCGCCGCTGAGGTTCGTGATGGTGGGGGAGAACTCCGACTTCCGCGCCACCGACACGCTCGAACTCGCTCCAACCGAGGACGGCTGTCTCCTCACCTACGATGCCGAGCTCGTGCTGCTGGGAGAGAACCCCCCGCTCACCCCACCGCAGTTGGATTCGATGTTCCCGAAGCTCGCCGCCGTCGCCGAAGCCGGCCTCGTGCGCTTCCTCGACGCCACACCGTGACCCGAGAACGCGACGTGCGACGCTCTGCTCGTGGTCAGCGCAGCTGGTCGGCGGTGAGCGCGTAGAGATCGTCCGCCGGTGAGGTCACGGCGGCGAGCAGACCGGCGGTCGTCGGGAGAACCTGTTCGCCGAAGAACTTGGCGCTCGTGACCTTCGCCGCCAGGAAGTCGGCGTCGAAACCGTCCGCAGCGGCGCTCGATGCGGCGACCGCCGCCTTCGCGAGGAGCCCCCCACACACCGTCGTGCCGAGCAACCGGAGGTAGGGGCTCGATGCGCCGAGCAACGATCGAACATCCGACGCGCCGGTCTCGAGGAGGTGGGCCGTTGCGGTTCGTGCGGTCGCGATCGCTTCGTCGAGTCGCGCCGAGAACGCCCCGAGCCCGTCGATGTCGGCCAACTCCTTCACCCGCAGCTCGAACTCGTCGAGCAGGTCGAGAACGACCCCACCGCCACGCATCGCGAGCTTGCGGCCGACGAGATCGGCGGCCTGGATTCCGTTCGTTCCCTCGTAGATCGCTGCGATCCTCGCGTCACGGAAGTGCTGGGCGATCCCGGTCTCCTCGACGTATCCCATGCCACCGTGGATCTGGAGTGCGAGCGACGTGGTCTCGTTGACGACGTCGGTACACAGGCTCTTCGACAGTGGAATCAGCAGGTCGGCGAGCTCGCGCCACTCCTGCGCGTCGTCGGCATCGATCGCCGCGTCGGCGCGGTCGAGCGCCGCGGCGTTGGTGTAGACCAGCGCGCGCATCGCGTCGATCCAGGCGCGCTGGGTCATCAACATCCGGCGGACGTCGGGGTGCTCGATGATCGGACTGCTCGCGCCCTTCGGCGCGCCGACCGCCGTGCCCTGCGTGCGATCCTGCGCGTACTGCAGTGCCTGCTGGAACGCGCGCTCGGAGAGGCTGAGGCCCTGCAGCCCCACCGACAGCCGCGCGTTGTTCATCATCGTGAACATGTTCCGCATGCCCTCGTGCTCGTTGCCGACGAGCCAACCTCTCGCCCCTTCGAAGGCCATCACACACGTGGGTGATCCGTGGATCCCGAGCTTGTGCTCGATCGACACGCACGTCGCCGGGTTCCGCGCGCCGAGCGATCCGTCATCGTTCAACACGAACTTCGGGACGAGGAACATCGAGATGCCCTTCGTGCCCGGAGGCGACCCGGGCGTCCGGGCGAGCACGAGGTGGAGGATCTGCTCGGCGAGGTCGTGTTCGCCGAACGTGATGTAGATCTTCTGCCCGGTGACGCTCCACGATCCGTCGCCGTTCGGTTCCGCCTTGGTGGTGACAGCCCCGACGTCGGAGCCCGCCTGCGGCTCGGTCAGGTTCATGGTGCCGGTCCACTCGCCGGTCATCATCTTCGGCAGGTACGCCGCCTTCTGCTCGTCGGAGCCGTGCGCGAGGATCGCGTCGATGGCCCCCTGGGTGAGCAGTGGGCACAGCGACAGCGCCATGTTCGACGACGTGAACATCTCCTGCACGGCGATCGCCGAGATCCACGGGAAGTCGGCCCCGCCGAACTCGGCCTCGAACGGCATCGCCCCGAACCCGGACGCCACCCACTTGTCGTACGCGGGAGCGAACGACGCCGGCGTCACCACCGTGCCGTCGGGCTGCCACTGCGCGCCGACCCGGTCGCCGTCGACGTTGGTCGGCGCGATCTCCTCCGCCATGAAGCGTCCGACCTCGTCGATCACGGCTCCGATGCTGTCGAGGTCGACGTGTCCGAAGCGATCGGTGGCGAGGATGCCCTCGATGTCGGCCACGTGGGTCATCACGAAGCGGATGTCGTCGGTCGGCGGGGTGTAGTTACTCATCGGTAACCATGCTAGGCGTGCGCTCGGCGACGTGCCACGATGGGCCCGCCGATGCCACGACACACCGCGCAGCGTACGATCCGCTCCGTGGACGAGGCTCGCTTCGACGTGAGAACAGTGGTCGCCGACGACCACGTGCTGGTGCGCGATGTCGGTCCGCGCGACGGTCTCCAGGCCATCGATCGGGACGTCTCGCTCGACACCAAGATCGCCATGACGAACGGCCTCGTCGCGGCCGGAGTCCGCCGCGTCGAGGCAGGTTCGTTCGTGAGCCCGAAGGCCGTGCCGCGCATGGCCGACTCCCGTCGGGTGTTCGATGCGATGCCGACCGGCGCCTCACGCGAGGCACTCGTCGTCAACGAACGAGGGGCGCGCGCTGCGGTCGAGGCGGGAGTCGACGTCCTGGTCGGCGTCGTCTCCGCGAGCGACACGTTCAGTCATCGCAACGTGCGGATGTCGACGGCCGATGCGATCAGCGAGCTCGCCACCATCGTCGACGTCGCCCGGACAGCGCTGCTGCCGGTCAGTGTCGATCTGTCGGCGGCGTTCGGGTGTGCGTTCGAGGGCGAGGTGCCGGTCGCAGCGGTGGCCGACGTCGCCGAACGGATCGCGGCCGCCGGCGCCTTCGAAATCGTGTTGGCGGACACGATCGGGAGTGCCGCACCCAACGACGTCGCCGACGTCGTGGGCGCCGTCCGCTCCCGGGTCGGCGACAGCGTCGAACTCGGCCTGCACCTGCACGACACACGCGGCCTGGCGCTGGCCAACGCGACGGCCGGACTCGATGCGGGCGTCCGCCGTTTCGACGCGAGCATCGGCGGGCTCGGCGGGTGTCCGTTCTCGCCGGGCGCCACCGGCAACGTCTGCACCGAGGACCTCGTACACCTCTTCCACGCGCTCGGGCTGTCGACGGGGATCGATCTGGACGAACTCATCTCCGTGGCATCGACGGTGGAGCACCACCTCGGCACCGAACTGCCGAGTCGCATGCTCCGTGCCGGACCCCGGTTCGCACGTCTCGCCACCTGAGCATCCACACCCTCGGGCGGACCGACATCCGCTCCGGCGGTTCGCTCACCCGACCCCGGTCGGGTGCGAGGCGGAGACTCAGATGACGGCGTGTTCGTGGATCGGCTCGTTGCGTTCGATCCGGCCGTAGCCGAGCGGGCTGAGATCGAGCGTGCGGAACGTGCCGTACGTGAGGAGTTCGCTGATCCCGCGACCGACGGCCGGTCCCTGCTGGAGCCCGTGACCGGAGAACCCGTTCGCGAAGATCAGGTTCTCGACGCGGCTGCTCGCCCCGATGATCAGGTTGTGGTCGAGCGTGTTGTAGTCGTACTGCCCACCCCACGACGCGACGAGGCCGACCTGGTCGAACTGCGGAACGTACCGGGCGATCGTCGGCCAGATCTGCTCCTCGAACTCGGCGTGGCGGACCTCGAGGTCGTCGCAATCGACCGCCACGTCATCGGCCGGCACCGCACCGCACATGTAGTGCTGTTGCTCGCGTCGGAAGTGCACGCCGACCGGTGTGATGGTGAGCGGCACCGTCTGTTCGATCGGCGTACGGCAATCGAACACGAAGCTCGTGCGCGCTCGCGGCTCGACAGGCAGGTCGACGCCGGCCATCTGGGCCACCTGCTTCGCCCGACAACCGGCGGTGTTCACCGCGTACCCGCAGGTCACGGACCGCCCCGACCCGAGTCGGACCCGCGCCACCCGGCCTCGTTCCACGTCGAGATCGACCACTCGGTCCCGGATGTAGACCGCACCATTGTGGATCGCACGCTGTCGGAGCCCTTGGAACAGCGCCCACCCGTCGAACGAACCTTCGCGCATGCCGCCGAGGCGTGCGCCGACGAGCTGATCGGGGTCCATGTAGGGGAACCGCGCAGCGACGTCGGAGGGACGCAGCATCTCGACCTCCGCGCCGGCCGCGCGTTGCGTGTGGGACTCCCGTTCGAGCATCGCGTACGTCGCCTCGGTGTCGGCGAGAAACAGGTACCCGGTCCCTCGGAAGTTGATTTCCGGTGACACACCGTCGACCTGCACGTTCTCGTGGAAGTCGGCGATGAAATCGACCCCGAAACTGCTCAGGCGGATGTTGAGCTCGTTCGTGAACTGCTCCCGGATGCTGTTCTGCGCCCGCGTGGTCTGAGCGCTCGCGTAGGTCCAGTCGGGCTCGACGACGAGCACCGTGCCGTCGAAATCGGGGTTCTCGGTGAGGAAGTACGCAGTTGCGCTGCCCATCATCGCCCCGCCGATGCAGACGACGTCATAGGACGCCGCGAGTTCGGTCACCGGACGCAGCCGTTCATGTCACGTACCCCTGCCGACGGTCGTTCTCCACTGCCGCCCGATCCCGTTCGGCCGGGTTGCCGTAGCCACCTCCGCCCGGAAGCTCGAGGACGAGCCGACGGTCGCCGGGAACGACCTGGCGACCCTTGCCGGCGAAAGGAGTGCCGTCGTCCAGATACACCTTGCCGGGCGCTCCGTCACCTCCGCCTGCACGGCCACGCGCCGGATGCTCGATCCGGTCGAACATCGCCGAGAAGTCGAACTGGTACCCCTCGGTCGGACCGAGTTCGATGACCTGGCCGAGGCCTCCGCGCTGCGCGCCGATGCCACCGCTGTCGGGGCGGATCTCCTTGCGCCAGATGACGATCGGACCGACCTGTTCGGTTGCCTCGACCGACATCGTGCGGACGCCCGACGGGAACGCCGTGGACGTGAGCCCGTCGAGGCGCGGTCGTGCACCGGTCCCGCCGCTGTTGAACATCAGGATCTCGACCGGCGGCCGGGGGTCGTTCGGGTCGGCCGATCGAGCGCTTGCCTGGAAGTTCCACAGTGCGCCCGAACCCTCTGCGGGCACAGAATCCGGGATGGCCTGCGCGATCGCCCCCAGGCAGAGGTCGGTGACGAAGTGGCCGAGCACGTGCCGCACCGACACCGGGTCGGGATGCTTCGCGTTGAGGATCACACCGTCGGGCGCGCTGACGGTGAAGGTCGACAACGAGGCGTAGTTGTTCGGCAGTTCCGGGGCGAGCGCGACCAGCATGCCGTACGTGAAGTACGCGTGCGCGTAGCCGAGCGGGACGTTGATGCCGAGTGGGCACACGGGAGAGGTGCCGGTGAAGTCGGCGTGCATCGCATCGTCGGAGACCGTGATGGCCACTGCGAGTGTGACCGGATCGCCGTACCCGTCGACGACCATCTCGTTGCGGTAGACACCCGGCTCGACCTCGGCGATCGCCCGCTGGGTGGCGGCATCGGTGCGCTCGAAGACGAACGCGGCGAGATCGCGGAGGTCGTCGAGTGCGAACTCGTCGAGCATGTCGAGCAGCCGACGCCGACCGGTTTCGTTCGACGCGGCGAGCCCGTGGATGTCGCCGATCACCTGATCCGATTCACGAACGTTGATCCGGACGATGTTGACGAGGTCGCGGTTGAGGACACCCCGATCCACCCACTTCATGATCGGGATGTTGATGCCCTCCTCGTAGACCTCCTTGGCGTCGGGCCCGTACCCCCGGCCGCCGATGTCGACGACGTGGGCAGTCGATGCGAAGAACCCGATCAGCGTGTCGGTCGTGACACCTGCCGCGTCGCGGACGGGACGGAAGACGGGTGTGCAGACCGTGATGTCGTGGAGATGACCCGTTCCCTTCCACGGGTCGTTGGTGATGTAGACGTCGCCGGGGCAGATCCGTTCGGGTCCGATGTCGGTGATGAAGTGCGGCACCGCAGCGGCCATCGTGTTGACGTGGCCGGGCGTGCCGGTGACAGCCTGCGCGATCATTCGACCATCGGGGTCGAAGACCCCGGCCGACAGGTCCCCCGCCTCACGGACCGAGGTGCTGAACGCCGTTCGTACCAGGGCGAGCGCCTGCTGCTCGACGACGGAGATCAGCCGGTTCCACATCACCTGGTTGTGGAGTGTGCGGGTCGCGCTCATGACGTGCTCCGAGCTCTGGTGATCAGCAGTGTGCCGTCGGCCTGTGTGGTGCAGATGTGGTGGGAGCCGAGGATGGTGGTGGTCTGCTCCTCCCAGATGATCGCCGGACCGACCACCCGGCTCCCCGCGGTCTCGATCGCACTTCGTGGGATCAGCCTCGTGGGGACGAAATCGCCGCCCACGTGGTCGTAGGCACGACGACTCCGGCTCGAACCGACGTCCCCCGAATCGCTCCACGACAGCTCCACCCGCTGCCGAGGGGGCATCACCGACGACACGCGCACCGACCAACTCACGGTCTCGATGGTGAGGTCGTCGATCGCCCGCCCGAAGAACTCCTCGTAGGCCTTCGTGAACTCGGACGACAGCAGGTCGGCCGCGAAGTCGTCGAACGTCGAGCGTTCGTCGAGCATCACCGGGATCTCCCATCCCTGGCCGGCGTAGCGCATCGAGACCTGCCGTTCGATCACCACCTCGGCATCGGTGCCCTGGCGGACGAACGACATCGCTTCGTCGGTCAGCTCGGCGAGCACACGGTTCGAGCCCGCGACGTCGAAATCGAGCGTCGAGGTGTAGAAGCTGCGCACCGCCTCGTAGGAGAACGGCGCG
Organism: Ilumatobacteraceae bacterium; assembly: GCA_963824025.1. Classification (GTDB taxonomy): domain Bacteria; phylum Actinomycetota; class Acidimicrobiia; order Acidimicrobiales; family Ilumatobacteraceae; genus Ilumatobacter_A. The sequence goes on from CAWGNY010000002.1 coordinate 269,644, forward strand.
ACCAGGAAGCCGATGGCCGAACCGACCCCCGCGCCCGGAGGGACGATCAACTCGTCGAGGCCGAGCTTGTCCATGAGGCGTGCGGCGTGCAGCGGAGCCCCACCTCCGAACGCGATCATCGTGTAGCCGCTCAGGTCCTTTCCGTTCTCGACGGCGTGGGCTCGCGCGGCGTTGGCCATGTTCTCGTCGACCACTTCGGCCACGCCGACCGCCGATGTCTCGGCGTCGAGCCCCAACCGCTCCCCCACCGAGCGGACGAGCGCGTCTGCCGCCAGCGTCGGTGACAGCTCGATGTCGGTCGCCCCGAACGTGTCGGGATGCAGCCGGCCGAGCTGCAGGTTGGCATCGGTGACCGTCGCGTCGAGGCCACCGAGCGAATACGCAGCAGGTCCGGGCTCCGAGCCCGCACTGTGGGGACCGATCCGGATCCGGTCGAGCGAATCGACGCTGGCGATCGACCCACCGCCTGCGCCGATCTCGATCATGTCGATCACCGGGATCGAGATGGGCATCCCGCTGCCCTTCTTGAACCGCGCCGTGCGGTCGACCTCGAAGGTCTTGGCGGTCGCGGGGCGAGAGTCGTCGATCAGGCTGATCTTCGCGGTCGTTCCGCCCATGTCGAACGACAACACCCGGTCGCGTCCGTACCGCGCGGCGAGGTCGGCGGCGAAGATCGCCCCGCCGGCGGGGCCCGACTCGACGAGCCGAACCGGGAACGCGGCGGCCGTCTCGACGCTCATCAGCCCGCCGCCCGAGTGCACGAGGTAGAGCGGAGCATCGACGCCGCGTTCGCGGAGTTGGTCACGCAGACGAACGAGATACGTCGCCATCAGCGGCTGGACGTACGCGTTGGCACACACGGTGTTGAAGCGCTCGTACTCGCGCATCTGTGGCGACACCTCGCAGCTGATCGACACCGACACGTTCGGAAGGCGATCGTGGAGCAGATCGCGGAACCGTCGCTCGTTGGTCCCGTCGACGTAGCTGTGGAGGAATCCGACGGCCACCGATTCGTACCCGGCACTGCCGAGGTGTTCGACGAGTTCGAGCGCGCCCACCTCGTCGAACGGAACGAGTTCCGCACCGCGGGCATCGCGACGCTCGCGCAGTGCGTAACGATCGCAGCGCTCGATCAACGGCTTCGGGAGGACGATGTCGAGGTCGTACTGCTCGAACCGGCTCTCGGTACGGGTCTCGATGACATCGCGAAAGCCTGCGGTGGTCACGAACGCCGTGCTCGCGCCTCGTCGTTCGATCAACGCGTTGGTTGCCAGGGTCGTGCCGTGGATGAACTGTTCGACGTCGGCGAGCGCCAGCGCCTCGGCCCCGGCCAGGCGTTCGAGCCCGTCGAGGATCGCCCGTTCGGGGGCGTCGTGGGTCGTGAGCACCTTCGTCGACGAGTAGCTGCCGTCGCTGCGCTCCAGCACGACGTCGGTGAACGTGCCCCCGACGTCGGCGCCGATCCGCACACCCATCAGAGGTCCTCGACCTTCGGGAAGTCGCTCGGCGGCATGATGTCGACCGTTGCCGACCGCTGCTGGGCGAGCATGCCACCGTCGACGCGGATCACGTCGCCGGTGATGTAGGCGGCGTCGTCGGAGGCGAGGAAGAGTGCGGCACCGGTCATGTCGTACGGTTCACCGATCCTGCCGAGGGGCACGTTCTCCCCCCGGAGCGTGCGCTGTTCGATGTCGAGGCCGGCGGTGTCGATCGACCCGGGCATCAGTGCGTTGACCCGGATGTTGTAGGGCCCGAGGTCGAGCGCCATCGCTCGGGTGAGCGCCTCGACCCCACCCTTGCTCGCGTCGTAGGCCGTGAACGCACGATGCGCACGTGTGGCGCCGCCCGAACTCATGTTGATGATGCAGCCACCACCGGCCTTGGCCATGATGCGGGCGGCCTTGTGCGAGCAGAGGAAGTGGCCGGTGAGGTTGACGTCGAGGATCTTGCGCCACCACGCCTCGTCCGCTTCGAAGAAGTGCAGCATCGGCGAGACGAGGCCGGCGTTGTTGACGAGGACGTCGATCGTGCCGTGATCGGCCACGATCGTGTCGAACATGTCGGCCACCTGCTCACCGCTCGAGACGTCGGCGACCGCGACGCCCGCTCGGCCTCCTCCCGAGACGATCGAGTCGGCGACCGCGCCGGCGGCACCACCCTCGATGTCGTTGACGACGACCACCGCGCCCTCCTCGGCGAAGCGCCCTGCGATCGCTCGGCCGATGCCACCCGCGGCGCCGGTGACCAGGACGACCTTGTCCCGAAGTGATTCGTGCATGCGTGGTCTCGTTTCAGATGTCGGCCAGGTCGGCCTTGAGTCGGTCGATCGCCGGCTCGTTGCGGCGGTAGTAGACGTAGCCGGAGCGGGGCGTGGCGACCACGAGGCCCGCGTCGACGAGCACCTTCATGTGCCGGGATGCCGCCGGCTGGCTGACGCCGAGCTTGTCGGTGATGTACATGTTGCAGGCGCCGTGCTCGACCGGGTCGCCGTGCTCCTGGGGTGGGAAGTGCGCGGCGGGGTCCTTCAGCCAGTCGAGGATCTGGAGGCGGCGCGTACTGGCGAGCGCCTTCACGGCCCGCTCCAACATCGGCTCGGTCATCGCTCGATCGGTCAGTTCAGCCAACTGCATACCTCTATAACTAACTCGTTATCCATCGGCTCGTCAAGACCCGCTACGGTCGAGGTGCGTGGGACGCCAACCGACCGCCACCTCACGCATCCCCCGGCGTGCCGGCACGGCCGACCTGGTGCGCGCATCGGTCGGCCAGCAGCTGATCGCAGGCGTCGATCGCGCCGCCACCACCCGATGGGATGCGGCGCGCCAACGCGCCGGTGAGCTCCAGGGCCCGCGCGACGAACAGGTTGCGGTGGTCACGTCGCGGATTCGTCGCGAACTCGGGCTCGCGGGGGCGGCGTCGGGAGGTACGGCCGCGGTCCCCGGGATCGGCCTCGTGACGACCACCGCGGCGTTCGCCGCCGAGTTGGGGTGGACGACGGTCCGCCTGACCGACCTGATCATGACGATCGCCGCGATCCACGGGCACGATCGAGCGACGTTCGAGGAGCGTCGGATGTGGGTGCTCTCGATCCTCGCGTATCGCGACGGGGCGGCCGGCGTGCTGACCAAACTCGTGGCCGAGTTCGCCGAGGCCTCGGGGCGCGGCAGCATGCGCCGCCTGTCGGAACGCTCCATCCAGCGGATCAATGCGTCGGTGGCACGCGTCGTCGTGCGCCGCTACGGCACCCGCGCCGGTGTTGCTGCGGTCGGCCGCGCCGTTCCGTTCGGAGTCGGCGCGGCACTCGGCTACGGAATCAACAGTCGAACCGTGGCGGTGGTGAGCGAGAACACGCACGCGTTCTTCACCGACTTTCCGATCGCCCTCGACGCGATCGACGTCGAACCGATGTGATGTCGATCCCGGTTCGACATCACATCGGTCACCAGTACTCCTCGTAGTGGATGTTCCCGGGCGAGTTGCGCCGGTCGAGCGTGAAGCCGCGCTCGACGAGCAGTTCCACCACACCGGTCGGCTCGGGGAACACCAGGTCGCCGTCCCTCTCCTCGGGCAGTCCGATCATCGCCGGGTTGCCGCAGAGGAAGACGTGACTCGTCTCGGGTGAGAGCTCGACGCCGAGTTTCCGGCCGAAGTCGTCGTCGCGGATCAGATCCTGCAGGTAGCGCTTCGGGACGCCCGGCTCGCGGGTCGGCATCGGGACGTAGTGGTAGTTGGCATAACGCTCCTCGAGCTCGCGGTGCTTGTCGATGTACCCGAGATCGGCCGACTGCCGCACGGTCACCGCCGACACGATCGGGCCCGTGTGCCCCTTCCGGAGCAGTTCGACGACCATCCCGTTGTGCGGCGCCTCACCGGTGCCGGTGGAGAAGAACACGATCTCCGCGCGCGGATCGATCACCGACTTCAGCGTGTAGTGGCCGGCCACCTTCGGCCCCAGATAGATCCTGTCGCCCTCCCGTTTCAGCGCCAGTCGGGGCGTGAGGGCCGGCGTGTTGTCGGGCGTCGGGGGCACGAGCACGATGTAGAACTCGAGCTCGTCGAGTCCGTTCTCGTCGGTCAGGTAGCCGTGATCGTCGAACATCCGAGACGAGATCGAGTACGAGCGTCGGATGAGTTTGTCCCATCGTTTGTCGGCCTCCGGGTCCGGTGCGTCATCGATGCGCTCCTCCCAGTATCCGAGACCGAGCGAGGCGTACTGCCCCGGGAGATACGAGGTGTCGCCCTGGTCCGGCTTGACTCGCAGCACCCAGAGGTCCGAGTGGGTCGGCTCGAAATGCGTGATCGTCGCGTTGTAGTGCTCGTCACGGAGCTCTTCGATCGCCCCGACGTGCTTGGCGCGTCGCGCGAGCGAGGAAGGAGGTGTTGCGACCTCGACCTCGGGAAAGCACGCCTCGGCCATCGCGACGCCGACCTGCCAACCGGGCGCGGTGGTCGCCGGGCGACCCTCGCCGGGGTCACCGAGGAACCACACCTTGCCCGACTCGAGCGCAGCGCGCGTCACTCCGACCTCGTCGGGGTCGAAGACCTGGCGGGGCGATGCGAACACGACGTGGTCGAACTGCAGGTCGGGGGTGCGCCGATCACCGAACTCGACCATGGGGAACTCACCTGCGAAGGTCATCACCTGAGGCGTCGAGCGGTAGAGCAACGTCGCCTGCCGGCCACGCTCGAGCGCCCGCAGCGCACTTGCTGCAGCAGGCGACAGTAGCGTCGGGTCCATCCCGGCCGCGGCCAACACGACGCGGTTCCCTGCGTCGACGTACTGCGCGGTGAGCTCGACCGCGTGGTCCGACAAGCCGACGACGAGCACGTCCTGGTCGGCGCCGGGAGCAACCGCGTCGACGTGCACCCGCGGACTGTCGGGTACGGAGATCGGCGGAGTCCACGAGGCATCGGCGCGACGATCCGCGACCAGTACCGCCCGGGTGCGGTAGCTGAGGCGGTTCGTGACGACCACGATGTCGTCGTCCACGCAATCGATCGACTCGACCGTCTCACCGAAGCCGACGTCGAGTTGATTCGGACCGATCAGGTCGGGCAGCGCCACCCGTGACGACGACTCGATGATCCGGACCCTTCGGAGTCCGGATCGCAGCGACGAGATCGCTGTCGACAGACCTCCGGCCGACCCCCCGACGATGACGAGGTCGTAGAGCTGGTTGGAGGTCGAGCCGTCCGAGGAGTCCATCGTGAGCACGTTAGTTTTTCGCCTACGCCACGCTGCACCGGGAGGACGCTGCGCCGGCGGCCCGATTCCTCACCGAGCGACGTCGTAGCCGGCACCCGTGATCGCTGCAACGACACCGTCGGTGCTTCCGCCGACCACGGTGACGGTCTTCGCCTCGACGTCGACGTCGACGTCGGTGACCTCGGCCACCTCGGCCACGGCCGACTCGATGGTCGCCTTGCAGTGCCCACACGAGATGTCGGGGACGCTGAGCGTGAGGACGTCGCCCGGTTCGGGGCGGTCGGCGGAAACGTCGGATTCGGTCACGGGGACCTCCTGTGGTGATCGATCGGTGGAGACGGAAGGCGAGAAACGGCGGAGGCGGATGCTGTTGGCGACGACGCTCACCGACGACAGCGCCATCGCGGCGCCGGCGACCATCGGGCTCAGCAGGCCCGCCACGGCGAGGGGAATCGCAAGCGAGTTGTAGCCGAATGCCCAGCACAGGTTCTGCACGATGGTCCGATACGTACGGCGCGACAATTCGATGGCGGTGACGACGTCGGCGATGTCGCCACGCATCAGCGTGAGATCGCTGGACTCGATCGCCACGTCGGTTCCGGTCCCGATCGCGATCCCCAGGTCGGCCTGGACGAGCGCCGGAGCGTCGTTCACGCCGTCACCGACCATCGCGACGACGGCCCCACCGTCCTGCAGGCGCCGGATCTCGTCCTGCTTGTCGGCGGGGAGCACCTCGGAGATGACCCGATCGATCCCGACCTCCGCGGCGATCGCCTCCGCGGTGCGCGTGTTGTCACCGGTGAGCATGGTCGCGCTCAGACCGAGCTCGTGGAGCCGGCGAACCGTGGCCCGCGCCGACGGCTGGAGAGTGTCGGACACGGCGAGCACCCCGTGGACCATTCCGTCCCACCCCGCGAAGACCGACGTGCGGCCGAGCCGCTCCCATCCCACCGCAGCGGCCTCGAGTTCCGGCACCAGTGCGAGTCCTGCATCGGCGACGAACTCACGGCGTCCGACCCAGGTGTCGTCGCCCCCGACCTCGGCTCGGATGCCGCGCCCCGCGATCGCCTCCACGTGGGTGGCCGACGCAAGCGCGCCCGTGGCTTCGCGAGCGGCGTCGGCGATCGCCCTTCCGATCGGGTGCTCGCTGTCGGCCTCCACGGCGCCGGCGCGCGCGAGCAGTTCGGTGCGACTCGTCGTACCACGTGTCGCCACGTCGGTCAGCGACATCGATCCGGCGGTCAGGGTGCCGGTCTTGTCGAACACGACGGTGGTGATCGAGCGGGTGCGTTCGAGTACCTCGATCGACTTGATCAGGATGCCGAGCTGTGCGCCGCGGCCCGTTCCGACCATGATCGCCATCGGGGTCGCCAGGCCCAGGGCGCACGGGCAGGCGATGATCAGCACGGCAACCGCGGCCGAGATCGCGTCGCCGATGTCGTCACCGAGCAACGCCCACCCCACGAAGGTGGCGACGGCGATCCCGATCACCACGGGCACGAACACCGCGGCGATGCGATCGGCCAGACGCTGGGCGGCCGACTTGCCGGTCTGCGCCCGTTCGACCAACTCGATGATGCGGGACAGGGCGGTGTCGGCACCGACGGCCGTGGCGCGGACGGTGAGCACCCCCGACGTGTTGACCGTTGCGCCCACGACCTGGGCGCCGGCGCTCTTGTCGACGGGGAGCGACTCGCCGGTGAGCATCGATTCGTCGACCGCGCTCGTCCCGGCGACCACAACGGCATCGACCGGGATCTTCTCCCCGGGGCGGATCTTGAGGACGTCGCCCACGACGACCTCGTCGACCGGGATCATCACGTCGACGCCGTCACGCACGATTCGCGCCTGCTTCGCCCCGAGTTCGACCAGTGACCGCAGCGCCCGGCCCGCGCGGCTCTTCGCCCGGGCCTCGAGATACCGCCCGAGGGTGATGAAGAACATGATGACGACCGACGCCTCGAAGTACAGCTCCATCCCGCCGGTGAACAGGCGGTACGTGCTGAACGAGAAAGCCGACAGCGTGCCGAGAGCCACGAGTGTGTCCATGTTCGCGGTCAGGTGACGCGCCCGCCGTGCCGCTCCGACGAGGATCGGCCAGCCGACGTAGAACTGGACCGGCAGCGCGAGCACGAACTGGGTCCAGCGCAGCGCGGTGTTCTCCATCGCACCGTCGACGAACATCATCGCCACCATGAACGCCGCGATCGGCGCCGCGATCAGGGTGCGCCGCAACCACATCCGGCGATCGACCGCTTCGTCCCGTTCGATCAGGTCGGCACGCTCGGCCGCGGTCATCGCCGCGCCGTCGGCACCGATGATGTCGACCAGCTCGTACCCGGATCGCTCGACCGCCTCACGAATCGAGGGGCGGTCGATCCGGGCACCGGGCCGGAGCACGACCTTGGCTCGCGACGTGGCGAAATTGACCTCCGCCACAGCCACGCCGGGCTGGGCAGCGAGTGTCTTCTGAACGCGCGCCGCGCAGGAACCGCAGGTCATCCCGCCCACGGCGAAGTCGAGCGCAGCGCTCCTCTGCGTGGTCTCGTCGACGGTCATGCACTCACCCTACGGATTCCAGTCAGGGTCAAGGTCAAGTGACGTCGGTCACGATCCACTCGAGACGGCCGGGGTCAGCTCGGCTCGTGGCCCGCCGCGATCACCTGACACCGGTTGGCGTCGGTGCACCGAGCCGGGTCGAGGCGATCGGCGCGCTCACCCAGCCGCTGCAGCGCGGTTCGCGCGGCCAGCAGTTCGTCGATCTTGGCGTCGAGCGCACGCAGGTGTTGGGCGAGCAACGCCCTCGTGTGATCGCACGTCTGCCCACCCTGATCCTTGATCTCGAGGATCGACCCGATCTCGGTGAGGGTGAGCCCGGACGCCTTGGCCTGGCGGATGAAGTCGAGTCGTTCGAGCACGTCCAGCCCGTAGCTGCGGTAACCGCCGGCAGTGCGGGCCGGTTCGTCGAGCAGTCCGATGGACTCGTAGTACCGGATCGTCTTCGTCGTCAAGCCGGACATCCGGGCGAGTTGACCGATCTGCATGACGCCCACCGTAGCGATGGTCGCGGCTGCCACACGGCGGCCGGCGACGGTCGGCGCCGCCCGCACGATCGCCCGCACTCCGTCGGCCCGTCGGGACACGTCACGATTGTTATGTATAACAGTTGTGATATTCTGCAGCGGTGAACACCGCGGCACAGGATCAGTTGGTGCTGTCGCATTTCAGCCTGGCGCGAGACCACCCGGTCGACGATCGGATCCGTGCTGCCGGCGCGGCCGGCTTCGACGGAATCGGCTTCTTCGCGGGACAGTACCCGCTGCTGGACGACCGATGGAGCTTCGCTCGCATCCACGAACTCCTCGATCAGCACGGTGTCACGATGGCCGAGGTCGAGGCTCTCTCGGGGTGGGGCGCCGCGACAGCGAGCGACTCCTACCTCGACTTCGAACGACTGGTGTGGACGATGGTCGCGGAGTTCGACGTTCCGTACGTCCAGGCGATCGGGCCCGTCGAGGGGTCGGTCGCGGACGCGGGTCGGCGCTTCGGCGAGCTCTGTGATCGAGCGGCCCACCACGGCGCGACCGTCGGCCTGGAGTTCCTGCCGTTCACCAACGTCGTGGACGCGTCCGATGCCCTGCACATCGTCGAGGCCGCGGCACGGCCCAACGGCGGCGTGTGCGCCGACATCTGGCACCATGCGCGCGGAGCCGACGACCTCGACCTGATCAAGCGGATCCCATCCGAACTCCTCGTTCGCGTGCAGATGAGCGACGGCCCGGCCGCACCGACACTCGACGACTACAAGGACGACTGTCTGCGGTACCGTCTGCCACCAGGCGACGGAGAGTTCGACGTCGACGGCTTCGTCGACACGGTCCTCGACATCGCGTACGACGGACCGTGGGATCTCGAGGTGTGCAACGACGATGTCTGGGGCAAAGCCCCCGACGATCACGTCACGGCCGCCGCCACCGGCATGCGTCGGGTCCTCCAACGGGTGCGGCGCGCACGCACGGACACCCCGACGACGGAGAATGGAGTGACATGACCACGACGACCCACGACTTCACGGGACGCACTGCGCTCGTCACCGGCGCGACCGGCGGAATGGGACGAGCGATCTCCCGTGCTCTGATCGACGCAGGGGCCCGACTCGTCGCCGCCGACCTCGACTCCGACGCAGGCGCCGCACTCGTCGACGACCTCGGCGTCGGGGAGTCGATCGTCTTCGTCCCCACCGACATCACCGACTCCTCCTCGGTCGAGCGCCTGGTCACCACCGCCGTCGAGCGATTCGGTCGGCTCGACGTCGCGGTCAACGCTGCTGCGATCGAGTTCGAGACCGTTCCACTGGCGGATTGCACCGAGGACGACTTCGAGCGGATGATGCGAGTGAACACGACCGGCCTGTTCAGCTGTATGAAGCACGAGATCCGAGCGATCCTCGCCCACGGCGACGGCGGATCGATCGTGAACATCGCCTCGACCAACTCGTTCCGTCCACAGCACGCCCAGCCGGCCTACACGGCCAGCAAGCACGCTGTGCTCGGCCTCACCCGCAGCGCTGCCCTCGACTACGCCCCCGACGGCATCCGTGTCAATGCGATCTGCCCCGGGGCGATCGACACCCCCATGCTCCATGCCGCGATGGAACGCCGCGGCAGGTCCGCCGGCGAGGTTGCGGGCCGCCTGAGCCCGCTCGGGCGGTTCGGGCGTCCCGACGAGATCGCCGCCGCGGCGATGTGGCTGTGCTCGGACGCGTCGTCGTTCACCACCGGCCACGCGCTCGCCGTCGACGGCGGAATGCTCGGCAGCTGAGGAGACCGCCATGACCACCACGTCGACCCCGATCGCAAGATGAACGGACCGAACGACCCGGCACCGCGAGAACGGCCGCTCGAACGGTGGTTCCCTCGCGACCCGACCAAGGTCGGCGACGACCCGGACTACCGGTTCACGCTCGCCAACGAGCGCACGTTCCTGTCCTGGGTGCGCACCGCGCTCGCCCTCTCGGCAGGCGGGTTACTGGCGTTGACGGTCCTCGACGACGTCCGCGGCGAACAGTTCCTCGGGATCGGCCTCTTGGTGATCAGCTTCCTGACGGCGGCGACGGCGTATCGCCGCTGGGCCCTCAACGAGCGCGCGATGCGGCTGAATGCGCCCCTCCCACCGTCGCGGCTTCCACTCCTGATGGCCATCGGCGTCGCGATCGTGGCGCTCGTGGCGGCCGTGGTCGCAGCGCTGAACTGAGTCATGAGACCCGAACAAGTCTTCGATCCGATGCTCCAGCACGAGCGGACGGCGCTCGCCTGGGAGCGTACGGCGGTCGCCACGATGGTCTCGGGGACACTGCTGGCCCGGCGTGCATCGGAGCTGCACGTGTCGCTGGCGGCGATGGGAGTGCTGCAGGTCGTGCTCGGGGCAGCCCTGTTGATCTGGACCGGTCTCCGCTACGAACAGCTCCACGCACCGCTGCGGCGCGGGGAGAGCCCGGTCCACCCGGTCGCCGTGCAGTTCGTCGGGATCACGACGGTGGTCTTCTCCGGTCTCGCCATGGTGATCGCCGTGGCGACCGTCGTCGCGTGAGCGCCGCTCGTCCGCCGAGCGCACGACTCGGCATCGGTCGAATCGTTTGCGTCAGTCGTCGTACGGGTCGACCTCACCGACCGCGACGAGCGCGGCATTGACGATGCTGCCGGCGTCGATCCCCGTGAGGCGATGAAGGTCGGCGATGGTGCCCGACTCGCCGAACCGATCGACGCCGAGCGTGAACTGGCGGGTGCCCAGCGCGGAGCCGATCCACGCGAGGCTGTGGCTCGCCGCGTCGTGAACGCTCACGACCGGCCGCCGGCGCTCGCCCGTCGGCACGAGGCGATGCAGTCGGCTGGGGACGCGCACGACCGTCGCGGTCGCCGTCGAACGCGCGAATCCCTCGCGCCAGCTGCGGTAGACGCGATCGGGGCTCGTGAGGTGGATCACGCTCGCCTGGACCCCCTCTGCGTCGAGCTCCTCCGCTGCGGCGAGCGCCTCGGGGGCCATCACGCCGGTCGTGACGATCGTGACACCCGCACGACCGTCCTCGGGGGCGTCGCGAAGTCGATAGCCGCCGGCCAGCACCTGCTCACGCAGCCGCTCCTCCCCCTCCGCCTCGAGAACGACGGCGAACGGGGTCTGGTCGATCGGTCGCGTCGAGAGCCGGAGATAGCTGCTCGTCCCGTCGGGCCGCCCGAGCTGATCGAGCGCATCGCAGAGCAACCAGTCGACCTCGGTTGCGTACGCGGGCTCGACGTAGGTGAGGTTCGGGAGCTCCGCTCCGACGGACGCGGTGATCGTCGATTGGTGCGCGCCCCCTTCCGGGGCGAGCGTCACGCCGGCGGGTGTCCCGGCGACGACGAACCTCGCGTCGTTGTAGAGACCGTAGATCAGCGCATCGAGGCCCCGCAGGACGAACGGGTCGTACACGGTTCCGACCGGAAGCAGTTGCCGGCCGTGGTGGTCGTGGCTCAACCCCAGCTGCCCGAGCAACATGAACAGGTTCATCTCGCTGATCCCGAGCTCGATGTGCTGACCGTTCGGACCGGGGGCCCATTTGAGCAAGCGATCCGCCCCGCCGTGGTCGTCGCGCTCCACGTGGGAGTACACGCCGCGCTTGTTGATGAACCCACCGAGGTTCGTCGAGATCGACACGTCCGGGGCCGTCGTGACGAGCCGCTCCCCCACACCCTCGACGTCGGCGAGGCCGGCGAGCACGCGTCCGAAGGCTTCCTGCGTCGAGACCGACCCGTGCGTGACCGATGGGCGGGCCGCACGTGGCACCGGCAACTGCGGACGAGGGGTCGGCGGGGCGTTGTTGATGTCGCCGCCCACGGCACGGCACAGCCGACCGGCATCGGACTCCGGGTCGAACCGGTCCCACTCCGTGTCCGCGTCCAAACCGAGTGACGCACGGAAGTCGTCGATCTGTTCGGGGCTCAGCAGCGCTGCGTGGTTCATCGGATCACCTGCCATCGGAAGCCCGTGGCCCTTGATCGTGTACGCGAACACGACCGACGGTCGGTCGGGCTCGGCGTCGCACGAGCGGAACGTGTCGACGAGCAGGCGGAGGTCGTGACCTCCCAGATCGGTGACGAGCGCCCTGAGCTCGCTGTCGCCGAGACCGTCGGCCAGCGCGCGGACGGCGGGATCGGCGCCGACGAGGAACTTGCGCCGCACGTCGGCGCCCGGCAATCCGAACAGCTCCTGATATGCCTCGTTCGGCATCGCGTCGATGTGGGCCTCGAGCGCGTCCCCGCCCGGCTGCGCAAAGGCCTCGGTGAGCCGGGTGCCGTACTTCGCCTCGGCGACGTGCCAACCCGCGTCGGCGAAGAACCGCTTCAACCGAATCGCGGCGATGTCGGGGATGACCCGGTCGAGCGACTGCCGGTTGAGGTCGATGACCATGGTGAAGTTGCCGAGGCCCTGGGTCGCCGGGTCGGCGATCGCCTCCCACACGTTTCCCTCGTCGAGTTCGGCGTCACCGACCAGCGCGATGAAGCGGGCGGGGTCCTGGGACCCGAAGTGCGAGTCGGTGTAACGGCGGGTCAGCGCCGAGAACAGCGGGGCGACCGCACCCAGCCCGACCGATCCGGTCGAGAAATCGGACACGTCGGGGTCCTTCGTCCGTGACGGATAGGCCTGGAGTCCGCCCTGTTCGCGCAGCGTCGTCAGGTACGAGCGGTCGAGTTCGCCCGTCAGGTACTTGATCGCGTGGTACACCGGCGAGGCGTGCGGCTTCACGGCGACCTTGTCGTCGCCGCCGATGTGCGCGAACCACAGGGCCGTCATCACGGACACCATCGACGCCGACGATGCCTGGTGGCCACCGACCTTCACGTCGCTCGGTCCGCGGCGGTTGGCGTGGTCGATGATCCGGGTGGCGAGCCACAGCACCCGCTGTTCGACCTGCCGCAGCGTCTCGATGTCGGCCGATGCGCCGGGAGCCGACCCGACGTGGCGCTCGACGTCGGAGGCTGCGACACCGAACGGGTCGAGTGGTGCATCGAGCGCCATGCGTCCAGCGTGGCACACGGTTCGCACTCCACCACCGCCCGTCTCGCTTCGACGCACCGTCGTGACGCCGTCAGCCGACGAGCGCTCGACATCGCGGAATACACTCGCCGCTCCCCGCCCGCAGCCGTCCGTCGAAAGCGAACCCCTTGATCGTTGCCCTGATCGCCGTTCTCGTCGGCATCGCCGTCCTCGCGGTCGCCGCCGACCAGTTCGTCATCGGCGCCGCCCGCGTGGCGTTGATCAAGCAGGTGCCCTCGCTCGTCGTCGGCGTGGTGATCATCGGGTTCGGCACGAGTGCTCCCGAGATCCTCGTGTCGGCGCTGGCGGCGCTGGACGGCGAGACCGACGTCGCGGTCGGCAACATCGTCGGTTCGAACATCGCCAACCTGTCGTTGCTCCTCGGCGTCGGCGCTCTGATCATCCCACTCGCCGTCGACTCGCGCACCGTGCGCCGCGAGGCGCTCATGGTGGTGGGCTCGGTCGCACTGTTCGGCGTGTTCGTGCAGGGTGGCGGCATCAACCGCCTCGAGGGCGTGGTGCTGCTCCTCGCGATGGCCGCTGCCATGTTCGTCATCACGCGGACCCAGACCGGTGACCCGCTCGGTCCCGAGGCGGAGGAATTCGCGGACGCGACGCATCACTCCTTCGGACAGGAGGTCGGACGCACGGTCGTCGGCCTCGTGTTCACCGTTGCGGCCGGTCGTCTGCTGCTGTGGGGGGCGCTCGATCTGGCGGATCGGGCGGGTCTCTCGGCAGGCTTCGTCGGCGCGACGCTGGTCTCGCTCGGCACTTCCTTGCCCGAGTTGGTGACGGTCGTCCAGTCGGCGCGGCGTTCGGAGACCGACCTGATCGTCGGCAACCTGCTCGGCTCGAACCTGTTCAACGCACTTGCAGCGGGCGGTGTCGTCGGGCTCATCGGCGCACCACGTTTCGATGACGCGTCCCTCACCACGATCGCAACAACGGCCGCCGTGGTGATCGCCATCACAGCGACGATCTCGATGCGAACGCACCTGCGCGTCTCGCGGGTCGAGGGAGCGCTTCTCGCACTCGCGTACGTGGCGATCGTTCCGTTGCTCGCCTGACCGCTTCGAGGCGCGGTCAGGTCGCCGGGATCAAGACGACTCCGCTCTGCGGTGCGACCGTGCCGTCGTACGGTCGTCGATCACCGTCCGCGTCGACCGCCGAGTCGATCGCGGTGGACCACGCGCCCTCGAGGGCGAACGAAACGGGTTCGTTCGTCATGTTGACCGCCACCACGACGCGGTCGTCGTCGACGCTGCGCTCCCAGGAGACGAGGCCCGACGGCGCATCGAGCACGTTCATGTCACCCACCTGCAACGGACGTGACGACCGGCGTAGTTCCAACAGCCGCCGGTAGAGGTGCAGGATCGAGTTCGGATCGCTGCGCAGGGTTGCGGCGTTGCGCTCGGTGGACTCGGGTGGAAACGGGAGCCAGTTGTCGCTGCGCTGCCACCCGTGGGTCGATGTCGGGTCCCACGGCATCGGAGCCCGACAGCCGTCGCGTCGACCCTGTGGGTCCTGTTGCTGCTCACGCGGGACTTCGGCATCGACGAGCCCCAGCTCCTCACCGGCGTAGAGGAACGGCGTCCCGCGGAGGGTCAGCAGGAGCACCGCGGCCGCCCGGGCGATGCGCTCGCTGCCTCCGTAGCGTTGGCGGTGTCGTGTCTGGTCATGGTTGGACAGCACCCATGTCGGCCAGGCGTTCACCGGATCGAACGCGGCCTGGGCGGCGCGGATCTCACGGTTCCAGTGCTCCGCGCTCCACGGACCGTGGAGCGCGATGAAGTTGAAGCTCAGGTGCAGTTCGTCGTCGTGGCCGTAGTAGCTCGCCACCCGATGCGGGTCGAGGAGGTACACCTCGCCGACCGACATCGGCTGCTGGGGGTACTCGTCGAGCACCGCGCGGATGTCGCGGAGGTAGTCGTGGACCGCCGGCTCGTCGATGTCGACGATCACCTGCCCCGGCCCGCCGGGGCGGTCGGGAAGGCCGGCGGGCTTGGCGATGAGGTGCACGACGTCCATGCGGAAGCCGTCCACGCCGCGGTCGAGCCAGAACCGCAGCGTGTCGAGCATCGCATCGCGGACAGCGTGGTTGGACCAGTCGAGGTCGGGCTGGTTCGGGGTGAACAGGTGGAGATACCACGAGGCGGTCGATTCGTCCCAGGTCCAGGCCGGGCCGGGGGAGAGCGCGGCCTGCCAGTTGTTCGGCGGCGTGTCGGGATCGCCCTCGCGCCAGACGTACCAGTCCCGCAACGGCGAGTCGAGCGACGAACGGGACTCGACGAACCAGTCGTGCCGGTCACTCGTGTGGTTGGGGACCCAGTCGAGGACGACGCGGATGTTGCGCCCGTGTGCCTCGGCCACGAGGCGGTCGAACTTCTCCAGGTCACCGAAGATCGGGTCGATGTCGCAGTAGTCGGCGACGTCGTAGCCGTGGTCGACCATCGGCGAGGTGAACACCGGTGACAACCAGATCGCATCGACGCCGAGCCACTCGAGGTGATCGAGGTGAGCGATGACGCCCTCCAGGTCGCCCACCCCGTTGCCGGTCGTGTCGCAGAAGCTCCGCGGGTAGATCTGGTACACGGTGGCGGTCTTCCACCACGGCATGTCGGCAGCCGCGGCCGTCGGCGAGTTCGTCACGATCACCGACGCTATTGCACGACCCTCCAACCCGTCCGTCCGGACCCGCGATTTGCCGCGTCCCGGACCCGGCAAATCGCGATTTGCCGGGTCCGGGACGCGGCAAATCGTCAGTGGGTCAGGTTCGTGATCGACTCCTCGAGTTCGTCGGCGACGGTTTCGTAGAGCTCGGCGTGCGCGTGCTGGCCGGTGCTGACGAAGTGCGCCTGGAGCGACAGCGCGAGGTCGTGGGCCCGGGTCTGCCCCAGGCGGCGCTGGTCGTCGGAAGCGGACACCAGCTCCGGGTCGATCAGTTCCGCACCGACGGCGGCTGCACTCGCCGCCGCTCCCGCGCAACACGACGACAACATCGCCCAGGCGAGCACCGCCTCGGAGGCGCTCTCCTCGGTGTTCCCGGCGATCGCACACATGGCGGCCATTCGGACGTGATAACTGAACTGGGCCGAGGCGACGGCATCCATGTTCAGTTCGGACGAGGAGGCCGCATCGTTGAACATCCCCCGACTCTCGCCGACACGATCGACGCTCACCAGGGACGAACGTCACCGAGACTGCCCCAGGCACCCGATTTCCCGGCGCATCGTGACGGTGAGCGTCTCGATCCGCCGGGAAATCGGGGGTCGGGCCCGAAGTCGGGACTTTGTGCCGTCGTCGGCGGACCTCGGTTCCGTGAAGATCGACGCATGAACTCAGACTGCCTGGACGGGAACGAGGCGGCCGCCCGCGTCGCTTACGCGCTGTCGGAGGCGGTGGCCATCTATCCGATCACCCCGGCGTCGCCGATGGGCGAGCATGCCGACGCGTGGGCGGCGGTCGGCCGGGAGAACCTCTGGGGCGCTGTCCCCGACATCGTCGAGATGCAGTCCGAGGGTGGTGCGGCCGGGACACTCCACGGCGCGCTGCAGACCGGTGCGCTCGCCACGACGTTCACGGCGTCGCAGGGACTCCTTCTGATGCTGCCGAACATGTTCAAGATCGCCGGCGAGTTGACCCCGACGGTGATCCACGTCGCCGCACGTTCGATCGCCACCCACGCCCTGTCGATCTTCGGCGACCACAGCGACGTGATGGCAGCCCGGACGACGGGCTTCGCGATGCTGTGCGCCAGCTCGGTCCAGGAAGCCCACGACTTCGCTGCCGTGTCGCACGCCGTGACCCTGCAGACCCGCGTCCCGTTCCTCCACTTCTTCGACGGCTTCCGGACCTCCCACGAGATCAACCGCATCGAGCTGCTCGATGACGACACGCTGCGCGAACTCGTGAACGACGAGGACGTCATCGCCCACAAGCTGCGCCGCCTGCGACCGACCGCTCCGAGCATCCGAGGCACCGCCCAGAACCCGGACGTGTTCTTCCAGGCCCGGGAAGCGGCGAACCGCTTCCACGCCGCCGTTCCCGATGCGGTCGCCGACCGCTTCGACCAACTCGCCGCGTTGACCGGGCGCCGCTACGGGCTCGTCGATTACGAGGGCGCCCCCGATGCCGAGCGAGTCGTCGTCGTGATGGGATCGGGCGCAGGGGCGGTCGGCGAGGCGGTCGACAAGCTGGTGACCGAAGGCGAACGCGTCGGCGTGGCGACGATCCGTCTGTTCCGTCCGTTCCCCGTCGACGCACTCCTCGCGGCACTCCCCGAGACCGTGCGTTCGGTCGCAGTGCTCGACCGGACGAAGGAACCGGGCTCGGTCGGCGAGCCGCTGTTCCAGGACGTCCTGACGGCGCTCAGCGAATCCGACCGCGCCCCGATCCGCGTGATCGGGGGACGCTACGGGCTCGGATCCAAGGAGTTCACGCCGGCGATGGCCAAGGCCGTGCTCGACGAATTGAGCGCCGAGTCGCCGAAACGCCGCTTCACGGTGGGCATCGTCGACGATCTGACCGACCTCAGCCTCGATGTCGACGACTCGTTCCGCATCGATGCCGACGTGCGATCGGCGGTGTTCTACGCGCTCGGGTCCGACGGCACCGTCGGCGCCAACAAGGCCACCGTCAAGATCATCGGTTCGCAACCCGATCTCTACGCCCAGGGGTACTTCGTCTACGACTCGAAGAAGTCGGGCTCGATGACCGTGTCGCACCTCCGATTCGGTGAGTCGCCGATCCGCTCGACGTACCTCGTGCAAGAAGCCGACCTCGTTGCATGCCACCAGTTCGGGTTGCTCGATCGCTTCGACGTGCTCGAGAACGCCCGCCGGGGCGGAACCTTCCTCCTCAATTCCCCTTTCCCGCCCGACGAGGTGTGGGAGCACCTCCCCGAGATCATCCAACGCGAGATCATCGAGCGCGATCTCACCGTCTTCACGATCGACGCCGCCCGAGTGGCCTCGGAGGTCGGCATGGCCGGGCGGATCAACACCGTCATGCAACCCTGCTACTTCGCCCTCTCGAACGTGATGCCGCGCGACGAGGCTCTCGCCGCGATGAAGGATTCGATCACGAAGACCTACGGTCGCCGTGGACGCCTGATCGTCGAGAAGAACCACGCCGCGATCGATCGCTCACTCGACGAACTCGTCGAAGTCCACGTGCCGACCACGTCGACGCTTGCCGCATCGTCGGCCGACCAACTCGCGGCCGCCACGTTGGTCGGCGCGTCCGAATTCGTCGAACGCGTGACCATGCAGATGCTGGCCGGCAAGGGGGACCTGCTCCCCGTGTCGGCCATGCCGGTCGACGGAACGTTCCCGACCGGAACCACCCGCTTCGAGAAGCGCAAGCTCGCGACCGAGATCCCGGTGTGGGAACCCGACCTGTGCATCGACTGCGGCAAGTGCGCCATCGTCTGCCCCCACGCAGCGATCAGGATGAAGGCGTACGAACCCGCCGTCCTCGATTCCGCCCCGACGGGCTTCAAGACGAAGTCGTTCCGTTCCCGTGAACTCGTCGGCCACCAGCTCACCGTGCAGGTTGCGCCCGACGACTGCACCGGGTGTGGCGTGTGCGTGGACGTCTGCCCGGCGAAGGACAAGACCGAGGTCAAGCGCAGGTCGATCAACATGCGACCGGCAACCGAGCATCGCGACCTCGAACGTGAGTGGTGGGACTTCTTCGGGACGATCCCCGAACTCGACCGCACCTCCGTCTCGCACGACTCCGTGAAGAACTCGCAACTCCTCGAACCTCTCTTCGAGTTCTCGGGCGCCTGCTCCGGGTGCGGCGAGACCCCGTACATCAAGCTCCTCACCCAGCTGTTCGGCGATCGTCTCGTCATCGCGAACGCAACGGGTTGTTCCTCGATCTACGGCGGAAACCTCCCGACGACGCCGTACTCCGCCAATGCCCGGGGTCGCGGTCCGGCGTGGTCGAACTCGCTCTTCGAGGACAACGCCGAGTTCGGGCTCGGGATGCGTCTCGGCGTGGAGCACCACCAGCGTGACGCCCGTCGACTCGTCGACGAGCTGTCTCACGACATCGGCGCCGAGTTGGCGCTCGGCCTCCTCGCCAATACCCAGCCGACCGAAGCCGACATCGAGGAGCAGCGCGGCCGCGTCGAGCAACTGCGGGCCCGCCTCGTCGACATCGACGACCCGCGAGCGCGCACACTCGACGCGATCGCCGACGAACTCGTGCGATCGAGCACGTGGATCGTCGGTGGCGACGGCTGGGCCTACGACATCGGGTTCGGTGGGGTCGACCACGTGCTCGCGAGCGGCCGCAACGTGAACCTCCTCGTACTCGACACGGAGGTCTACTCGAACACCGGCGGACAGGCGTCGAAGGCGACACCGATCGGTGCCGTCGCGAAGTTCGCATCCGCCGGCAAGGGCACACCCAAGAAGGATCTCGGGGCCGTCGCACGTCGGTACGGCGACGTCTACGTGGCGCAGGTCGCGCTCGGAGGAAGCGAGATCCAGACCGTGAAGGCGCTGCAGGAGGCCGATGCCTGGGACGGACCGTCGCTGGTGATCGCCTACTCGACCTGCATCGCGCACGGCATCGACATGACGACGTCGATGTCCCACCAGAAGCAGGCGGTCAAGTCCGGGTACTGGCCGCTCTACCGCTATCGCCCGACCGTCGAGGAACACGAGCACCCGTTCCAGCTCGATTCGGCAGCGCCGAGCATCCCGGTCCGCGACTTCGCGCTCCAGGAGGCGCGCTACGCGATGCTCGCCCGCACCGACCCGCAGCGCTCCGAGGAACTGCTCGACCTCGCACAGGCGGGCATCGACGAACGCTGGCACTACTACGAACAGATGAGTTCGATGGAACGTGCGCTCCCAGCGATCCCCCAACCCGACGAGATGGTGCGCGTCGAGATCTCCGGGAGCGCCGAACGGGCGGCCGGACGGGACGGAAGCCGAATCACCCACCACGACGACAGAAGGGTCACCGGACGATGTCTGACCTCCACACCACCTATCTCGGGCTGGAACTGCGGTCGCCGATCGTCGCGTCCGCGGGTCCGTTGACCGGCGACGTCGGGCGGATGCGCGAGCTCGAGACGCACGGCGCTGCGGCGATCGTGATGCCCTCCCTCTTCGAGGAGCAGATCGAACACGAGACGAACGAGATCGACCGGCTCTTCACGCTCCACCGCGACAGCTTCGGCGAGGCCTCGTCACTGCTTCCCGAACTCGATGGCTACAACAGCGGCGTCGATCGTTACCTCGACCTGCGTCGAGGCGGCGAAGGCCGCGATCGACGTCCCGGTGATCGCCAGCCTGAACGGCACCAACATCGGCGGGTGGCTGCGCTACGCCCAACTCCTCCAGGACGCCGGCGCGGACGCAATCGAGTTGAACCTGTACGCCGTAGCGGCCGATCCGATCGTGTCGGGAGCAGCGATCGAATCCGAGCACTTCGGACTCGTCGCCCTGCTCGCCGACGAGATCACCATTCCGCTGGCGGTCAAGATCTCGCCCAACTACTCGTCACTCGCGTCGTTCGTCGTCGGGCTGCAGGAGGCCGGCGCGGCCGGGGTGGTCATGTTCAACCGCTTCTACCTTCCCGATCTCGACCTCGAGACACTCGACGTCACCCCTCGAGTCGCACTGAGCACCCCCGAAGAGGTGCGACTCCCGCTGCGGTGGACCGGCATTCTCCGCGAGCATCTCTCGATGTCGATCGCCGCGTCGAGCGGTGTGCACACCGGCTACGACGTGGCCAAGCTGATCCTCGCCGGCGCCGACGTGACGATGACCACGTCGTCGCTGCTCCGCAACGGCGCGTCGCACCTCGCGACCATCGAGGAACAACTCAGGGACTGGATGAGCGAGCACGACTACGAGTCGGTCGACGAGATGCGCGGTGCCGTCTCGCGGGCTGCCGTCGCCGACCCGTCGGCGTACGAGCGTGCCAACTACATCGGCAACCTCGCGAGCTACACCAGCAGGTTCCTCGGCGGCGAGCAGATCGCCCTGCGCGGACGCTGAGTTCGTCGGGAGAGCACTTCGGCTCTTGCCACCACCCGAACTCGCAACGATGCTCGGAGTGAAGGCACCGGAGGTGATCGTGACCGCAACGACAGCTTCGTCGAACGACAGTCTCCCCGACCGCATCGAGTCGTCCCGAGTTCGGCGCGCGACGGCGTCGACCACGGGGCTGGACCACGAACGCATGGCGCATCTCGTGCGTGGGCTCGCCCACCCCGTGAGGGTGCAGTTGCTCGAGAGCATCGCAGCCTCGACGGAGGTCGCCGCCGGAGTCCTCGCCGAGGCCACGGGCCGCGCTCCATCGACCGTTTCGGAGCATCTCCGAGTCCTCAGGAGCGCCGGTCTCGTCCGGTCGCGTCAAGCGGGCCCGCGAGTGCTGTATCGCCTCGCCGACGAGGACCTCGGAGAACCGATCGCGGATCTCCACGAGTTGAGCCGACGACATCGACCGGCGCCGTCCGGCAATCGTCGTCCGTGAGAACCATTGGCTCTACCGGCATTCGTCGAATCCCGAAATGATGGTTTCCAGATGGCCGCAACGAGGCGGACACCACATCTGACAGGAGGCAATCATGAAGAAGCGACTGGTGAAGCTCGGGTATCTCCTGGCGATCATCGGCTCGGCGTTCGTCGTCGCGGGTGGCGTCGCCTACACGAAGGTCCAGGACGGATACGACTCGCTGCAGGCATTCAGCGAGGCGCAGAACGTCACGCTGACCTACAACGAGGAGGGTCAGCTGACCGATCGTGGCACGACCGAGGGCGCCGACGCGATCCTCGCGCTGCTGCAAGACGACTGGAACTACCCGGTCGTCGAGAGCGACCTCGATCCCAATGACCCGCTGGTCAACACGGGCACGGAGTACATGTACCAGATGGCGACCGTTGCGCACCACGTGCTCGACGGCACATACGAGGTGACGCTCACCGAGGACGTCGAGTACAACGGCGAAGTCCTCCCAGCCGGCACCTACGAGGTGGCGGGCGAAGGTCGCTACTGGACGGGGTACGACCGGATGCATCCGCTCGAGGGCCCGGCCCGGGAGCTCGCCTGGACCGGCACGGTGCACGGTCTGGTCGGCGAACTCGGTGTCGGAACCGTCACCCACTCGACACTCCAGATGGGGCTGGCTCTGGCCGGCATCCTCGCTGGACTCGGCCTGGCGTCCATGCTCGCCGGCGGTGGCATGGTCTGGGCGGCCAAAGGCAAGGAGGAGAGCGAAGTCGCGGTGCCCGACACGGTTCCGGACGCGTTCCACGCCGAGCCCCAGGTGGAACCCCAACTGACCTGACGACGGCATCGACGATCAACCCGAGGACGGCCCTCGCCACCGAGCGAGGGCCGCTTCGCGTGGTCCCGGGGGGTCAGCGGGTCGCCAGCGTGTACAGGTCCATCGACTCGCCGTCGAGCGCGATCACCTCGTCGGTGCGGGTGAGATCGCGGGCGTCGCCGACGGCGGCCGCCGTGCTGGCGTCGATCAGCACCTCGTTCGTGTCGGACATCGCCGCCAGGGCGGCCGCTTGGCGCACCGGCAGCCCCCACGCGCCGAACGTCAGGCTGCCGCTGTCGAGGACGCCCGTCGCGATCGGCCCCGTCGCGACGCCGATGCGCAGTGCGATGTCGAGACCCTCGTGTTCCCGCAGTTCGGCAAAGCGTCGGAGGTGATCGTCGACGAAGTCGAGCGCGGCGGCCGCACCATCGTCCGGCACGCCGACTCCGGCGAGGTAGAGGTAGCTGTCGGCCGATCCGCGGACGCGTTCGAGGCCGCGGTCGGCGGTTGCCTGCTCGGCGAGCGACGCGACTTCGTCGAGCAGTTCGGCAACACGCTCTTCGTCCTCGCGGAGCTCGTCGGTCGTGACGTCGACGTTGATCGCCACGACGGTCGCGACGTCGGCGAGATCGCCCGTGTCAGACACCTCGCCCGAGTCGTCGATCAGTCGCGGCGGGAGCACGGCGAGCAACAGCTGTCGACGTTCGTCGTACTCCGCGGCGAGTGCGGCTTCACGTGCACCGAGGTCGTCGGCCATCAGGCCGAGGCGTCGGGCGAGATCGCCGAACTCGTCGTTGCCGAGGTTCGGGATGTCGGGGTTTCGATCGCCCTCGACGATCGCGGTGGCCGCCGCCAGCACCGGCCCGATCGGACGCGTCAACCGGCGAGCCAGCCACAGCCCGGCCAACGCGGCGGCCGGGAGGATGATCAGCAGTACGAGACCGAGACGCTTCGCGTAGTCGTACAGCGGCGATCGGGCGTCGTCGAGGGGCACGTCGACCACGACGACCCAGTCGACACCCGGCACATCGATCGGCTGGGCATACGAGAAATTGCGGGTGCCGAGGTAATTCTTCGACGAACCTCGGAACTCGTCACCGTCGAGCGCGGTCGCCACGGGTTTCGTGTCGACGACCTGGAGCCCGATCGGCGAGCCGAGCCCTTCCGCCAAGCTGGCGACGGCGTCGTCTTCGACATCGTCGAGATACGCCTCGGGGTCCTCGATCCAGAGTCGGCTCTCGCTGCGCAGGAGGCGATCGGATCCGACCACGTAGCTCTCGCCGGTCTGCAGACCGAACCGTTCCCACTGCTCGTTCGTCGTCGTGATGGCGCTCAGTTCTTCGGCCGGGATCTCGATCGCGAGGACGCCGATGATCTCGGTCTCGTTCTTCACCGCCGCGGCGGCGAAGAAGACCGGACCGCCGCCGACCGGGACGTACAACTCGAGGTCGGCCATCAGCGCGCTCCCGGAACGCACGCGCGGCAGCCGGTCGCGCAACAGCGTGGCGAGTTGCGAGTCGTCGTAGGGGCCGTCGAACAGATTGGTGCCGAAGTCGATGCGCTTGTCGACGGAGTAGACGACATCGCCTGCCGTCGTGACCAGCATCGCATCACCGGCCCCGAGCGACCCCGTCAGCATCTGGTCGAGCGCCTCGTGGTGGATTTCGTGCTCGGCACTGTAGGTCGACCCGTCGCCGGCGTTGTCGATCGAACTCGGGTCGACGCCGGCTTCGGCCGGCACGACGACGTAGTGGTACTGGAGATAGCGCGCGGCCGCGCTGGCGGGGAGGAACTCGTCGACGCTGACGGGGTCGAGGCCCAGCTCGGCGTAACGATCGACCACGACCGACTCGTAGTGCTGTTCCAGCGCTGTCTCCTGCTCGTCGGTCAGCTCGGCGCCTTCGAGTTCGCCAAAGCCGTTCGCGAGGGCTTCGAGAGCGGTCACGACGCCGAGGTCCCCGGAAATCGCCGAAACCTGACCGAGCACCCGATCGACGCCGTTCTCGATGGTTCGCGCCCGAGCTTGACCGATCCCGACGAGTTGGTCCTGGGTGCCCCGGTCGAGCAGTTCTTCCGCGGCGAAGTAGTTCAGACCACCGACGAGCAGGACGGATGCGAGCGCCGTCGCCGCGAGCGTCCAGGCGAGCTGGCGTCGGAGCTCGCGGGGCCGCCGCCACCACGGCAACGCCCTGGCGCGCTCCCGGATCGCAGCGACGTCGTCGGTTTCGGCTGCGGCGTCGGTTTGGGCCACGTCATCGGATTCGGTCACGTCGTCGGAGCCGTCGACCATCATGACGGACCAGCTTCGTCGAGTGCGGGAGTGTGGTGAGGTTGGCGACGCTCGACGACCCGCTCGACCCGTCGACGGCGGAGCGCCAGGATGCGGTTGAACGCGGCCGCGACCTCGACGTTGCGGCTTCCGACCTCGGTGGACGTGGCCGCGTCGACGACGACCACGACGCAATCGTCGAGTGCCCGGCTGATCAGCCGGCTCCCCTCGCCGGGGGCGTCGCCGAGCAGCCCGACCGACTCACCCGGCGCGAGTTCGGCGATGACCGACTCGGTCCGGTCGCCCTCGACGAGGACGAGTTCGGCGCGGCCCTCGGCGATCAGCATCAGGTCTTGGCCGGCCGACCGCGTGTCGACGATCACTTCGCCGACGGAGAACCGTTCGAGACGGCTCGAGTGCGCAAGACGATCGAAGTCGTCGTCGCCCAACGGCGCCAGCAGCTGCGATTTCGCAAGATGCGAGCGCAGCTCGGCCGGGGTGGGCACACTCGCCTCCCCGACGGCGATGCCGTCGTACAGATAGAGGTCCTGGGCCGGGCTCGGCAGCGGTACGCCGTGACGATGGGACTGGTACCACACCAATGAGCCGAAGTCGGTCCTGACCCGCGGAGCGATCGAGTAGTCCTCGATCCACATGTGCACCTGATAACCCATCAACGGGTCGTCGATCTGGGTGACGGCGACGTACGGCTCGGGCTCCGCGAGCACACCCGGTGTGTTGCGGGCGGCATCGAGCAGCATCGCCTTCGCCAGCGTCGGCGGGTTGACGTAGGCGACCTGCAGGTCGACCTGAACCCGGTGCATCCCATCGGCACCCGCGAAGTTGACGATGCTCGCCTTGGCGAGCTGACTGTTCGGAACGACGATCGTGTCACCCTGACGATTTCGGATTCGCGTCGTTCGCCAGTTGATGTCGAGCACCTTGCCCTCGAGGTCTCCGAGTTGATCCAGTCGCCCGGCTGGAACGGCGGATCGCTGAGCAGCAACATGCCCGACGCCAACCCGCTCAACGTGTCCTGCAGTGCGAAGGAGATCACCAGCGATGTCACGCCGAGCGCGGCGAGCGCCGCCGACAGGTCGACGCCCCAGACCGTTCCGACGAGCATCCATGCGGCGACCAGGATCAGCGCGAGTCGCGGCGTCGCCAACAGGAGCTGCGGGACGGGTCGATCGGTTGCACGGCGACGTTCGGCGACGCCGTCGACCAACACCCGCACCACGACGAGGGCTGCCGCGGTGAGTGACAGCACGAGGAGCGAGGCGGCAACCGTCGGCAAGAGCGCGTCGGCCTCGAGGCCGAGCACGGGAACGGCGATCGCCCACACGGCGAACGCCGGAAGCGCCCAGTTGCGCAGGATGGTGACCGCCCGTCGGAGCGGAGACTCGCGCTGGCGGAGCCGCTCGTCGAGCTCCGCGGCAGCGATGATCACGAGCGGGACGACGACGATCACGACGGTCGCCCACCATGGATTGGTGCCGGCCACGGTGTTCATGATCCCCCGACCTCCGCCGCCGACGGCACCACGAGGAACGAACCCTCGTTGCCGATCGGCTCCGTACTGATCGCATCGGGAAGCAGACCGCGACTCTCGGCACTCACCAGGATCTGGCCGGCTCGCGCCAGCCGGGCGAGGCGGTGTGCTCCCGAAACGGTGGGGCCCCACACGTCGTAGACGAGGCTCGCACCGCCCGCCATCCCGGTCGTGACGGGTCCACTGTGGATCCCCACCGCCAAGTCGAGCGGCACCTCGGTCTGCAGCGCACGCAAAGCGTGCATGGCGTCGATGGCGAAACCGACGGCTCGAGGCGAATGATCGACGTACTGCCGATCGTGGCCACAGGCCGCGAAGTACGCGTCGCCGACCACCTTGATCCGGTCCAGCCCGCGTTCGAGCGCAAGGTCGTCGAGTTCAGCGAGCAACCGATCCACCAACTCGCGGTCCTGGTGCCCGTGCGCCGCCCGCACGAGGTCGGCGAGTCCGAGGACCACGACAACGACGACCGACGCGGCAGGGGCCTGCTCGAGCGATCGGACATCTCCGGTCGCGATGCGCGCGGCAACACTCGGCGGAAGCATCGAATTCAACAACTCGAGTCGCTCGTTGCGGGCGGTCGCGATCTGAGCCTGCTGGGAGGTGAGGGCGTCTTTCATCACGGCGAGTCGACCAGCGAGCTGTTGGATCTCGACCGGGGTCTGGGGCGGCACCTCGATCGGGCCCTCGCGTCGGCCTCCCCGGCTGATGCGTTCGCTGATGTGGCGAACGGGCCGGACGATGGCGTTGGCCCATGCGACCGCGAGGAACGCGAGGAGAACGACGAAGACCGCCGCGCCCACGATCAGGAGTTCCTGGAAGTCGTCGAGCCGGCCCTGCGCAGCGTCGGCATTGATTTCCGCGACCACGAACCACTCGACCGATTCACTCGCCACCGGCGCGGTCACGCTCAGCACCGGGGCGCCGTCGATGCTCGATGCGTCGCGCACGTTGACGTTCCCCTCGAGCCCGGCGTCGAGCGTCTCCTCCGCGGCCGGTTGCGTCAGCACGGTGGTGTCGATCGCCTCGATGAGGTTCCGCTCGTCGGCCGTCAACCGACCCGCCGCCTCTGCCGCATCGAGGTATGCGGTCGGATCCTCGAGGTACGGGCGCGGGTCGGTTCGGGTGATGCCGTCGGAACCGATGACGTAGACGTCACCCGTTTCGGGCAGCCCGGCCGCCTCGTACGTCTCGTCGGCGGTGACGAGGTCGGTGAGCGTGGGGGCGCCGTAGCTGACCATCAGCACGCCGACGACCCGGCCCCCGTCGCGGATCGGACTGCCGACGACGCCGATCGGGACGCCCGGTATGGCGTCGTAGAACCCCAGGTCGCTGGTGACCGAACCGAGGTCGGGGTTGTTGACGGCTCGTCGGAACGTGTTGGCCACGACGGAGCCGCTGTACGGACCGGTCCGCAGATTGCTGCCGAGGTCGGGTCGCTTGTTGACGGTGTAGAGCACGCTCCCGCTGGCGTCGACGAGGTACAGGTCGACCAGGTCGAGCCGGTTGACGACATCGCGGTACACGGGGTGGACGCGCCGGTGCACGTCGGTCCATGCGCTGCCGTCGTTTGCATCGTCGACCGTGGCCGCTCTCGTCGCGGCACCGATGTCGATCGCGTACTCGTACTGTAGGTAGGCCGCCGCGGGAGACGAGGAGGTGATGTCACGGAGCTGGACGTCGCGCCCGGCATCCTGGAGCGGCGCGAGGTATTCCTCCCGGTAGGCCGCGATGAGTTGGTCGAACTCCTCCAGATACTCGTCTTCGTCGACGCTTGTCCTCAGCTCGGAGAACGCTTCGCCGAACGCTTCGACGGCCGCTGCAGCTTGGAGACTCGACGCGAGGCTCGCGGTCGTGCGCTCGTACCCTCGGAGCTGAACGCTCACGTCCCACACGCTCGATTCCACCGTGGCGCGGAGTCGATCGTCGTTCAGGTCGTCGGAGAGGTCCTCGCCTGTCGTGATCCCGACGATCGTCGCGACGACGAGCGAAATCAGGCTGATCGCCACGACGGAGGCGGCCAGACGCGTCGCGGTGGAGGTTCTCGAGATGGAGTGTCGCGCCGTTGTGCCCTTCCTCACCACGGGCGCCGATGGTACCTCCCGTCCGACCGGGTGGCCGGAACCGTCGATGGCCGGGTTCATGCCTCGGCAGGCTCCCGCAAGCTGCGTTCGTCGTGGAAGCGGTCGAACAAGGTGACGAGCAGCGTGAGCAAGACGACGAAGAAGACCAACGCGGCTTCGTTGACCGGTGTGTCCGATCGCCGCAGCAGGAACCGACGTACACGATCGCGATGAACACGTTGACGACGAACATCGCCCCGAACTCTCGACCGCCGTCGACCACGACACACCACGACGCGAGAGCCAGTGGCTGATCGCCGAGCTACTCACGACCAGGATGCTGACGGCGAAGGTGATCTGGAGCGGCGACGCATCGTTGTCGGGAATCAACTGCGCGAAGACCACAGAGATCAGCGAGGTGAGCACGATTTTCTCGATCAGGAGCGGAAGGTTCAGACTCGACCGGTCGTCGGTGTCACGGCGGCGGTCCGGTCGACATGGCTGTCGACGTCGAAGGTGAACGACCAATCGGGTTCGGGAGACGGGTCCGCAGCCGACGGATGCCGTACACGATGAGCACGACCGCCACGATCATCAGCGCGACGAACCACCAGTTCTGGCCGAGTGCGGTGCTCCACGGCGTCTCGGGCGTCGTACCGAGCACATCGACTTTCATGAAGTCGGTGAAGTCGTTCTGGGCGATGTGCAGCCACCATTCCTGGGGAAGCTTGATGAAGATCCAGATGAACGCGACCGTGAGGTAGATCTGCCGCTTGCGCAGGCGCGTCGGGTCCCACATGCAGCGAACGGCCTCATAGGCGATGAAGAAGTATTCGAAGGTGTTCGGGAAGATCAGGAGGATTGCCCGTGAATCGAGCAGCTCGAACAGGACGACGCCGACGAGCCGGTAGTACCAGAGGAAGCGGGCGGCACCGAAGGCGATCGGGTCGAGCCAGTTGCGGACCGTCGACAGGTAGGCGATCGCGAGGTAGAAGATGTCGAGGGCCTTGTCGTAGCCCTGGTAGCCGTCCAGGTTGAGATCGGTGTACTGCTGGAAGATCGTCTGGTCGGCTGCGTCGAGCACGAGCGCGGCGACGATGGCCGGCAGCGGGAACCGCGGGATCAGCAGCGGGATGCCGAACCGGAGTCCGACAACGACCAGGAAGATCAGCTGGTCGGTCGTCATCAGGTGCGGTGCGAGAGTGGACGCGGCCTGCCCGTCGCGGGGACGGTCACTCCCAGGGCTTCTTGTCGGCGGTGCGGGCGTCGGCGCGCTGCTTCCTTGCGATCGCCTGCCACACCGCGGTGACGATCAGCGCACCGAGCAGCGAGCCGATCAGGCCGCTCGGCTCGATCGCGAGACCGTCGCCGGCGAGCAGGCTGAAGAGCAGCCCGCCGACGAAGGATCCGAGCGTTCCGGCGACGAGCGCCAGGGTCCAGTCGATCTGGGTCGAGTCACGGCCCATGATGAGCTGTGCGAGCCAGCCGACGGCCATTCCGGCGACGATCAGGGCGAGAATCAACATGGCCGACGAGACTATCGGTTCACGGAGTGTGAACGCTCGACCCGTTCGAGGCAGCAGCGAGGTCGCGCCCAGGCGCCCGCTGCTCGTGATGTCGCTGCAGGACGCGGGTCAGCTCGGCGCCTGCGAGCACGATCTGTGCGATCGTGTAGATCCACACGAGGCCGACCAGGACCGAGCCGGTTGCGCCGGCGAGCGAGCTCGCTCCGAATCTGCGCATGTATTCGATGAACAGCCGATTGCCGACCGTGAGCGTGACGGCGGTGAGGACACCGCCGGCCGCGCTGACCTTCCACGACAATCCCTCGCGTGTGAGGAAGTGGAACAGCGCCGACGATGACCACGGCCAGCAGCGCGACCGAGCCGACGCTCACGACGAGGTCGGCACCGACATCGACGATCGTGCTGGTGCCCGGCAGGATCCCCCGGAGCAGGTTGGAGATGCTCACGACCGCGAACGACGCGACCAGGAGGCCTCCCGCGAGCAGCACGACGGCGAACGCAATCAGTCGCCGCCGCACGGTCGCCCAGGTGCCGCTCGACACGGGTAGCTCCCAGATCGTGTCGAACGCGTCCTGGAGGGCGACGAAGACGAGGGAGGCCGTGAGCAGCAACGATCCGAGGCCGATCAGGCCGAGGGTCCCGGTGGTCGCGGTCGCATCGAGGCTCTCCGCGATCTGTGCGGCGAACTCCTGCCCGTCCCCGTCGACCACGTTGCCGAGCACCGACGCGAGCACGTCCTCCACGTCCGCCTCGCTGATGACGAGGCCAGCCACGGCGAAGCTGATCGCGAGCAGTGGCACGATCGCGAAGAGGCCGTAGTAGGCCAGGCTCGCCCCGAGCCGGATCGTCCGGTGGGACCTCCAGGAGGTGTACGTCTCGACGACCACGAGCCGCGGCGACGGGAGGAGAGAGCGGAGCCGTTCGATGCCGGCACAGGGTACGCGATGCAGGCCGGAACGCCGCCGGCCACTGCGAACGTCCACCCCGGACCTGCGTCGCACCGACCGTTCGTCGTGACAATGGACACGTTGCAGACAATTGAGCCGGACACAGGTCCTTTCGTTGCCATCGTCCGGACACCTCCCACCAGGCATGTGTCACGATCTGGTGCAGATCGACCACTTTGCGTGGGTTACTGCCACGCGGTGTTGACAAGACGTTGCCTTGCGGCAGGTGTTCCGAAGCGCGATCGTGAGCTCGCGGGCACCCGGTGTCCGGGGGCGGTCGTCATTGGGGGGCGGGCTCACAGCGGTGGAGACGGGAGACCACGAGTGACTCAGTCGGCGGACATCGAAAACCAGGCACCATGGTCCGACGACCCACCCGCACCGCACGACGAGGCCGACCTGGTTCGACCGTCGTCACCGATGCGGCGCAAGCTCGGACTGATCCTCGCCGATTCGATCGCGATCGTGGTCGGTGTGGCGACGACGTTCGCCATTCAAGCGATCGTGAAGCCCGTCCCCGATCTTGTCGCGACCCACCACCTTCTCCTGGCGTTCGCAGTGGTTCCCGGCTTCGCGATGGGGGCGTCGTGCAACCGGCTCTATCAGGCGCGGGCCAACGAACGGTGGGGCGAAGAGGCGCGACACGTCGCCAACGCCGTCACGGCGGCGATCGCGACCGTGCTCCTGGTCGCCTTTGCCACCCAGTTCAAGGAGCTGTCTCGACTCTGGGTCGGACTCCTCGCTGCCTCGATCTCGTGCGCACTGCTCGTCGAGCGACGAATCGCCCGCCACGTCTTCGCCCGTCTCCGGGCAACAGGCCGGTCGGTCCGTCGGATCCTCATCGTCGGCACCGACGCGCACGCCATCGGGTTGATGAACGCATACGAACGAAATCCCCACCTCGGGTATCGGGTGATCGGAATGGTCGGACCCGACGAGAACGCTGCCCGCGGTTCGGTGGGCGTCCTGGGCACATACGACGAACTGGACCGGATCCTCGATCGAACCGGGACCACCGGGGTGGTGATGTCGCTGGGGTCCGTCTCCTCCGACGCGGTCAACGTGATGACGCGCCGCCTCACCGATGCGGGGTACCACGTTGCGCTGTCGTCGCTGCTCAACGACATCGACGTGACGAGACTACGACCTCAGAGCTTCGACGGTCTGACCATGATCTACGTCGAGCCGGTCGCGCGCGGAGGCTGGCGAACCGCTGCGAAGCGCGCCTTCGACATCGGGCTCGCCGCCGTGATCCTGGCACTGACCGCGCCACTGCTGCTCGCATCGATCATCGCGATCGAGCTCGATTCCCCCGGGCCGGTCTTCTTCCGTCAGGAGCGCGTCGGACGCAACGGCCGCCGCTTCCAGTTGATCAAGCTGCGCTCCATGGTCGTGGATGCAGAGGATCAGGAAGGGTCGCTCCGCGACCTGAACGACGTCGACGGTCCGACGATCAAGACGGCCAGGGACCCTCGCGTGACGAGAGTGGGACGCATCCTGCGCAAATTCTCGATCGACGAACTCCCACAGCTCGTGTGCGTCCTGCGCGGCACGATGAGCATGGTGGGGCCACGCCCGGCACTGCCCGACGAAGCTGTCCAGTGGGACGGGAGAACGCGGGAACGCCTCCGCGTGAAGCCGGGGCTGACGGGCTCGTGGCAGCTGTCGGGGCGCTCGGACAGCTCATTCGACCAGTACCGGCGTCTCGACCTCCGCTACGTCGACAACTGGTCGTTGATGCACGACATCAGGATCTGTTGTCGGACGGCGCTCGTGGTCCTCCTGCGTCGCGGCGCGGCATGAGCACCCGATGAGGTGACGTCCGCGCCGCAGCGCCCCTCGAGGAGACCGCGACTCTGCTCGGCATCGCGGATGACCGATACTGACCGGGTGAGATCTCTCCGTACCATCGGCGTCTGCGCACTGCTCGCCTCCGTCGCGGTGGTCGGGAGCCCGGCGGTCGCCGCACCGACCACGATCGAGACGTCGGCGGAGACGGCCAGGACCGCGGTGCGCATCGACCCACCCGATGCCCGAACCCAGGGTCCGCTCCCCCTTCGTGCCAGGCCCGTGGACACGTCCGATCCCGACCGCGTCGTCGGGACCGGTTCGCCGTCGAGCTGCACGTCCGATGCCGTCGTCGCTGCCGTCGCTGCAGGGGGCGTGATCACGTTCGACTGCGGTCCCGGTCCCGTGACGATCGAGATGGATGCGACCGCGAAGGTCGTCAACACCTCGCGGATCGTCGTGCTGGACGGCGGCGGACTCGTCACCCTCAGCGGACAGGACGAGCGGCGGGTCCTCTACATGAACACGTGCGATCGGGCCCAGGTCTGGACGACTTCGCACTGTCAGGACCAGGACCATCCTCGGTTGACGATCCAGAACATGGCGTTCACGCGCGGCAACAGCGCGGGGCAGGCCACTGCGGATGGAGGCGGAGAAGGCGGGAGCGGCGGCGCGGTGTACGTGCGCGGCGGTCGCGTCCGAGTGCTCGACACCACCTTCACGTCGAACCGATGCGACCCGACGGGGCCCGACGTCGGTGGTGCCGCACTGCGAGTGCTGAGCCAGTTCGAGGGCCGACCCGTGATCGTCGCGACCAGCACGTTCGGCGGGACCGCGTCGACCGGCAACATCTGCTCGAACGGTGCCGGCATCTCGAGCATCGGCGTGTCGTGGGAGATCTACAACAGCGTCTTCAGCCACAATCGGGCGATCGGCAACGGCGCCAACCCGGCACGGCCCGGCACGGCCGGTGGGGGCAACGGAGGGGCGATCTACCTCGACGGCAACGAGTTCACGCTCGATCTGGTCAACACGGTCATCGAGGACAACACCGCCAACGAGGGCGGAAGTGCCGTGTTCTTCGTGTCCAACAACAGGACCGGTCAGCTGCGCATCACCGACTCGGTGCTGCAACGCAACACGGGCGACCGATTCGGCACGCCCGGCTACCCCGGAATCTTCTTCCTCGGCCGGGGCGCCCCGCAGGTGACGAGGTCGACGATCCGGTCCTGAACGGCACCGGCCTCCGGTCAGCCCGACGCCATCGCCTCGAGCAGTTCCCATGGCGGTCCGGTCGCGCCGCGATCGGCGCTGTTGACGGAGAGCTGCACCTGCGTGGCACCGGCATCGAGATGTTCGGCGACCCGCCGCCGAACGGCATCGGCATCCCCCCAGGCGACGTACGCGTCGACGAGACGGTCGCTGGCGCGCCCGGTCCAGTCGGATTCGTCGAAGCCGAAGGCCGCCCACTGCCGGTGGTACGCGGGGAGCGGGAGATAGATGTGGAGCGCGCGGCGGCCCGCAGCGCGGGCGGCGGCGGCATCGGTCGTCAGCACACAGGGCAGGACCACGCTCAGCGCCTTGTCGGGCCCGATCGTCACGCGTGAGGCCGCCGTGTGTTCGGGTGGCTGCATGTAGGTGTTGGCGCCGTCGGCCAACTCGGCGGCGACCTCCATCATCCTCGGGCCGTGCGCAGCGACGTAGATCGGGGTCGGCGGCGGGTCGACAGGCGTGTGCAACAGCCCACCGACCATCGCGGCGCGCAGCTCGACCAGATAGGTCCGCATCTTCTCGATCGGCGGTTCCCAGGTGAGCCCCCGCAGTTCGGCTGCCGGTGGGTGCGAGATGCCGAGGCCGAGGATGAACCGACCGTCGGAGAGCTCGGACAGCGTCCGTGCCGCCTGTGCCGACGCGATCGCGTCGCGGCCGTAGACGTGAGCGATCCCCGACGCCACCTTGATCGACTCGGTGTGGGACAGCAGGTGGCCGGCGGTGACGTAGATCTCGCGGCCGAACATGTCGGGAATCCACACCGACTCGTAGCCGAGCGCTTCGAGTCGCTGCACGTACGCGACGAGATCGGTCGGCGACATCGTGTCGGCCGCGACGATCACGCCGGTCACGGCCGCAGGTTCCGTTCGAACAGATCGAGCATCGCCGCCCAGTGGCGATCATCGGCCCGACGGTCGTACGCCGGGCGATCGTCGAAGGCGAACCCGTGGTGCGTTCCCCAGTACCGCTCGACCCGCCCAGCGACACCGCTGTCCTGCATCGCCGCCTCGAACCGGTCGATCATGTCCAGGGGGACGTAGTCGTCGTGCTCGGCGGCTCCGACGTAGAGCTCGCCGCGGATCTCACCGAGGCGCGTGTGGGGCGAGTCGGCCGCATCGACGTGGAGGCGGACGCCGTAGAACGACGCGGCGGCATGCACGACGTCGGCGTGTTCGGCCGCGGCCCACATCGCGAACGGGCCGCTCATGCAATAGCCGACCAGTCCGACCGTGGAGGCGTCGGCGGCCGGATCCTCGCGTACGTGGGCGAGCAGCGCTCCCACATCGCGGGCAACGGCCTTGTTGCCGAGACGGCTCATCAGTTCGACCATCCGCTGGAACGACTCCTTGCTCGAGAAGTCGAGCTCGAAGGCCGGGGTCGTGCGGTAGTACAGGTTCGGCAGCAGCACGAAGTACCCGTGCGACGCGATGCGGCGGGCCATGTCGTGCAGGAGTGGGCGCTTGCCGGGGGCGTCCATGAGGAAGATCACGATCGGCGCCGAGGCGACGTCATCCGGGTGCACGACGAACGTGCCCATGTCCCCTTCCGCGGTCTCGATGAGGAGGTCTGCTTCGGACATGCGCCGCACGCTAGGACGCCGAGTGGCCGGGGTGCGATGCGAGCGGCGACCGCTCGCGACTCACGCGACGGGGGTGACCGAGAAGACGGGGATCCGTCGCGGTGCCGCCGACTCGATGTATCCGGCCAGCTGCGGCGTCACCGCGGCTCGCTCGTCGATCATCCGTTGCGCATCGTCGGGCGCCAGCGGGACGACATCGGCCAGGAACTCGCCGTCGGCGGCCTCGACGGTGATCCGCGGATGCCTCAGCAGGTTCGCGACCCACGACGGATGCTTCGGCGCCCCTGCCGCGGTGGCGAACACGAACATGTCGTCGCCGTCGAGAACGGGGATGAGGGGCGTCAGCCGCACCTCGCCGGACACGGCACCGATCGTGTGCAGGATGATCACCGGCAGGTCGCCGAATCGAGCAACGCGTCCGCCGTTGGCACGGAACTCCTCGACGATCTCGCTGTTGAACGCCACCCAGTTCCGGTCGGTCATCGCGCCAATGATGCCGGACGTCCCCGGTCGGCGGACGCATCGGGGATCTCCGTGACGACGCACGTCATCGTCGGATCGTGTGCCTCGTCGCGATCTTCAGCGCCCGCCCGCCCGCATGCGCTCCGCCATGTCGGGTGGACGGCCGTGGGGCATCTCCCGCTCGTGCTCCAACGCGACGGTTCGTGATCGCTCGCCGTGGTCGGAGATCAACGCCTTGACGATGCGGTTCGTGCCCGGCGAGTTCGCCGAGATCTCCCGGGCGAGCGCATCGACCGCTGCGGCGAGTTCGTCGTCGGGAACGACGTGGTCGACGAGACCGATCTCTGCCGCGCTCGCCGCATCGATGCGACGGCTCGTGAACATCAACTCCTTCGCCCTCGAACGACCGACCCGCTCGGGCAGCCGCACCGACATCCCCCAGACCGGGACGAGCCCCCATTGACCGTGGGTGTCCCCGAGCCGGGTGCCCTCCCCCGCGACGAGGATGTCGCAGCCGAGCGCGAGTTCGAGGCCGCCGGTGTAGCAGTGCCCGTGGAGACGCGCGATCGTCGGGATCGGCAGGGCCTCGAGTGCATCGATCGTCTCGGACTCGAAGTGTCGGCTCGGCGCTGGTTCGTGGTCGGCGATCGCCTGCAGGTCGTGGCCGGCACAGAACGCACGCCCGGCACCGCACAGCACCACACACCGCACGCCGTCGTCGGCGACGAGTGCGTCGAGGTGGGCACGCAGTTCGACGAACACGGACGGGGTGAGGGCATTGAGCTTGTCGGGCCGGTTGAGCGTCAGCGTCGCGATTCCCCGAGCGTCGGATCGCAGTACGAGTCGGTCGGTCATGGGGCGTCTCCTCGGCGGGTGCGGAGCGCCGGAAGTTCGCTCTGCGCATCCCGCTCGTGGGAGAGTATCCGAGGGCAGTCGCCTCGTCACCGACGGCACGGAAGCGACGGCCACGGCAACCACGATGACCGACATCAGCGACGCAGACATCTCGGCGCAGGTCCTGGACTGGTTCCGCGAGGCGTGGGATCCCGACCTGTCGCTGCTCGAATGGCGCGATCGTCTCGTCGACTCCGGTTGGGCCGTGCCGTCCTGGTCCTCCGACTGGTACGGACGCGACCTGCCGGCCTCGGCAGACCGAGTTGCGCATGCGACGATCCGTGACGCGGGAGGCGTTGCGGTCCCGCTCGGCGCAGGATTCGGGCTGGCCGCGCCGACGATCCACGACCACGCGTCCGACGCGTTGAAACGGAAGTACCTGCGACCGACCTTGACCGGAGAACTCGCCTGGTGCCAACTGTTCTCCGAGCCCGGGGCGGGCTCCGATCTCGCCGGCCTGACGACGACTGCCGTGCGCGATGGCGACGAGTGGGTGGTCAACGGACAGAAGGTGTGGAACACCAGCGCGGACCATGCGGACATGGGCATCCTCGTCGCTCGCACCGACTGGGGAGCGGTCAAGCATGCCGGTCTCTCGTACTTCCTGATCGACATGCATCAGCGCGGCGTCGAAGCCCGACCGATCCTGCAGATGAACCATCGCAGCTCGTTCAACGAGGTCTTCCTGACCGATGCCCGGATCCCGTCCGAGAACATGGTCGGCGCGGAAGGCGACGGGTGGAGGGTCGCCCGGGGCACGCTTGCCCACGAGCGATCGTTCTCGACCCAGCGCACTGCCGACTTCGCCCGGGATGCCGTCGGCCGAGTCGTGGACGAGGCGCGTCGGGAGGCGGCGGAGTATCTCAGGACCTACGAGTGGTATCCGCAACGCATGGGTCGCGTCGACCTCGTGGTGTCGCGAGCCCGGCGTCAGTCGCTCGCCGAGGATCCGGTCCTGCGGCAGCAGATGGTGGAGCTGCTGAGCCTCCAGCGCGCGTCGGAGTGGACGGCAGGCCGCGCGAAGGCCGCCCGCGCTCTCGGCCGGCCACCGGGCTCGGAAGGGTCGATCGGGAAGCTGGCACTGTCGGAGGTGGCCCGTCGCGCCAACCGCGTCCACACGCGGATCGCCGGCGCTCACGGGCTGGTGACGGAATCGGACGATCCGATCGACTCGGTCGTCGCCGAGGTGTTGGTCTCGACACCCGCACAGTCGATCGCCGGTGGCACCGACGAGATCCAGCGGAACATCGTCGGCGAGAACATCCTCGGGCTCGCGAAGGAGCCTGCCGTCGATCGGAATCGAGCGTTCCGTGACGTCGGCGCGGAGGACGCCCCGTGAAGGACCGATCGTGACCCGGCTCGTGTTCGACAACAGCGCGCTCGCCGCCACCGTCGGCGACGACTTCGTCGCGACCATCGAGTTGACCGACCCACCGAACAACTTCTTCTCGCTCGACCAGATCGGAGGCGTCGCCGACGCCCTCGAACTCCTCGACCGGGACGACGGGTGCCGCGTCGCCGTGTTGTGTGCCGAGGGCAAGCACTTCTGTGCCGGCGCGGACTTCTCCGCATCGCGGCGCTCGTACACGACCGACGAGTTGTACGCGGCAGCGGTCCGGATCTTCCGGACGCACACTCCGGTGGTCGCCGCCGTGCAGGGTGCGGCGGTCGGCGGCGGCCTCGGACTCGCTCTCTCCGCCGACTTTCGGATCGCCGCTCCCGAGGCCCGCTTCAGCGCGAACTTCTCACGGCTCGGTTTCCATCACGGCTTCGGACTCAGCGTGACGCTGCCCCGTCTCGTCGGCCCGCAGACAGCGGCCGAACTGCTCTACACCGGTCGACGCGTGAAAGGCGACGAGGCGCTGGACATCGGCCTCGCCGACCGCCTGGCCGAACTCGACACGCTGCGCGACACCGCCCATGCCTTCGCGCGAGAGATCGCCATCTCGGCGCCGCTCGCGGTCCGGTCGATTCGCGCGACCCTGCGCGGGGACCTCGCGGACCGAGTCGAGGCAGCCACCGCGCACGAGGCCGCCGAGCAGGAGCGGCTGCGCCGGACGTCCGACTTCGCCGAGGGCAACGCGGCGATGCGCGACCGCCGGACACCGCACTTCACCGGCGAGTGACCTCGGAGTCCGGCCGACTCGACGTTGATCACGCCGTCGAACCGCCGTCGACGACGAGCACGTGGCCGGACACGAACGCCGCGAGGTCCGAGACGAGGAACAGCGCGGCCCTCGCGATGTGGTCGGGCATGCCGCGCAGCCCGACCGGATTCGCGCTGATGCGCGCGTCGATGTCGATGCCACCGGCCCGGAGCGGTTCCATCTGCTCCTGCACACCGGGTGTGTCGATGACCCCGGGAGCGATTGCGTTGACGCGGATCCCCGCCCGCCCGAGTTCGTTCGCTGCCGCTCGGGTGAGCGCGATCACGGCTGCCTTCGATGCCGCGTAGGCGGAGATGTTCGCCCCACCGCCGAGTGCAGCGATCGACGCCAGGTTCACGATCGATCCGCCGTTCGGCATCCGGGCCGAAGCCTCCCGGATCGCGCTGAACTGCGCCCGGACGTTGACGTCGAGCATCCGTTGGACGAACTCGTCGGTGACCTCCGCCAGCGGGCCCGTCGTCGGGAAGATCCCTGCGTTGTTGACGAGCACGTCGAGTCCCGACTCGCCCGCCGCTGACGCGACCGCCTCGCGCAACTGATCGGCGACGGCGATGTCACATGCCACGAACTCCGCTCCGATCCGCTCCACTCCGGTCCTCGCACCGGCGTCGAGGTCTGCGATCGTCACGGTTGCCCCCGCCTCGATCAGACGGCCGGCGACCGCTGCGCCGATGCCCTTGCCGCCGCCGGTCACGAGCGCTCGTTTTCCGCTGAGATCGATGAGGTCGCGGAGTGGTGCCTCCGACTGCGAAGTGCTCATCGTCGCGACGCTACGTCGACCTCGACGTCACGGTGGCACCGGCCGGCATGCGGCACCTGCCTCAGTCGGATGGCGGCCTGAAGAACACGGCCAACAGCAACGCGGCAGCGGCGACGCCGCCACCGGCGGAGATCGCGAGGCCGACGTACCCGTCGAGGTCGTCGGCGATCCCCAACGCGTCGTCCACCGAGATCTGCCCCGGTCCGAGCATCGCAATCGTGATCGCCACGACCGCGAGGACCATCACGTACTCCCAACCCTGCCTGATGATGAAGAATCCGGACGTGCGGTGCGAGGTGTACCACGCCACGGTCATCAGGCCCACGAACCCCAAACAGGCGAACGATGTGAGCAGCCCGAGCGCCAGGAACACTCCCGCGAGGATCTCACCACCCGCGGCGAGCCGGGCGTGGAGCCGGCCGGGGCGCATCCCCATCGACTCGAACCACCCTGACGTCCCGTCGAGGTTCTTCGCCTTGTTCACACCGTGGGCGGCCATCGTGAGCCCGAGCACCACCCGCACGAGCAGCAGCGCAACGTCGGTTGAGTCGGACATGGAACGTCTCCTTTCGATCGGACGAGCGGCCGGCAGCACTGCGTATCGGGCCGGCTGCGCGATCATGGCACCGCTGCGGTGTCGCCGGACTACCGGTCCCGGAGACCTCTGCCGTCACGGATCCGCTCGGCGCAACGCTCGACCCGGGCCGCGCGGGTCACCGCTTGCTTGGCTGCCGAGAAATACAGGTTGTACTCGCGCTGCCGGCCGGGGGTCAGCCGCTCGAATCCGGCCCGGAAGTCCGGGTCGTGTTCGAGTCGATGCCGGAGTTCGGCGACGAACACCGGCTCGGGTGCGGGCCCGACCGACAGGCCCTGCGCCTCGACGTGGATCGCCTCGTCGACGCATGCTCCGACCGCGGCGGCCAGCCGTTCGACGTCGGCGACCGAGGTGAACGGGATCCGTCGCGCCGATCGCGAGTTCGGCCCCTGATCCTCGAGGACTCCTGCTGCGTCCGTGAGGAGCGCGCCCTTGAAGAACATCAGGGCCAGGAAGTCCTTCATCTCCTGGACGATCGCGATGTTCTTGCCGTCGTGGCTGAAACAGGGCTTGCCCCACTTGATCTCCTCGGCCAGCCCGCAGCCGAGCAGGATCGGCCGGAGTGCGGCCATCTCGTCGGACCACCGCTCGGACCGATCGATGAAGGCGTCGACCTCGGCGTTCACGATCCCACCGTACTCCCGGCGTCCCGTGCAGGTCCGACGATGTCGCACGAGCTGCTCCGCCAGGACCTCGCCGGACGAGGGGCCGACCGGCCTCCGTCGACAGGGCCTTTCGTCTCTGGCCGTCGTCGGCGCCGGTCCGCGATCGTGAAGTGATGGCAACGATTCGCGAGCCGCTCCTCACCGTCGAGCGCGTGGCTGGGCGCCCTGCGAAGCGCGCGGTTCGCGTCTCGTACGAGCTGCTCTTGAATCCGGCGGACCATCTCGTCGACCACGAGATCGACGAACGCATCGTGGTGCACGCCATCGACGAGCACGATGCGGTCGCTCGGCCCGATCCCCGCCCGCTGACGGACCGGTGCACCACGTTTCGCGGCACGGTGGGCACCCATCGTCGGATCGCCGAGTTCATCGTCGATCAGACGACCCTCGATGTGCAACAGGATTGGTGGTCCTCGGGACCCGGCGGCGAGATCCAGCCGATTGCGGAGTGGCCCGACCACGTCTCGGCCGACATCGCCCTCGAGGTGTCGGGACACGTCGTCGCACGGGTCACGACTCCGACCGTCACCGGCTCGTGGGGACCGCTCGGCGACGGATCGGATTGAGCCGAACACCGGTCCGACCACGACCCTGGCCTGCGTCGCGTCCGTCCCCGCGATCCGGCCCGTGAGTCGACGTCAGCAGCTCGTTCCTCGCCTCCGTACTCAGCGACCATCGACGGGGACGACGACGACGGGCCGATCCGCGCGGTGGAGAACCTCGGTGGTGACCGACCCGAGCAGCGCCGCCTTCAGGCCCCGCCGTCCGCGCTCGCCGACCACGAGGAGATCAGCGTCCGAGGTGGCATCGAGCAGCGCGACCGCGGCGTGC
Organism: Ilumatobacteraceae bacterium; assembly: GCA_963824025.1. Classification (GTDB taxonomy): domain Bacteria; phylum Actinomycetota; class Acidimicrobiia; order Acidimicrobiales; family Ilumatobacteraceae; genus Ilumatobacter_A. The sequence continues at coordinate 311,583 of CAWGNY010000002.1, forward strand.
CCTTCGACGAGCTTCCGCTCGCACCGACCGGCCGCCGACCGTGTGGCTTCGACCTCGTCGACAGCGGCGTGGAACGGGGTGAGGGCTGTGCCGACCTCGATCGGCTGGTCCAGCAGGTCTGCGCCGATCCCTCCGGTCGCGGCCCCCACCACCTCGACGACGGCGTCCTCAGCCGCGAAGTCCAGCGTCCATGCGAGTGCGGCGCGTGCTCCCGCCGAGGCATCCATCCCCACGACGATCCGTTCGAGGTCCGCATCCGCGTCGGTCGCGGCAGGAACGACGACGACCGCAACCCGCGCGTGCGTGGCGCACTGATGGCTGGTCGACCCCAGGAGCAGGCGGGAGAATCCACCGAGCCCTCGCGTCCCGATCACGAGGAGGTCGGCGTCGTCGCAGGCATCGAGCAGCACGGTCGATGTCGCCCCGTACTCCACGGTCGCCTCCACCGTGACACCCAGGGAGTCCATCTCGGCGGTCAGCGCTTCCAGCGACTCGTAGGCGGTTTCGGGGCGGAACTCGGCGATCATCGAGGGCACGACCGTGAGTCCTCCGCTCGTGGGAACACTCCATGCTCGCACGATGCGCAGCGTCGATGCGCGGCCCGGCGCGTTGTGGGCAGCCCACCGGAGCGCACGAACCGAATTGTCCGATCCGTCGACTCCGACCACCCACCTCTGTGTCCCGGTTGTCTCGCGGTCGCCGACCATCTGACCCTCCTTCGGGGAATCGTCCTTCTCGGCCACTTCCACTCTCGCTCCCGGTGCGAACGGAGCGCCAGAGGCGAACGACTCGCGGTCGTGTCGCAGTTGGCGACGGGCACGACACGATCTGGATCCGAGACCTCGCTTCCGGCGCGCTCAGTCGTCGCGGTCCGAGAGCGGTGCGGCGGCGCCGTCGATTCGCTCGATCACACGCCGTGCGACCGCCCGCTGGTCGGCCGCCGTCGACACCTTCACCGCGGTGGGCCACGGGTCGCGCCGGGAAGCGAGGTAGTCCGCGACATCCGGCGTCGCATCGGACAGGTTTCCCGGCGTCCCACTGCGATCCTCGATTCGCCTCCGCGCGATCTCGCGGTCCACGGTGCACTCGATCTCGACGAGTTCGGAATCGGTTCGATCGGCGAGTGCCCGAGCCGCGTCGCGGTGAGCGGCTCGGGTCCAGGACGCGTCCAGCACAGCTCCGCGACCCATGCGGAGGAGCATTTCCGCCTCGCGTTGCTGCTCGACATACACCGCGTCGACGCCTGCATCGTCGTAGATGCCCTCACCCGGGAGGGAGAAGTCGTGCTGGTCTCTCGACATTCCGGTGACGTCCTTGCGGATCTCGTCGGTGGACAGGACCGCGATGCCGTAGTGCTCACCGATGGCCCGCGCCAGCGTCGACTTTCCGGTGCCCGGTCCGCCGCCGACGAGTACCAGTCGAACCCTCGCTCGCTCGAGGTGATCGAGGGCGAGGCGGTGATACATCCGAGCGAGTTCGACGCTTGCAGCGTCTCCCTGGGCGAGTCGCAGGCACGCGACCTTGGCGCGAACGTGTGCTCGGTAGGCGATGTAGTGGTGAGCCAGCAGCGGCGCGTCCTCGCTGTTGCTGAATTCGCGGTACCAGTGCATCACCGCGTCAGCGGCGTGTGGTCCCGCGAGCCGGTGCACGTCCATCGCGAGGAACGCGATGTCGTTCACGACGTCGCCGATCCGAAGCGTGTCGTCGAACGCGAGGCAGTCGATGATGCGCGGCCCGTCGTCCATGCAGAAGATGTCCTCGGCGGTGAGATCTCCGTGTCCGTCTCGGACGTGACCCCGACCGATACGCGTCTCGAACAGCCGTTCACGACCAGCGAGGAATGCGGTCGAGAGGGCTCGGGCTCGTTCGAAGTCGTCGCGTGCGATCACGTCGTCGACGAAGGGTTCGATCGCATCGAAGTTGTCGCTCCAGTTCTTGGCCACCGCGTCCCGCGTCGCCATCGGCGCCGGCATCACGGGGACCAGCCGTGAATGGAACGCCGCGACGGCGCGCACGACGTCACGAAGGCAGTTCGCCGACTCGCCGTGGACGATGAGCGAGGCGAGTTGGCGGTCGGCGGGCAACCGCCGCATGACGATGATCCGATCGACCAGGACACCATTCTCGATGACGTCCGCCGTGCCGAGGTACACGTCGGGAGCGATTCGCCGATTGAGTTCGACCTCCCGCGTCGCACACTCGACCCGGTGATCGGTGTCGGAGAAGTCGACGAACGGCAGTGCGATCGGTTTGATCACCTTGAGCACGCGGTCGGGCATCATGAACACCCACGAGATGTGCGTCTCGGTGAATGCGGCAGTCGAGTCCATTTGGCGAGTCGAGTCCGACCGGATCGGGCGTAACTGTCGAACGAGCGCAACCCCCTCTCTTCCGACTGAACTCCCGCGGGGTGACCCCGACCAGGGTCGAACGTCACCGGGCCCGCGCACCTTGCCGAGTGGGCGCGGGTCTTCATCTCCGGCGCGAGACGGAGTGTCCACGCGATCGCCCGGGGACCTTCGCATCTGGTGACCGGGACCGCGACAGCGCACCATCGAGGGGTGAAAGGGATCGTCGCAGTCGCCCTCCTCGTGATCCTCGTTGCTTCGTCGTGCGGCGACGGGTCCGACTCGGTGGTCGTCACCGACGTCGACAGCGGGCTCGAACTCGTGGTGTCGAGCGGTGATCGGATCGAGGTGCGTTTGGAGTCGAACCCGAGCACGGGTTACTCGTGGCGAGTCGACAGCCGAGCGGTCGATGCGTTCACGCGCATCGCTCCGGGTGAATTCGATGCGCCGATCGACGGCGACCGGGTCGGAGCCGCGGGCATCGAGGTGTTCACCATCGACGTCGTCGACGCAGGAGCCGGCGTGCTGCGATTCGAGTACGTCCGTCCCTTCGACGACCCGCCCGTGCCTGAACGTGTCGTGGAGTACATCCTCCGGGTGGATGACGCACCGTGGCCACCGGATCCCACGACGTGACGACCGCGAAGCAACCCGGTGGACGCCGACAGTACTGACCCCACCGTTGCACACCTCGCCGACACGTCACGCAGGGTCGGGCGACGTCCCCACGAGTGACAGGACTCGTGCGAACGTCTCGCGACCGGTGGCACCCACGTCGACGCAGCTCTCGGGATCTCGGTCGCCTCGGTCGTCGGGCACCGCCAGGATCGGGGTACCGGGTCGTTGCTCGCGGAGCGCAGCGACGAGTCGTCCCGTTGTGCACTCGTCGGGGTCGAGCAGCACCACGATGGCGTCCGCGCCGTCGGCGAGCGGGCAGCGTTCCCCGCGGAGCACCGGACAGCCGCCACCACCACGACGATTCGGACCTCGACACATCGCGGTTGCCCAGCCGGCGGCGAGCGCGTCGTCCTCGCCCGACCAACGTCCGCTCGCCGATGACACCAGGAGCTTCCGACGCGATTCGGCGGGCGGCCACGACGGGACGTCGCCTGTGGTCCCGATCGACATCCGGACCACGCTGCCGGGATGCTCGAGGTCGACCGCGCCACGATGACGCAGGATGGCGAGCATCGGGCGGTTCTCGAGCAACACCTCGGCTTGGAGGTTCGCGACGCCGGAGGCAGCAGCATGTCGCGCGAGCCGATCGACCAGATAGATCCCGAGCCAGCCGCGCCACGCGGGCGCGACGGCCACCGCGAACTCACCGTCGCCGTCACTCTGGAGCGCATATCCGGCTTCGCCGATCACGTCGTCGCCGTCCACGCCGTGGGCGAACGCGATCAGACCGAATCCGCCGCGGTCCGCGATGGTCGCCCACGACCGGCACCACTGTTCGGTCGGGACGAAAGCGCTGAGAAACCGTCGATGTCGGTCCTCGATCGAGAACGGTTCGTAGAGCCTCCTCAATGCCTCCGCATCGGCGCCGGTCGTCGGACGGATCTCGACCGTCCTGCCCCTGCCGGCGTCGATGATCTCCGATTCGAGCCCCATCAGAGGTCGGCGGTCCGCTTCCCGAGTGCGGCCTCCACGGCGGCGAGCTGGCGATGAGGACTCCACAGCTCGGGGGCGAAGAGGGCTTGGAGGGCGACACCGTTCACGACGGCGATCAAGCGCTCCGCCTCCTCTGCGGCGTCGTCGCCCGTCAGGTTGCGACGTCCGGCGACGACGAGGTCGATCACGGACCTGCGGAAGTGCAGGTATGCGTCGCGCTGGATCGAGGCGAGCTCGGGATCGGAACTCGACTGGGCTGCGAATGCGAGGGTGACGATCCAGTGCAAGGTCGTTTCGGGCGTGGTCGGGAGCGGGCTGATCAGCAGGTCGCGCAGCGCAGCATCGGGTTCCATCGCGATGCGTTCGGCATGTCGGGCACGCCGGCGATCGAGCGAGGCTCGGAGCGTGAACGCCAGCAACTCGCGTTTCGTCGCGAAGTACGGGACGAGCGCGCCCGTCGTCCAGCCCGCCTCTGCGGCGACGGTGCGCAACGATGCGGCGTCGATCCCTTCGCGAGCGATCACGCGGGCCGCCGCGTCAGCGAGCTCGCTTCGGCGTTGATCCGTGTCGACCACTCTCGGCATTGACCCAGAATATCACAACTGTTATACATAACGACTGTGATCTAGGCGAACCCCCGTCGCCGACCCGCACCCCGCTCAGTTCCGAGGAGTCCCGATGGTTCACATTCCGACACGCGGCGACGTTCCCGTCCGCCTCGGCCCCACCGTGCAGAAGGTCCCCGACTACGGGCCGAGCACGATGAGCCGCGATCCCTACACCGACCCGGTGCGCTTCGAACTCGAACGAGAACGGGTGCTCGGTACGCACTGGTTGATCGCCGGCCGGTCCCGGCAGGTGGCGGAGCCGGGCGACTGGCTGACCTACGAGGGCCACGGCGAGACCGTCGTCGTCACCCGTCAGAGCGACGGAACGCTCGCTGCGTTCCACAACGTGTGCCAACACAGGGGACCCGCGATCGTCGGTGAAGCGGTCGGTTGCGGTGCCCGCCGGTTCACGTGCCCGTACCACGGTTGGGTCTACGACACGACCGGCCTCGTGGTCGGCGTCCCCGAGCGCGAGGATTTCGATCCTGCGCACCTCGACGGGTTGCGCGCACCAGCGGTGGCCGCGGACGAATGGGGCGGCTGGGTGTGGATCAATCTCGCCGGCCCCGGGGAGGCCCCCGGGCTGCTCGACAGCATCGGCCCCGACATCGCAGCCGACCTCGGCCGATTCGCCATGGAGGACATGATCCTGCACGAGGTGATCGAGTGGGACGTCCCCGTCAGCTACAAGGCGATCGTCGACGGCTTCAACGAGATCTACCACACCAAACAGCTGCACGGGGTGTCCCCCGAGTGGGTCAGGGCCGCTCGCGACACGTCGTTCCACATCGTGGGCGACAACTACATGTGTTTCGTGCCGCGCGCCGAGCGACTCGACGAGCTCGCCGCCGACCCGGATCATCACCGGTACGCCATCTGCCACTACGTGGTGTTCCCGAACACCGTGTTCAACTGCAACCCCGAGCACGTCCAGGTGTTCCAACCGATCCCGATCGACGTCGACCGCACCCGGTTCCTGTGTTGGGAGTTGATCTACCCGGGCGACCTCGACGATCCCGACTACGCCGACTATCACGACCGCACGATGAGGCACTGGGCCGGACTGCGACGTGTCGTCGGCGAGGACATCGAGATCTACGAGCAGCTCGCGCGTACCAAACGCTCCAGCGGGTACACCCGCCACATCCTCAACGAACGCGAGTGCAAGATCGCCCACTACCACGCCAACATGGACCGGAAGATCCAGAGTCCGTGAGCGACAGCAACGACTTCGACGTGATCGTTCTGGGGTCGGGCGCATCCGCTCTCGCTGCCGCCGTCACGGCGCACGGATTCGGCGCCGACCGAGTCGGCGTCTTCGAGAAGGCCGATGTCGTCGGTGGAACATCCGCGATGTCCGGCGGCATGATCTGGATTCCGTGCAACCACCACATGGCCGAACACGGACTCGACGACTCCCGCGAGGACGCCCTGCGCTACCTGGACTCGTTGTCGCACGATCGGATCATCCCCGAACTCGCCGCGGCCTATGTCGACACGGGCCCGGAGATGGTCCGCTGGTTCGAACAGCACACGCCGGTCACCTTCGAGATCGTCGAGGACTTCCCCGACTACCACCCCGAGCATCCCGGCGGCAGCACGACCGGCGGCCGCTCACTGGAGTGCCCTCTGTTCCCGTTCGGCGAACTCGGCGACTGGCGCAACCGGGTGTCGCAGAGTCGGCAGATGAGCCCCCACGTCCTCATGAACGAAACAACCCTGGGTCGTGGGGCGACGACCGGGATTCCGACCGAGACGTTGGCCCAGCGCCGTGCGGACGACGTACGGGGCTGCGGCCAGGCGTTGATCGGTCGGCTGCTCCGGGCGTGTCTCGACCGCGGCATCGAACCCCACATCGGGCATCGAGCCATCGGTCTCGACGTGATCGACGGTCGGGTGGCAGGCGTCCGCTTCGAAGGCCCGGACGGGCCGACCACCGGCACGGCGACGCGTGCTGTGATCCTCGCGACCGGTGGGTTCGAGTGGAACCCGGACCTGATTCGCAGCTTCATCCGCGGTCCGCTCGAGCGACCGGTGTCGATCGAAACGAACACCGGTGACGGTCTGACGATGGCGATGCGCGTGGGGGCGTCGCTCGGGAACATGCAGGAGGCGTGGTGGGTCCCGGTGATCGACGTCGTCGACGAGGCGGGCGCGCCGATGCCCTGGATGGTGAACCGCGAACGCGTGCAGCCGCGAAGCATCATGGTCAACCGGGCCGGCAAGCGGTTCGCGAACGAAGCAGCCAACTACAACGCGTTCGGCGCAGCGTTCCACCAGCTCGATCCCGGCAGCTTCGAGTACACGAACATGCCGGCCTGGTTGGTGTTCGACCAGGGCTATCTCGCGACGTCGGGCATCGCCCGCTACCGCGGCGAGGGTGTCGTGCCCGAGTGGCTGACCTCCGCCGACACGCTGGGCGAGCTGGCCGACAAGACCGGGATCGACGGGTCGCAGTTCGAGGAGACAGTCGCACGTTGGAACGCCCAGGTCGCCGACCTCGACGACCCGGACTTCGGACGCGGCCGGAGTGTCAACGACACCCACTGGGGCGACGGAACACGAACCGCCGCCGCCACCCTCGGCCCGATCGACACCGGCCCCTTCCATGCGGTTCAGGTCCGTCCCGGCGCGCTGGGCACGAAGGGCGGTCCGCAGACCAACCGGTTCGCCCAGGTCCTGGACCTCGATGGCGAGGTGATCGAGGGGCTCTACGCCGCCGGCAACGTCATGGCGTCCGCGATGGGCATGACCTACGGCGGCGCCGGTGGCACACTCGGTCCGGGCATGGTGTTCGGCTTCGCCGCGGGTCGTCACGCTGCACGACACGAACCCTCAGCAGAATCCACCACGGCACGGACTGACACCTGACGTCGAAACCACCTGCTCATCGGGCTGTCCCACCCCTGGACCCCCATGACCAACTCGCCAACGAGTGGCTCACGTCCGCCACCGCGTCGCCGACTCGGACCTCCACGCCGCGATTCGCGGGCACCGTGATCAGGGACCGACTCGCCACCGCGCGATGCCCGTCGCGGCGCCGCTCACGACTCGAGGGCGACATCCGGCGACCTCCGACTCCGTCGATACTCGATCACGACGGGCACGAGGGAGACCGCAACGATCACGATCGCGGCGTACTCCAGGTTGTTCTTGACGACGTCGACTTCGCCGAGGAAGTAGCCGAGAGTGGTGACCCCGATGCCCCACAGCGCCGCACCGACCAGGTTGTAGGTGACGAAGGTGCGATAGCGCATCGCGCCGACGCCCGCGACCACCGGGACGAAGGTACGCACGATGGGGATGAAACGGGCGAGCACGATCGCACGGGGTCCACGACGTTCGAAGAACACCGCGGCCCGTGCAGCGTTCGCCGGGTTGAACATCCTGCTCTTGCCCCGTGAGAACAGCGCGGGTCCGAGCCGTCGACCGATCAGGTAGCCGACCTGGTCGCCGAGTGCCGCGGCGACGAACACGATGAGGGCGGTCACGGCGAGGGGTGGGAGGACGTGCCCGCCGGCGGAGGACGCGAGGAACCCGGCGATGAACAGCAGACTGTCGCCGGGGAGGAAGAAACCGATCAGCAGGCCGCTCTCGGCGAAGACGATCGCCGCGAGCAGGGCGATCCCGCCGGTCATGAGCCACCCTTCGACGTCGATCACTCTCGGGTCACCGACGAGCTGCTCGCTGCGTACGTGGCCGCGTCGCGGCGGTCGTCACCCGGGTGCCGCTGGCGGGCAGCGCGCTCACTGCGACGACTCGCGGACGCCGAGCGTCACCGCCACCTCCACCGTCCGACCCCCGCGTGAAACCGTGACGGTGGCGTCATCTCCCGGTCGTCGTTGGGCGATGAGCGTGCCCAGCGACTCGGGCCCATCGACGGGTTCGCCGTCGATCGCCGTCACGATGTCGCCCACCTCGATTCCCGCCTCCGATGCCGCGGAGTCGGTGGCGACATCGACCACTTCGGCGCCTGGCGAGTCAGGATCGGTCGACGGCTGAGACGTCACGCCGAGCAGCGCGCGTTCGGGAACGACGCCCGACCTCAACTCCGCGATGAGCTCCTCTGCGGGGCTGATCGCGATGGCGAACCCGATGTTCTGGGCCTGGCCCGCGACCGCGGTGTTGATCCCGATGACCTCTCCCTTTCCGTTCAAGAGTGGACCTCCCGAGTTGCCGGGATTGATCGCCGTGTCGGTCTGGAGCAGGTTGACGAGTAGTTCGCCATTCGGTTCGGTCAGGGATCGGTCCTTGGCCGAGAGGATCCCCGTCGTGACGGACGGCTCCCCGGTGAGGTCGAGGGCATAGCCGATCGCCACGAGCTGGTCACCGATGCGGAGGTCGTCCGAGCTTCCGACCGGGAGCGGCACGAGCCCGGTGCGGTCGACCTTGAGAACGGCAAGATCGTGGCTCGGGTCGGCCGCCACGATCGACGCGGACACCGAGGTGCCGTCGTCGAAATCGACGGTGGTGTCGTCGCCGTCGGCGACGACATGGTTGTTGGTGACGATGTATCCGTCGGCGGACAACACGAATCCCGTTCCGGCCGTCTGCCCCTCGCGGGTGTTGCCGAACGGATCCTGTTGGGTCACGGTCTGGTGGATCGACACGATCGAGGGTCGGGCGGCCGCCACCAGGTCGCCGATCGATCCGAACGCGGTGTTGCTGACGGGCTGGCCGACGATCGTCGGAACGTCCGCCTCCGGGGCCGGCGAGGCCGAGCCGCTGTTCGTCCCGACGACGAAGCCGCCGACCGCCGCGCCGGACAATGCGATCCCGAGCGCCAGCCCGGCACCGAAACGGCCCCGCTTCGGTCGGTGCTCCCCGGCGCGACGTGGCGAACCGTCAGGGGGAGGAGCGGCGAAGAGGGGCGGGGCGGCCGGAGACGGAGAATCGGTCGGTGGCGACCAGGGGAGGAAATCCTGAGAAGAGGTCATGGAGCGACGGTGTCGACCGAACTTCAATGCCACCTGTGAATGCGCTGAGGGCGAGCGTAGAGCCCCGCGAGCACGCGCAAAGGCACGCCGATCCTGGTGCATGATGTGTCCGTGGGAACCTCGACGCAACCCGGCGGCCGCGTGCTCGTCGTCGATGACGAACCCTCACTGGTCGACGCGGTCTCGACGGCGTTGCGTTACGAGGGATTCGACGTCACCGAGGCGACGACGGGCCGCGCCGGGCTCGCTGCCGCCCTGGAGCGGTCGCCCGATCTAATCGTGTTGGACGTGATGTTGCCCGATCTCGACGGATTCGGCGTCTCGAAACGCCTCCGCGAGGATGGCATCACCACACCCATCCTGTTCCTCACGGCCCGAGACAGCCTCGACGACAAGGCCGAGGGGTACGCCGCAGGCGCCGACGACTATCTCACGAAACCGTTCTCGCTCGCCGAACTCGTGATGCGCGTCAAGGCGATCATGCGCCGATCGGGCGCCGGCACGGCGCCGGCCGACGTGCTGACGTTCGCCGACGTCGAGCTCGACGTCGACGCTCACCGCTGCACCCGTGCCGGCGTCGAGATCGATCTGACCGCCACCGAGTTCACCCTGCTCGAATTCTTCATGCGCAACCCGAACCGGGTGATGTCCAAAGCACAGCTCCTCGATCGCGTCTGGCACTACGACTTCGGCGGCGACTCGAACATCTGCGAGACGTACATCAGCTACCTTCGCAAGAAGCTCAAGCAGCACGGGCCCGATCTGATCCACACCGTGCGCCTCGTCGGCTACGTGTTGCGCGAACCCAACGACGCCTGATGTCGCTGCGCGTCCGACTGCTGCTCGCAACCGCTGTCACGATGCTGGTTGCGTTGACCGTCGTCGACGTGGCGACCTACATCACCGTCACGCGGGGACAACTGCAACAGGTCGACAGCACGCTGGAGCGGGCACATCCTCCCGTCGAACTCGTTGCGGTGTCGCCACGGGACTGGCAACTCATCCCGACCGTCGCACCAGGGCTGCTCGTCGCGATCGTCGACGCGAGCGGGAACCCGCTCTACGTCGCCGACGGTGCGAGCCCGGGCCGACAGTCCGACGCCATCGACCTCACGACGGTCGATCTGAACAAGCGTCTGCAGTCGGCGTCGTCGATCACCGGCGATGACGTCCGTGTCCGAGTCGACCCCCTCGACAACGGCACCGTGCTGATCGTCGGCGAGTCGTTGCACGAGGTGAACGAGACCACGTCGACGTTGCTGTCCGTCCTCATCGGCGCGAGCCTCGCAGCGATGGCGATCGCCATCGGGCTCGCCTGGTGGCTCGTTCGGGCAGGGCTCGCCCCGCTCCGCAGGGTCGAGACGAGTGCTGCCGCGATCAACGATGACGGGCTGGGCGACGAACGTGTCCCCGGTGCCGACAACACGACCGAGGTCGGTCGCCTCGCGACGGCTCTGAATGCCATGCTCGATCGCCTGGACCGTTCGCGAGTCGATCGCGAACGATCGATGGAGGATCTCCAACGGTCGGAGGCGCGCATGCGTCGCTTCGTGGCCGATGCCTCGCACGAGCTCCGCACCCCGGTCGCTGCCACCGCCGCGTATGCCGAGTTGTTCGAGCACGGGGCACGCGACCGACCGGTGGATCTCGAGCGTGCGATGAAGGGGATCCGCAACGAGACACGGCGGATGGGTGAACTCGTCGACGACCTCCTCCTGCTCGCACGCCTGGACGAGAAGCGACCGCTCGACGACGAGCAGGTCGACCTGGTCGAGGTCGTGATGGAGTCGGTCGACGCCGCTCGCACCGTCGACCCGGATCGACCGATCCAACCACACATCCACGAGGTGGTCACCGTCGTGGGCGACCGACTTCGGCTCCGCCAGGTCGTCGACAATCTCCTCGCCAACGTCCGGTCGCACACGCCGACGGGCACGACGTGCGACGTCACCCTTGCCGACAGCGACGACGGCGCCGTGTTGACGGTGTCCGACACCGGGCCGGGCGTTCCCTCCGAGGTGCTGGCCCGTCTCTTCGACCGCTTCTACCGTTTCGACCAAGCCCGGACCCGCTCGACCGGCGGCAGCGGCCTCGGACTCGCGATCGTCGAGGCAATCGTGACCGCGCACGGCGGCTCGATCCGCGCCGCAGCGAACGATCCGCACGGCCTCGTCGTCACCGTGACGATTCCGCACATTCCGTTCTCCGCGCCGAACGACCTCAGCGAACTCGACCCGAGTGCGCCGTCGATCACGAAAGAGGAGGTCACACTCGATGAATGACGTCGCGTTCTATCTCACGCGATCGAGCGGCATCGTCGCCGCGCTTCTCCTCGTCGCCGCGCTGCTGTGGGGGTTTCTCTTCTCGTCGCGGGCGACCGGCAAGCGGCTGCGACCGAACTGGTGGCTCGACCTGCACAACTGGTTGGGCGGCCTCGCCCTCGTGTTCACGATCATCCACATCGTGTTCTCACTCCTCGACAGCAACTCGGGGATCACGCTGTTGCGGGCGTTGGTTCCGGGCGCGCGCGGCGACGGGCAGTGGGCGATCACCTGGGGCGTCATCTCGACGTACGCGCTCGTCGCGGTCGTCTTCACCACCTGGCCGAAACGGATGACCAATCGCCGCTGGTGGCGCATCATCCACCTGGTGTCCGTCCCTGCGGTGGTTCTCGCATTTCTCCATGCCGACCAGATCGGCAGCGACGCGAGCCGTGGCATCTTCCAGATCGGCATGGTGGCCGCCGCCGCCGTCGGAACCTACGGTCTCGGACTTCGCCTGTCGACGCTGCGACCGACTCGGCGTTGAGCGATTCGGCCGTGAGCCATTCGGATCGAGTCGAGGATTCTCAGCCGACTCACAGCTGGCACTCATTCCGGTCAAACGTCGACGGCGTTCGATGGCACCATGAACCTCGAGACCAACCCGCAGCCCACCCCGGCTCGGAGCGTCGATCCTCTGCTCGATGACGCGCTGCAGGCGAGGCTCGCCGCGCTCGCCTCGAAACGCAAGGCCGAGCCGACGGGCCCCACTCCCCCGGCGCCGCCGACCGCTCGCACCGCAACTCGTCGCCGCCACCCCGCCAAGCACTCGCGAGCCGCGGCCCTCGCATTGAGCTTCGTCACCACCGGCGGCCTCGGGTACCTGCTCGCGGTCACCGATCCGGGCGTGTCCGCCGCACCCTCCGCACCGGCCGGCGTCGTCACCCCGACCGCGACCGCGCCGGCTGCCTCGACGACGGCCGCTCCGGCCCCGGTTCGATCCGCGCCCACGGCAGCGGACACCATTCCGCCGGCGGCCGCTCCGGCGCCGACGAACACACCAGACGCCGTCGCCGACCCGGTCGTGGTCAACGGTCAATCGTTCACGAACAAGTTCGGCCCGGTCCAGGTCCAGGCGACGTTCGCTCCCGACGGCACGCTGATCTCGGTCGATGCGCTGCAAGTCCCCACAGCCGACGGCAAGAGCGTCCGGATCAACAACTACGCCGTCCCTCGCCTCAACAGCGAGGGGCTCACCGCCCAGAACGCCGACGTCGACACGATCTCCGGTGCCACGTACACCAGCGACGGGTACCGCCAGTCGCTGCAGTCGGCGATCGACATCGCCGTCGCGAACGGCATCCCGGCCGCCTCGTCAGCCGCATGATGGATCCCTCCGCCGCGACGACAGCCGACGTCGTCGCTGCCCCGCTCGGGCGGCATCACGTCGAGTTCGTGATGGGCACGGCGGTCAGCATCGACATTCGCGACCACGACGTCCCCGACAGCGCCGTCGGGGACGTCGTGGCGTGGCTGCATCACGTCGACGCCACGTTCAGCCCCTACAAGGACCACAGCCCGATCACGGCGCTCGGCCGTGGCGAGATGAACCTCGACGACGCGGGCCCGGAGATCCGCGGCGTGCTACGGCTGTGTGAGACACTGCGCGACGACTCCGAGGGCGTCTTCGACGTCTTTGCGATCCCGGCCCCGAACGGCACCACACTCGATCCGTCAGGCCTGGTCAAGGGCTGGTCGATCGAACACGCTGCGGAGATCCTCGAACAACACGGCTGCTCGAACTTCTGCATCAACGCGGGCGGCGACATCGCGATCCGCGGCAACCCGACCATCGGCGAGCCGTGGCGCATCGGCATCCGCCATCCCGATGTCGCCGACGCATCGGCGACGGTCGTGCTCGGCCGGGGTCGACTCGCGATCGCGACATCGGCGACCTACGAACGGGGCGCCCACATCGTCGACCCGCGTACCGGTGAGCCCACAACTGCAGTCGCCAGCGCGACCGTCGTCGGGCCCGACCTGACGATCGCCGACGCCTACGCCACGATCGTCTTCGTCATGGGCCTCGACGGACTCGCCTGGATCGGCGGCCGTCCCGACTACGACGCCTTCATCATCACGCACGACGAGACGACGCACCGGACCGACGGCTTCGTGCGCTACCGGGAGGCCCGCTGAGCCCCACCGAGGCGCCGATGCCGGCGCTTCGGGCGGCACATGAGCACTCACGCGCCCGACACCTGCAGCGCCCGGTTCCCCGGCCACGTCGAGCGCCGGGCTTCGTCATCGTGTCGGGACACGTATCGGCGACACGAATCCTTCGGGCTTCACGGCGAGCACGGAGCACCGCACTTGGTCGAGGATCCGTTCGGCCGTGTTCCCGATGACGACCCCGTCGATCCCCGATCGGGCGATGGTGCCCATCACCAACAGATCGATGTCGTACCGGCGGACCATCCGGGGAATGACGTCGTCGGCCGGTCCGTTTTCGAGATGAACCTGCCACGGTGCATCTGCGTATCGGCCGTCGGCCAACACCGCGCTCAGCGCGTTTGCGTGATCTGTTCGGGCCTCGTCGAGAAGCTGGTCGAACTCGACGGCCGGCGTGAAGTTGAACACCGCACCGTCGGGTGAGTCTCCGTAGACCTTCCACGCATGTCCGACGTGGAGTTCGCCGCCGAATTCGGCGACCATCGACGACGCCAGCTCGAGAATGAGGCGATTCAGGTCTGCATCGTCGGGGTGCGGATCGACCGCAGCGAGGACCCGTTGGGACCTGTGATGAGTCGGCTTGATCACCCACACCGGGCAGGGGCACTTTCGCAGCAGGCGTTTGACCGACGGTGTCCGCGATGGGTTGGGATCGTTGACGACGACGAGGTCGTGGCCGCCGGTGAGGACGTGTTCGATGATCGTCACCCCGGGTTTGCCGACTTCGACGATCACCTCGATCTGATCTCGGTTCACATTCGCGGTCGCAGAGGTCAGCTCGTCGAGCAGTTCCTGCTCTGCTGCGACTGCCGTGCGCTCGATGAGGTGATGTCGATCGAAGAGGCGCTGCAATCGGGTCGGTTCCGTCACGACACCGAACAGCGTGAGTTTGGCCGAATTGCGTGTCGCGAGGTCGACCACGCGAGCGAGTGCGGCGGGATCGTGGGACCGATTCGAAGGGCTGTACAAGATGTTCGTGAAACGCTTCACAGCGGACTCCTCGCATCGGTCGCCCACCGGGATCCAGTCGAACTGCCCGGGGACGATGGTCGAAACCGTACCGAACGAGCGGGACCGCTGACAGGGACGAAGGTCCTGCCACGTGACGACCGGAGCTGACGTTGGACCCTGGCCCCGCGCAGCTCGTCGATGGGATCGTGGATCCATGGGTGAGCAGCGATGAACGACCGCGGCGCGCTCACGCGACGACTCCGCGGCCTGACCAGCGCCGAGGCCGACGAGCGGCTCGAACGGTACGGCCCGAACGCGCTCCCCGAGGCGCCGCCGGTGCGGTGGTGGGTGCGTGTGCTCGCCCAGCTGCGCAGCTCGATCATCTACATCCTGTTGTTCGCGTTGGCGTTCGACCTGATCGTGTGGATCTCCGAAGGAGCTGACGAGTGGCCGTTCGAGTCCATCGCCATTGCGACGATCCTGGTGTTCAACACCGCGATGGGGGTGTGGCAGGAGTACCGAGCCGAGGATGCACTCGCTCGTTTGCGGGAGCTCGCAGCGCCGAAGGTGTGGGTGATGCGCGACGGCCACCTCGAACAGTTCGACGCCACGATGCTGGTGCCCGGCGACCTGGTCCGAGTCGAGGCCGGTGATCGCATTCCCGCCGACGGAATCTTGAACGGTGAACAGGCCTTGCAGATCGACGAGTCGATCCTGACCGGCGAATCGGTGCCGGTCGAGCGCGCCGCCGGCAACGACGTCTTCTCGGGCACGCTCGCCGTGCGCGGCCTGGGCTGGGTCGAGGTCACCCGCACCGGACTCGAATCGGCGATGGGTCGTATCGCGACGATGCTCGGCGCGGTCGAGGCCGAGCGCACGCCACTCGAGCGCCGCCTCGAGCACTTCGGGCATCGGGTCGCACGGTGGATCGCGGCGCTCGCCGTCGTGTTGGCTGTCGCCGGCGTCGGTGTCGAGGGCATCGACCGTTTCGACGAAGCCCTGCTGTTCGCCGTCGCCGTCGCGGTTGCGGCCGTCCCCGAAGGCCTCCCGGCCGTTTTCACCTTGACGCTCGCGCTCGGCACCGAGCGGATGAGCCAACGCAAAGCGGTCGTCCGCAAGCTGTCGGCCGTCGAAGCACTCGGATCGATCACCGTCATCGCCACCGACAAGACCGGCACCCTCACCGAGAACACGATGACCGTCGCCGACCTCGACGCCACCGACAGGGAACGGGCACTGCGAGCCATGGTCCTGGCCGCCGATGCCGAACCCGACGGAGGCGTCGGGGACCCGCTGGAGATCGGCCTCTACACCTACGCAGCGGGCGAGGGCGTCGACCCGATCACCACCCGCATGGAATACGCGCGCCAGTCGGTTCGACCGTTCGACTCCGTGTGGCGGTACATGCGCGTCAGCGTGATCGAGGACGGACAACCTGTCGCCTACCTCAAAGGGGCCGCCGAAGTCCTCCTCGAACGCAGCACCCTCGACCCCGCCGAACGTCGGCGATGGCACGAACAGGTCGAGCACGCCTCAGCTGACGGCTACCGCGTGCTGGGCCTGGCCTGGTCACCCGACAACTCCGAAGACCACTTGACGTGGCTCGGATCGGTGTCGTTGTGGGACCCACCCCGCCCGGAGGTCCACGCAGCGATCGCGTCCGCGCAAGCGGCCGGCATCAGAGTGCTGATGATCACCGGTGACCATCCCGGAACCGCACAGGCGATCGCCGCCGACCTCGGGATCCCCGCCGACCGAACCCTCACCGGCCCAGAACTCGACGACCTCGACCCCGACGAGTTGAGCGCGGCCGTCGCCGACGTCCACGTCTTCGCCCGGGTCGGCCCCGAACACAAGCTCGCCCTCGTCGAAGCGCTCAAGGCTCGCGGCGAGATCGTCGCCATGACCGGCGACGGCGTCAACGACGCCCCCGCACTCAAACGCGCCGACGTCGGCGTCGCGATGGGCCGACGCGGCAGCGACGTGTCACGCGAAGTCGCCGACCTCGTCCTGCTCGACGACAACTTCGCGACCATCACCGCCGCCGTCGAGGAAGGCCGCGGCATCTACGACAACATCCAGAAGTTCCTCCGCTTCCTGTTCTCCACCAACGTCGCGCTCGTGATCCTCGTCGCGGTCGGCGTCCTCGGTGCCGCAATGGACGATCTGCGAGACGCCTCCGGCAACCTCCTCGTCCCACTCACCGCCGCCCAACTGTTGTGGATCAACGTCATCGCCGACGGACCGCCCGCGCTCGCACTCGGTGTCGACCGCAACCCAGGCGTTATGCAACGCCAGCCGAGATCGCCGAGCGCACCGCTGCTCACCCGCGCTGGGCTGCGGTTCATCTTCGTCTCCGGCATCCTCAAGGCGGCGCTCGGGCTCGGCCTGTTCTTCGGGCTCCCCGAACTCGACTACACGGGAACCGAAGCCGTCTCCGCTGTCTTTCTCTACGAATCGCTCGCACAACTGGCGTTCGTCTACCCCGCCAGGCGGATCACCGCCAAGCCGGTCACCAACCGCATCCTCAACTGGATCGTCATCGTCACGATCGCACTGCAGATCGCCACGATCACCATCCCCGGACTGCGAACCGTACTCGGACTCGAACCCCTTGACGCCACCGCCCTCGCCCTCGTGGCGGTCGCTCTCACGGTCTCGGTGATCGGTGCGAACGTCACCGCCCGATGCGCAACCGAGACAGGGTGACCGGATCGTCCTCCGAGCTCGGGGACGCGGCGCGGTCGTTCGGACAAGACGACGTTGCGCGACGGTTCCTTCGCGCATGCGGCGGCCCGGATCGGTGTCGACGGACGCGCGGACTTGGAACATTTCCGTCGCGAGGTTGTCACTCGACGATGACAGGGTCTGGAGGTGCCATCGATGCAGCCTTTCCCCGACCCCGACATGACAGCGACCGCGACGACCGGCGATCCGGCGGTCACGATCTCGATGCTGGACGACCATCTCGTCGTCTGTGCCCACGCCGATCTCGATCTCGAGACGACCGAGGTCCTGGTCATCGCAGCCGCATCCGCTGTGACGACCGGCAGCACGGTGATGATCGACCTCGATCCTGACACGGCAAGTGACGAACTCAACGCCCACCGACCGCTGACTGCCCTCGACGCGACCTGCATCACCGGCGACGGCGGACCCGTCAGCGTTCTCGGTGCCGGCCGTGTCCAACTCGCGACTCGCGACGCCCACTGGACCATCGACTTGACCCACGGTCGGCTGTGCCGTTCCGACGATGCCATCGATCCGTCCTTCGTCGGTCCCGACGACTGGACCCCTGTCCAGGCCCTCTGGGTGTCACCGACGAGCGTCACGGCGCTCACCAACGACGGGACGTACCTGTCGACGCTCGCGGAGTGGACCATCGAGCGTCGACCCAGGCGTCCTGCGCCGGCCTGACGAACCGGTTCGCCACCTCGGACCGCGGACTCCTTCGCCGCCCGGTCGAGACCCGCCTCACGCTGCTCGGCGACCAACCGTCGCCCCCGGGTCGCCCATCGACCGGTCCGCTCGCGGTGCGTGCACCCCGGCCAGCAGCACGGTCGCCGCTGCCCTTCCTCGAGCTCCTCCTGGGTGCGGCGGATGCGTCGCTCTCGGGTCGTCTCCCGCTTGGCATCCTCGACCCAGCAGATGAACTCGTTGCGGGCGAGAGGCGTGATGTCCTTCCATGCGTCGAGGGCGGCGGCATTGGCGATCAGCGCCACGCGCAGGTCGCGCGGGAGGTCGTGAACCACCCCACCGGGAACTCGTGAACGGCTCACGGCTCCACGGTAGTCGCCCGGCGTCACAGGATTCAGGGGCCTGTGCGCGAGCGCGGAACTGCCGGCGTGCACCACCAGCGGATGAGCGCCCGGGACGGGAATCGAATCGGTACGGCACGGGAGTGGCAGGAGACTCGTGTTCGCGCGGGGCAGGGCCGGGCCGTGCGGTCGAGTGCCGCCATCGGGACCTTCCTGGTCGTCAGTTGACCGGGCGAACCCGAGATTGCACCTTGCCGGCCGCGGGGCGAAGGCACCACCAGCCCGTGACGAACGCGATCGCGGCGAGCACGGCCGACGGCAGCGTCCGTGGCCCGACGAGTCCGATGATGGCGGCCCCAATGGTCGTGCTCACCAGACCGGTCACAATCCGGGTCGTTGATGGGCACCCGAACGGATCGGTCCCACGCCGCTGTCGATCCCGCCCGAAACCGGCGAGTGCGGCCAGGAGAGTGGTGGCTCCCAGGACCGCCGCGAACCACAGCGGCCGCGTGAGCCACCACCCACTCGAGAAACGAACCGGCGCCCACACCCCCGCTGCGATCACCGCGGCACACAGCGCCAACGCCGTGAGATGCCACACGTACACCGCGACCGACACGCTGCCCGCCCGGTCGAACACGCTCCGCCAACGTCCGGCGAGGCGATCGAGCCTGCTCGCCAGCATCATCAGGACCCCGACCTGGACCACTGCAACCACAGCGGTGAAGAGTCCGGGTGGAGTCGTGTTCGAACGCTGCCCCTCGACCGCATCGATCAGTGCCGGGTCGTAGCCCGCGAAGAGCACGAGACCGCACGCACCGACGAAGCCGGTCAACGCCATCAACGCACCTGCTCGCTGCTCGTGAGGCCACCCGGCCTCCCATCGCCGCCGCCACCACGCCCCGAGCACCCAGGCCCCGCCCCATGCCAGGAAGAACCCGGGCCAACCGATCGCCTCCGGTGCCCCGAAGCCGAACCGCGCGACGTCGAGGACCAGCAGGGCAGCGAAACACCCGCCGACGACCAGGAGGGGCCACTGCGCCGATCCGGCGATGCGGGAGCCGAGCGCAGCAAACGGAACGTAGATGGCGAGGAACCACAGCGGCTGCGTTGCCAGCCGCCCGCCGTCTGCCACCACGCCACCATCGCCTCGCACGAGGATCTCACCGATGCTGGCTGCTGACCACACCACCACGACAACAGCGCTGAGACCCACGAGCACGCTCAGCCGAGGCGCAGCCGATCGTGGCGTCGACGTCGCATTCGCCCACCCCGCAGCCGCGAAGAACACCGGCATCGGGGCCAACATCGAGAGCCACGCGAGGTCGGGATACAACGCGAGCACATTCGCACCTCGGAGCGCTCCGTCAGGGCTCCGATCGATGATCGCCAGTGTGAGGTGACCGAGCACCACCAACACCAGAGCCGCGACGCGAGCGACGTCGATCGCTCCCCGACGCCCCGATCTGCACGCCCACGCATGGTCGGATGCGTCCACGGCCTCATCCTCCCACCGGACGTCACGACCGGCGCACTTGGTGGCGCACGCCCGCTCGGCGTGTCCGTGCGACGCGGACGCCGTTCGGGGTGCCGACCCGCTGCGTTGTTCGAGCAACGCAGCGGTCCTTCGAAGACCTCGGCCGGCAACTCCAGCCTGACGCTGACCGAACGGGGAGCCGTCGACGAACGACTTCCAGGTGTTCGAGTCGATCCGCATCGTGGACCGCTTCGCAGTCGACTTCGACTCGCCGTCTCGTTTGATTCTCGAACGCGACGACTACCGCGTGCTCGTCATGCCGGGAACGTTCGTTCCGGGGGTTCTCGGTCATCGACCAGATGGCCGCCACCGACGGTGCGGTCGAACTCGTACAACTCGACATCGACAGCGACCTCGACGGTAGCTCTCCCGACGATCTGCCGATCAACAACAAAACGCCCAAGTTCGTGGACTTTCGGTGGGATTTCTGAACTAGGTTGGGGCGGCTCGGATGTCAATGGGGGCGTCCGACAAGCGGAGACGTAACGCCGCTCGACTACTGGTCGACCGGACACGCGTCGATGCGTCCGATGAGAGGGGAATGAAGTGGCAAAGAGTAGGGCATTTTTCGGTGCGGCGGTGGGTGCGGCGTTGATCGCATCGACGCTCGCCGTCGGTTCGCAGGCGAGCGCCGAACCGGGATCGTGTGACAGCCGGAACAACAACACGTACGAGAAGCTTCTCGAGTGCGTCACCGTCGACGGCGCACGCGAGCACCAGGCGGCGCTCCAGGCGATCGCCGACGCCAACAACGGCATCCGCACCTCCGGCACACCGGGCTACGACCAGTCGGCCGCCTACGTGGCCGAACGGATGGAGGCCGCCGGTTACGACGTCACCGTCCAGGACTTCAGCTTCCAGACCTTCATCCAGTTGTCGCCGACCGTCCTCGAGCAGGTTGCACCGGCGGTCGGGTCGATCGCGACCAACATCATGTCGTACTCCGGCAGTGGCGACGTCACTGCGGCGGTGAGCACGGTGTCAGCAATCACCGGCTGCAGCCCCGCCGACTTCGCCGGATTTCCGGCAGGGAACATCGCGTTGATCAGCCGCGGCGCCTGCACCTTCGCACTCAAGGCGACCAACGCGTTCAACGCCGGTGCGTCCGGGGTCATCATCTACAACAACATCCCCGGCACGCTCAACGGCACCCTGGGCAGCACGTTCACGCTCGACATCCCCGTCACGTCGGTGACGCTGGACGTCGGCCAGCAGCTCGCCGCCACGCCGGGCCTGGTCATGCGGCTCAAGACCGACACGTTCCGTGGCCAGGCAACGACGTCGAACGTGTTCGCCGAGACGCCGGGTGGTGACCCGGACAACGTCGTGATGGTGGGTGCCCACCTCGATTCGGTCAACGCCGGTCCCGGCATCCAGGACAACGGCTCGGGCTCCGCGGCGATCCTCGAGGTCGCCGAGAGCATGGCCAAGGTCAAGCCGGTCAACAAGGTGCGCTTCGCTTGGTGGGGCGCCGAGGAGTCCGGTCTCGTCGGGTCGACCTACTACGTCAACAACCTCAGCCCCGAGGAGCAGGCGCAGATCGCCCTTTACCTCAACTTCGACATGATCGGCTCGCCGAATCACGTCTTCTTCGTCTACGACGGTGACGACTCCGACGGTGTCGGTGCCGGCCCCGGCCCCGCTGGCTCCGATCAGATCGAGATGCTGTTCGAGTCGTACTACGCCGGTGTCGGCGAGTCGTGGAAGGGCACCGACTTCTCGGGCCGCTCGGACTACGGGCCGTTCATCGCCGTCGGCATCCCGTCCGGCGGCCTCTTCACCGGCGCCGAAGGGATCAAGACCGCCGAGGAGGCGGCCATCTGGGGCGGCACCGCAGGCGATCAGTACGACCCGTGCTATCACCTGGCGTGTGACACGTTCGACAACATCAATCTGCAGGCGTTCGACGTCAACACTGATGCGGTCGCCTTTGCCACGCTCACGTACGCCTACTCGACGAGTTCGGTGAACGGTGCGCCGGGCAAGATCGTGCCGGGTTCCCCGTCCGGCAGGTCCGGCAACAGCTCGGCGGCGGGATACCCGGGTACCGGTGAGCAGGGTGGCCTGCACGATCACGACCACGAGCTGGTGGCCGAGTGATCTGACCGCACCGGCCTGCGGTTCGGTTTCCCTCCGATCATCGGGGGGAAACCGAACTGCGTGGCGTCGAGTACGACGTCGACGACTGTCGGGGCGGTGCCGGAACCTCGAGCGTCTCGTTCCAGCAAACCCAATCGGACGGACCTCACGGCATGGCGCGAATGTGCCCGCCGAAAGGGCCGTGAGCAATGACCGCAGACCGGAGGCGTCCGGTTGAGGACCGGCTGCTGAGACGTTCAATGAGCAGTGCCGACCGGGATGGATCCCGTCCGGCTGACAATCCGCTGTCGAGATCGATACCGACGACCAGTTGAGCCTGAGCAATACCTCAGCGTGCGTTACAGCCAACTCCTCGCCGACAACTCGATCGTCGCGTCGCCGACGCTCTTCTCGGGCACTACGTCGAGCTGTGCCGGAAGGAAGGCCACTCCTGGTCCGAGATTGGCGGCGAGCTTGAAGTCTCGAAGCAGGCCGCACAGAAGCGATTCGTCGACATGCCTCTTGGCCGAGTCACTCCTCGTACCAAGAACGTGCTGGACGCCGCCCGCCAGATCGCTCAGGACCACGGCGCTGCAGCAGTACGCCTCGACCATCTCGCCCTTGCGGTCTACACCGAGCCCGAGAGCATCCTGATCGCCTGCCACCGAGATCCGAACAGCCTGATGGCTGTCGTGCTCCGTGACCTCGGCGCCACCCAGTCCGAGATTCGACAGCGTGTTGACGAAGCGCTCAAACGGTGAGATGACCGCTCGGAAATCGCGATCCCAGCCAGGCTCAGTACACGATGTCCAGTGCGTAGCGCAGCGCCTGGTCCAGGCGGGCTCGGGTGACCTCATCGAGGTGGCCAACGGGTTCCTCATCAAAGTCGTCGAGCGGGATGGTGATGACGTTGTCGCAGCTGATGACACACGCCTCGGGGAGACCGTGCTCGGGGCCGAGCTCGACTTCTGATCGGATACTCCGGATGGTGCGGGTGATCGGTGCACAGGTGATGGCCGTGAGCACCTCGATCGCGGCGTCTCGGGTCAGCACGCAGACCGGGCGACGACCAGCGGGCGGTCCGAGATCGGCCCAGTAGATGTCGTTGCGAGCTACCACGCCGGGGTGGTCTCGGCAGCGAGTCGTCTGGCCGACTGAACGAGCGACGGATCGGCTGGCACCCGGCGGTACGCCGCTCGGAATTCGCTGTCCGCTGCTGCGAGCCGTTCGGCGTCGAGCACCGCTTGGGCGCCGCGGCGCATCAGCTCAGAACGGTTGGTGCCGAGATCGGCGGCCAGTGCGTCGAGTTGTTCGACGAGGTCGTCGTCGAGTTGCACGAGTACTTCACGTCGAGCCATGACTCATATGGTATCCCATATGGTGAGCGCTCGGATGCGCGCCGTCGAATGGCAAGGGCAGTGTGCGAGATCGAAGCCTCTTTGTGTCAAGGGGCGATTTCTGGGGGTGTTCGGGCGCGACGAGGGGGACCCTCTTGATTGGCGGTCCTGAGGGTCGTAGCGTTGGTTGTCGGGTCCCGGGAGTGACCTATCCGAAGAGCCGGCTGTTCAGGATGTAGAGCCGGTCACGCTGGATTCGAGGTCGTTCCTGATTGTCCTCCCGGGCCCACTTGGACGTCAGCTCTGCTGTCGGGCGTCGGCTGCGAGGTGGCGGTAGACGACGTCGGAGATCCGTCGCTTGAGCGAGCGGATTGCTTCTTTGGTGGTCTTGCCCTCGGCGACTTTGCGGTCGAAGAACTCGCGGCCGGCCGTGTCGTGGCGGAGCTGTGAGATCGCGATGACGTGGAGCGCCCAGTTCAGTTGGCGGTTGCCGCGCTGGTTGAGCCGGTGCCGGACTTTGGATCCCGACGACGCCTCGACCGGGGCGGTGGCGTTGTAGCTCGCGAAGTGGTGCTTCGACTTGAACCGGTCGATGTTGCCGGCCTGGCCGATGCTCATCGCAGCGGTGATCGGCCCGACCCCTGGAATCGTCGTCAGCGAGGTGCCTGACGCTGCGACCGCTGTTTGGATGCGCTGCTTGGACGAGTCGAGCAGGTCGTTGTAGCGGTCGATGTCGCCAGCGAGATCGCGGGCGATGTCTTGGCGTTGGCGTCCCATCGCGTCGGTGGGTTCGAACTCGTCGATGACCGCGTTGATCCTGGTCACGGTGGTGATCCGGAACCCGGCACCACCCGGGATCATCTCGAGCAGCAGGGCGTGGAGGCGGCAGCTGGCTTTGTTCTTGAGGCGGCCGAGGTCGCGGTGTCGCTTCGACAACAGCTTCAACACCCGGGCATGATCATCGGCGCACACCGTGGTCAGGTCGTCGGCGGACTCGACCGCCCACGTCCGCTCCTCGAACCGGTCCGCCCACTCGCGCAGACGCACGGTCTGGGTCGAACAAGATCGCACGCGGATCTCGTCGAGGACGTGTTCGTTGCTGTCGACAGCGACAGCGGTGTGGGAGCCCTTGTGAGGGTCGATCCCGATGGTGATGGTCATGGCAGATGCCTTTCTCGGTGATGGAAACCGAGGTGGGCACTCCTGATTCGGGTTGATCGTGCTCTCGCCTCTTTCGAGCCACACCACGGCGAAGAGAACCGGCCGGCAAGCAATTCGATAGAAAGCCAACCCAGCAGGGCGGCAGGCACATAGAGAGCCCACCGCCGCGGCGGGACCCACCGACCGGCACCTCCGACGCTACGACAACCGCCGCAACGCACACCCCAATCATCAATCAGGCACGTACGCGATCGGCCACCCGTCCGAGAATGTGCGCGGGGTTCCGGGGACTGCGGGTGAGCTGCTCGACGACTCTTCAGGCAGTGGCGTTGCAGGTGAGACGATGCCGCAATGGAACGATCGACATCAACGTCCTGCCCGTAGCGGTTCAAGACGCCGACACCCACGAGATGACCATGATCTCCTACCTCTCGTGCCAGCTCGGGCAGAGACTCGCGGCCGTGGCTATCTGTGCTCGTCTCGGATGGTGTCGACGGCGCGCAGGAGCTTGAGGAGCTGTTCGCGGACTGTCTGTGCGTGAGCGCCGAGTCTCTCGTCGGTTTGGGTGAGGACGGGTGCGAAGAGTTCGCCGGCGTGTCGGTGGGCGTCGCGTCCTGCAGCACTGAGTTCGAGTCGGTACGACCGTCCGTCCTCGGCGTTGGGAGTGCGGGTGATGTGGCCGCGCCGTTCGAAACGCTTGACGTAGCTCGACACTGTCGTGGGCGCCGCTGCCATCCAGTGTGCGAGGTCCGACGGTGTCAGCCCTTCGCTTGACGCCAACACGGAGTAGATCGCGAACTCGTCGGCGTCGAGACCGGACTCCTCGATAGTTGTGTCGATGAGTTGGTGAACGGATCGAGAGACGAGCCAGGCGTCGAAGAGCACGTTGCTCGGTCCATGACCGATCGGGCGCTTGGCCGAACGCCCGTTTTCGCCGGTCTTGCTCATGATTCTGAGCCGATGAGTTCACGTTCGTCGGCAGGGTCGGATGCGACAGGGGTTTCGGTGTTCGCTCCGGACAGTCGGGCCTTGGATGCTTGCACGACGATCGCTGCCACGGCGGCGAGGAGCAGGAGGCCTGCGGCCCACGAGATGGTGGTCTTTGCTGCTGACGCCACACCGAGCAGGTGGGTTGTGGCGTCCGGGTCCGGGTAGCTGGTCAGTGCCAGCCAGGCGAGGATGTTCTCGAGGTAGTCGAATGCCATCGCCGCGAGCGGGAGAGCGGCGAGCCAGAGAGTCCGACCGGGCCGCGACGAGAGCCGTTTGATGGCGAGGCTCAGCGAGGAGGCCAGGAAGACGCCGATGATGGCGGGGTAGAAGATGTCGGCCAGTTGCATGTTCCGGTAGGTGTCGCGCCCGTTTGTCCCGCAGTCGTCGAGGAACTGCGTCACGCCGTCAGCAGAGGTGAAGAAGCGCATGTCGGGTGGAGCCTGGCCACACGCGGCCTCGACTTCGGGAATCGAGAACGGTGCTGACGATGCGAAGAACATCCAGGCGAACGGGACGAAGAT
Source organism: Ilumatobacteraceae bacterium (assembly GCA_963824025.1). Taxonomy (GTDB): domain Bacteria; phylum Actinomycetota; class Acidimicrobiia; order Acidimicrobiales; family Ilumatobacteraceae; genus Ilumatobacter_A. Next base: position 337,914 of record CAWGNY010000002.1, read on the forward strand.
CACCGCGCTCGCGACCCACAGCTTCCACGAGGCGAATCGAGCGACGAACGGCGTGCCATTGGTGATCTGGGTTGATGATTTCATTTTGATGGTTCCCTTGATAGTGCGATGTCGTAGTATCTTACTGCGAGATCGCACTACATGTCAAGGATTGGATCCTTGACGGGAGATCTCAGGTTGGTGACGTCGAGATCGCCCAAGAATGTGCTGCAACGCGAGGCTGAGCGAGAGACCCATCAGAACATCGCCGCGGCCACCGCCGACAGCCCGCTCGCGATCGGCACGTTGGCGGAGCGATACGACGTCTCGACCCACTCGATATCGCGATCACCGACCGTGGCCGCACGTCGAATCGCACCGGCCACGGCGCTCCTGCGAGCGTCACCGACGGTCGGTCAGTTACGAGCGCCTGCAGCGAACCGGCAGATTCGCGTGATCATTTCGTGATCACCGAGCCGCATCCGATACGCCGAAGGCCCGATCGGTTCATGCGGAAGCCGACTCAGGCCACCCGCCCGGCGTACCGTCGTGCCACAGATATGTAACGGCAGAGCGCCATTCCGGCCTGTTGTAGGTCGTCATCGTTGAAGTGCCCGGGGCGGGATTTGAACCCGCACTCCACGTGAGTGGAAGGGGGTTTAAGTTCGAAAAGGTAGTGCCACGCGGTGCACTCGGGTGCCGGGCAGTGCCGTTGAGCTGGGGCGACGAGTCCGGCGGGTCTCCTCGAATGATCTCGAGTACAACTGCGTCCGGCTGATCCCGTGACACGGAAGTGACACGCGACCAATGTCCAACCGATGCAAGCGCCACCGCGAATATGCGGCGCGCGGCTTGGGCCGAAGTAGCGCAGCCGCTCCAGTTCAGTATCGAGCTACAGGGCGTTGATCGTGGGGTCGGCGTGTGACCTCTCGAGGTGGTCGACCCAGCGGTCGATTGCGTCGGGGTGCTGCTGCAGTGCTCCTTGCGGAGCGCGGAGCCAGGTGTCGATGCGCCCGATCGGAGCGATGAGCATGGCGAGGTCGGCCTGTCGACGGAGCCACGTCGAGGTTGCGGGTTTGGCGATGTCCAGCTCGAGATGCGTCGCCCATGACGCCAAGTAGGCGTCCCTCATGGCGCGGCGCTCGGCTGGATTTCCCGGTCGTCGCGGATTCCCCGGCATCAGGGCGGTCAGCAGCGAAGCGAAGGGGTGGGCGAGACTCGCATCGCCCCAATCGAGGATTCGTCCGTCGAGCAGAACGTTCGACGGCTGCAGATCGTCGTGCTGAATCGTCGAGGGAACGTCATCACTCAGCTCAGCAGCGACTGCGCCCAGCCAGTCGACGAGGTGCTGTCGATGATCGACGTCTCCGTTGTCCATGTGCTGCACGAGGCGCTGGACCGCTGCAGCCGGTCGAAGATCGACGCAGCCCGCCTCCAACAAGCGCTGTTCGTATCCGACCAGGTCCTGCTGGAGACCGGCGTACCCCACGATGAAGTTAGTCCACGCCGCCGTGTCGAGCCCGGTGTCGATGGTCGGCCCGCCATCGGGCAGGAGAAGCAGTCCCCTGTCGGGATCGACTCGGCGAGGCGCCAGCACCATGTCGGGTCGGCGCTGTGCAAGGAGCGGCAGGATCCTGCACTCCGACGAGAAACCCGGGCACATGGTCTTGCCCCACACACGAGACTCCGGGTGCTCCCACACGACCACACTCGCCCACGGAGTCCGCCGAACCACCCGGGTGGGCGGACCCAAGTCCGCCCACGCGACAAGCTCGTCTACCGGCCACATCGACACCCCCGAAGCACCGGTCGCGGCCACCACGCCAGTATTGCGTCTGCCCAGAAGGCCTTGAGCCCAGAGCACTCGGTAACCGGCGAAGTCGGTCGGGTCGCGCAGTCGGCGAGGCACTGCATAATCCCGCCTCAGCAGATGCATTGCGGCGTGTCTGCCCACGCTGGCGCGACAACGTCACGGATGACTACCCGGGATACTTGCCGCCCCCCCTGTGCGGATTCCGTCAGCCCACGCCGGCCGCGTTTCTCATTTGCGCCCACAGCCATTGCCCGATCCACTGCGGCCAACGCTCGGCAATGACGTTCGGGCACCGTTGGTGCAACTGTCCAGAACGCGGAGAAATCTGGCGCGATCGCGTCACGGATTCCCGATTCCGGAGTCATGTGTTGGCATGGGCGATGAAGCGCACGACGCAGCCGGAGGAAAGCGCATGAGCCGAGTGACGATCACGGTCGGCGAGGCGGCCGAGATGCTCGGGATCTCGCGAACCTCGGCGTACCTCTGCGCAAGGAGACGGGAGATTCCGACCGTGCGGCTCGGTCGACGAGTGCTCGTGCCAGTTGCTCGATTCATGGCGATGCTCGAGGAAGACCCACCGCCGGACGAGAACGCCGACGCGAGGGCGGATCAGCCGTGAGCCTGCGAGACCGATGCGTCGTCCAGGTGCCCCGGCCAGATATTGCGCTTAATCGAAACATTTGGTTGACTGGACTCATGGCCACCAAGATCCGACTCGATGCATCGCCGAACGTGGCAGCCGATCTGGCTGACGATGTGCGCGCTGCGAGCAACGCTGAACAAGCCGCGACGATCGCCGTGGAAGGCCGCGAGTTCCAGCTACCACCCGACCTCGTGGCGCTGCTGCTCGATCTTCTCGACGACGTTGCCGAGGGCCGCGACGTCACGGTTGCGCCGGCCGGACTTCCAGTCGGAACGGAACTGGCGTCGGAGCTGCTCGGCGTCTCGCGACCCTGGCTGACGACGTTGCTCGATCGTGGAGACATTCCATCGACACGGGTCGGCAGCAAGCGACGCGTGCGACTCGGCGATCTGCTCGACTACAGCCGGGCAGACGACGCGCGACGCCGCCAGGCACTCACCTGGGAGTTCCTCGACGAGGAAGCCTGACGCTCATCCGTCGAGAAATGGGGTGAGGATCTCCATCGTCTCGGGGAGCTCTCGTGAGAGGATCTCGACGTACCGAGCCAGCCGATCCGGCGGAGTCCTCTGGACGTGACGGATCAGCGCACTCGGGTTCCGGGTCGCGACCGACGTCGCCAACGCGTCCGGGGTGAGCACCGCGACGCCCAGCGAAGCTGCCTCGGTCGGATCGAAGTGGCGGACGTTGCTCGTGACCAACACGCTGGCCTCACCGTTCGCGGCCGCTGCGAGCACGTGACGATCCCCGACGTCGGTGAGCCCCAGCTTCGCCGCGATCGCATCGGACGGAGCAACAACGGGATCTCGGACGAGCCCGATGTTCTGCTCCAGCGCAGCAGCAGCATGCGGTCGATCGGCCGCGAGCAGATTCCGACGTGCTTCGGTCACGACAAGTTCCGACCAGATCGCTCGGAACTCACCGGACTGCGCAGCGCCGAGGAGGAACCGCGTCACCGCCGCCTTGAACAGCACGGACGCATCGAAGAACACGACGTCCATACCCTCACTCCCGAACGGGGTCACGTCGACGTCCCGTAGATGCGGGACGCGACGAGCTCGGCGGCGTCGGCATCGAGGCCCTGGGCTACGTGGGAGTACAGATCGAGCGTGATGGCGATCGTCGAGTGGCCGAGGCGCTCTGAAACGACCTTGGGGTGAACGCCGGCCTTCAGTGCCAACGTGGCGTAGCTGTGGCGGAGGTCGTGGAGGCGGATGTGGGGCAGTTCGGCGTCGCGCACGATGCGATCGAAGAGCTTCGAGAAGCGATCGGGATGGACCGGACCGCCGAGCTCGTCGGTGAACACGAGATCGCCGTCGTTCAACCACGCGTCACCCGCGGCCAGTCGTTCCTCGAGTTGGCGCATGCGATGCGCTCTGAGCGCGTCGAACGTGACCGTGTCGAGCGAGACGCGGCGCCGGCTCTTGCCGGTCTTCGGTGGACCGATGTGGATCCGGTTGCTCACGGTGGTCAGGGTCTGGACGATCGACAGCGCCCGCCCATCGAGGTCGACGTCCTCCCATCGCAATCCGAGCACTTCGCCGCGTCGCATACCGGTGGTAGCGAGCAGCACGAATGCCATCGACAGCCGCTCCCCCGCCACCGCGTCGAAGAACCGCTGGATCTCCTCGGACGACCATGTCCGCTGCTCACCTCGTGGAGCCGAGACGGCCTTCGCAGCAGCAGCCGGATTGCGGGCGACGAGTCCGAGGCGCTCTGCGTCAGCCAGCGCCCGCCTGAGCACGATGTGGCAGTTGCGGACGGTCTTCGGTGCCAGCGCTCGCCCACCGGCGCCACCGCGCTCCAACAGCGTGGCGTAGAGGCCCTCGACCTGGAGCGGTGTGAGCGACTGGAGCTGCACTGCGCCGATCTGGCGGGTGATGCGCTCGACAGCCATCCGGTAACTCACCCACGTCGTCTCCCTGACCCGCGGCCTGATGGTCTCCAACCAGTCGGTCAGGAACTGCGACAGCGTGATACGGCTCCGGGACACCGCCGTCCCCGCGTGGGCAGCGGTCGCCAGATCTCGCAGCGCAGCCTCAGCCGCCTTCTTCGTCGCATAGCCCGACCGGCGGGCCTGCCGGCGGCGACCGGTCGCCGGGTCGGGGCCGAGGTCGACGACGAACGACCACACCTTCCCCTTCCGCTGCACCGAACCGTTGGCCATGAGCACAACAGTAGAGCGGGGGTGTCACGGTCCGTGACACGGATGTGACACGGGCAGTACCCGGAGGACGTCACGGGTGACCACCCGAACGCGTAGCACCAGCTAGAACGTGCCCGGGGCGGGGTTCGAACCCGCACTCCACGTGAGTGGAAGGGGGGTTTAAGCCTCGATCCACCGATCGGGGCGGGGTGAGGTAGGTCGCGTATCCGCGTGAGAGGTCTCCTGAGCTGGGACGATGAACGTCTCTTACCCCGTCCAGGACCACAGCCCAGGAGACACTTTCAGTGAGCCGAGTATCGCAGACCCTCGACCGGATTCACGCCACCTTCGATGACGACAATCTCGTCGCGAACGCCGGGCTGTTGTTGCCGGCGACGCTGGTCGAACGCCTCGGTGTCGAAGCGGTGATCAACACGACTTTGCGTCTCGATGGTCGGGTGGGTGGAGCGTCGCCGGGTCGCAAGGTGTTGACGTTGTTGAACACGATGCTGGCCGGTGGTTCGCACATCGATCATGCCGACATGTTGCGTGCCGGGGCGTCGGAGTTGGTGGTGTCGCATCGGGTGATGGCACCCTCGACGCTTGGCACGTTTCTACGGTCGTTCACGTTCGGTCATGTCCGCCAACTCGAAGCCGTCAACGACATCGTGATGCAGCGCGCGTGGGCGGCCAGCACCGCGCCGGGCGCACTGGTGATCGATGTCGACTCGACGATCTGTGAGGTGGTCGGCAAGGCAAAGCAGGGTGCCGGGTTCGGCTACACGCACGTGCTCGGCTATCACCCGTTGCTCGCCACGATCGCGGGTTCGGGTGAGATCCTGCACGGCCGACTCCGGAAGGGATCGGCGAACACCCAGCGCGGAACGAAACGCTTCGTCAACGAACTCGTCGCCCGCGCTCGGCGCGACGACCCGAAGCGGAAGTTGACGGTCCGGTTCGACTCGGGCTTTTGGAACGGCGACACCATCATCAACTTGAAGCGGCTTGATGTGCGTTACACGATGGCGGTCCGGACCAACGTCAAAGCGGTCCAGGCAACAATCGCCGGCATCGACGAGACGGCTTGGCAGCCGATCGATTACACCGAAGATGGCGAAGCCCAGGTCGCTGAATGCGACTACACCTCGGGCCAGGGCAAGAAGCGAGTGACGCGTCGTCTCGTGGTTCGCCGGACCCGCCTGACCGGCAAGACGCAGCAGAAGCTGTGGCCCGACTGGCGACATCACGCGTTCCTCACCGACCTCGACGGCAACGTCATCGAGGTCGATCGGTTCCATCGCGAGCACGCCACTGTCGAGTTGGCGATCAAGGACCTCAAGGCCGGCGCCGGTCTCGAACACCTCCCGTCGGGTGTGTTCTAGGCGAACTCGGCGTGGTTCCAGATCGCGATCCTGGCGCACAACATGATGCGTTGGACCGCCCGTCTCGGCGGTCATGACACCGACCGCCTCATCGTTGCTCGCACCATCCGCACCCGACTCCTCGCCCTGCCCGGCCGCCTCGTCAACCGCGCCGGCCAACCAACGCTGCGGCTGCCAGCTCGCTGGCCCTGGGCCAACACCTTCAACACGATCCTCGACGCGCTCCGCTCGCTCGAACCCGTCCCAACCTGACCCAGGTCTCGCGGTCAGGCGCGCCGCAGAACCGACCCAGCGCCACCAACCCGAGCCCGCCCCAACCCGCTCCGCCACGCCCCAACAACAACCGGACCTACCTCACCCACCAGCCGCGACGCCACCGCTTACCGGCGGCCGCTCACCCAAGCCGAGTCGGTGGATCGAGGTTAAGTACACCGGAAACGGTCCGGCGGGTGCTGGCCGGTCCGGCGAGTCCGGTTCCGTCGAGGGCACCCGTCCGGCTCGTCCGCCCCGTGCCGGTGAGTGTCACCGAGGCCGGGGAATCCTGTGATCATTTCGTGACCACCGAAACGGTGCGCGGGCGAGTCACCTCAGCTGTCACCTCGCCGCGCTGCAGTCCCTTCCCTCGATCGCAGGGAACTGCGTGCGGCGAATTCGGACCCGCCGTGACGACCAAGGAATCGACGACTCGCGCCGAGGGCGCAACTATGGTGGCGGTTCAACCGGAAGGTGGAGCGGTATGGCGCCTGAGCAGTACGACTGGGTCCCGTGACTTCCCGCGTCTTCATCAGCCACAGCACCAAGCCGGCCGAGCTCGCTCCGCCGCGACCGGCGAGGGGCAAGAAGGAGCAAGCGGCTTGGGACAAGGCCGACGCGCATCGCAAGGTCTTCTACAAGCTGCGGAAGGCGATCGTCGCCAAGATCAAGGCCTGCAACCATCTCGATCCGTGGGTCGACGACCGTGATCTCAAGACCGGCGGCAAGTGGCGCAACAGCATCCATGGCGGCTTGCTCACCGCCGATGCGGCCATCCTGCTGATCAGCCCTGAGGCCAAGGAGTCTCCCTGGGTCCTCAAGGAAGCCACGGTCCTGACCGTGCTCGAGTCGGCCGGGTTTCCGATCGCGATCGTGCCGGTGCTCCTGGGACTGCGCAGCAGGGAACTCGAGACCGGCTTCTGGGGCCCGCTGAAGCTCCGCGAGATCCAAGGGCTGAAGGTCGACGAGCTCGTGCTCGACGCGACGAAGATCGGCCAACGAGCCGACGAGGTGGTAGCTGCGCTCATCGAGCGAATCCAGGCGAAGCAAGGTGCATCCCTACCGACGACGACGAGCGCGTTCGAGACCTGGGTCGACAAGCTCGTCGACCAATTCGGTGACGTGAGCGAGCCGGTGCTCACGCCGTTGATGAACGAGTTGAAGCTCCCCGAGGCCACCCTGACCCCTGAGCAACTCCTCACCGCACTTCGAACGCAGGGGTACCAACCGCATCCGGAGCGCGAGCGCAAGCGGCTGCTCATCCGCGAGCTCCTGGTCGGCGACCCAGTGACGAGCGTCGGCGTGATGAGCCACAACCTCGCCGGCGCGAACGTCGATGTCGAGAAGGTGGTCAGGGTGTTCAAGCCGGCGCTGGTGCCCGCTGCCTCCGCTGCTGCGGCCCCCGCAGCAGCACGCGACGGCATTCGGGCCATCGTGGTCAACGCCGAGCATCCGAAGATCGGCAAGGCCCTGGTGCGGCGGGCGCTGTGTTGGCAGTTCCCCCAATGGCGGCTCCTCGCGCCGGACGTACCGCCGGATGACCAATCGACCGACGACGTGGTCAAGCACTATCAGGCGCACGTCGCTGCGAAGCTGGGGAGGCAGCCGCGGCGGTGGCCGGAGAAGGCGGCCGGCGGCGTCTACGTGGTGGTCGGGCACTCGGTGGCGAGGTCCGACGACATGGTCGACGCATTGCTCGGCGACGGTTCCTTGAGCCCCGTGACCTTCGTCCTGATGGCAGGGAGCCAGGCCGAGGCCGAACAGATCGCCGACCGGTTGAAGGCGCGGATCGTGTGCCCGCCGCTGCCGAGCTTCGACGAGCCCGGCGTCGAACCGAACGCCGACGAATGGTTCGACGAACTCGAGAACGATCTGGAGAGCATCGGGTACGACTGAGTCGTCGTGACCGACGAGGAGGAACAGGCATGGCTCCGAAGAGCACAACACAGCCGGACTGGATGGCGAAGGCGCCCGAGTTCGTCGACGCCCCCGAGATCGAGGGCACCCCGGCGGACATGCCCGACCGACGCTCTGGCGCGCTCTACGACATGTCGAACGAGCTGCATCTCGCCGTGGTCGTTGCGCTGATCACGGGTCGTCCGCTCCTGCTCCGGGGTGAGCCCGGTTCCGGCAAGTCATCGCTTGCTGCGTACGTGGCCCGCAACCTCAACTGGAAGTACTACGAGAAGGTGGTGACCTCGGCGACCCGCGCCGAGGACTTCCTGTGGACGTTCGACGCCGTCCGTCGGCTCGGTGATGCCCAGGCCCTGACCGAGAACGATCCGAAGCCGAACCTGTTCGACTACGTCGAGCCGGGGGTGCTGTGGTGGGCCCTCAACCCCGAGACCGCCGCCGAACGAGGCGCCGACGCCGACCATCCGGTCACGCAACCGGCACAGGAACCCTTCCACGACTCGATCAATGCCGAGCGAGACGATGGCCACGCCGTGATCCTCATCGACGAGTTGGACAAGGCCGACCCCGACGTGCCGAACGGCCTCTTGGTCCCCCTCGGGTCCGGCGTGTTCCAAGTCGCCGAGACCGGTTCGGTCATCACCAAGGTCGAGACCAGGAAGAAGTCCACCCGGCGGCCGTCGAAGCAGCTCGATCTCGGGCACCTGCTCGTGGTGATCACGACGAACGAGGAACGCCAGCTGCCTCCGGCATTCCTGCGGCGGTGCGTCGTCTACACCATCCCGGCGCCCAAGAAGCCGAAGTTGGTCGCCATCGCCAAGCTCCACAACCTGGGTGGCAAGGACGCCGTCGGGAACGGCCGCGAGGAGGCCACCTTCGATCGGATCGCCGACCGGCTCCTGGAGATCCGCGACGAACTGGCCGAGGGAGAACGCAAACCGAGCGTCGCCGAGTACCTCGACGCCGTGCGCGCCTGTCTCGAGTTCAAGGTCACGCCCGACGCGAAGTCCGACCTCTGGAAGTCGATCGAGCGGGTCACGATGATCAAGCAGCCCGAAGACGACGCCGATGACACGTAGCGACGTCTGGATCGCCGACGCGGTGCGGGCCATCAGCGCACTCGACGTCGCGGACGAGGGCACGATCGACGCGGTCTTCGGGCTCTGCGGGCTGGGCGTGCGACGCGACGTCGACGTCGAGCCGAGAGGCACGGACGCAACGCCCGACGAGTCGGGCGACACCGACCCGAGCGAACCGGCCGGGCCGGCCACGGTCGTCGACGCACCGACGACGGTCGGTGCGGCCGCCGCACCTCCACCCGCCGCGGCGGTGCCACTCCTCGAGCCGACGCAGGTGGCGAGCCACAACCCGTGGACCGCGGTCGCACCGATGGATCTCGATGCCCCGCCCCCACCCAGCCGACCGCTCCACCGCCGAGACCTCTTCGAGTTGCCCGCTGCCCGTCACCTGCTCGCGGATCTGACCTCGACCCCGGTCGTCGGTACTCGCATCGACGTGCCGTTGACCGTGAACGAGTTGGCGCGCGGCCGCGTCCTGAGCGAGATCCCGCGCCTCGACGAAGCGTCGCTTCGGCGTGGCGTCCAGCTGCTGCTGGATCGCAGCGCGGGAATGGAACCGCACGTGCACGAGCAGCAGCGTCTCGGCGATGTGCTCGGAAAGGTCGTGGGGCACGGCAAGGTTCAGGTGCTGGGCTTCACCGAGCTACCCCTCGAGACCGCCGGCGCAGGGCCGATGGCGCTGTGGGGGTCGTACGTCGTGCCCGAACCCGGCACCCCGGTGTTGGCGGTCACCGATGTCGGCATCAGCGGCGAACGAATCGAGTCGTCGGCTGAACTGATCGAGGCGTGGGCGTCGTTGGCCGACACGTTGCGGTTGCGTCACTCGCGGCTGCTGGTGTTGATCCCGTACCCGCCCGAGCGTTGGCCGCGTGGCGTGATCGAGTCGCTCGACGCAGTGCCGTGGACCGAAAGCACGACCATCCAGCAGGCCCGACGACTGCTGCAGCGTCGCGGTCCCTGGCCGACAACCTCGCCACGAGCCAGCGAGGAGTACCACCGATCGATCACCGCCGGCCCGGGACGCTCGGGTGAACTCATCGCATCGCTCGCCAAGCGTCGCCCCGCGGTGGTCGAGCTGGCCGAGTTGCTGTCGCTCGCGACCCGCAGCGACCCGCGGCTGCTCCGCGAGATCCGGCTGCAGGCGGCCCCACATCTCGACGTCGGCGTCGAAGCGGACGTCTGGCTGAGCCCGATCGTCCGAGCGTCGGACGACACCGGATTTTCCTTCGGAGAGCAGCACGCCGTCGAGCTCCGGCGACGGCTGGCGCAGCGGTGGTCCGACCCGGCGGCGCAGGCGAGAATCGCCAAGGTGCGCGGCCTCATCGAGCGGGCCCACGCATCGGAGCGGGCCGTCGTCCGGCTCGAGGAGGAGGTCTGGTGGCTGGCCCTGATCGGCGCCGACGATCAGATCGAGGCTCGTCTGGCGCCGGTGATCTCGGCGCTCACGCAGTCCTCCCATTCGGGACTCTCGTACTGGGCCTCGCAGGCGGCAGACCGGTTGCCGGCCGAGGCGTACTCGGCCCAGAGCGGTTGGGCCTTGGCCCAACTCGGTTCCCAGCCGGCTCCTGCCGAGGCGGCGGCGCCCGAGGCCGTCCCCGTCGGACATGTGCTGGCGACCCTGCCGACGAGGCGAGTGCTGGTGCGGTACGTCGGGGGGGTGCTCCAGGTCGGCGCGCTCGGGGGCCGGGACCTCGCAGCGATCGAAGTGCCGCGGGTCGAGCCGACGTTCCTGACCATCGAGGGCCGGCGCCACCGCCTCGAGCGCGACCAGGTCCTCGAGATCCCGGTCTCGGGACCCACGGCCCACATCGAGACGGCGGCGGGCCTGCGCTACGCGATCGAGCCGGCCGAACCGACTCCGTCGGCCTCCGGCGAGGTTCCCGTGTCCGTGTCCTTCGGGAAGCGGCTCGTGGCCCATGGGTTCTTCGTCGCCGACGACCTCGTCGTGGCGGTCGCCGTCGACAGCTTCGAAGTGTCCCGATTCGACAAGCTCCGCGTCTCGCACGACCCGGACGCAGAGCACACCGGCTGGGTCGAAGCGGAGCACGACGGGCTGGCGGTCGTACGGCTGCGAGTTCCCGCCGACGTCGAGACCGTTCAACTCTCGCCGACCCCACCGGACCTCACGACTGCGATCGACTGGTCGTCGAGCGACCTCAGCTATCGGGGCTCGTGGCTCTCGCCCGACGAGCACACCATTCAGGGCGAGGGGCTCCCCGGTGTGCCCGTGGTGATCGAGGGGCAGTTGGTCGGCGTCATCGGGCGCGATCGGGACGGTGTCGGTATCCCTGAGATCATCCCCGCGAGTGACGTCCTGTGGCTCGTCGACCGAGTCGAACCTCGACGTCAAGCGCTCGTCCTCGTGGACGCTGACCTCTTCCTCGAGGACGACGGCCAGTGGCCATCGGATGCGACTCCCGCTGTTGCGATCGAGAACGACGACGTGCGAGCCGCGGTCGGCAGGGGCGGCACGCTCTGGTGCGTCATCAACGTGGGTGACGACGCCGAGCCGCAGCTCAAGCTGGCTCAGCGGCTGCCCTGTGCGGAGACCTCGGTTCGGGGCCGGCTCGTGCGGACGCTCACTGACCTCGCCGTCGTCTGCCCGGACGTCGACGCGACCGCGATGCTCGGCGGCCTCCTGGCCGGTCGTCGCGGTGGCGCCGCAACCATTGAGGCCGATGCGACAAGCGACGCTTCGCCTCTCCCGTGGCTCGGCACGATCAGGGCCGGCATCGAGATCACTCCGTCGCAGGCGCGGGCGCTCGAGTCGTTCGTCGCCAAGCACGATTCGATCGCTCAACAGCAGCAACTCCTCGATGTCGCCGAGTTCGACGATCTCGTCCACGTCGTTGCGTTCCTGGCCGACGAGCTCGCCGATGGCTTCCCAAGTGTCGACGACGCCCAACGACACCGCGCCGAAGGCGCGCTCGGGGGCGACGAGCCGGGCGACGAAGAGGAGCTGCGCGAGGCGGCGAGGTCGCTCGCCGAGATGCTCCGACGTGTCCTCGAACCGCCGTGGGTCACCGCCGAACGCAAGGTGGAGCAGGCCGTGCCGCCGGCTCGAACGCGGTCGCTCGCCCAGACCGCGGACCGGCTGATCAGGCTGGTGGCCGACTCGCCGGATCTCGACAAGTGGGTGAGCGAGCCGCTGCCCGACGACGAGGACACGAACACGTCCGGTCAGCTCACGATGTTCGGCGACGACCTCGTCGCCGAACTCGCGGCAGTGCCGGACTCGACGTGGATGATCGAGCCGCCCGAGCTCGCTCACCGGGACCGGTTCGACGAATGGGTTGCCGTGCTCGATGGCGAACCCAACCTCGAAGTCGCTGGCGAGATGCTCGCCGACGTGCTCGACCCTCCGTGGCGTTCTGCCGCAGGCCGTGCGGCTGCCCGGTTCGAACCGTTCACCGATCTGTCGTCATGGCTCACCGCGGTCGCGGACCGTGTTGCCGACGGCTACCTGGCCGCAGCTCGCGCCGCCGGCGCGGCGAGGATGTCGACCGGCCGCGAGCTCGCGTGGCTCGTCACGGCCATGCCAGCTCACTTCGACTCGGCAGGAGCGGACAGCACTGCACGACTCGACACGCTTGCCGGCATCTTCGAGTCCGGAGCTGCCACACTCGTGCGCCGACTGGGCCCCGAGCTGCGTGCGCGCGACAGCGCACTGCCGGACGTCGACGAGACCGCGGTCGATGCGCAGACCGACGGCGGCGGGCTGTCGATCGAGCTATTGCCGGCCGGACCTTCCACGTGCCTGCTGCTCAGCGTCGGTGAGCCCGGTTCCCAACGGCACATGCTGGTCGACGCCGGCGGCTCACGGCCCGCCGAACGAGTGCGAGGTCGGCTGCGCGACCTGCGAGTCGACGAGGTCGACGTGCTCGTCTTGACGCACATCGACAGCGATGCCGTCGCGGGTGCCGTACGCATACTCGAAGATCCCGACCTCATGGTCGACGAGGTCTGGTTCAACGACCGAAGCGGCGCGGCGTGGGGAGCGATGTCATGAGCGTGCGTCAAGCCGCTGAGGTGTTGGACGTACTCCAATCCGGTTCCATCCCGATCAACCGGATGTTCAACGGTGGCCCGATCGTCGTCGAGCCCGCCGGCCCACTGCCGGTGGTCGACGTCGGTGGGCTGCAGATCACGCTGCTCGGACCTTCGCCCGAGCGACTCGAACGGCTCGACGTCAAGTGGGACAACGCGACGCGTCAGCTCCTGTCCGACGACGAACGCGAGAGCCAGCCGGCCACGGAGCAGACCAGGTCGGCTCCGTCGGACAAGGGGGCCGAGGACGCCACGGCACCGCGGCGTCGGCAACGGTCGCCCGAGGACGCCGAGTGGCTTGCGGAGCGGATCGAAGAGCTGTCGACCGGCATCGGTGCGACCGATCGCAGTGTGCCGAACGGGTCCAGCATCTTCTTCCTGGCCGAGTACGCAGGTGCGGCACTGCTCGTGGGTGCCGACGCATACGGTTCCGATCTCGAAGTCGCGGTCGCACGTCTGCTCGCCGAGCGCGGCGAATCGGCACTGCGGCTCGACGCGTTCGTGGTCCCCCACGCCGGGAGCCGACGGAACCTCACGCGCAAGCTCCTCGAGATGCTCGACTGCCCGCTCTACGTGGTCGGGGGCGACGGTTCCCGATTCGGCCTTCCCGACCTCGAGACCGTCGCCGCGCTCATACGGTACGGGCGGCGTGATCCCGATGCACCGGTGACGATCGCATTCAACGCTCGGTCGGAGACGAACGCGGTCTGGGCGTCCAAAGAGCTCCAGGATCGGTACAACTACCAGGCGATCTACCCCGAACCCGGCAGCGAGTCGGGCCTCCACATCGACTTCGCGGCGGCGAGCCGGTCGCCCGCCCCCTAGGGCAGGAAGCCGGCGAAGTGGGAGAGCTCGACCTGGTCGGCGGCCTCTTCGCCGATGTGCGTCAGGTGCGCCATGTTCCGTTGCTTCGCATTGTCGAGCTTGCCGATCTCGTCGGCATCGAGGCCCCGCTTGCGTAGCCGGTCGAGGAACCGGAATCTCCCCGCCGAGCGGCCGGGCGCCGGCAACTTGTCGAGGCTCTTCTGGTCGATCTTGGTGTTGTAGCGGACGTAGGTGAAGAGCGGGTGCTCGGGCTGCACGTCCTTCACGTCGTCGGCGTCGAACTCGCGGTCGAGCGGTTGCGGCGCGTGCCGGGTGTGGCCGAGCACACGGCTGAGTCGGTCGTTCTCGGTCGAGCTGCTGTTCATGATCGTCTTGATGATCATGCGGGCGTGGAAGAGGGCGTTGACCTTCCTGGCCAGAAGTGGCTCGTCCATCGCCGGTGCTGATCCGGTCCCGACGGAGACGATGAGCAAGTCGTCCGGGCCGGTCTTCCAGCCGAGCTTGTAGCGGGGAGATGTCGCCATCTCGAAGAGCAACGGCGCGGGGTTGTTGAAGGCGGTCGTGCCTCCGTCCTGGAACACAGGTCGATTGTTCGCTGAGAGGACGATCTGCTCGGGCGGGAAGTAGATCGGCGCCGCCGAGCTCCCCCGCAGGATCTGCCAGAGCGGGATGTCGAGGTTGCAGTCCTCCTTCCGGCCGCGGTCGTTGTAGCGGGCCGTGCTCATGTTGCAGAGCGGCCAGATCGAGTCGGTGTCGACCCGCTGCATGACGGCCATGAAGAGCGACTCGAGCTCGGGGGAGCCGAGCTCCATCGAGTCGTTGCCGTCACCGTGGGGCGAGAAGTAGGCCTTCAGGGTGTCGGTGACCGGGCCGTCTCGGTACAGCGAACGCCACCATCCTAGTGGGAGCCACTTCTTCTTGAAGATCTTCGGGCCGAGCGACTTGTACATCTGCTCGATGTTCGCCGCCGAGTCGCCCTTGGCCAGCGCTGCTGCGATGATGGCGCCGGTACTGGTGCCGGCGATGTAGTCGAAGGTGTGCGCCAAGCGGTAGTCGGGATCGCCGCCGCCGAGCAACTCCTCCATGCGGGCCAGGATCGGCAAGGTGATCAGCCCGCGAATCCCGCCACCGTCGAGCGCGAGCAGACGCTTCGGGCCGTCGTCGCGGGGCTCGCGGTCGAACGACGACTTCCCGACGTAGCGGAACGCCCGACTCGGGTCGATCACGTCGACCCGCAGGCCACGGTCCTCTGCCTCGGCCACGAAGTGGGAGGTGCCGCCGGTCTTGCCTTCGTTCCGATCCCACACGACGACCGCCCGCACGTCCGCATCGGTCGTTGCGGCACGCTCGACCGCGGTGTCGAGGGTCCAGGCATTGTTTCGTTCGTAGCGGTTCTCGTCCGAGTCGGGCTCACCGAGTGCGTCGTGCTGCACGATCACGTCGCTGACCCCGAGCACGGCGCGGAATCGATCGACCCACTCCCTTCCGCCGAACGCGACGCTGCTCTCGACGTAATCGTCGGTTGCTCGGCACAGCAAGACCTGACTCGACGCGCCCCGATGAATCGCTGCCTCGGCCATCAAGATGTCGCCACCGCACGCACCCTGGGTGATGACGTGATCGTCCGAGCCGACCCCCAACTCGTCGAACAGTGCCGCGATAGCGGCGGCGACTCGACGTTCGGCTCCGGCGGGGAAGCGGGGCACTCCTCGATCTACTGCGTCAATCATGTGCCCCGAGGTTGCGATGACGCGCCTCACCATGGTCGGACGTTACCGCAGCGCCACTGGACGTGGGAGCGGTCCGGCACCTGCGTGTCGGACCCGCCCAACACTTGTCAGGAACGCCCGGCGTGAGGACGTGTTTTCACCGCCCCGCTCCGGCGTTGCCTTCACTTGAGCCGGATTGCTCGCTGAGCTCCGGATGTGTCCCGCCGGCCATCGTTCAGAATCGCGTGATCATTTCGTGATCACCATCATTCTCCCGAGGGCCGAAGTCCTGATCGATCGATCCGTCGGCGCCCACGCATAGACCCCTCGGCGAAGACGCCAGGCCGAGGAAGATGTAACGGCAGAGCGGCACACCGGCCTGTTGTACGTCGTCACAGTTGAAGTGCCCGGGGTGGGATTCGAACCCACATGGAGTTGCCTCCGGGAGGGTTTAAGCCCCCCGCGTCTGCCAGTTTCGCCACCCGGGCGGGGGCGTCAGCAGGTTAGGGCGAGCACGCAGGCATCGCAGGTCCGGTCGGCGTCAGGACGCAACGCGCATGTCCTGGGCGGACATCACTTCCCACAGTCCGTTGCGAACGCGGTCGGCCTCCGGTGGTCGCAAGCCGTTGGCGACGACGACACCTTCGATCATGTCGGCGACGACCGCCTCGCGGGGACGCCCTTTCACCCGGATCGACACGACCGAGTCACCCGTCGGCGACGTCGACGATCGAGGACGGCGACGGATGCTGCGATCGACCCCGACCAGGCGGGGCGGACAACGAAAGCTGGGAGCGACCAGGGACCGTCGCTCCGCCGCCCGGGACAGCGCCCGTGCGGCATGGGCGAATTCGACGGTCGAGGAGAACTCCATGCCCCCATGATGACGGAGGGGTACTTCAGAGTTGCCGGGACCGGCGTCCGACCGACTCAACCGGCAGGAGCAGGCTCCGCGGGTGGCGGTGGCTCGGTGATCGGTGGCGGTGCGGGCAGCTCGCCCGGGCCGAGATAGACGATCACCTTGGCGCCACCGATCCCCGAGACCGGTGGCGCCTCGGACGCCGGGAGGATCGGGATCTCGTCGAGTCGATAGCCGAGGTCGGTCGCGACGATCTGTGCTTCGCCGAGGAACGGTTCGACGTAGTAGATCGTCGTCTCCTGGGCCTGCACCGCGCCCACCACGCCGCGGACGTCGAAGTAGCCACGGTCGCTCAACCGGTCGATCACGGGCTGGAGCCGTTCACCGGCGCTCGTTCCGTTGACGACGAGCACCCCGACGAAGAACCGCTCGATCGGCACCTCGGTGGTCGGCGGCACCGTGGTGGTCGTCGTCGTGGTGGTGGTGGTGGTGGTCGTGGTGGTGGTGGTGGTGGTCGTCGTCGTCGGCAGCGTGGTGGTCGTCGTCGTGCTGGTGGTGGTCGTCGGAGCGGCCCCGCCGTCGGTGGTCTCGAGGAACACGAGCGTCGCGACGAGTCCGCCGACGATCGTGGCCAGGATGATGTTCAGAGCGGTCGTACGGGACATGGGTCGGAGCTGAAACGAGACGATGCGGCGGTCAGCCGTAGATCGGCAACGACTCCACGTCGCGGCCGAGATAGAGAACGATTCGAGTGGATGTGCCCAAGCCGGGCACGTCGGGCACGACCTCGATCGGGAAGACGAGGCCCGGCTCGAGTCCGACCTCCTCGGACAGACGTTCCGCCGGGCCCTCGAACCCCTCGGCAGCGTAGATCGCCGTCACGTCGACGATCACGTCTCCGTCGAACGAACGGACATCGACGTAGCCGAGTTCTTCGAGAGCGTTCGACACTCGCGTGGCCGAGCCACCGACGTTGGCTCCGTTCGCCACACGAACGGGGATCTCGGATCGGTCCGGGAGCGGAACCGTGGTCGTCGTGGTGGTGGTCGTCGACGACGACGACTGGTGGTGGTGGTGGTGGACGACTCGGTCGTCGTCTCGGGTGCGGTCGTCCCAGCGGGCTCGGTGGCGATCGGTTCGGTGACGACCGACTCGGTGCCCGGCGCCGCATCGTCCTGCCCGGTGACCTCGGTCGTCGAAGGGAGCGGGAGCCTCGGCTCCTGCGCCGCCGACTCCGGGATACCGGCGATCGCCACGCCGGCGCCGATGCTGAGGATCACGACGGAGACGTAGATCCACACCTGCGACTTCATGACGCGTCGAGGCTACCGACCGCTCCCCTCGCAACGGTGGATCCGTGGCCTACAGTCGATCATGATGAACGGCGTCGTCGAGGGCCTCAGCCCGGTGCAGCAGCGCACCCTCGACGTGTTGCGCCGATCGGGCGATCCGGTCGTGTTCGACCCGACCTTCGTCGAGGAACTCCGCACCGAAATGCTGGCCGCCCTCGACCACTTCGCGACCCGACTCGAGGCGGACGACGAGGTCTGGGTGTCGAAGCATCGCATCGCGTCGGTCCTCGAGTGCGAGGAACACCATCTCCTCCCCGACGAGTTCGAATGGACCACAGCCAACGCGAAGGGGACCATCGCCCACCGCGGAATCGAACTGCTCCTGTCCTGGCCGCGCCGCCTCGGCGATCCCAGCCCCATCGATCTGGTCGACGAAGCGATGGCCAGACTTGCCGACGAGAACCGCGGCATCGGCCAGTGGATCGACACCCTCTCTCCCGCGGACGAAGCCGACGTGCGGGGACAAACGGTCGTTCGCGTGACCCAGTTCATCGAGAACTTCCCGCCGTTGAGCACCAAGTGGGCACCCGTGACCGAGGCCTCGGTTCGGTGGCCCAACACCGGTCCGATCACGTTGTCGGGAAAGGTCGATCTGCTGTTCGGGCGTCCGAGCGGGCGCGAGAGCCGCAAGGTGATCATCGACCTCAAGACGGGGCGTCCCAACGCCCGCCACCGTCAGGACCTGGCCTTCTACGCGCTGCTCGAAACGCTCGTGCGCGAGGTACCGCCGCGCAAAGTGGCAACCTTCTACCTCGACTCGGCGGAGGCGCACGCCGACGACGTGTCCGAGCGGATGCTGGAGTCGGCGATGCGCCGCACGCTCGACGGACTGCATCGAATCATCGAGCTCGAGACGGAAGGTCGTCCACCCACCCGGCGTCCCGGGGTGAGTTGCCGGTGGTGCCCGATCAACGACTCGTGCGACGACGGTCGAGAATTCCTCGCGAGGCATCCGGCCGGCGGCTGACCCCCGAAGGAGGTCGTCGATAGCGTGTCGGCGATGGCGATCGATCGAGACAGCAGGGTGTTCGTGGCTGGTCATGGGGGCCTCGTCGGGTCGGCGATCATGCGCCGCCTCGAGCGGGAGGGTTTCAGCGATGTCGTCACCGCGACACGCGCGGAACTCGACCTGCGCGACCAGGCCGCCGTGACGCAGTGGTTCGACGGGCAGCGCCCCGATCACGTGTTCCTCGTCGCCGGGACCGTCGGCGGGATCATGGCCAACAGCACCCGCCCCGCAGAATTCATCTACGACAACATGATGATCCACGGCACGGTCGTTCACGCTGCAAAACAGAGCGGCGTCAGCAAGCTGCTCTATCTCGGCTCGTCATGCATCTATCCGCGCCATGCGCACCAGCCGATCGGTGAGGACGAATTGCTGACCGGGCCGCTCGAACCAACCAACGAGGCCTACGCGATCGCGAAGATCTCCGGCATCAAGCTCTGCCAGGCGTACCGGCAGCAGTACGGCTGCGACTTCATCTCGGCCATGCCGACCAACCTGTACGGACCGAACGACAACTTCGACCTCACGTCGAGCCATGTCCTGCCCGCGCTGATCCGCAAGTTCCACGACGCCCGTTCGACGGACGACAAGATCGTCGAGGTGTGGGGCACGGGTTCGCCCATGCGTGAGTTCCTCCACGTCGATGATCTCGCTGACGCCTGTTTGTTCCTGATGGACAACTACAGCGACGTGGGTCACGTGAACGTCGGCACCGGCGTCGACCTTCCGATCGGGGAGTTGGCGGAGAAGGTCCGCGACATCGTGTGCCCGGAGGCCACGCTGCGGTTCGACTCGTCGAAGCCTGACGGCATGCCTCGCAAGGTGCTCGACACCTCCAAGCTCAACGCGCTGGGATGGGAGCCGTCGATCGATCTGGACGCGGGAATCGCCACGACCTACGAATGGTTCCTCGACCAGATCGCCAACGACGCCGTCCTGCGCGGTACCTGAGCGATCACCGCGGCGTGACGCGCCTCGTCAGGCGCCGAGGAGCATCTCGCGCCGGCGGAGCGCCGCCACCGCCATCACACAGAGTGCGACGACGAACAGGCTCCCTGCGACCCTGACGTACTCGCTGCTGTCCGTCTCACCCCCAGGTCCGCCTCGGGCCTGGGTCACCTCGACGTTCGCGGCCGGACGCACAGCGCCGTGAACCGTGACCGTGAATTGGCCCAGCGGTCCCGACCTCGAGCCCTTGACGGCGCCCGTGAAGTCACCCGGCGACGACGGCGCGCGGACGACGCCAGTGGCGATCCCCGAGGACCGGTCCTCGTCGGAGGCGCACGCAACCCAGTCCGTCGAGACAACGAGCGTGACCGTGACGTCCTCACCCAGGGTGCAGTCGACGGTGACGCTCACGTCGTAGCCGGGTTCGCCCGACGCGGGGGTCGCCACGACCGAGACCGCCTTCGGGGGGTACACACTCGCGGCGTCGGCGACGCCCCCGAATCCGACGACGATCGTCACGATGGCGGTGAAGACGGCGGTGAGATTCTTCATGGCAGTCCTCCCGGGCAGGGGTTCAGTGGGTCTGGCTGATGCGCAGCACGGCCAGCGGGGTGCGGCACAGGATCTCGAGATCGCCGGCGATCGACCAGTCCTCGACGTACTCACGGTCCAGCGCGATCCGATCGCCGGCCTCGACGCTCGAGCGTCCCCGGACCTGCCAGAGGCCGGTCATTCCGGGGCGCAGGAGGCGATAGAGGTTCTGGTCGTGCCGGGGACGGATCGCGAGTTCCTCGAAGAGCAGGGGGCGGATCCCGACCAGGCTCATGTCGCCACGCAGAACGTTCCAGAGCTGCGGCAGCTCGTCCAGGCTCGTCTTGCGCAGGATGCGACCGACTCTGGTGATCCGTGGGTCGACGGCACCGTCGAGCTTGAAGTCGTTGGCGATGTACTGATTTCGCAGTTCGTCGTCGGTGTGGAGGAGGTCGTGGGCACCGTCGCACATCGACCGGAACTTGTAGACGGTGATCGGGTCACCGTCACGACCCACGCGGGTCTGTCCGAAGAGCACACCACCGCGGCTGGTGGCGACGACGAGGAGGGCGATGATCGCCATCGGAATGGCGAGCACGACGACTGCGAGGACCGCGACGACGACGTCGATCGCTCGGCGAATCTCCGCACCGGCAGCGATCCGTTCGCTCGCCGCACGATGCTCGGTCGGCAGCCCGCGTACCGCGGGCCGTGGTGGACCGGGCGCGGTCGTGGTCGTGCGATCGAAGACCCGACCGGGTGCCGGCACCAGTTCGAGTGTGCCGACGGGGGGCCGGCCGAGTGACACGGTCCGGATCCTGGTGAACATCGTCTCGTCGATGCCCGGCCCGTCCGCGACTTTCTGCATGTCCGTTCTTCGGTCGCTCGACGTTGCGACTGAAGCAAGAAAGGGTCAGGGTCACGTCTCGTGTCGTGTTGCGAGCGGCTGGTCGAAACGGGTCACGTCGTCGGTGCCGTCGCTCGGACCGCCGGCCTCGGTGCGAGGCCCCAGATCGAATTCGAGGGTGTACTCGGCGGACTCGCCGGGTCCGAGTGTGAGGGAATGAGCGAAAGCGCCCCAGCCGGCCTCCCGCTGTGGCTCGAGTCCGAGCGGCTCGCCGTCGAGAGTCGCTCTGATCAGCGCCTCGGGTCCGTAGAAGCTGACCCACAGCCGGCTCGTGCCCGGGGGGAGGCCGATGACGTTGCCGATCACCTCCGTCGGCAGACCCGAGGCGGGAGCGTTGTTGGCCAGGGTCACGTCGGCGATCAGCCGGCGATCGCCGTCGGGACCCACCTCCAGCCGGGTTGCGACCCGACGGTCGAGGAAGACATCGATCTTGCTCGCGCCGGCGTTCGTGACGGCGACGGAGAAGCCGCCATCGTGGCCGAGATCGGGGATGCTTCCGAGCAGACCCATCCGGTCGAGCAGTTCCTGCTCCGCGTCGTCGACGGTCCAGAACAGGAGGCGCCGCTCCGCGACGAGCGGAGCGAGGTCGCCCGCAAGCCGGGCCGGTTCGGGCAACTCGCCGGTGAGGAGTCGGCCGATCACCTCCGTCCCGAGGGTCTCGAGCGCGTCGATGCGCCCGTCGTTGTCGATCGCCCCGCCGTCGCCGTCGATCGCGAGAAGGTACTGATCCCGGAGGATGAACCGGACCGCCTCGTCGGGGCGGACCGTGACACCGAATTCGGGCAGGTGGATCGGGCCCGTGTACGCCATCAGCGCCTCGACGACGTACGGATCCATCACGATCACGCCGTCGACGTGCCGGCCACCGCTCTGCGGATAGAGGATGCCGGCGACCTCGGCCACGTACGGGAAGTGGGCGGGCATCGTGATGTTCGACCAGGCGCGGTCGGCGACACCACCCGTCTCGCCGTTCGCGAACCCGAATCGTCCGTAGCGGGCGAGGAACTCCGATGGGCACCGGTCGCAGCGGACGTCAGACGCCGCCACGGCCCGCTCGAGGTCGGAGCGGCGAGAGAAGTCGGTCAACGCGATCTGCCCGTCGGAAATGCCGACCTCGGCGTAGTTTCCGACGAACCCGCCGAGCCCCCTCGCCTCGGCCGGCGTCGTGAACAGGACGAGATAGTCGCGCTCGACGTCACCGCCGAGCATCCGCGGCGCGAGTCGGACGGCGTCGACGGCGTTCGCGAGGCGGGGCACCTGCCGGGCGAGATCCCCCTCCAGTTCGTCCAGTTCCCGGTCGAGTCGATCGATCAGCCAGGGCGACCGAACCTCGTCGGTGACGATCAGGAGCTCGTCGAGTGAACCCTGCACCGCGACGAGCGGCGCTTCGGCCACGCGAACCGCATCGAGATCGATCGCACCGCCGCTCACCGCGAGTTCGGCCGGGTCGATCTGACGGAGAGACGATGCCGCCTGCGCCATCCCGTCCGCGGCCGCTTCGGCCAGGTCGGCACCGGCGCGTGCGTTCTGACTCACCACGGGAATCAACCGGGCCGGGAGGGCCAGCGGCCCGCCGAGGTCGTCACCGACCGAGTCGAAGTCTCCCGCGGACTGCTCGAAGAGGTCGGCGGCCCGCTCGTAGTCGCCGTCATCGAGTGCGTGTAGCGCCCTCCTGGCCGATTCAGAGCCACTGACGATCTCCGGACGCGCGGCGGCCGCGGCGAAGGCGAACCCGACGAGCGCCAGCAGGGCGACGGCGCCCACGCCGCCGATGGCGATCCACGCGGGTCGGCGGATCTTCGACCTCCTCCGCCGCAGCCCGAGGATCAGAAGGGCGGCGCACGCACCGATGCCGATGAGCGCCGACAGGCCGTGGATTCCCTCGAGTTCCGACCTGACGAGCGTGTTGACGGCGATCCCTCCGATCACGGCGCGGGTGGTCCCGTTGTCGCGCCGCTGGATGCCGACGGCGAGGCCAGCGACGAATCCGACCGCTCCGAGCGCTGCGACGATCGGATCGAGGGCGATGCTCGCTCCGATCCCACAAGCGACCGCCCCGACCCACCACGGAGCCGTCGCCGAAGCCGACACCACGGCCCAGACGGCCACGGCCATGACCAGTCGGTCGACACCTCCGAGACCGACGGGTGACGACGGCTCGAGCATCGTGGCGAGCACCGCTGCGAGAGCCACCGCTTGGGCGGCCGGCTCGCTGACGCTGTTCCGTCGGACAGGGCGAGTTCGACGACTCACGATGCGCCGACCTTCATCACCCGGAAACCGTGGACGAGCCGGCAACACGGTCGAGCACGGCGCACCGAAGACGCCCACCTCCATCCACCACTCGCTCGGCCCATCGGTTCGAGGGTGCGTCTCGCCGCTGTGGTGTTCCACGGTCTCACTCCGGGCGGCCGAAGATGTCCGATCGGAGGCCGTTCCTGTTCTCGAGCCACCACCATTGGATCGAATTCCTGCACAGGATGCCGGACACCACGCCGATCGCAACCCCGGTCGGACCGATCAGGTAGCCCAGCGAACAAGCCGTCGTGAGCATCACGACGAACGCCACGAGTCCCGCGGCAAACGCCACGAAGTCCTCGCTCAACGCAACGAGGGCGACTCCGCCCGGGCCGATGACGATGTCGAGTGACGCTCCGAGCACGAGGATCGACACCGACAATCCGAGACCGAAGTACTCGGATCCGAAGATCCGCTCACTGAAGACCGTCGCAACTGCGATGAATGGCGTCAGTGGAAGAAAGAGAAGGCCGGAACTCCGCGCGGCTCGCGTCAATCGCGTCTGGAACAGATCCCAGTCGTGGCGGGCAAATGCAGCACCGAGTTGCGGAGGCAGCGACCCCATCGCCGCGAGTATCGGCAATCCCGCCAGCGAAACGATCCGTGACGCGATTGCGTAGCGTGCCACATCGATCGGCTCGAGGACGGCGTTCGCCATCAGGATGTCGCCATTGGACGATGCCGCGAAGACCAGCGACAACAGAAAGATCCAACGCACCTTGAAGGCGCCCTCGATTGGCCGATGAGCCTCCTGCGAGGTGGTCTTCCTGAAGGCAACGATTCCGAGGAGACAGGATCCGACGAGACTCGTGATGGTCAACATCGACGCCAGCCAGAGCACGTCGATCTCGGAAGCCGAGCCAACCAACAACACCCCGAGCAGAATGGTTCGTCCCAGCGCGCCGCCCGCGATCGATGCCAGAGGGACCGACCCGATACCGCGAAGGAACTCTGCAACGAACCTCTCGACGACGATCCCCGCGGTTGCAACCAGGATGGCCACGGCCATGCGCAGATCGACGATGTCCAGCACGACGGCGAGGGTCAGGAGTGCCAACCATCCGACGGTGCCGAGCGCATTCAGCTTCAACGCGGCGACGAAGACATTCGCCCTCCGGACGCCCTGCGCCAGCAGTCTCACCGCGACCGGCAGCGCCCCGAGCGAAGACACCGTCTGACCGATGTTTGCCGCCGCCAGCAGGACGAACCACGCTCCGACCAACTCCGAGGTGAAGTAGCGGGCGAGCGCGACACCGACCGCCGCGGTCATCAGTTGGGTCCAGAAGCGACCCACCGCTGCAGCCGCGAAGTCCGAGCGTGCACCGCTCCGGGTCTCGGCAGCACCGCTCGACCCGACCGTCACCGACAACGGATCGGCTCCCGCTCCTGACCGGGCGATCGGCTCCCGCTCGTCCACGTCCGACGGCCCACGGGACGCGTCGAACGGCGTCACGTCTGCTGCGTCACCTTTCGACCACTCCATCGTTCCTCCAGACGGCTATCTCAGAGCAACCGAATCGGCGACGTTCCCGCTGGTCACGGCTCCGGGACGTCTCGACAAGAAGCACACCGCGATGAGCGGAAGCACCCACAGGATCCAGCCCGACAGCGTCGACGTCGAGAGGCCGGTCTCGATCACTCCGAGGACGTAGACAGCGGCGAGCACGAACTCGTCGGGTACCAGTCGCGCGGCGCGGAGCCGGTTCGCCAAGAAGCCGACCAGCAGGCCGCTCGCGGCACCGCCCGCCACGAGGCCGAACACACCGAAATTCAGGTACCACTGTCCAGGCGCTCCGCTCGGCCAACCGTTGACGGCCTTCGGCTCGTAGATCTGCCGGAACCACACGGCGAGCGGCGTCTCCGCGGGCTTGCCACTCCAGATCGCCCGCGGCACGGGCGACGAGACCGCACTGACCAGATCCGTACCGTCGCGGAGCCCGTACGTCGACGGGAAGTCACGTCGCGCCAGAGCGAAGGAGTCGAAGTAGATGAGGTTGATCTGGCGACTCAGCTCGTCAGCGAAGGGCTCCGAACCGGTGACATCGGGTCGGCCCGTCAGCGCCTCGTCCCGAATCGTTCGGAGTGACACCAGCACGCCCACCACGAGGACCGCGGCGAGAGTTCCACCAACGAGGAGACGCTTCGTGCTTCGTGGCGTGCGGCGCGGGCTCGACATGGCTCGCCGCCCGATGAACAACGACCACCCGACGACGAGCACGAGAATCACGACCCCGATGGTCGTGCGGATTCCGACCGCGTACAGTGCCGCGCCGTTCGCCACGGCAAGCGCCGTGTAGATCATCGACCGACGGGTGATGCCCACCGTGTGCAAGGTCCGGAACACCACGATCATCGACGACGTTGCTCCGAGTTGCGGGATGGCGCGAAACCCGAACAGTCCCGCGAACGACTTGTCGAGTTTGTTGGCGCGTGCGAGAGCATCGAACCCTCCGTAGCTCGCGTAGAGGACAGCGACCAACAGTGCTGTCATCAATGACAGCGAAATCGACACGCGCCTCCACACAGCAGCAGGAACAACCTCGAGCGACGGCACGAGCCGACTCGGTCCGGCAGTCCGATCCAACATCCACCGACAGCCGAGCGTGAACAGCACCAGCCACAAGGAGAGGGCGAGGGCGGCCTGCGCGACCGCTTCGTCATCACCGTCGATCCGAAACGCGAAATCGGGGATCAGCGTGCCGGCTCCCACCGCCACGAGGACGGCCCTCACGACGAAGTAGTAGGTGAACAGTCCGAGTGACAGACCGACCATCAGGTTCGATCCGGCGTGGAGGACGCGCGCCGCGACCCACACGCACGAGATCAGGATCAACACGCCGAGGAGTGCGCCGTTGATCATGCTCTCGCTGCCACTTCGGCCGATGCACGTTCGTAGATCTCGATCAGACGTTGTGCGCTGCGTTCCGGGGTGTGGTCGCGCAGATAGGTCTGCCGTGCCCCCGCCATCATCGTGTGTTGGACCGGAGGGTGCATGGCCTCGACGACCTTGGCGGCCAGGTCCCGAGCATCGCCCGTCACGAAGGTCGAACCGTTCACTCCCTTCTGGATCGCATCCGAGAAGTTCCCGACGTCACTCGCGATGACCGGCGTCGCGGCAGCGAAGGATTCCAGCATGACCAACGTCGGCCCGGCCTCGAACCATTCAGAGGGGAAGACCAGCAGACTGGAGCGGCCCAGGGCCTCGGTGACGGTGTGCTGGTCGACGGGTCCGTGGAAGCTGACCGCGAGGCCCGCTTCGACGGCCTGCTCGACCAGACCCCGCAGTGGACCGTCGCCGTAGACGTCGAGGGGCGGAAGCTCGGTGTCGCGCCACGCTTCGAGCAGGGTACGGATTCCCTTCTCCTCGACGAGTCGCCCCACGAACACGACCCGTCCGTTGCGACGCGTCGGCTGGGGACCCGGGTCCACCACCGAATTCGGCTTCACGTCGACCTGGTCGGGTCGAAATCCTTCGTCGATCGCCAATCGGCGCGAAAACTCCGACAGCGTCACGAGCCTGTGGATCCTCCCGAAGGTGCCGATCGCACGATGCAGCGTCAGCGACGTCGCCAGCGGCAAGGTCTTGGTCCTGCTGTCGTGATAGCAGCCGAAGAGGACGGCCGGCGCCTTGACGGACTTCCCCACACACCGGGTGCACGGCCGCCCATCGCGCAGCAGTGTGCCACTCACGCACATGTAGCGGAAGGAATGCATGGTGCCCACGAGAGCGGCTCCAGATGCACCCACCGAGCGGAGAGGGGCCGGCGACATCACCGGGAACGGAGTGTGGACGTGAACGATGTCCGGACCGAAGCTCGCAATGGCATCCGAGAGTCGCTCGGAAGCGTCCATGTTCCAGATCGATCGACCGGCTGCTCGAAACACTCCTCTGGAGAGTTCCGTCTCGGTATCGACGGTGAATCGCGCCGTACGGCAACCCGCGTTCTCCAACTGAAGTCGCTCGTCGTCGAGCACGCGGTCCGCACCACCCGATTGTGACTGCCGGTTGTGCACCTGAAGGACTCTCATCGAGTCGTCCATTTCGGGGCGTCACTGCCGAGGACGTCGCGGAGACGAGCCAGATCTGCAGCGAAGAGGTCCCGATGATTCTCCGAGATGTCGGCTTCCACCACCTCTCGCCCGATCGCTCGAAGGCGTTCTCGCACCGGGAACGGCACGC
This sequence comes from Ilumatobacteraceae bacterium, assembly GCA_963824025.1. Lineage (GTDB taxonomy): Bacteria > Actinomycetota > Acidimicrobiia > Acidimicrobiales > Ilumatobacteraceae > Ilumatobacter_A. Next base: position 365,784 of record CAWGNY010000002.1, read on the forward strand.
ACTTCTTCACCAGACGGCGAGTCGGGTCATTCGACCGCAGAATCTTCTGCGCCATCGTCACGAGACCGCCCGAGCCACCGGAGGCATTGATCCGCAGGTCCGGGTCGATCTTCAGGGCCTCGTGGTCGAGACCCAGGAACTCCTGAACCCGTCGAACCGACGTGCTCGGGTCAGCCCCGAAGTCCTGATAATCGAGGACGAGGATTCGCTGACGGCCGAAGGCGTCGATGAACGCTCCGACAGATTCTGCATACATCGACATCCGTCGGTAGTGCCACAAATGGTGGTAACCGGACGCGACTCGTTCGTCCTCCGCCGAAAGTGCACCGTCGAACGACAGCGTCTCGTACCCCCTGCTCACCAGATAGGCGTGCGCCGACATCGCGCGTTCGACCGGTGGTCGCAACTGAATGACGATTCGAGCGTCGGGGCACCATCGACGGATCGCCTCGATCGAGTTCTCGTGATAGTAGAGCGACGAGACGGAGCCCTCCCCGAGCAGTCCGGGACCGGCAGACTGCATCAGCGCGATCCAACCCCTGTGGTCTCGGATTCGCTTGCAGTTGATGGTTTCACGGTCTCCGGGGCCAGCGAACTGCTGCGGCGTGTGACCCAGCGCCAGGAAGTGCGTCTCCTTCGGGTCCGTGAACGAGATGTCGCTGTGCATCGCCAGGTGGGCGGCGAGCGCTGTCGTCCCCGCTCGCGCGGCGCCGACGATGAGGAAATCCGGGGCCTGTTTCACGGTCGTCGCGCCACGACTCGACGATAGAGATCCAGGACTGCCCGAGCCTGGGCAACGTCACCGAATTCCGCTCCGACACGTTCTCGCACTTCTTCGGAATGCAGATCCCATCGGCCCGCAGCGCGAAAGGCATCGACGACTGCCGACGCGTAGGACGCCATGTCGTCGACGTCCTCCACGACGCAGCCGTGCTCCCGGATGCACTCGGACATCCCTTCGACGTCGAAGGCGACCACGGGTCGACCGCTCCCCAAGGATTCGAGAGTGACGTAGGAAAGCCCTTCCCACCGCGATGGCTGAAGGCTCAAGTCCGTTGCGCAGAGCCAGACGGGAACATCGTGGCGCTGTCCGACGAGAACCACGTTGTCGTCCATCTCCCTTTCGATCGCGGCTCGGTCGGGCCCATCGCCGACGAGGACCAGAAGGGCGTCGGGGATCTCGTCGGTGACCAGATGCCAACTGGACGCCAGTGACCGCTGGCCTTTCTGTCGGGTCAGCCGGCCGACGACCACTGCGATCGGCTGATCCGACAGTCCCAGTTCCGCTCGGGCCTTGGCCCGACACGTCGGAGCGATCAAGTTCGCCATGTCGACGCCGTTGGGAGCGACGAGTACGTGCGCACTCAGCCGCAGCGAGTTCGCCGTCGCTGCCTCACTGCCGCTCACAGCGACGACCGCGTCGGTCCACCCGCCCGCGAACCGTTCCCACCGCCGGGCGAGCTGCGAGGAACGCCCGGGGTTCAGGAATGACCAACCGTTGGGCGTGAACACCGTGGGCGTCCGACCGCGCAGGATCAGGCGCCCCACGAGTCCTGCCTTCGACGAGTGCAGATGAACCAGGTCGGGTGAGACGTGGGCGATGACACGCCGCAGATCGCGGAGTTCGTCTCGGAGCCGAAAGGGCGATCGGACGGACTGCCAGACCCGCACATCGGCACCCGCCTCATCAGCGAGTCGGGAAAGTGGCCCGTGTCGCGGGCATGCCAAGGCGACCTCCAGCCCGCTGCCCACCTGATGCCGGATGAGGCTCTCGACATGCACCGCGACGCCCGCCTCGGTCGGCTGGGACACATGGAGCACCCTCATGTCACGCGTGAAGAGCGTGGGCGCCATGCCATCGACTCTCGCCGATGGTGCAGGACTCCCCGGCGAGAAACCTGATCCCCGATCGGAGCGGGCGTCCTGGTCTACCTCTCGACGCCTGCAGAAGGGTCGAGTCGGAGCGCGCCTCCGAGAGCCCGTCGCGTGAGAATCGGCCACGGCACGTGGGCTCTCCGGTCGGATGCGAACGGGTCGGTAACGCAACCGGCCGAGGTGAGCCGCTCGGGAATCGACGCGTCTGTCGCCGAGGCGGTGCCGTGAACGGGCTACGCGCTGAGCGCGGGTTGCGAACGCTGAGCGTGCCCTTCGTCGTGTCCGACGTGCTCGCCGGGTCGTCCTCGGCGGCTCCGCGGACGGGTGGTCGGGAACCACCTGGGAGAACGCTGCGCCGCGACCGGGCCGGGCGCGCGCCGCCGTGAAGGCCATGTCCGGCGGCGCTTTTTCGGATGTGTTCACATCGGTTCATCTGATTCCTCTGCCCGGGCACCCACGTTCAAGACTCCCAGGTCAGCGAGCTGACCCAAGCCGTCATCGAGCCATCGGCACACCGCGTCGCGATCTTGACCAGTTCCTGAAACGACCTCGGCCACGACGTCGGCGGTCGCTGTTGCGCCGTCGCACGCGTCGAGCACCAGCGACAGCCCCTCGTCGAGGCGGTGCGCCGTGCGCTGTTCGGGAACCAGGACCACGAGCTCGGTCTCGAAGTCGGCCGTCAGCACGTCGGGCCGCTTGGCCGGCATCACCTCGGGGAGAGGCATCACGCGGTGGAGTCGAGCGCGCGCGTAGGAGGATCTGCACCCTCTGCCACGGCGTAGGCGTACTCGTATGCCGGTGCGTCGGCGGCGTTCGCCTCGTTCAGCACGGTGCCCAACACGTTGGCGTCGACCTGCCCCAACCGTTCCATCGCCCGACCCACCGAGCGCGAGTCGGTCGACTGGCCCGACACCACCAGGATCACGCCATCGACGAGGCCGGCGAGGATCTGTGGATCGGACACCGCCAGGACCGGGGGTGAGTCGATCACGACCAGATCGAACTTGTGGCCGATCTGTGCGAGCGCCCTGCGGATGCCGTCCCCCGCGAGCAACTCCGCGGGATTCGGCGGGATGTCCCCGGACGGGATCACCAACAGCCCGCCGGCATCACCCAGCCTCTGGGCCACGTCTCCCATTCCGACCTCACCGAGCAGTACGTTCGTCAGTCCCTTGTGGTTGCTGATGCCGAGGAACGCGTGGACCTGCGGCTTGCGCAGGTCGGCATCGATCAGCAACACCCGCTGACCGGCGCTCGACGCCGCCACGGCCAGGTTGGTGGCGGTCGTCGTCTTTCCGTCACCGGGGTGAGCGCTCGTCACCTGGACCATCTGCAGCTCGCTCTCCAACGCCATGAACCGCACCGCCGTGCGCAGGTTGCGGTAGGCCTCGGCCCACGATGACCCGGGATCCGACAGCGAGATCACGATCGGGTCGGCGCCCTTCTTGGGTCCGGGGAATCGGGCGATACTCGCCAGGTTCGGAACGCCCGAGATCCGCTGCAGTTCGTCTTCGTCACGGATCGTGCGATCCAGGTAGTCCGCGACGAACGCCGCGCCCAGTCCCAGCAGCGCGCCCACGACGATCGCCAACATCACCGAGCGCGTCGGAGTGGGCTCGAACGGGCTCCCGGGAGGTGTGGCTCGGTCGATCAACCGGGCGCCCGACGTCTCGGCGAGTTCTGCCGACACCTCGAGATCTTCGAGCTGCTCGCGGTACTCACTCGCCCGTCCCGCGTCGCCCTCGCCGCGCTCGATCGCATCGAGCTGCTCCTGGATCACGGCCGCCCTGGCCTCGAATTCGGCGATCAGCGCGCCCCGCTGCCTGGCGATGTACGTCTCGGCGTAGGCGTTCGCGGCGAACGCCGCGACATCGGCGTCAGAGCTGACCGCGGTGAAGCGGAACACATCGGAAGCGTCCGACGAGCTCACGCTGATCGTCGGTTCGGTGCCGATCGCTTCGCGCACCACCGACTTGAGCTCCGAACCCTTCGCCGTCTCCAGTTCGTTCTCCACCATGCGCGGGCTCATCACCGACCCGCTCGTGCCGACCGACGAGGCCGTCGGCGGGATCTGCACCAACACGTCGGCAGACGCTCGATACATCGGTGTCGCCGCCACCGACAGCAGCCCCGCCGTCACGCCCGTGATCACGATCGGGACGAGCACCAACCACTTCCGACGCCAGATGACCGACGCGTAGTCGCGCAGCGTCATCTCCGGCGTCGGTTCCCGTGCAGACACCGGTCCAGGTTACTGACCGCTCGGAGTCAAGTGGCGTATGGTCCGGTGCGTGATCCGCGCCACCTCCTCAACCGGCGACGAGGCCGCCGGTCACCGCGACGAACGCCGCGCGGAAGCGGCGGTGCGTGCAGGTTCGGTCCCGATTCACGGTGCCGCGATCGCGGCACCGCTCGGCAACGTCGTCCTCGCCGGGGTCAGTGGCTCGGGCAAGTCCACGCTCGCCGCCGCGGCCGCCCTGAGCGGTTGGGGGTACATCGCCGACGAGGTCGCGGCGGTCGATCCGACCACGCTCACGGTGGCGCCGTACCACCGCCCGATCGGTCTCCGCCGCGCCGGTGCCGAGGCGCTCGGTCTCCGGTTTCCAGCTGAGCGAACCGTCCCCGGCGATGCCATGGACTGGCCGATCGACCCGGAGCATCGCTCCCCCGGCGGAATCGTCCGATTGGTTGCGCTCGTCACGTGGCAGCCGGATTCGACGCCCGCTTGCGACGCCGTGACCCCTGCCCAGGCGATGGTCGAGCTCCTGCAGCACCTCGTCGTCGACGACGACGCGATCGCCTGGTGCTTCGGTGCGGTGGAGCGGATCGTCAGAGCGGTCCCCGTCGTGCGACTCACCTACTCGGATCCGCCGGTCGGACTCGCTCAACTGACCACGTGCATGGAATCCGATGCCTGAACCACTCCGCGCGGACTCTGCTCTCCGTCGCCTGGCGGCGCACGGTCTCCCGGGATGCAGCGACGAGCCGGTCACCGCCGACTCGACCGACCACCTCCAGTTGGTCGCCGAGCGTCAGCGCGTGCTGCCCCAGTTGTATCGTGCCGTTCGCTCCGGCATGGTCACCAATGCCACCGACAGGTGGGTCGCCCAGCTGCGCGACCGAACCATGTCGGCGGCCGAAACGACGCTGGCAGCACACGCCGCGGCGATGGAGGTGACACGACGCCTCCACGGCATCGGGATCGACGACGTCGTCGTTCTCAAGGGGTGCGCGACGGCGCATCTGGACTACGAGCGAGCGGTGGACCGCTTCTCGAGCGATGTCGACCTGCTCGTCCCCGGTGACGCAATCGACGACGTGGTCGCAGAATTCGATGCGCTCGACGAGGTCGTCACCCGGGGGCGGAGATGGCACCGGCGGTACGGGCATTCGACGACGCTGCACGGACTGAACGACGTCGAACTCGACATGCACGTGCGGGTCGCGCAGGGCTACGTCGGTCTGTCGACTCCGCCCGAGGACCTGCGTCTCGAGACCGTCCCCTTCTCGATCGGCGACATCCGGATGCGCGGCCTCGACGGCCCGAATCGGCTGATCCACGCCGCCGTCCACACCCGGTCGGTCCACATCGGGTTGCACTCCCGACGCGACGTGCCCCAACTCGTGCTCGTGTCAGGCGTCGACTGGGAAGAAGCCGTCGACCGGGCCGAACGCTGGCAGATCGGTCACTTTCTCGCCCTCGGTGTCCTGACGGCGTGGCGATCGTTCGAACTCCCCGACCACCCGCTCACCGTCTGGGCCGAACGCCACCGGCCGACGAGCCGGCGCGAGACCGCCGCTGCACGGATCGCAACGGATCGGCTCCGCGGAAGCGTCCTCGTCGGCCCGCTCGCCCTGCCGACGAGAGAATGGCCCGGCTACGTCTGGCCGCTGCTGTTTCCGTCACGGGCGTACGTCGCAGCGAACCGGAAGGGATGGCGCGCCCGGCTGCAGATCGTTCGTTCCGAATTCCGCTCCCGTTGAGCTCCGGGTTCTCTCAAGAATCGCGTCGACTCTGCCGATGAACCGCAACAGGGTGTGTACCGTCGCAGACCGAGAGTGAATCGACCGAAATGGACCGACGAGAAGCGATCAGGAGGCTCGCGGCCGGTGGCGCCATCGCGGCCACCGGTTCGATGGTGCTTTCGTCGCGCAGTGTCGCCTACGCAGCGTCCGCTCCGGGCACCGGTCTCACCGACGTACCCGGACCGGCCGAACCACTTCCGGTCAGCGCCACGAACAACAGCAACGGCACGGTCACGCTCCGGGACGTGAGTTCGCCGTCCTGCTCGATCGGATCGCTGACCCGCACGTACTCGTGGAAGATCAACGGCTTCAACATCGACGGTGGCAGGACGTGGAAGTTCTTCGTTCGCAACGGCGACGACTCGGAGACCATTCGCGAGGGAGTCGGCGACTATTCCTCGCCGAACCTCGACCACGACACCGTCGTCCTCCGCAAGACGAACAAGCCCGGCAAGTTGAGGCCGCTCGATGCCGGCGACAGTTACGACGTCAGCATGCTCGTCACCTGGAGTTGCGGCACGGGCGCCTACCTGCAGGCGGAGTATCGGTTCACGGCCACCTATCCGGCACCCCCTGACGTCCAGGTCGTCAGCTACGACGTCATCTGAGCCGTCGGCCGACGACGGCCTGACCGGCCGCCCGGTGCGAGCGGGCGGCCGGTTGGTGACCACCGTTCAGGTCGTCATCAGGGCGACGGGCAGACCGAGACCGACGTCGGAGCTGATCGTGGCGATCCTTCGACCCGGCTGCACGGCATCCTTGGGCGGGCTCACCCGACCGTCGCCGATGCGCACACACGCAGCATCGAGATCGTCGACGTTGAGCACGAGCCCCCAGAAGCGCGCCGGACCGTCGGGGACGTCGGGTCGTGACACGACCTCGACGATCAGGCCTCCCCGGCCGATTCGATGGAACCCCTGGCGCATCTCGCCGACCTCCCGGATCCGCTTGAGCTCACACCCCGTCGCCGCCTCGACGGCACCGGTCGTACGCTCGAGGTCGGGGGTCAACACGACGACGTGGTCGAGACCGCTGGCACCGATGGCGTGATGCCCGAACACCGGACCCGCCGGGTCGACCACTCGCGTCGGGAGCCCGTCGATGTCGGTCCCGACGAGTCCCTCGTCGACACCGCTCAACGCCCAGCCGACGATGCCGACCTCGGCATCGGTGGCCGGTGGCACGATCCGGAGCGACGTGCCCATCAGCGGGACGACGCCGTCGTCGCCCACCACCAGACCGACCGACTGCCAGACCTCCCGGTCACCCCCGACGTCCAACCATTCCACGCGTGCCGACATCGTCGAATCCTGGCAGATGTACCCTCGACCGACCCGATCCGGTTCCGGACGCGACAAGGCGCCCGTGCCGTGATCTCGACGTGTCCGGAGATCAGGCCGCGGGCGCCTGCGCGTCAGTTCGATCGCATGATGGAAGGCGTCAGCCGCGACCCATGTTGGGACGCTTGCCGTGGTTCGCCTTCGAACGGCGGAGCCGGGCCTTGCGCTTCTTGGTCTTCTTCGACATAAGGCCTTCGATGCTACGAGCGTTTCCGCTCGTCCCCAACTGGCAGGGCGCGCCACCGCCCCGGCCCCGTATCAGAACGAGAGCGACAGGACGTCGACGACCGCGGCGCACAACTCCTCGATGCCGACGGTCGCCGCCTCGAACCGGCGCTGCGGCTGCCCGGTCGGATCGGCCACCTCGGGGACAGCGCTGTGGAGGTAATCACCCGCTCGCCGCCCTGTCGACAGATCGGTCATCCACTCGGCGAACGCACGACCGTTCGCCAGCGGGTCGGACGGGATCCGCTCGCAGAACTCCGGGAGCGTGAACGTCCGGCGGTACGCGGCAGGTGAGATCGCAGCGATCTTGACGACGTGGTCCTTCTCGCTCGCGAGGATCAGGTCGGCGGACTGGACACGCGTCGCCGTCACCGATCGACTCCGGTGTCCGGTGACGTCGAGACCCCGGCGACGCATCGCCTCCACCGCGCAGGAGATCGGTGGAAGTCCCTCGGGACCGAATCCGAGCGAGCGGACCGTGACCCGACCAGATCCGAGTCGCCGGTCGAAGCCGGCCTGCAGCAGCGCCATCGACATCACCGACCGCGTCCGGTTGTGTGAGCACACCGTCAGAATCGTCGACACGTCGGCACCCACCTCGCCATCCTGCCATCCCCCGCGCCACGCCGGTCTGCCGAGCACACCGCTCGACCGCTATCGTCCCGCCGCATGTCCACCGAGATCCACGGAACCGTCGCTCCCGGATACGAGGCCGTCCGCGACGCCTTCGCTTCCAACTGGGACCTGCACGAGGAGGCCGGAGCGTCCGTGTGCGCCACCGTGAACGGTGAGGTCGTGTTCGACCTGTGGGGTGGTACGGCGACCTACGACGACGGCGACGCCCCGTGGAACGAGGACACCATCATCAACGTGTGGTCGACCACGAAGACGATGTCGTTCCTCTGCTGCCTGCTGCTCGCCGACCGCGGCGACCTCGACCTCGACGCACCGGTCGCCACCTATTGGCCCGAGTTCGCGGCCGGCGGGAAGGAGGAGATCGCGACACGCCACATCATGGGCCACACCTCCGGCCTCTCGGGGTGGGACGAGCCGCTTCACATGACCGACTTCCTCGACCACGACAAGCTCGTCGGTCTCCTGGCCGAGCAGACGCCGTGGTGGGAGCCCGGCTCGGCGTCCGGGTATCACGCGATCAGCCAGGGTTACCTGCTCGGGGAGATCGTCAAGCGGGTGTCGGGCCGATCGCTCGGCACGTTGTTCGCCGACGAGATCGCCGGACCGCTCGACGCCGACTTCCACATCGGCACGGCCGCCGCGCACGATTCGCGCATCGCCCACGTGATTCCTCCGGCGACGATGCTCGGCGTCGACGGACCCGAGGTCGACGAGAACTCGATCGCGTATCGCACGCTGACGAACCCGATGATGGACGCATCGTTCTCGTCCACGCCCGCATGGCGGCGCGCCGAGATCCCCGCGGCGGGCGGCCACGGAAACGCCCGGTCGGTGTCGATGATCCACACGCTCACCGCCAACGGCGGGCGAGCGAACGGACACCAGATCATCTCGTCGGACACCCTCGAGCGGATCTTCGAGACCCAGGCCGAGGGAACCGACCTCGTCCTCCCGGCCGAGCTGAAGATCGGCATGGGCTTCGGGCTGCCGAGCCCAGCGCTCCCGCTGCCGAACCCGCACACCTGCTACTGGGGCGGTTGGGGCGGCTCACTCGCGATCATCGACATGGACGCGAAGCTCAGCTTCAGCTACGTGATGAACAAGATGAACGAGACCACCACGGGCGACCCCCGCGGCGCGGCACCCCTCCTCGCCACCTACGCGGCCCTGATGTCCTGACGACTCCCGGGCCACGACGGGTCGGACACCCGTGGCATCTCTCGGCGCATCGGACGGACCTCAGGCAGCCCTGCGGGTCCACTCGAGCAATTCGTCGACCGGTCTCGTGTTGAGGATCCTGTCGATCGGCACGTGGCAGTCGGCGGCGCGATCACACCCGAGCGCCTGCCATTCGAGCTGACCCGTCGCATGCGCATCGGTGTCGATGGTGAACCAACAGCCGTAGTCGACCGCGAGACGCAGCAGCTCGCGCGGCGGGTCGAGCCGTTCGGGCCGACAGTTGATCTCGACGGCCGTGTTGAACCGAGCGCACGCCGCGAACACGTAGTCGGCGTCGAAATCGCTGGGCGGCCGCTTGCCGATCATCCTCCCGGTGCAGTGTCCGAGGATGTCGACATGGGGTGATGCGATCGCCTGCAGCATCCGCTCGGTCATCTGCTGTTTCTCCATGCGCAGCTTCGAGTGCACGCTGGCCACGACGACATCGAGGCGGGCGAGCATCTCGTCGGACAGGTCGAGTGAACCGTCTTCGAGGATGTCGACCTCCATGCCCGACAGGATCCGGAAGTCGTGGCCCGCTTCCGCGATCGCACCGTTCACGGCGGCGATCTGGTCCAGCTGTTCACCCAGCCGCTGCTCGTCCAACCCGTGGGCAATCGTGAGGCGGGCGGAGTGGTCCGTCTGGACCATGTAGTCGTGACCGATCGCGATCGCCGTCGCTGCCATCCGCTCGATCGGGGCGCCGCCGTCGCTCCACGTGGAATGCATGTGGCAGTCACCGCGCAGCGCGTCGAGGTACGGACGCGCCTTGTCGGAGACCTCGACCCGCGATGACGCCTCGATGTCGACCAGGTAGGCCGGCTCGCGCCCGCGATCGCGTCAGCGATGACCCGGGCCGTCGACGAGCCGATGCCATCCAGGTCCGTGAGCGTGTCGGCGGCGGCGCGCCGCTCGAGCTCCGCCGGGTCGGTCGACCGGACCACGTCGAGGGCGCGAACGAACGCCTTCGTCTTGAAACCCGACGCCTGCGAGCGATCGAGACAGTGGATCACGCGCAGCAGGGCGTCTTCGGGCGTCATCAGCGCGATCGTACCGCTCTCCGTCACCCGGCCCCGGTCCGGTCCGACGACGACGGCACGATCGCCGCACGCTCCCCGCGACGACGTCGAGCCGGGTCGCATCCGTCCGGTTTCCGGAACGGAGCCGGGCGATCCCGCCGTTCCCGTTCATCGCGCGCGTCACCCACTGAACGGCGTGGAACTTCGCACGATCCACCAACTCGCACGACGCCAACACGGTGTGATCGCGCGCCGCCAAACCGACCTCACCCCGTCGTCGTGGCAGCGGGCGGTCGCCGCCGGAAACCTGGTGGCCGTCCATCGCGGCGTCGCGCGCCTCGTCGGAACACACCCCTCGCCGGAGCAACGGATCATGGCGGCGGTACTCGCCGCAGGGCCGGGGGCACTCGCCTCGCACCGCTCCGCAGCGCTCCTCCACGGCCTCGCACCGACCGGACCGCCTCCCGTGGATGTCGTGGTGCAGGCTCGCCCGCCCACGGTCCGCGGTGCCCGCAGCAAGGCTGCGAACGGGCTCGATGGTGTACGTGTCCATCGACAACGAGACCTCGTCCACACCGCGTCGCACCGCGTCGACGGCATCCCGTGCACCAACGTCCTCCGCACCTTGATCGATCTGGGAGCCGTCGCTCCGACCATGGTCCACGGAGCGGTCGGCCACGCTCTCGCCAACGACCTTGCATCGCTCGACGCGATCGAGTCGACACTTCTTGCCCACGCGCGGCGCGGCCGAGGTGGCGTGTCCGCACTTCGACGGGCACTCGACGACTGGTCACCGGACGCCGAACCCGCCGACTCGGTGCTCGAGCCGGCCATGTCCCGTCTGGTGCACCGATACGGGCTTCCACCGGTGGAGTTCCATGCCCGAGTCGGCGGGCGCGAGGTCGATTTCCGCATCGTCGGCACCCCGATCGTGGTCGAGTGCGACGGGTGGCGGCACCACGGCAGGAGCCGCGAGCGGATCGAGCGCGACCGCGCCCTCGACGCGGAGTTCGCCGCGCACGGCTGGATCGTCCTCCGCTTCACCTACCGCACGATCACGACCCGCCCGAGCGACGTCGCCCGCCGGATCCGCCGGACCATCGACCGTTGGACCGATCGACCGGCACCGGGCGTCGCCTGAGGGACGACGGACGGAACACGATCAGAACGGTCGAGCCGCGCCGCGGGGCGGTCGCCGGCCGCCCAGGACAATGGCGTCGGCGGCAGCGGTAGCCTCGTGAGCCGCATGGAACGCTTCGGTCTCGTCGGTCTTCCCAACGCGGGCAAGAGCTCGCTGTACAACGCCCTGACCGGAGGTGGCGCGTTGGCCGCGCCGTACCCGTTCGCCACGAAGGACCCCAACATCGGCGTCGCGATGGTGCCCGACGACCGACTCGAACGACTCTCGGAGATGTCGAAGTCGAAGAAGACGGTGCACGCGCAGGTCGAGGTGGTCGACATCGGTGGGCTCGTCGAGGGTGCCAGCACCGGCGAAGGCCTCGGCAACAAGTTCCTCGCGAACATCCGCGAGGTCGACGCGATCGTCTTCGTCCTCCGCGCGTTCGTCAACGACGACATCGTCGGTCCCTCCGATCCGCTCGAACACCTCCGCGTCGTCGAGATCGAATTGGCCCTCGCGGACCTCGAAACCGTCGAGAAGCGGCTGCACCAGACGAAGCGCGCCGCCAAGCTCGACAAGTCGATGGTCGACGAGACCGAGGCCCTGCAGACGGCCTACGACGCGCTGGCCGAAGGTCTGCCGTTGTACCGCGCCGGCCTCAGCGACGATGTCCGCGACACGCTCAAGCCGTATTTCCTCCTCACGAACCGCCGCGTGCTCGTCGTGGTCAACGTCGGCGAGGACGACATCGAGGCCATCCCCGAACACGAGGCGCGCGTCGCCGCCGAGTTCAACAACGCCGGCGACAACGTCGAGGTGATCGGGATGTGCGTCCAGCTCGAGGCCGAGGCCGCAGCGATCACCGACGCCGAGGAGCGGGCGGAGATCCTCGAGGGATTCGGGCTGGGGGAGGGTGCGCTGTTCCGGATGGTGCGCAGCGCCTACCACCTGCTCGGACTCCGGACGTACTTCACGACCGGCGAGCAGGAATCGCGCGCCTGGACGTTCTACGAGGGATCGACCGCCCCGGTGTGCGCCGGTCGGATCCACACCGACTTCCAGCGTGGCTTCATCAAGGCCGAGGTCATCCAGTGGGACGAACTGCTCGAACTCGGCTCCTGGAACAAGGCCAAGGACGTCGGCAAGATGCGCGTCGAGGGCAAGGACTACATCGCCCAGGACGGCGACGTCATGGAGTTTCGCTTCAACGTCTGACCAGACTCGGCAACGCACCTCGTGCGTGCCATGCTCATGTCATGCCCTGGCTCGTCAGCGACGCCCACGTCCTTGCATCGGCCGAACGCGCGACCACCCGCTCCGAGCGCCGACGTGGGCTCCTCGGCCGGGACACGTTCGAGGGAGCACTGGTCATCGAACCGTGCCGCTGGGTGCACACGATCCGGATGCGCTTTCCGATCGACGTCGCCTTTCTCGACGCCGACGGGCTGGTCGTACGGACGGTTCAGATGCCCCGCCAGCGGATCGGTCTGCCGGTTCCCCGAGCGCGCCTGGTGATCGAGGCCGAGGCGGGCGCGTTCGCTCGGTGGGGTGTACACGTCGGCGACGTGATCGAAGTGCGCGACGAGCAATGAGCACCCTGTGGCTCGTCGCCACGCCCATCGGCAATCTCGGCGACCTCGCACCTCGGGCGATCGAAGTACTGGCCGTCGTCGACCTCGTCTGCTGCGAGGACACGCGCCGGACGGGCAAGCTCCTGCAGCACGCCGGCATCCGGGCGAAACGACTGGCCGTGTGCAACGAGCACACCGAGTTCGAGCTCGCACACGAGGTGCTCGACGTGCTGTCGGCCGACGCCGACGTCGCCATCGTGAGCGACGCGGGAAGTCCGGGGATCTCCGACCCCGGCGAGCGACTCGTTGCGGCGGCGATCGAGGCCGGTCACACGGTCAGCGCGATCCCTGGACCCTCCGCTGCGACGATGGCCGTCACCATCAGCGGGTTGCCGAGCGGACGCCACGTGATGGAAGGATTTCTCCCGCGCAGGGGCCGGGACCGAGCGGCACGCATCGCCGAGGTCGCCACCGAGACCCGAACGGTCGTGCTCTACGAGGCGCCGCACCGTATCGAACGCACGCTGGCCGACCTCTCGGCCGCCTGTGGACCTGATCGACCCGTCTCGATCTCGCGCGAGCTGACCAAACTGCACGAGGAGACGATCCGCGGGACGCTCGGAACGATCACGATCGGCGAACCGCGTGGCGAGTACGTCATCGTGCTCGGCGGGGCGTCGGTCGACTCCGTGCCGGTCTCGGACGACGAGGTCCTGCGTGCGCTGCGCGACTCGATCGCCGGCGGCGCATCGAAGCGCGATGCGGCGGCACAGGTCGCGGCCGCAACCGGGCGGCGTCGTCGCGAGGTGTATCAATTGATGGTCGAATCCGACGCACCGACACGCGACTGACCCGGCAGACTGGCGACGATGACTGAGTACGTCGCCGTCACCGGGAGCGGCCCCAGTGCGGCCTTCTTCGACCTCGACCGCACGTTGATCTCGGGCTCGTCGGCGTTCACACTCGCCATCCAGGCGCGCAAGGCGGGCCTGGTGCGCACCCACGAGTTCGTGCGAGATGCCGGCAGCGCTGTCGCGTTCAAGCTGTTCGGGGCGAGCGACGACACCAGCGAGGAGGTACGCAAGCGGATCCTCGGAGCGGTCACCGGCATGCTCCAGGCCGACCTGCAGGCGCTCAATGCCGAGGTGTTGCCGCGGCTGATCGAACGCGTTCGACCGGAGGCGAAACGACTGCTCGAACGCCACCGTCGCGCCGGGCGCGACACGTTCATCGTGTCGGCGGCGCCGCAGGAGATCGTCGAGCCGCTCGCCCACGCACTCGGCATGACGAGCGGCATCGGCACGCGGAGCCGGGTCGAGAACGGGGTCTACACCGGCGAACTCGACGGGCCGTTCTGCTACGGCGACGGCAAGGTCGAGGCGATGAAGGCATTGGCGTCGTGGAACAGCTACGACCTCGCCCAGAGCTACGCGTACAGCGATTCGGCGAGCGACCTCCCGATGCTCGAGGCGGTCGGGCATCCGGTCGTCGTCAATCCCGACTCGCGGCTCGAGCGCCACGCCCGGCGCAACGGCTGGCCGATCGTGATCTTCAGCCAACGCACCAAGTCGGTGATCCGGCGGACGCTCTCGGGTGTCGCAACCGCCGGCATCGGCATCGGTGGCTTCGTGATCGGCACCCAGGTCGCGCGCAACCAACGCTCGAGCAACATCTTCCGCCGCTGACCGTTGCACCGGGTGCCCGACCCCTGCCGAAACGGCAACCGTTCGTGCCAGGCACCGACGAACATGTTCGTGGGTGCCTGGCACCAATGAACCTCGGGGTCCGGAGCCGGTGTCCGGCAGTAGCGTGCACGCCGTGAACCGGACGTACGTGACGACCCCGATCTACTACGTGAACGCGGAGCCCCACCTCGGGCACGCGTACACGACGATCATCGGCGATGCGATCACCCGCTGGAGCCGACTCATGGGCATCCCCACGAAGTTTCTGACGGGCACCGACGAACACGGCCTCAAGATCCAGCAGGCAGCGGAGGCCGCCGGCGTCAGCCCGCAGGAGTTCACCGACGAGATCGCGCCGAAGTTCGAAGCGGCCTGGGGCCGATTGAACATCGCGAACGACGACTTCATCCGGACCACCGAGCAGCGTCACAAGGTCGCCGTCGCCGAGCTGCTGCAACGCTGCTACGACGCCGGTGACATCGAGCTCGACACGTTCGCCGGGAAGTACTGCGTCGCGTGCGAGGAGTACTACTCCGACGACGAACTCGTCTCCGTCGACGGCGTGGCTGGTGAGGGTGACCTCTGCCCGATCCACCAGCGCCCGGTCGAGTACTTCGAGGAGGAGAACTACTTCTTCCGCCTCAGCCGCTTCCAGGAGCGACTCCTCGACTGGTACGCGAAACACCCGACGGCGATGACCCCCGAGCATCGCGGCAACGAGGCCCTCGGCCTGATCCGCGGGGGCCTGCGCGACTTCTCGGTCAGCCGGACCTCGCTCGAGTGGGGGATCCCGCTCCCGTGGGATCCGAAGCACGTCACCTACGTCTGGTTCGACGCGCTCACGAACTACCTCTCGGCGGTCGGCTTCGGGTCCAGCGGCGACGACGCCGAGGACTACACCGACTGGTGGCCGGCAACGCATCTGATCGGCAAGGACATCGTCCGACAGCACTGCGTCTACTGGCCGGCGATGCTGATGTCGGCCGGCGTCGAACTGCCCAAACGATGGGCGATCGGCGGTTGGCTGCTCGTCGGCGGAGAGAAGATGTCGAAGACCTCGGGCAATGTGGTCAACCCTCTCGACCTGATCGACGACATCGGACTCGACGGCTTCCGCTACTACGTGCTCGCCGAGACCCCGTACGGCAGCGATGGCGACTTCACCTACGAGGGCCTCGTCGGTCGCTACAACTCCGACCTGGCCAACAACCTCGGCAACCTCGCCGCCCGGGTGGCGACCGTGGTCGGAAAGAAGTGTGATGGTGTCGGCACGACCCCGGACCCCGCGAGCGCGCTCGCCGCAGCCGCCGCCACGGCATTCACCGAGTCCGCTGCCCACTGGGACGACATCCAGCCGAGCCGCGCCCTCGACGCGACATGGGGGCTCATCCGCGCCACCAACGCTCACCTCGAACGGAACGAGCCGTGGAAGGCCGAACCCGGGCCCGACGTCGACCGAGTGATGGGCGACGCGCTCGAGGCGCTGCGGATCGTCGCGATCCTCTGCTCCCCGGCGATCCCCGACACGGCGCAGGCCGTGTGGGAGCGGATCGGCATGCCGGGCCAGGTCGGCGATCAGCGCCTTCCCGACGCCGTCGAATGGGGTGGGTATCCCGCCGGCAACCAGGTCATCAAGGGTGACCCGCTCTTCCCGCGCATCAAGTTGTGATGGACGCTCCCCGCTACATCGACTCGCACTGCCACATCCACGACGAGCGGATTCCCGACGGACCCGACGGCGCGGTCGCGGCGGCAACCGAGATGGGTGTCGACATCCTCGTCACCGTCGGATGCGACAGGTCGACATCACTCGCGGCGATCGACGTGGCGAGCCGCCACGACAACGTGTTCGCCACCGTCGGGCTCCACCCGCACGACGCCGTCAACGGCACCGATTCGATCGTCGACCTGCTCGACACACCCGGGATCGTCGCGATCGGCGAAACCGGCCTCGACTACCACTACGAACACTCGCCGCGCGGCCAACAGCGACGAGTGTTCGCCGAACACATCGGGCTGGCTCACGAGCGCGACCTCACGCTCGTCGTCCACACCCGCGACGCATGGGACGAAACCTTCGAGATCCTCGACGCGGAGGGCGTCCCCGAGCGGACCATCTTCCACTGCTTCACCGGGGGTCCCGATGCCGCCGCACGGGGCCTCGAACGCGGGATCCACCTCTCCTTCTCCGGCATCGTCACGTTCAACTCGGCCAGGGACGTCCAGGAAGCGGCACTGCTCTGCCCGTCGGACAAGCTGCTCGTCGAGACCGACAGCCCCTACCTGGCGCCGGTCCCGCACCGCGGCAGGAAGAATCGGCCTGCGTGGGTTTCCTTCGTCGGTCGGTTCCTCGCCGATCTCCGCGACGAACCGGTCGACGAGTTCGCCGCCGCCACCGTCGCAGCCACGCAGGCTGCGTTCGGACATCGCCTCACCGTCGGACGCGCGTGACCACGGGACACCGACCGGGACACCATGGTCGTCGCCGGGAACGACCGAACGAAACGACAACCGGCACGTAGTCGGACCGCTGCGCCGCAGGCTCGCGGACCGACCCGGCGGATACGATTGCCGGCGGGCAACGCCATGGCATTCGAGGACACCGATCGACGACGCACCCTCCTGCTGGGGGTCCTGACCCTCATCTCGCTTCCGGTGATCTACCTCTACAGCCGGCCGGACACGTCCGCCGACACGAGCGACGGCGCCGACCCCTCGGCCGAGGTGGTGCCGAGCACCGACAACGCTCCGCCGATCACCGACAACGGCTCGAACCGGCCGCCGATCACCGTCTCCGACGCCGATCCGATCTTTCTCGACGGGCCCGTGGGCGACGTCAACCCCGGTGTCAACAAGATCGCCATCCCATCTCGCCCGTCCGTCCCACCGCTCGAGCTGTCCGCGAGCTACCGCAGCACCGTGCCGGGGATTCGGTTGTGCCTCGTACGCGGTCTCACAACGGGGCTGACGGTGTCGATCAAGAACCTCGACAACGGACGCTCGATCACGTGTGTGACATCGACCGCACCCTTCACGCAGGTGGAGGACGTCGTGCTGCACAGTGACGCGTTCGCCCTGCTCGCCGACCCGACCGAGGCGCCGATCAAGATCGAGTTGACCCGATGAACGCACTGACGAACGGTCCGGCACGTTGACCCATTCGCGCCCAGCGATCCGCGGCCTCCTCGACGACCACGGTCTCGCACCGCGGCGCGATCTCGGGCAGAACTTCGTCGCCGACCCGAACACGGTGCGGCGGATCGCCGATCTCGCGCGGGTCGGACCCGGCGATCACGTCGTGGAGATCGGCGCGGGACTCGGGTCGCTCACCCTCGCGCTCGCCGAGACCGGGGCGTCGATCACCGCCGTCGAGGTCGACCGTGGTGTCGTTCCGGTGCTCGCGACCGTCGTCGAGGAATCGGGCGTCGGCAACGTCACGGTCGTCGAGGCCGACGCGATGACGGCCGATTGGGAGTCGCTCATCGACCCGACCGTCGAGGGAGGCTGGACGCTCGTCGCGAACCTCCCCTACAACGTCGGAACGCCACTGGTCTGCGACGTCCTCGATGACGTCCCCCACGTCACACGCATCCTGGTGATGGTCCAGCGCGAGGTCGCCGAGCGGTTCGCCGCCACTCCCGGGTCGCACGCGTACGGAGCGATCAGCGTCAAGGCCTCGTACTGGGGACGCGCCCGTATCGTCGGACACGTCCCCGCTTCGGTCTTCTTTCCCAAGCCGAACGTCGAGTCGGCACTCGTCGAGATCACCCGCCGAGAGCCCCCCGACGCCGACCCGCGTGCCCTGTTCGCTCTGGTGAGGACCGCGTTCGGCCAGCGCCGCAAGATGCTCCGCAAGTCGCTGACCGGGATCGTGACGTCCGAGCAGTTCGACGCTGCCGAGGTCGAGCCGACCGCTCGGCCCGAGGCACTCGGGGTCGATGCCTGGGTCCGGCTGACGAACACACTCGCGGGTCGGTGACCCCGATGGTTCCTCCGCCCGTCGATCCCCCTGCGACGACCCTGCGTGCGCACGCCAAGCTGACCCGGACCCTACGGGTGACAGGGGTTCGCGACGACGGCTTCCACCTGATCGACGCGGAGATGGTGAGCCTCGACCTGCACGACCTGGTCACGATCACCCCCGGGCGCGACGGCATCGAGGTGACGGGTCCGTACGCCGACGGTGTCCCCACCGATGGGTCCAACCTCGTGGCACGGGCCCTCGAACTCGCCGGGCGGCGCGCCCACGTCTCGATCGACAAGCGGATCCCCCACGGAGGCGGGCTCGGAGGCGGTTCGACCGACGCCGCCGCCGTGCTCCACTGGGCGGGCTTCGGGAATCATGCCGCCGCACTCGTCGCCGCGTCCCGACTCGGCGCGGACATCTCGTTCTGCCTCGTCGGCGGCCGGGCACGGGTGAACGGCATCGGTGAAACCGTTGAGCAGTTGACCCACGTCGAGCGGACGATCACGCTGGTGATCCCGCCACTTTCGGTGTCGACGCCGGCCGCGTATCGCGCCTGGGACGAACTCGGCGGACCGACCGGCGAGGGACCCAACGACCTCGAACTCGCCGCGTTGACCGTGGAACCGAGGATGCGCTGGTGGCGCGACGCGATCGCCGAGCGGATCGGTGAGCCACCGGTGCTCGCCGGGAGTGGCGCGACCTGGTTCACCGAACGGGCATTCACCGACATCGAGCGCGACAACGCCCTCGGCGACCTGGTCGCCGAGGGCGCTCGGGTAGTGGTCACCACGACGACGGATGCGCCGTTCGCCTCGTGACGAGTCGAATGCCTGCTACTTGCGACGCTGGTGACGAGTGCGACGAAGCATCTTCTTGTGCTTCTTCTTGCGCATGCGCTTGCGGCGCTTCTTGATCAGAGAACCCATAAGATCCGCAACGCTATCGGGCGTGGCCAGTGGCGACACGCGCCGCTACCGTGACGCCCGCCCTCCCGGGTCGTCTAACGGTAAGACAGCGGTTTTTGGTGCCGAGAATAGGGGTTCGATTCCTCTCCCGGGAACGTTTCGGACGTCGGCCGAACCCATCGTCGACGGCACCGCGGCGAGATGGTCGAGCACGGCGGCGACCCGGCCGGCGAGATGTCGGTCGCGGACGACCCGGATGACGAGCGGTGCGGGCCCGCGAACCTCTCACCAAGCCCGGGCCGCGCCCACACGCCAGCAGTAGGCTCGCGACATGAGCGTTTCGGCGATCGTGCTGGCAGCCGGCGAGGGGACGCGGATGCGGTCGAGTCGACCCAAACCGTTGCACATGATCTGCGGTCGGGCCATGATCCTGCACGTCATCCACTCGCTGGAGAAGCTGGCACCCGAGCGCACCGCCGTCGTCGTCGGGCACGGCGCCGAGCAGGTCACGAAGAAGGTCCAGTCGATGGCGCCGGCGTGGGCGAACGTCGCCTTCGTCGAGCAGATCGAGCAGAACGGGACGGGCGACGCTGCCTCGATCGGCATGACCGCCTTCGACGGCGACGACTACGACGACGAGTCGACAGTTCTGATCCTGCCCGGCGACACGCCATTGCTCCAGACCGACACCCTCGACGAACTCGTGGCCACGCATGTCGCGAACGGCAACGCCGCCACGCTGCTCACGTCGGTGATGGACGACCCGACCGGATACGGACGGGTCGTGCGCGGACGTGACGGCCAGGTCCAGCGGATCGTCGAGCAGCGCGACGCGTCGCCGGAGGAGCTCGACGTGAACGAGGTGTGCACATCGATCTACGCGTTCCGTCGCGACCTCCTCGGACCCGCCCTGCGTACCTTGACCACCGACAACGCGCAGGGCGAGTACTACCTGACCGACGTCGTGGCGGCCCTCGCCGAGATGGGCCACCGGGTCGGGTGCGTCCAAGCACCCGCCGCGGAGACGCAGGGGGTCAACGACCGCTGGCAACTCGCCCTCGCGGAGCGTGAACTCCGCGCCCGCACGAACCGGCGATGGCTGCTCAACGGCGTGACGATGCTCGATCCGCGCCAGACCTTCATCGATGTCAACGTCACGATCGGGCGCGACGTCACGATCTACCCCGGCACGATCCTGCAGGGCAGCACGGCGATCGGCGACAGGTGTGAGATCGGTCCCGACGCCCAGTTGGTCGACTGCGCCGTGGGAGCCGGCGCGAAGATCATCCACGCGGTGGGCCACGACGCAGAGGTCGGCACCGACGCCGTGGTCGGCCCCTACGCCCACCTGCCCGCCGGATCATCGGTCACTTCGGAAAGCGTCACGGGCGCGTTCTACACTGCGCCCGCCGGCTGACGTTCGTCGATACCGGTCGACACGGCCGGGAGAGGATGCTCGCATCATGGAAAAGGTCACCACCAAGCGGCTCGCGCTCTACACCGGGCGCACCCATCCGGCGCTCGCTCAGGAGGTGGCCACGCACCTGAACATCGAACTCGGCAACGCGAACCTCGTCGAGTTCGCGAACGGTGAGGTTCGGTGCAGTTTCGGCGAGTCCGTGCGCGGCACCGACGTCTTCGTGATGCAGACCCACTTCGGTGTCGACGGTCGCTCCGTCAACGATTCGATCATGGAACACCTGATCATGATCGATGCGGCATCGCGCGCCTCGGCGAAACGGATCACCGCCGTGTGCCCGTTCTACGGCTATGCCCGCCAGGACCGCAAGGCCGCCGGCCGCGAGCCGATCACCGCCCGGTTGATCGCTGACATGTTCAAGGAGGCCGGCGCGAAGCGGATGATCTCGATCGACCTGCATTCCGGTCAGATCCAGGGATTCTTCGACGGCCCGGTCGACCACCTCACCGCAATGCCCGTCCTGGAGGGATACGTCCGGGCGAACGCCACCGAGCCGGTGATCGTGTCGCCCGACGCCGGCCGGATCAAGGTCGCCGAGCGGATGGCCCAGCACCTCGGTGACTGCGGCGCCGACCTGGCATTCATCTACAAGCGCCGACCCAAGGGCACCACCAACGTGGCCGAGGCCGCCGAAGTGATGGGCGACGTCGAAGGTCGCACGTGCGTCCTCACCGACGACATGATCGACACGGCCGGAACCATCGTCGCCGCCGCCGAACTGCTCAAGAAGCGTGGAGCGCACGAGGTGTGGGCGATGGCCACCCACGGTCTGCTCTCGGGCCCGGCCGTCGACCGGCTCAAGAACGCCCCGATCGAACGTCTGGTGCTCACCAACTCGCTGCCGCTCCCGCCCGAGAAGCAGCTCCCCAACGTCGAAGTGCTCTCGGTCGCGCCGCTGATCGCGGAGGCGCTCGGTGCCGTGTTCGACGACACCAGCGTGAGCGACATCTTCGACGGCGAGAACCTCGCCTGACCTTCCCGCCCACGCACCCGCACCGCAGTTCCCGGCGGGTCCTGACGGTCGGCGTCACGATCTGTCGGAATTCGGAAGGGTGGGGACGGGGATCCTCGGGTCCGATTTCCCGATGGCCGGGTTGACGACCCCCTGAGCGGGCGTGATCACTCCAGCACTCCTTCGGATCGCATCACGGCAGTTCGGGATCCTCAGCAGCGAACAACTGACAGCAGCCGGCGTCAGCACTGCGACACTGTCACGTGCCCGACGCTCGGGCACGATCGTCGACGTCACCGCCCGCACCGTCCGGATCCGATCGTCGCCCGACACCTTCCTCGCGCGGTGCGCGGCCGTCTGCCTGCACCTGGGCGACCGCGGCTTCCTCGCCGGGCCGACCGCCGGGCGCCTGCACGGACTCCGGGAGATGCCGCACCACAAGATCCACGTCACGATTCCCGAGGGTCATCGCGTCCGCCTGCCGCCGTGGACCACCGTCGGGTGGAGCGCGTGGTACGACCCGGATCGGGACCGGACGAACGTCGGCGGGCTGCGCGCTGTTGCCGAGCCGCACCGGATGCTCGACGACCTCGCCGCACGCCTCGACGACCGTCGGTTCCAGCGGGCTGCCGAGGATTGTTGGCACCTCGGCCTCGTCACCCCGCAGTCGGCCGAGCACTACCTCCGCCGCCATCGGTGCCGAGACGTGGACGGGACGGCGCGAATGGCACGCTGGCTCGACATCGCGCTCGAGCAGGAGCGTCCCGCCCAGAGTCGCCTGGAGCTGGACCTGATCGAGGCGCTCCGAACGATCGGGCTCCCGGAGCCGATTCGCCAGCACCCCGTGCACCTTCCGGGCGGGCCGGAAATCCATCTCGACATCGCGTGGCCGGCGGTGCGATTGTGCGTCGAACCGGGACACAGCTGGTGGCACGGCGGAGACGAGGCCGTCCGACACGACCGCGAGCGGGTCGTGGGGGCCCTCGCGATCGGCTGGGAGACGATCACGCTCGACGAATCACTGCAGCGCGACCCCCACCAGGCTGCCCGTTTGGTCCACCGCGCCTACCACCGCCTGGAACTGTGCCGTGGACGCGCCTCCTGACCGATCCCCGGGCGGATCGCAGCGTCCACCGTCACGATCCACCGGATTTCGAGGGGGTGGGCAGCGGTTGAGGTGAAGAGCGCGGCCGATAGCGTTGCTCCCTGCTGTATTTCGACCGGTGGCACTTGACGATGATCGGATTCGTCAGGCACCCGCCGCACACGTTTGGACACCACCACCATGACCGAGACCATTCTCAACGCAACCACCGGCCGGGCCACGGGGAGCTCCTCGTCGCGCCGCCTTCGCAGCGAGGGCCACATCCCGGCCGTCGTGTACGGCCAGGGCATGGAGCCGCTGAGCATCTCGGTCGATCGTCGTGAACTGCGCGCTGCGGTCTCCGGGAGCTCCGGGCTCAACACGATCCTCGACCTCACCATCGATGGCAAGATGTACCCCTCGATCATCAAGGACGTCCAGCGCCACCCGGTCCGCCTCAACATCGAGCACCTCGATTTCATCCAGGTCAACCTCGACGAGGAGATCGTCGTCTCGGTCCCGATCCACCTCACCGGTAGCGCCAAGGAAGTCAACGACAACAACGGCCTGATCGACCAGGTCATGACCGAGCTCGAGATCTCGACGACCCCACGCAACATCCCCGACGAGATCGTGTTCGACGTGACCGACATGCACATGGATTCCACGATCACCGTCGCCGATCTCGCCGTGCCCGACGGGGTCAGGGCGACCTCCGACCCCGACACGGCGGTCGTCACGGTTTCGATCATGCGGACGCCGGTGCTCGACGAAGAGGCCGCGCAGGCCGAAGCCGCTGCCGAGGCCGCGGACGGCGCTGAAGGTGACACCGGCGGCGAAGCCGGCGGGGCCGCCGCCGACGAATCGGGCGAGTGAACCGACCGGACGAGCGCACACGATCCGCCGCGCCGGGCGCGGCGGATCGTGTGCGTTATCGCGGCGGCTGAACCGTGATGGGATTGTTCGGCCGCGACGGCAAGGGTGCGCCGTTCGACTGGCTCGTCGTCGGACTCGGTAACCCGGGCGAGAAGTACGCCAACACCCGCCACAACGTCGGCGAGGACGCTCTCCGGCTCCTCGCAGAACGGCGCGGCGTGGGCCTGCGGGGCGGACGCGACAACGCATTGCTCGCAGAGACGCGATTCCCCGGACCGGGTGGCAACGAGCGACGAACGGTGCTTGCGTTCCCGATCACCTACATGAACGAGTCGGGTCGCGCCGTGGGGGCACTGGTACGGCGATTCCGCATCGAGGCACCCGAACAGATCATCGTCATCCACGACGAGCTCGATCTGCCGCCCGGCGAGATGAGGATCAAGGTCGGCGGTGGACTCGCCGGCCACAACGGACTGCGATCGATCTCCCAGCACCTGAAGACCCAGGACTACCTGCGGGTTCGGATCGGCGTCGGGAAGCCCGACAGCTCCCACGTCGGCAAGGTCCACGTGCTGGCGAAGATCCCGAAGCGGCAGCGCGAGCTGCTCGACGTGGCGATCGTCGAGGCCGCCGACGCGGTCGAGACGATCATCGCCGACGGCGTCGACGCCGCCATGCAACGATTCAACGCACGCCGCTGACGACCCGTCTCGGGACGACCCCTCCCGTGTTGGTTGGTGTTGGCTGGTGTGCGATGGTGCCTGGCACCCATGTTCGTCGGTGCCTGGCACCGACGAACATGGGGCGGGTGTCGGATTGGCGCGAGCGGGGGTTCAATGGACGGGTGACCGATCTGCGCCACGACGAACTCCGATCGGCTGCACACCACGGCGAGTCCTCGCCGGCGAGCGACGACGAACCGCCGCTTCCGACGGGAGCCCCGCTGCGCTCACTCGCGCCGCTGCTGCGCGACGAGCCCGGACTGACCCGAGCCTTCGGCGAACCGGACGCGCGCCTCGCTGTCGTCGAGGTGGCCCGACCGATCTCGATCGCCGCCCTCGCCTCGCTCTCGAACCGCCGGCCGTTGCTCGTCGCCTGCCCGACGGGCACGATGGCGCGCCAACTCCACGACGACCTCGGCCAGTTCCTCGACGAGGACGAACTCGTCCTCTTCCCGGGGTGGGAAACCCTTCCGTTCGAACGCGTCAGCCCGAACGTGGAGACGATGGGGCAACGTCTCGACGTCCTCTGGCGTCTCCGCGACCCGGCCCGTGTGCCCAAGGTGATCGTCGCCGGCGTCCGCGGACTCCTGCAGAAGCTCGGCCCCGGCGCACTCGACGTCGAGCCGATCGTGATCCACCCGGGTGGTGAGGTCGACCCGGATCGCCTCGCCGAGACCCTCGTGAGCTTCGGGTACCGCCGCGAGGAAGTCGTCGAGCACCGCGGCGAGTTCGCCCGCCGCGGCGCGATCGTCGACGTGTATCCGGCGCGAGCGGACGCACCGATCCGCATCGACCTGTGGGGCGACGAGGTGGACCGGCTGACCAGATTCAGCGTCAACGACCAACGCTCGACGGTCGACCTCGCCGAGGTTCGGATCTTCCCCGCACGCGAGCTGACTCCGACCCCCGAGGTTCGTGAACGGGCGGCGGCGCTGGTCGAGACCGAGCCGTGGGGACGCGAGCAGTGGGAACGCCTCGCCGAAGGCCACCACTTCGACGGCATGGAGTCCTGGCTCCCGTGGCTCGTCGACGACGACCCGACGGCTGCGACCCTGATCACCGACGTCCTGCCCGTCGACGCCAAGATCGTGCTGATCGAACCCCGTCGGATGCGGGACCGCGCAGCGGACCTGATCGCCGAGGAGGACGATCTCGCCCGAACGCTCGCATCGACGTGGGCGCGGGATCCCGACAAGACGTTCCCCCGCCTGCACGCCGAGCCCGACGTCCTCCTCGCCGCGGCAGGCTCGTTCTGGTCGATCGACTCCACCCCGGAGTCGCCCGACACCCCGCTCGTCGCGGCGATGGGATGGGGTCCCGTGGTCGGAGACGGCTCCGGCCTCACCGAACGGCTCCGCGACCTGCTCGCCGATGGCTATCGCGTGGTGGTCGCAGCCGACGGAGAGGGCTCGGCTCGGCGCCTCAAGTCGCTGCTGCTCGACCAGGGGCTCGACTTCAAGCTCCTCCCGGGTGACCCCGACGAGTTGCCGATCGGTGGGTCGATCGTGGTGGCACCTCTCCACCGCGGGGTCACCCTGCCGAACGCGAAGGTCGCGATCGTCGCCGAGTCCGACCTCACCGGCCGACGACGCGCTCACCGGCGGGCCCGAGCCCGCAAGCGCGGCGAAACCGCGAGCACGTTCGAGGACCTCAAGACCGGCAACTACGTCGTGCACCACCAGCACGGCGTCGGACAGTACGAGGGCATGGTGAAGAGAGCGATCGGTGGGGTCGAACGCGACTACCTCCTCGTCGCCTACAAGGGCGGCGACAAGCTGTACATCCCATCGGACCAGATCGACTCGATCCGCCAGTACGTCGGTGGCGAGGCCCCCAAACTGCACAAGCTCGGCGGATCGGACTTCGCCAAGACGAAGAGTCGCGTCAAGTCGGAGGTCCGTCAGGTCGCGCAGGAGCTCGTCCTGCTCTACCAGCAGCGGATCACGGCGGAGGGCCATCAGTTCGCGCAGGACACCCCGTGGCAGGCCGAGATGGAGGAGGCGTTCCCGTTCGTCGAGACCCCCGACCAGCACCGGGCCATCCTCGACATCAAGGCCGACATGGAGCGCGCCTTCCCGATGGATCGCCTGGTGTGTGGCGACGTCGGATTCGGGAAGACCGAAATCGCGATCCGCGCCGCGTTCAAGGCGATTCAGGACGGCAAGCAGGTCGCCGTGCTCGCCCCGACCACACTGCTCGCGACACAGCACGGCAACACGTTCGCCGACCGCTTCGCCGGTTATCCGATCCGCGTCGAGGTCCTCTCCCGGTTCCTCACCCCAGCTCAGGCCAAGAGGGTGATCGCCGATCTCAAGACCGGCGAGGTCGACTGCGTGATCGGCACCCACCGCCTGCTCGCCGCCGACATCCACTTCAAGGATCTCGGCCTCCTCGTCGTCGACGAGGAGCAGCGGTTCGGCGTGCAACACAAGGAGAAGATGAAGAAGATGAAGACGAACGTCGACGTCCTCACGCTCTCCGCCACGCCGATCCCACGCACGCTCGAGATGAGCCTCGTCGGCATCCGCGACCTGTCGCTCCTCCAGACCCCGCCCGCCGAACGCCAACCGATCCTGACCTACGTCGGCGAGTACGACGAACGCGTCGCAGTCGAGGCGATCCGTCGCGAACTCCTCCGGGAGGGCCAGGTGTTCTGGGTCCACAATCGGGTCCGCTCGATCGAGACCAGCGCGCAGCGCCTGCGCCAGCTGGTGCCGGAAGCGCGCATTGCGATCGCTCACGGCCAGCTCGACGAGGGGACGCTCGAGCAGGTCGTACAAGACTTCTGGGACGGCGAGTTCGACGTCCTCGTGTGCACGACGATCATCGAGTCGGGCATCGACATGCCGGCCGTCAACACGCTCGTCGTCGAACGTGCCGACCTGCTCGGTCTCGGCCAGATGCACCAGATCCGCGGCCGCGTCGGCCGCTCCGGGCAGCGCGCGTATGCCTATCTGTTCCATCCGCAGGACAAGGTGCTGACCGAGGAGGCGTACGAGCGGCTGCGCACGATCGGCGAGTCGACCGAACTCGGATCGGGATTCAGGATCGCGATGCGCGACCTGGAGATCCGCGGTGCCGGCTCACTGCTCGGCGAGTCACAGTCCGGCCACATCGCCGCTGTCGGCTATGACCTCTACTGCCAGATGGTCACCGAGGCGGTCAGCGAGATGAAGGGCGAGCCGCTTCCCCACCAACCTCCCGAGATCAAGCTCGACGTCCCGACCGACGCCTACCTTCCGACCGACTACGTCGAGAAGGAGGAGCTGCGACTCGAGGCGTACCGCCGCCTGGCCGATGTCACCACCGACGCCGAGGTCGACGACATCCGCACCGAATGGGAGGACCGCTACGGCCCGCTGCCCGCGCCGGCGGAGTCCCTGCTGCAGGTCGGATACCTACGCGCCGAGTGCCACCGCCTCGGCGTCCGTGACCTCCAGATCACCGCGACCGACGCCCGTATCCAGCCGATCGACCTGCCCGTGAGTGCGACCATCCGGTTGCGGCGACTCTCGAAGGGCGCGAAGTTCAAGGACGACCTCGACCAGCTGGTCGTCCCGCTCCCCCGCCGTCAGGATCCCGCGACGTTCCTCGTCCGGTTCCTGCGCGACCTCGTCCCGGTCGAATGACGTCGGCACCTCCACTCGGCGCCCCGCCGCAGCGCAGCGCAACGGATAGCGTGCACCGGGTGAATCGCCGACTGATGACGATCCTGCTCACGCTCGTTGCCGCCTCGCTGACCGCCGGCTGCACCACGTTCTCCGACGCCGTCGCACGCGTCGGCGACCAGGAACTGTCGGCAGACGAACTGGACCAGCGCCTGCTCGACATCGGGGCGAGCGAGGAGGACCTCGGCGGCGTGCTGCCGGGGGAGCCGGTGCGTCAAGTGATCTCTGCGTGGATCCAGGAGACCGCGATCGGTCTCGACGATGACGACATCTCCGCCCTGTACAGCGAAGGGATCGAGGCGGTCGGCGTCGCCTGTCCCGTCGTGCTGGCGACGCCGACGATCGCCGAGGCCCAGGACGCGTTCGACCGACTGGAGGCCGGTGAGGAATTCGACGTCGTCTTCGGCGAGGCCAACGTGGATCCCCAACTCGCAACGGTGACCGGGAGGGTCGGGTGTCTGACGATCGATCAGTTCCCCCCCGACACGCGTGAGTCTCCCGACATCGCGTCCCTCTTCGCGCTGTCGTCGGACAACCCGTATGCGCTCGTCGACACGGCAGCTGCAGCGGCCGACACCGGTCTCGTCGTCGGGTATCGCCCGTTCGACGACCTGAACGCCGACGAACTGGCGGGAGTCCTCGCCGTCGCCCGCTCCACGGCCGCCGCCGACGTCGCGTTGGACGACCTCGACATTCACGTCGACTCGCGGTACGGAACCTTCGATCCGGCCACCTCGTCGGTCATTCCGCTCGGCTGAGGGTCGTGCCCAACCACCGATCGTCAGCAGGACGTTCGATCACCGTCGTCGGACTCGGTCCGGGAGGCTCCGATCACGTCACGGTCGAGACCCGCGATGCGATCGACCGCATCGGGCGGCGCCATCTGCGCACGGCGGTCCACCCGTCCGCCCGGATCGTGACCGACGCCGCAGGAGGGGCGATGACCCACGACGACGTGTACGAGAACGCCGACACGTTCGACGACGTCTACGTCGACATCGTCGATCGGCTCCTCGCCGACGTCGTCGAACACGGTTCGATCCTCTACGCCGTGCCCGGCTCGCCGCTGATCCTCGAGCGCACGGTGCGCTATCTCCGCGACCGATGCCCGGCCGCCGGTGTCACACTCGACATCCGACCGGCCATGTCGTTCCTCGACGTCGCGTGGGCACGGCTCGGGATCGATCCGGTCGAGGAACGCGTCCGACTGATCGACGGCCACGACTTCGCCGTCGCCGCGGCGGGCGAGACCGGTCCGCTCCTCGTCGCCCACACCCATGCGAACTGGGTCCTCAACGACATCAAGCTCGCCGTCGAGAGCGCATCCGGTCACGAACCCGTCCAGATCCTCCACGCCCTCGGAACCGGTGACGAACAGATCATCGAGACGACGTGGGCCGAGATGGACCGGACGATCGAGGCCAACCACCTCACCTCGATCTTCGTGCCGCACCTCGAGGCAGCGGTCGGCCGCCACTACGTCCGCTTCCACGACCTGACCCGCACGCTGCGCGAACAGTGCCCGTGGGACATCGAGCAGGACCATCAGACCCTGATCCCGTACCTGCTCGAAGAAACCCACGAGGTCATCGACGCGCTGCAGGCACTCACGGACCCACGACGTGCCGACGACCCGTCGGTCGACGACGACCTGATCGAGGAACTCGGCGACCTCCTGTACCAGATCGAATTCCATTGCCGTGATCGCCGAACAGCAGGGGCGCTTCACGATCACCGACGTCGTCGAGGGAATCCACGACAAGCTCGTGCGACGGCATCCGCACGTGTTCGGCGAGGTGCTCGCGGACGGCGCCGAGCAGGTGCTGGCGAACTGGGAGGAGATCAAGCGCATCGAGAAGGGTCGGACCTCGGTGTTCGAGGGCATTCCACGTTCCCTCCCGTCGCTGAGCTATGCCGAGAAGGTCGGGCGCAAGGCGTCGAAGGTCGGTTTCGACTGGCCGGACGTCGCGGGCGCGATCCCGAAGGTGCGGGAGGAGACCGACGAACTGACGGAGGCGATCGCATCCGGTGAGACGGCTCACACCGCCGCAGAACTCGGAGATCTCCTGTTCGCGGTCGTCAACGTCGCGCGCCACGTCGGTGTCGACCCGGAACTCGCACTGCGCGCTGCGTCCGACAAGTTCCGAGCCCGGTTCGAGCGTGTCGAACAGTTGGCGCTCGACGATGGTGTCGACCTGCTCACGGCGGACGTCGACGTCCTCGACGCCCTGTGGGATCGGGTCAAGGCGTCACACGGCTGACGCCGACGGTTGCTCGCCGGCGGCGCAACTGACGCGTCGCCTGGCGAGGGTGTCGTCCACACCGCACATCACGGCACCGGCGGAGGGGGTGGAGGTGAGGGCGGGGCAGGCGGAGGCGGCGGCGGAGGACTCGCCGTTGCGACGAATTCGACCGGCGCGCCGACGGGGAGGGGCAGCGATTCGGCGGCTTCCTGGGCCATTGCGGGCGCGCGCTCGTGGTGGACCTGGTGCTCGTACTGCAGTCGTTGGTCGGCGAGGAAGTTGTGCTTCTCGGCGAGCGATTCCGAGGCATCGGCGATCAACGTGCTGGCCTCGGTGACCGAGATCGTGACGATGAGTTCGAGGAGGGCGGCCAACGCGAGATAGCCGGCGATGCGACCGAATCGGTCGGTCTCGGCCGTCTCGACGAGGGTCGGCAGGCCACCGAGGCCCTGGATGTGGACCAGCAACACCACGCAGAGGGCGTACGAGAGACGCAACGGGCTGCGCCGGGCGCCGACCGCGACGGCCGACCGCTCGAGCAGGAAGAACGGGATGTAGAGCGCCACCGCCTGCAGCGCGAATCCGGTGACGATCGAGCCGACGCTTTCCTCGTTCGCATACTGGACCGACAGATACCAGATCGACCACGCCGCGACCGGCCACGCGATCGCGGCGAGCAACGGGTTGCGGCGACGACCGCTCGCCAGTCGAGCGTTGAGCACGGTCAGGAACGACCAGAGGCTCGCCAGACCGACGAGGCCGAGAGCGAGCATCCGTTCGAGCGACTGCAGACCCTCCAGCGCCGTCCACGCCCGCTCCCGCTGCGGCGGAAGGAGTGCGCTCTCGGAGGTCTCGCGCCAGAACAGGAACATCACGAGCGCGCCGACGACGCTCACGAGCGCGAGCGCAGCGATCGCCGTCATCATCGCGAGCCTCACCATCGCGTGCCCCGGGACGAGCCGGATCCGCTTGCGCAGGTCGAGTGGGGCGGCTGGTCTGGCGTCCGCGCGCAGCAGCCGGGTGTAGAGCCCCATCCGACCGCGACCCACACCGGTGCGGGCGATTCCCGCGCGTCGGTCGTATGCCAACTGCACGGCGTCCTCGACCACCCGGCCACCTCGCCATGCGAGCACCAGCAGGATCAGGACGGGAGGAATCGAGACGATCCCGAGCGCCCAAGCCGGCGCGAACCCGTCGAACTCGTCGCCGTAGGCGCCTCCGGCCCGCAGACCGATCAGTGTCATGCTTCCCGCGATGGCAAGCGACAGCGGAACCCAGATCCAACGGGCGAGCGCACCGGTGACCGCTCCCAGTCGACGCATCACCGCCGACAGCATGAAGAGCGGTCGGTACGAGACGAACATCGCCACGATCACCGCTCCGCAGGCAACGGCCAGCGGGATCGTCGACGTCGACTCGGCCTCCGGCGTGTTGAGCTTCAGCTCCAGGTACGCGGTCGCCCCGACCGCCGCCGCAGTGACGACCAGCGGCATCGCCCACGCTGCTGCCACTGCGTTCGGGGACGGCGCTTCGGTCGTGCGACCGGCCGCGAGGAGGCGGCGGGCGTTCTCGACGACCAGCCACGTCCAGCCGACGGTGCCCGCCGCCGCGACGAGAGCGAGCGCCAGTTCGATCCACGAGAGCGGTCTGATCCGATCCTCACCGTTCATCCCCCGGGCGATCTGGAATCCGGCGAGGCCGAAGGCGATCGCAGCCGAGAGCACGGTGACCGCGAGCACCGGTGTCGTCGAGAGCCGTTCGGGGACAGCCGGCGCGGAGGTGGCCTTGAGCGGGGGTTCGACCGTGATCAGTTCGCGATCGGGCAGCAGGAGAGCAGCCGGTCCCCCGACATCGGACATGTCGGAACCGCGAAGATCGAGTTCGGTCACGGTCACGTGATCGGCAAGTTTTCGTCACGACTTGAGCCATTTGGTGGGGACATGCGCCACGCGGGGCGGCTCGCGACGCCACACTGAAGGTCATGCGCATGCAGATCGCGAGCCCCTCCGACCATCCTCTGGTCGCCGGTCTGCCCTTCTCCGAGCGACTCGCCGATTGGACCCTTCCCCACATGCACGGCGTGCTGGGTCTCCATCGCCACGTGGTCCGTCTGATCGAGCTCGACGGGACCAGTTACGTGATCAAGGAGTTGCCCGACGACCTGGTACGCCGCGAGTACCGCCTGCTGCGAGAACTCGACGACGACGGACTGCCCACGGCGGAGGTCGTCGCTGCGGTGACCGACAAGCCGGACCAGGACGACGGGATGCTCGTCACGCGACACCTCGACTACTCGCTCCCGTATCGCACGCTGCTGTCCGGACGCGGCCTCAGCATCCCGTACCTGGGCGAGCGCGTACTCGACTCACTCGTCGTACTGCTCGTGCGACTCCACCTCGGCGGGTTCTTCTGGGGAGATTGCTCGCTGTCGAACACGTTGTTCCGCCGCGATGCCGGCGCGTTGTCCGCCTATGTGATCGACATGGAGACCGGCGAGAAGTACGACAGGCTCTCCGACGGGCAGCGCCGGCTCGATCTCCAGGTCGCCACCGAGAACGTCGCCGGTGGCCTCCTCGACCTGCAGGCGGGCGGCCGGTTGCAGGAAGACATCGACCCGATGGACGTCGCATTGCAGATCAGCGACCGCTACGACCGGCTCTGGGAGGAACTCACCGCAGCCCAGGAGTTCGCACCTGGCGAGACGTTCAAGATCGACCAGCACCTGAAGCGGCTGCACGACCTGGGTTTCGACGTCGAGGAGATGGACATCGTCGACGACGCTGCGGGGGGATGGCTCCGCTACATCCCGCGAGTGGTCGAGCACGGATTCCACTCGGAACGACTGAGGAATCTGACGGGTCTGGAGACGACCGAGAACCAAGCCCGCCGGATGCTCGACGACATCCGTGCATTCGGTCACCAGCTCAACATCGAACGACAGGCCAAGATCGACGCAGGCGTGCCGACGGGCCACGGCGGCGCACACGTACGGACCTTGCCGGAGAACGTCGTTGCCGTCCGCTGGCTCGACGACCGCTTCGAGCCGCTGATGGCCCGGATCCCGCCCGAGCTGTTCGCCAAACTCGAGGCGGCGGAGATCTACCACCAGCTGCTCGAGCATCGGTGGTTCCTGTCCGAGAACGCCACCATCGACATCCCCCTGGAAGACGCACTCGACTCCTACATCGAGAATGTGCTCGCATCGGCACCCGATGAGGTCACGATCTCGCGACAGTCGTCGGATTCTTCCGTCGACGAATCGGATACGTTCCAGGGGTATGAGTGAGATCATCGGCATCAACGGACGTGAGATTCTCGACAGCCGAGGTAATCCGACCGTCGAGGTGGACGTGCTTCTGGACTCGGGGGCCGAGGACGCGCGGCGGTTCCCTCCGGTGCGTCGACGGGCGAGCACGAGGCCGTCGAACTCCGCGACGGCGGTGAACGCTTCGGCGGCAAGGGGGTCCTGTCGGCCGTCGGCTTCGTCAACGACGAGATCTCCGACGAGCTGATCGGCTATGACGCGCTCGATCAACGGCTCATCGACCGGGTGATGATCGACCTCGACGGCACCGACAACAAGGCACGCCTCGGCGCCAACGCGATTCTCGGGACGAGCCTGGCGATCGCGAAGGCCGCCGCGATCGAACTCGACATGCCTCTCTATCAGTATGTCGGCGGGCCGAACGCCCATGTCCTGCCGGTCCCGATGATGAACGTCATCAACGGTGGGGTCCACGCCGACAACTCGATCGATTTCCAGGAGTTCATGATCATGCCGGTGGGTGCACCGAGCTTCTCCGAAGCGCTGCGATGGGGTACCGAGACGTACCACGTGCTCAAGTCGGTGATCGCCGGTCGTGGATTGTCCACCGCAGTCGGAGACGAAGGCGGCTTCGCGCCGAACCTCGACTCGAACGAGGAGGCGATCACGGTGCTGATCGAGGCGATCGAGAAAGCCGGGTTCACCCCGGGCGACGACATCGCGATCGCTCTCGACCCTGCCGTCTCGGAGATCTTCGAGGACGGCGTCTACCAGTTGAAGGGCGAGGGCAAGGTCCTCACCCCGGCGGAGATGGCGGCGTACTGGACGCGCCTCGTCGACACCTACCCGATCGTGTCGATCGAGGACGCGATGGACGAGAACGACTGGGACGGATGGGCGACGCTCACCGCCGCGGTCGGCGACCGGGTCCAGCTCGTCGGCGACGACCTGTTCGTCACCAACTCCGCACGGCTCCGCACCGGCATCGACAGGTCGGTGGCGAACTCGATCCTGATCAAGGTCAACCAGATCGGTTCGCTCACCGAGACCCTCGACACGGTGGGGCTCGCCACACGTCACGGCTACACCTCGGTGATGAGCCACCGTTCGGGTGAGACCGAAGACGCCACGATCGCCGACCTGGCCGTCGCCACCAACTGCGGCCAGATCAAGACGGGCGCGCCCGCCCGGTCGGATCGTGTCGCCAAGTACAACCAGCTGCTGCGGATCGAGTCGATGCTCGGCGACGCCGCCGAGTACCGCGGCCGCGGGGCCCTCGCCCCGCTTCGCTGACCCGCACCGCCACCGCAAGGGCTGCAGGCGGGGTCGGACACCCGTTCACCTCGACCTCATTGAGAGCTCCAATCTCGCGGAGATGACCGCCGAAGCGTGCTCGACGCTGCCAGAATGTCGCCGTGCCTCGCTCGAAGACGACCTCGATCCCGCGCCCTGCGGACATCCAGGCCGCCCGCGTCGGTCGATCTCGGCTCGGAGACTTCACCCGCCCGATTCCGATCGAGAAGCGGATCTCCCGTCGACCCCGAGTGGCACTCTTCACCGGACTGTTCGCGCTGGGCATCGTTGCGGCGATCGCCTTCGCCGTGTTCGTCCTGCCGATCGGGACCTGGCGCGACCAGGACGTCGACATCCAGCAGCGACAGGCCCAACTCGATGAACTCCAGCGCGTGAACAACGAACTCGAAGCCGAGACGATGCGCCTCGAGACCGCGGACGGAATCCGTGAAGCTGCGCGTGAGGATTACGGCTACGTCGAGCTCGGCGAGGAACGGGCAACCGTATTGCCCATGCCCGCGTTGCCGACCGATCTCCCCGACGGCTGGCCCTACAACGTCGTGACCGAGATCATCGACACCCGCACGACCGGCACCTGACCGGCGCGTCGACATCTCGAAGCGGCGATGCTCTGCGCCCAGGGATCCACAGGTCGTCGCTCGCGGGGTTAAGGTCACCCGCGTGACGCCGAGCGATGTCAGCACCGCCCTCTCAGCCCAGGGCTACCTGCCCGACGACGGCATCTCGACCTCGGTCTTCCTCGCCATGACGCTGCAGCGTCCGCTGCTGCTCGAAGGAGAGGCGGGCGTCGGCAAGACCGAGCTCGCCAAGGCACTCAGCGCGGTGACGGGCGGCGAGCTGATCCGCCTCCAGTGCTACGAGGGAATCGACGTCTCGCAGGCCGTCTACGACTGGGACTACGCCCGCCAACTGCTCCACCTGCGCGCCGCCGAAGCCACCGGCGAGACGGCATCGATGACCTCCGACGCACTCGAAGCAGAGCTGTACAGCGAGCGATTCATGATCAAACGAGCGCTCCTGCGGGCGATCGAAACCGTCGAGGGGCCGCCACCGGTTCTGCTCATCGACGAGGTCGATCGGGCCGACGACGAGTTCGAGGCATACCTCCTCGAAATCCTCTCCGACTTCCAGGTCACGGTCCCCGAGGTCGGGGTCTTCCGGGCCGAGCGGCCACCGTTGGTCGTCCTCACGTCGAACCGCACTCGCGATGTCCACGACGCCCTCAAGCGACGCTGCCTCTACCACTGGGTCGAGCACCCCGGGTTCGAGCGCGAGGTGGCGATCGTCAAGTTGCGGGTTCCCGCGGTCGACGACGGCTTGGCCCGCCAGGTGGCAGCGGCAGTCGAAGCGCTGCGCGCTCTCAACCTCTACAAGCCGCCGGGTGTCGCCGAGACGATCGACTGGGCGAACGCGCTCGGACGCCTCGGCGCGACCCGGCTCGACGAGGAGCTGGTGACGAACACCCTCGGCACGGTGCTGAAGTACCGCGAGGACCACCAACGCGTCGATCAGCACGGCGTCGCCTCGGTCGTGAAGCAGGCCTTCGAGAAGGGTCTGCTGCACGGGTGAGCTGGGCCCCGCCGTCGACCGACGACCGGGCCATGCCGCAGCGCAGCGACCCGGCCGAGATCGCCGTCGCGTTCACGCGCGTCCTGCGCGGCGCGGGTCTGCGCGTTCCGTCGAGCTCGACCCACACCTTCGCAGAAGCGTTGTGCGCCGTCGGACTCGACGAACGTTCGGGCGTGTACTGGTCCGGGCGAGCAACGCTCGCCCGGCGCCCCGAGGACATCGAGATCTACGACCGGGCGTTCGCGGTCTTCTTCGATGCGCGCCGCTCGACGGCAGATCCCGACGAACAGGAGCCGCTCTCGATCACGATCGCCGTCGACGCCGACGACGACGACGACGACGGCGGCGGCGAATCGGGCGGAGCCGACGACAACCCGACGATCGAGCTGCGCTTCTCCCCCACCGAAGTCCTCCGCCACAAGGATTTCGCCCAGTACAGCCCCGCCGAGCTCGTCCAGGCCCAGGACCTGATGGCGAGCCTGCGACTGGTCGGCTCTCCCCGATCATCGCTCCGACTCGGCCCGGCGCTGCGGGCGACCGCCCGCCCCGACATCCGCCGGACCATGCAGGCGGCGATCCGTGCCGGTGGTGAACCGATCGAGCGACACTTCCGCAGGCCGACCACTCGTCTGCGGCGCCTCGTCCTGTTGCTGGACGTCAGTGGGTCGATGGAACCGTACGCCCGGGCGCTGCTGCGGTTCGTTCATGCCGCCGTCGCCGGCCGCCAGAAGGTCGAAGCATTCGCCCTCGGCACGCGTCTGACGCGGATCACCCGGGAGCTGAACAGCCGCGATCCCGACGTGGCCCTCGCTGCCGCGTCGGAGCGCGTGGTGGATTGGAGCGGCGGTACGCGCCTCGGCGACGGCCTACGTCAGTTCAACGACGAGTGGGGAGTCCGCGGACTCGCACGCAACTCGATCGTCGTCATCCTGTCCGACGGTTGGGATCGTGGCGCGCCCGAAACGCTGGAGGCACAGATGGAACGTCTCCACCGCGTCACCCACCGACTCGTGTGGGTCAACCCTCTGAAAGTGACGCCGGGGTACGCGCCACTGGCACGCGGGATGGCGGCCGCACTCCCCCACGTCGACGCGTTCGTCGAGGGGCATTCGGTCGCAGCGATGGAAGAATTGACACGAGTGATCAGCACATGAGGAGCACATCGACATGAAGGAATTGCTCGCAGACATCGACCGGTGGCGGCGCGCCGGCGATCGGATCGCGATCGCCCGTGTGGTCGACATCGAGGGATCCGGGCCTCGTCTGCCCGGTGCCGCCATGGCGGTCACCGAATCAGGCGAGGTGGCCGGAAGCGTCAGTGGCGGATGTGTCGAGGGCGCAGTGGTCGGTGAGGCGCTCTCCATCCTCGACGGAACCTCAGCGCCCCGCGTGGTCACGTTCGGCTACTCCGACGACGAGGCGTTCGCCGTCGGTCTCACCTGCGGTGGCACGATCCACCTCTTCATCGAGGAACTGGCCTGGTGACCGAGATGCCGATCTTCGAGCGATACGCCGAGCTCCTCGAGGCGGAGGATCCGGTCGCGCTCGTCACGGTGATCGAGGGAGAACACGTCGGCGCGAAGCTGTTGGTGACCACCGATGGCGCAGCGCCCCTCGGTTCGCTGGGCCACCCCGAGCTCGACCGCGTGGTGGCCCGTGACGCTCTCGCCGAACTCGAGGCAGCCAGATCGGGCGTACGGAGCTACGGACCCGAGGGCCAGACGACACCCGAGGATCTCGTCGACCAACCGACGGTCCGTGTGTTCATCGAATCGCACGCCCCACCACCGCAGATGTGGATCTTCGGCGCGGTCGACTTCACGGCCGCGCTCGCACGAGTCGCCAAGGTGCTCGGCTATCGCGTCACCGTGTGCGACGCGCGCGAGGTCTTCGCGACGAAACGTCGGTTCCCGATGGCCGACGCCGTGCGCGTGTCCTG
The DNA here is from genome assembly GCA_963824025.1 of Ilumatobacteraceae bacterium. Classification (GTDB taxonomy): domain Bacteria; phylum Actinomycetota; class Acidimicrobiia; order Acidimicrobiales; family Ilumatobacteraceae; genus Ilumatobacter_A. Next base: position 404,483 of record CAWGNY010000002.1, read on the forward strand.
GCCGACCCCGATCTTCGAGGAACTGGGTCACGAGCTCGGTCCCCGCGACGCGGTGTGCATTCTCACGCACGACCCGAAGTTCGACGTCCCTGCCGTCCAGGGGGCGCTCGCGACGCGTGTCGGGTACATCGGCGTGATGGGCAGCCGGACCACCCACGCCAAGCGGGTGGAGCGTCTCGCCGGCGTGGGAGTCGACGCGGCGGGGATGGCCCGACTGATGTCGCCGATCGGGCTGGACCTCGGTGCACGCACACCGGAGGAGACCGCCGTCAGCATCTGCGCCGAGATCATCGCCCGCCGCACGGGCAAGGGCGTGCCGAGCCTGCGGGATGCGAGCGGTCCGATCCACTCCTGATTCGGTCGGTTCCACTCCGACCGTCGCCCGGTGAGGATCAGTCGGGCAGGGTCGGGTCGCCGAAGCGGACACTGCCACGGCGCATCGTGTCGACCTCGACGGTTCGGCCGGTCTGGACCGAGTGGACGACCGCGTCGTCGACGCCGAGGTAGAGCATCACGTGGCCGGGATAGTACGCCAGGTCACCGGCTTTGGCGGATTCGCGATCGAGGCTCTTCGCCTGGGAGATCTGCGATCCCGACTGACGGAACAGCTCGACACCGGCGCCCGCCCAGGCGTAGGTCGTGAGCCCGGAGCAGTCGAAGCCTTCGTTCTCGACGCTGGTGTTGGTGCGGTACGGGACACCGATCTGCGTGAGCGCACCGAGGACGGCACGCTGATGGGCAATCGTGGTCGAGCTCCACGCGTCGATCATGGCGAGCTCGTCGTATCCGAGCTGCTGGGCGGTGTAGCGAGCGGCGATCGCGCGGTGCCAGGCGAGCGTCTGCTCGTCCTCGACCGATCCGGTCGCGACGTAGGCGTCGAGTGCATCGACGGCGAGACGCGCGGCGGTGGTGATCTCGGGGGCGAGTTCGTTGACCGGCAACTCGAGCGACTGTGCCGAAGCGGCGCCCGCGTCCAGTCCGACGACGGTCACGACCGCACCGAGCGACGCAGCGACGATCGCCGCATTGCACAGGGCTCGGCGAGCACGCCCGAGGAGAGTGGTGGTGGGTTGGGTCATGGGTTCGAAGGGGGTCCTGTCGCGGCCGCCGGCCGACATCGCCGTGTCGTTGTGTGACGAACGGAGAACATATCGTCATCAATCCGAAACACTTGAGGCGGAACGACGTGGATTCGACATCCGAACGACATCTCGGCACACGATTCGTCATGCACACTGCTCTCATGGTCCGGCGCATCGGGCGGCGATCCAGGCCGTGAGCAGGGGTGAACTCGTTCCCGCGGGCACAGCCGTGACGGCGATCGTGCTCGCAGCAGGTGCCGGATCCCGGTTCAGTGACGTTGGTCACAAGTTGACCGCGATGCTGGCGGCGACGGCCACGAGGCCGGCCGAGACGGTGGTCCAACGAGCCCTCGCCGCGGCCGTGGCCGCCGGAATCGGACCGGTCGTGGTGGTGACCGGACGCCTGACTCCGGCCGAACTCGGCCTCGGCGACGGCCCGGTCGACACGGTGCACAACGCGGACTGGGCCTCGGGCCAGATGTCGTCGGTCCGTGCCGGCCTCGACGTCGCCGACCGTACCGGCAGCTCGATCGCTGTGGTGGGGCTCGCCGACCAACCCGGGATCGAGGCGTCGGCCTGGCGTGCCGTCGCCGACGCCGTCACCGAAGCCACGCCGATCGCGGTCGCCACCTACGGAGGTCGTCGGGGCAACCCGGTCGCACTCGACCGGTCGGTGTGGGACCGTCTGCCGACCCAAGGCGACGAAGGTGCCCGTAGCCTGATGCGGATTCACCCCGAACTCGTCCGTGAAGTACCGTGCACGGGTTCACCCGACGACATTGACACCACAGAGGATCTCCGACGATGGCAGAGCAACTGATCAACGAATTCACGGTCAACCGGCCGATCGACGAGGCCTGGCCGATCATCACCAACGTCGAGAAGATCGCCCCCTGCCTGCCCGGTGCCGAACTGCAGGAGGTCGCTCGCGACGACAAATGGGGAGAGATCTATCGCGGCGTGGTCAAGGTCAAGCTCGGCGCGATCTCCACCCAGTTCAAGGGCGACGCCCACTTCGTCCAGAAAGACGACGAGAACTACACCGCCGAACTCAAGGGCAACGGCCGCGACACGGGTGGCCGCGGCAACGCCTCGGCCGACATCAAGGCCCACGCCGAGAGCCTCTCGCCGACCAGCACGAAGGTCGTGGTCACGACCGACCTCCACATCACCGGAAAGGTGGCGCAGTTCGGCCGTGGAATTCTCGGTGACGTCAGCACCAAGCTGATCGATCAGTTCGCCGACAACCTCAACACGATGATCGACGAGGACGGCGTCGGAGGGACTCCTACCGACGACGCGACGACGATCGACGACGACTCGACGCCGACGGGTGCATCGGACCAGCCGACGGTCCGCAAGATCAACGGGCCCGCCGCCGAGCCGATCGACCTCATGGACGTGAGTGGCAGCTCGATCCTCAAGCGGGTCGCGCCGGCGATCGCAGCGCTGTTGATCATCCTGTTCCTCCTCCGACGCCGGAGCTGATGGACGACCGGGCGCGAGTCGCCGAGCTGCTCGGCCGCGACCCGCGAGGTGAGTTCGACGTCGTTGTCCGCGATGCGAGCGGTGATCCCGTCGTGGTCCGAAACGCACCCTTTCTCGACGATGGCACGCCGATGCCGACGCTCTACTATCTCGTCGGCGTGGAGCTGGTGAAAGCGGTGAGTCGCATCGAAGCCGATGGTGCGGTCGACGAGATCGAGGCCGAACTCGACGACGACGAGATCGCGGCCATTCATCGCCGCTACGAACGCGAGCGGGATGCCGCGATCGATCCCGATCACATCGGTCCCCGCCCATCGGGGGGCGTCGGCGGGACACGAATCGGCGTGAAATGCCTCCACGCCCACGTCGCACACCACCTCGCCACCGGAGACGACGCGATCGGACGGTGGACCCTGGCGCGCGTGCCTCCCGGCACGCCCGGCGCATCCAGCGGCGGTCGCCCGTGACCCCGGGCTCGCTGGTGATCGAGATCGCGGATCGTGAGCTCAGGATCACCCAGCTCGGAGGCGGCGAATGGTCGGTGCCCGTCGGGCCGACGCTGCTCGTCGAACGCGAACTCGGACACGCGGACCGACCTGCCCCCGAACAGCTCACCAACGCGCTGGGCATCGTCAGCGATCACCTCGACGACGTCGTGCGGGAGTCGGCGATGGTGCTCACCGCACCCACCATCGCCTTCTCGGGGCGCCATGCCGTCGGACTGGGACGCGTCGAACTCGGCGCCGACAGCCTCCCCGCGAGCTACACGCTCAGTCGCGCGGACGCCGACGAGGTGTTCCGCACGATCGTCGCGGAACCGATCGCCGATCGCCTCCACAACCCAGGGCTCGATCCCGCCGAGGTCGAAACGGTGATCGGCACCTGTTGCGTCGTGCTCGCCGTCATGCGTCGCCTGGAACGGTCCGAGGCCCTGATCGTCGACGACGGTGACGGGACCCGCTGACATGGCCTTGCGTCACCCGTCTCGCACACCGGCACCCGCGCACCTCTACGGCCGCCGGATCATGATGCGGCCCCTCGCGGTCAACGACTTCCGAGCGTGGAGCGAGGTCCGTCAGCGCAACGAGGACTGGCTCACCGTGTGGGAGCCGAGCCGGTTCGCGCACCAGCCCGATCCAACCACCGACAAGTCCGCGTTCGCGTCTCGCTGCCTCCAGCGCGATCGGGACCGAGCAACGGGCACGGCGTACCAGTTCGGCCTGTTCGTCGATCAACGCGTCGCCGGCGAGGTCAACCTGAACAACGTGATCCGTGGCGCGATGCAGTCGTGCACGGTCGGCTACTGGATCGATCAGGCGCACGCCGGGCACGGGTACACGGTCGAGGGCGTCGCTCTCGTCATGCAGTTCGCGTTCGAACAGCTCGGCCTCCACCGCGTCGAGATCTGCATCGTTCCCCGCAACATCCGCAGCCGTCGCATCATGGAGAAGCTCGAGATCCGAGAAGAGGGCATCGCGCAGCGTTACCTCGAGATCAACGGCACGTGGGAGGACCACGTCCGCTACGCGATCACGAGTGAGGAGTGGCAGGTTCGGAGAGACCAGATCGCTCTGACCTGGCTCACCCGCTGACCCGGCCGCGCCCGCCCGAGCGTCTTGAACCGAGCCGGAGCCCATGAGAGAGTGACGTCGGGCGGCCCGAACACGGGAACGACGAACGAGGGGACGGCAGTGTCACGCACATCGTCGAAGACGGCGAGGGACTATCGGCTCTCCGATCGATACGGCGAAGCCGGGGGCATGGTGTTCATGACCGGGATCCAGGCCCTCGCCCGCATCCCCATCGAGCAGCTCCACGCCGACCGTGCCGCCGGTCTCCACACGGCGGCCTTCGCCTCCGGCTATCAGGGCTCGCCGTTGAGCGGATTGGATCAGGAGTTCGTCCGTGCAGCACGGGCGGCCCCCGAGTTCACGTTCGTCGTCCGACCGAACGTCAACGAGGAACTCGGCGCCACCGCCGTGATGGGCAGCCAGCTCGCGTCGGGTCAACCCGACGCGACGTACGACGGTGTCATCGGCATCTGGTACGGCAAGGCGCCGGGGCTCGATCGGGCCGGCGACGCGATCCGCCACGGCGCGTACGCAGGCAGCGCACGCCACGGGGGCGCCCTCGTCATCGTGGGCGACGATCCCGGCGCGAAGAGCTCGACGGTCCCCTCGAGCTCGGACCTCGCGCTGATGGACCTCCACCTCCCGGTCTTCTATCCGGCCGACGTCCAGGAAGCCCTCGACCTCGGTCGGCACGCGATCGCCATGAGCCGTCTCACGGGGCTCTGGACCTCGATGAAGCTCGTCGCCGCCGTCGCCGACGGGTCGGGCACGGTCGACATCGCCCCCGACCGACTCGAGCTCGTGGTGCCCGACATGCACATCGACGGAGTCCCGCTCGTCCACACGCCCGATGCCCGTCTGCTCCCTCCGCACAACATGGACATCGAGCGCGACATCCGCACGACCCGGTTGGAACGTGCGCGCCGCTACGCAGCGGCGAACCGACTGAACCGCGTGACGGTCGACCCCGCCGATGCCTGGATCGGAATCGCCGCCACCGGCGTCACGTACGGCGAGGTCCGCGAGTCGCTCCGCCGCCTCGGCTTTCCGACCGATGCGGACATCGCGGCCGCCGGGATCCGGTTGCTGCAACTCCAACTCCCGCTGCCCTTCGACGTCGACGTGGCGCGGGTGTTCGGACGGGGACTCGACGAGATCGTCGTCGTCGAGGAGAAGGACCCGACGTTGGAGCTGTTGATGAAGGACGCTCTCTACGGCACCACGAACGCCCCACGCATCGTCGGCAAACGCGATGACCGCGGCAACGAGCTCCTCGTCGGCTACGGCGTGCTCGTCGCCGACCTGATCACGCCCGCATTGCGCCTCCGCCTCCGAGATCGTCTCGACGGGCGTCTCACCCCGGAGCCCTCGCCGACATCGGAGCGTGCGTTGATCCCGTTGAGCGTCGAACGATCGCCGTACTTCTGTTCGGGTTGCCCGCACAACTGGGGTTCGAAGGTCCCCGACGACGTCCTCGTCGGGGCCGGCATCGGCTGCCACACGATGACGCTGCTGATGGACGAGGAGAAGGTCGGCGCCTCGGCCGGGCTGACCCAGATGGGAGGCGAGGGCGCGCAGTGGATCGGCATGGCACCGTTCGTCAGCCGTCAGCACTTCATCCAGAACCTGGGCGACGGGACGTTCTTCCACTCGGGTCAGCTTGCGATCCAAGCTGCGATCGCGGCGGGTGTCGACATCACGTACAAGCTGTTGCACAACGGCACCGTCGCCATGACCGGTGGACAGGACCCGGTCGGCAAGCTGAGCGTTCCGGACATCGCCGGCGTCCTGATCGGACACGGGGTGCGTCGGGTGATCGTGACAACCGACGAGGTCGAGCGGTACCGCGGCGTCGACATGCCGAGAGACAGCGCCGGCACGGTCCAGGTGTGGGACCGCACACGAATCGTGGAGGCTCAGGAGGTCCTCGCGGCGATCCCCGGTGTCACCGTGCTCATCCACGATCAGGAGTGCGCCGCACAGAACCGCCGACTGCGCAAGCGCGGCCTCGTGCCGACGCCCTCCCGACGGGTCGTGATCAACCATCGCATCTGCGAGGCGTGCGGCGATTGTGGTGTGGTGAGCAACTGCCTCTCCGTGCAACCGATCGACACGCCACTGGGGCCGAAGACGACCATCGATCAGACCACGTGCAACCTCGACTTCTCCTGCCTGGGTGGCGACTGTCCGAGCTTCATGACGGTCGAGCCGGTGGACGACGGCGCCGGCCCGCACCTACAGGCTCCACCGCGCGATCTGCCCGACCCGGTGCTGCGCTTCGACCCGTCGCACATCGATGTGCGCATCGCCGGCATCGGCGGCACCGGTGTCGTCACCGGTGCACAGATCCTCGCGACCGCCGCCCTGCTCGACGGGTACGACAGTCGCAACATGGACCAGACCGGGCTGTCCCAGAAGGCCGGGCCGGTCGTGAGCGACCTGCGACTCTCGACCCGTCACGCACCGGCGTCGAACCTGCTCGGCGACGGCACTGCCGACGTGCTGCTCGCGTTCGATCTCGTGACCGCAGCGAGTCGGCGCACGCTGCTCGCCTGCCGCTCCGATCACACCGTGGTCGTCGGCTCGACCAGCCCGACGCCCACCGGTTCGATGATCGGCCGCCCGGATCGACGGATGCCACCGCTCACCGAGTTGCGTGCGCAGCTCGACCGGCGGACCGACGCATCCGCAACGCGCCTCGTGGATGCCGGCGCGATCACCGCATCACTCCTCGGGAACGCCGCGGCCGCGAACATCTTCGTCATCGGCGCTGCGATCCAGTACGGGGTGCTTCCGATCTCCGCCTCGTCGGTGGAGCAGGCGATCCGGCTCAACGGGGTCCAGGTGGAGTCGAACATCGCTGCACTGCGCTGGGGTCGGGCATGGATCCACGACCCGACGGCCGTCGCGACCGCGGCAGCTGCACACCCGAGTGCCGTGCCGACGGTCGAGGTCGACCCGCTCCCGGGCGAGTTGGCCGGACGAATCGATCGACTCGGTCTCGACCACGACCTCACCGACACGATGACGATGCTCACGGCCGATCTCGTCGGATACCAGAACCGCGCGTACGCAGCGGCATTCCTCGATCGGATCGAACAGGTTCACCGACAGGATGCACGACTCACCGAGACGGTCGCACGCTCCCTGCACAAGCTGATGGCATACAAGGACGAATACGAGGTCGCACGGTTGCTCATCGCCGACGAATCGCGCGCCGCAGCCGAACGGGTCGGCGGTCGCGACGCATCGATCACGTGGCAGCTCCACCCACCGTTGCTCAGAGCGCTCGGCCGGGACGCGAAGTTCGGCATCGACGCCCGGGTCGGACGGCCTCTGATGAGTGGCCTCGCGAAGGCGAAGCGCCTGCGCGGTACCCGGTTCGACCCGTTCGGCCGGACCGAGATGCGCCGCACCGAACGTGCACTGATCGACGAGTACCAGCGCCAGATCGACGCAGAACTCGCACATCTCGCCGACCGTCCCGACGACATCGACGACGTGCTCGCGGCACTCGTCCTGCCGATGCAGATCCGCGGCTGGGAAGACCTCAAGCTTCGGCGTGTGGCCGAATACCGCGCTGCGGTCGTCGCTCGCTCCCGCGAGTCGGCGTCAAGACGCGAAACGGGGCTCCGGATTTCCGGAGCCCCGTGACGCGTTGTCCGGTCGATGCCGGGTCAGTAGGTGGCGATGCCGTTCTCCCGGGTCATCTGCAACATCTCGATCTTCGACTCACGCAGCTGCGTGCGCCGCTTCCACATCTTGGTCTTCCAATGGCGCTTCGCGCGGTTCCGCTTGGCGAGCTTGCTCTTGGCGACCTCGGCATCGTGGTGATGCGTCGGCTTCCATGCCCTGCCCGGCTCGTGCAGATCCTCGGGGGCTACACCCGACGACACTCCTTGAGCGACCGATTGAAGCTCGACGTGGATCCGGTGGCGCTCGCTGTGGGCGTGCGCTCGCCGCTCCTGTTTCGGCAGCATCGGCGTCTCGGTGTCGCGATGTCGCTGGCTCATTGGTGACCTCCTACTTTGCGGCACAGGTTGATAACGCCGCGGTGGATTCGGTTCCTGTCCGTTCAACAGTAGGACACCACACGTTTCGGCCCAAGGCGAGTTGTGTAACAGTTGTGCGCGACTTTTTGTGACCAACGTCACGTCACGCATTGCGCTCTTACCGCCACGACGCGTCAACTCTCCGGCTCTGCACGACGTCGACCATGCCGCTCGGGAAGGTCAAGCATCCACGCTGATCGGCCGATGCACAAGCGTGAAGCTTCCGTCGCCGCCTCTCGCTCCACCGCTCACAATCGACGTCCCACCCGTCGGACCGTCCGCGACCACCGCGTCGACGCGCGCCATGGACACCGATGCCGGACACCTTGCATCACAACTGGTGGCAGCGGTCGACTCCGTGGTCGCGGGCCACCACGATGTTGCCCGCGTCGCCGTCGCGACGCTGCTCGCCGGTGGCAACCTCTTGATCGAGGACATCCCCGGGGTCGGCAAGACGCTGCTCGCGCAGGTGATCGCCCGAGCCGCGGGCGGTTCGTTCGCACGGATTCAGGGCACACCCGACCTGCTTCCCGGAGACGTGACCGGGTCGATGATGCCGGTCCACGACGGTGACGGCGTGACCCGTCTCGAGTTCCGTCGAGGGCCGATCTTCGCCAACGTGGTCGTGTTCGACGAGCTCAACCGAGCCACACCGCGCACGCAGTCCGCGCTGTTGGAGGCAGCCGAGGAGTCGACCGTGAGCGTCGACGGCACCAGCCATGCACTACCTGCGCCGTTCATGCTGATCGCGACACAGAACCCCATCGAGATGGCGGGTACCTACGGGCTCGGGGAAGGAGCGCTCGACCGGTTCTCGGCGGTGGTCACCCCCGGGCGCGCTGCTCCTGCGCTGGAGGTCGACGTCCTGACCGGACGTCGCGGTCGCTCGATGCTCGGAGGGATCGACGCGGTCGCGATCCCGGCGCAGCTCGTCGCTGTGCAGGCGGCGGTTCGGACGGTTCACGTGTCGGACGCCCTGGGCCGATACGTCGTCGACCTCCTGGAAGCGACCCGGTCACACCCGGGCGTACGCCTCGGTGCCTCGACCCGCGCGGGAGTCTCACTGATCGCACTCGCCCGTGCGAGAGCGGCGATGGACGGTCGAGGCTACGTCGTCCCCGACGACGTCGCCGCGCTGGCCGTGGCATCCCTCGGGCACCGAGTCCTGGTCGCCGGGGGCGACGGCTCGACGACCGCCGGCCGCTCGATCGTGGCCGAATGCGTCGCCTCCGTTCCCGCTCCGTCGGTCTGAGTCGCGACGAGCCGTGCGATGAACAGATCCGTCCCGGTGGGCCGCCTTCGACCGGCCGGACTCTCACCGGGAGCACTGGCTTTTCCGGGCGCGTGGATGGTCGGGCTCGCGATCGCCCGTCTGACGGGGTCGGCGGCGGTGGTGTTGATGCTCGTCGCCACCCTCGTCGCCTTCGTCGGCACCGCGGTCGCCGGCTGGTGGCGGCTGCGCCGGTTCGAGGTGGTCGGTGTCGCTGCGCCGGGCATCGCGACGGTCGGGGAACCGGTGCTGATCATCGTGGACCACCACGATCGATCGCGATCACGGCCGCCGGTCTGGATCGACGTCGCCGGGGTGCGGCGTGCTCTCGACCCGACGTCTCCCTCCACCGTTGCGATCACGTGTCGCGAAGCCGGGGTGGTCCGATCGCTGGACGTGACGACCTCATCGGCCGGCGTGCCGGGGTTCGTGTGGTGGCGTCGCCGGCAGAGCTTCGACATCGAGCCGATCCATGCTGCACCCCGTGCCGCGGGACCGCTGCTCGCCGTCGACCGCGTCGCGTCACCGACGCTCGGCGAATCGGTGCCGGGTCGCGGAGCGAAGACCGGCGATGTCGACGGCTCACGTCCGTGGCGACCCGGAGAGAACGAGCAGGCCATCCACTGGCCGTCCACACTCCGCGCCGGCGAGGTCATCGCTCACGATCGCGACAGGCAATCCGAGACCCGGTGGCACGTCGATCTGGACGGCGATCCCGGACGACTTCGCTACACGATCGAGGAGGGACTCCGACTCGGGCACCGCGTCACCCTGACGCCCGAGGCTCGAGCCGACGAGGTCGAACTCAGCAGCGTGGACGACGCGCGCCGCTGGTCGGCGATCGCGGCAGGAGATGCGACGGCCTCGAGTACCGGTGGCGAGCCGATTCCGTTCTGGCGCCGCCGACTGTCGCTCGGGTCGCACCTCGAGGCGAGGTCGACGGTCGGCGCGCTGCCGCGTCTCGCCACCGCAACCGCCGCCGCGTTGTCGCTGTGGATGTTGCTCGGCGGGCTCTCTGCGGGGCCGATGCTGCGCGTCGGTGTGCTCTGCGGGGTCGTGACGGCGACCGCAGTCTCCCGGCGATTCCCCGACGGACGACGCCCACCGTGGGTGCGGCTCGTCACGGCCGGGTCCGCGATCGCTGCACTCGGGTGGATCGCGATCCAGAACTCGGGGATCGGCGGACTGCTCGAAGCCCTTCGCGGGCCGATGCCCGACCTGTTGATCCTGCTGGTCGTCGTCCACGGCGCCGAGATCGCGGATCGGCGCTCGAACCGCGTCCACCTCGCCGTCACCGGGGTCGTGACCGCCTACGCGGCGGGTCTCAGAATCGACGGTGCCGTCGGTTGGTGGATGCTCGCCTGGGCCGTCGTCGCCACGGTCGCCGTCCGGACGACCGACCGCACGGGCGCCACGGTCGGCGTGTCGCCGGGAGCCGCACTGCGTGTCACCTCGTGGAGCCTGACCGGCATCGTCGCCACGTTGGCCGTCGCATCGCTGGTCCCGATCCCCGACGGGCCGGCAAGTCTCGGGCTTCCGGCGCGGTCGGTGAACGACGCCGTGATCGACGATCCGGGGGCGCTCGTCGGGCCCGATGGGTCACGCAGCCCGACGTCGAACGGTGCGCCGACCCGCGGGACGATCGGCCGGACGGCCGGGTACCCCGGCTTCTCGACCACACTCGACACAGCCGTCCGGGGCGATCTGGGCGACGACGTGGTGATGCGAGTGCGCGCGCCCGAGCCCGCGTTCTGGCGGGGTCAGACGTTCTCCGAATTCGACGGACGTGTGTGGTCCGTGTCCGAGGACACGCTGGACCGGAAGATCGACGGGCCCCGGATCGACGTCTTCCCGACGATCGGTGACGGGGCGGCCGACGGTGCGCCGTTCGAGGAGTTCGTCCAGACGTTCTACGTCGAAGCCGATCTCCCGAACCTCGTGTTCGCCGCAACGGTGGCCGACACGGTGATCTTCGACGGGAACATCACCAACCGTTCCGACGGGGCGCTGCGCGCCGACCGCACGTTGACCAAGGGCACCGTGTACTCGGTCGTCTCGCGGCGTGTCGACGTGACGGCCGACATGCTCCGGTCCCAGGGCGACATCGGCGAACGTTTCGCACCGTTCGCGGACCGTTCCGAGGTCGTACCGTTCCTGTCGGTTCCGGCATCGACCTCGGACCGCACGGTCGAGCTCGCGGACCAACTCCGGGTCGCTGGTTCGACCTACGACACGATCCTCTCGTACCAGCGGTGGATCGGGTGGAACACGCGCTACGACCTCGATGCCCCGATCCCGGACGGCGATGCGGTCGACGACTTCCTGTTCGTTTCGCGGCTCGGTTTCTGCGAGCAGATCGCCTCGTCTCTCGCCGTGATGCTCAGGACGCAGGGCATCCCCGCCCGGCTCGCCACGGGGTACGTCCCGGGCGAACGTGATCGGATCTCCGGGGTGTTCTCGGTCGAGGCGAGAGACGCCCACGCCTGGGTCGAGGTGTGGTTTCCGGAGACCGGCTGGCAGCCCTTCGATCCCACCGCCGAGGTACCGCTCGCCGGTGAAGCCGCCCGCTCGACCGTCGGCGGCGACGTCACGGCGGCGCTGCTCGATGCCGTTGTCGCCCGACCCGTCGAGGTCGGCCTACTCGTCTCCGCTGTGTTCGCGGCACTCGCGGCGTCTCGTGCGTTCGTCGAACTTCGCCGACGCCGTGCTCGGGGCCCCTGGGGGCTGTTGCACGACCGGTTCATGGCTCTTGTGCCCGGTGCGGTCACCGCGCCGCAGGCCGCCCGCATGCTGACCGAGCGGTTCGGCGATGATGCCGAGGTCGCGCACGACGTCGCACGCATCCTCGATCGCGCTGCGTTCGACCTCGATCACCGCCCGACAGGGGTCGACCACGCCATGGTCTCCCACGCCCTGACCACCCTCCACGACCTGCGGCGTCGGACACCCGTTGCAGGTCGGCGTCGCGCCTCGACCGAACCGGCCGAGGTCCTGACCGGGTGATGTTCGACTCCGCGCCCACGCGGAGTCGCAACGGGTGGGCGCGACCGGTGTCCGACCCGGGCCCCCGGGCTACTTGGAGGTGATCCTGGCCTGGAGGGCAGCCAGGCGCTCGGCAAACCAGGGTTGCCGGGTGCTCCACAGCTGAGGTTCGAGCTCACGGGCGACCGCGTCGGGATGGTTGTCGATGTCGGCCATCGCCTGGATCGTCGCCTTGGTGGTCATCGCCAGTTCTCGGGGCACCGAGGCCGCACCCGCTGCGAATTCCTGGGCCACGTCGGCCAGTTCGGCCCGCGGCACCGACCGAAAGGCAAGGCCGACCCGTTCGCACTCCTTGCCCCCCAGTACCTGGCCGAACACGATTGCAGCCATCGCGGCCTGGGGCCCGGCGATGCGGCGAAACATCCACGTGTGCCCACCACCCGGGTGGATCCCGAGATCGAGGAACCGTGTGTCGATGCGGGCTTCGTCAGCGATGATCCGGACATCACAGCCGAGGGCCAGGTTCGCCCCGGCTCCGACGGCCGCGCCGTTCACGGCGGCCAGTGTCGGCAGCGGGCTCCGTGCGATCCGGAGAAACCCTTCGTAGATCTTCCCGAGGCTCTCCCCCGTCGCCTCGGCCAGGTTTCCGAGGTTCGCCCCGGCACAGAATGCCGGCGGCGAACCGGTCACGACCAGCGCTCCCACCGTCTCATCGCGCTCGAACGTGTCCATGGCCGCCGTGATCTCCTCGACCATGGGTGCGGTGAGCGTGTTCCGCTCATCGGGGTTGTTGAGGGTGAGGGTGGCGACCCCGTCGCGGACGGTCGTGAGCACGAGTGACATCTCCCGATCATGCCACCGACGAACGCTTCGGCTTCCCTCGGCCGGTGGACGGCCTCAGCTCGGTAGATTCAGGGCCGAATGCTCGACCACGTCTTCACCGATGCGATCAGCGCGCTGCGTGACGCGTTCGAGTCGGCATATCTCGAACGTCAGCCGTTCGAAGAACACTTCCAGTCCGATGTGCTCGTCGGCGATCTCACGTGGGAGACCAGCTACGGGTTGCCCGGCGAGGGCGAACCACCGAGGATCGTGGCCCACATCACGATGAACTGGCCGGCGTGGAGCCAGGCGGCGTACAGGCGTTGGTACGTCGACGACGAACTCGAGGTGCGCCCGGCGATCGAGATCGAGATCGTGCTGCGAATGCAACAACTGCGCGAGCCCGTCGAGGCGTCGCGAGTGTTCGCGAGCGTCCCCGAGTTCAGCCCGTCGATCGGCGAGGACCGGCTCGAACGCGCCGGCCTGACCACCGAAATCGCCCACCCCGACCCGGACGACCCGCTCGATCTCACCCCCGAGTACGCGGTCGAGATCACGTACGAGGGCCTGTACGAGTTGGCGGAGGAGACCGTTGCCGACGGTCGCAGCACGCTCCTCGACGAGCACTTCGGGGCGCTCGGCGGATGGATCGCCGCAACGCTCGTCAGACTGGGTGACCTCGGGCTGAGTTTCCTCCCCACCGACTGAGTGGCCATCATGGGAACATGACAGCTCCCACGTCTTCACCCGCGAGCCTCACGGGCGACGACGTCGTGTTGCTCGACATCTCGGAACGAATCGCCACGATCACGATCAATCGGCCCGACGCGCGCAACGCGCTGTCGAGCGAGGTGCTCCGCAAGATGCCCGAGGCGATGCGGATCGCCGAAGCGGACAACGACGTCGACGTCTTGATCCTCACGGGGACCGATCCGGCGTTCACCGCCGGGCTCGACTTGAAGGAGTTGGGTTCGACCGGCGGCAACCTCAGTTCGGGGGGCGGCGCCGACGGCAACCTCCACACCGATGAGGTGCGCGGTCCCCTTCCGCGCCTGACCAAGCCGCTGATCGGAGCGATCAACGGCGTCGCGATCACCGGCGGGCTCGAACTCGCGCTCAACTGCGACTTCCTCGTCGCGAGCGAGCGTGCCAAGTTCGGTGACACCCACACCCGCGTCGGCGTGATGCCCGGCTGGGGACTGACGGTCCTGCTTCCACAGGCCATCGGAATTCGTCGGGCCCGCGAGATGAGCTTCACCGGCAACTTCATGGGAGCGGAAGAAGCGCTGCAGTTCGGACTCGTCAACCACGTCGTCCGCCATGACGAACTGATCGACTTCACGCGACGCCTCGCGGCTGACATCGTCGGCAATGAGCAGGACGGCGTCCGCCAGATCCGCTCGACCTACGCAGCGATCGTGACCAACGACCACGACTGGGAGACCGAGTCCCGCGACGCGCGGGCATGGCGACGGAATCGATTCTCCCCGGAGATGGTCGCCGCACGACGCGAACGCATCCAGTCCCGGGGCAAGATCCAGTGACGTGGAATCGAGGAGCCGTCAGAGGGCGGCGCCCAACGCGCGGAGTTCCTTCTGAACCTCGATGGCGATGTCGATCGCGAGGATCTCCGCACCGTTCTGGTTGAGGTGGAACCCGTCGTCGGCGCGCACGTCCTTGCCCTCCTTGTCGCGGGGATCGACGACGAACTCGGCCCATCCTCCGTCACGCCCCGAGAAGCGCGACCAGGTGTCGACGAACACGACATCGGGGCGTTCGGCCGCCGCGGCTCTGACCGCCTGGTCCTGGAGTGCGAGCTTCGCGGTGACCTCGGGGTTGTCGTCGTTCGGGATTCCCACCCAGATCACGTGACGATCGTTCTCGAGGAGCAGGTCCATCACCTCGCCGGCCCGGCGCTCGTACTCCTCGGACCATGCCGCTTCGTTGCCGATCGGATCGTTGACGACCCATTCCAGCTCCTCCTGCGGCAGCGACAGGCCCTGCGAGTCGTTGCCGCCGAACGTCACCACGACGATGTCGGGGTCGACCTCGGGCAGTTTCTGCTCGAGCTCGAGCGGCCAGTTGAAGAAGTCGGGGCGTGCCAACCCGGACGAGACCTTGTAATTCAGCTCGGTCTCGGTCACGAGCGTGCCGTCGAGCAACGTCTGGAGATAGGGACCGAACGTTCCGGCGTCCGAGTCGCCGACGATGTAGACCTTCGCCGGGTTCTCGGGCGTCGGTGGGCCGGTGTTCTCCGGCCCGTCCGCCGCGTCGCCGCCGTCGGTCGTTTCGACATCGCCGTCGGGCGTCGTGTCGCCCTCCTCCACCGTGACGTCCTCGCCGAGACCGAGCTCTCCGCAGAGCCCTGCGTTCTCGGCCACCGAACAGTCGATCGTTGCACTCTCCACGTCGGCGTCACCCGTCGCGCCGCCACCACCCGACGTCGGGACCGGCGAATCCGACGGGCTCTGAGCGGCGCCGTCGTCACCGCCGACGAAGCCGGTGACCGCGGTGACCGCCGCGTACCCGACGATCCCGACCACGATCAGGACGCCGAACCGACGGATCCAGTACTGCCGTTGACTCACCCGGGACGGTGCCGCGCCGCGCTGAGGGGTCGACGTCGGAGCCACGGCTCCACGATACGCGCCCCCGGTGCCGGTTTCGCGGCGCACCGCCACCGACGCGCCAACGGACCGAACCCGTCGGAGGTGACGACCACTACTGTCGGATCATGGACGCCACCGATCCGGACCACCTGTTCGGGCAGATCTGGATCCCTGTCGGTCTCCCGGGTTTCGCGGGCGACGACAAACAGCGGCGCACCGACGTGCTCGACGCACGGCTGGGAGCCGACGGATGGCGGTACCGCTACGTCGTGCGCGGTGAGTTGGTCGACTTCTCGACGGCGATCGCCGAGTACGAGGATGCGTACCGCGTCCATCTGCAGCGGAACCCGGCGGTGGTCGAGTGGCTCGTCACGAAGTGCGGCAACGTCTACGACCACAGCGTCGACAACGTGTTCGACGACGACTACGTGCAGCCCGGACCAGCCGCGAACCACTACCAGGACATCTCCGTTCGACGGGTCATCGCCGAACTCGCCGTCGACGCCGACCGCGGCGACGACGAACGCTGGGGTCAGCCGATCGAGATGACCGACCTTCGCACCGGCGAGCGGCACACCGTGCCCCTCGCGAGGGGGTTCCGCGGAACGCACCTGGCCCAGATCCGCGACGCCATGTCCCCTGCATACTTCCTCAACCCCGCGCTCGTGCCCATCCACGATCCGATGCTGATCACCACGCTCCCCGGCCGGAGCGAGTGGTACCACGCCGAGGGCTGCGCCCACCTGTCGGTCGAGGCCTACTGGCAGATGTGCAAGGTGGTCGAGATGCGTTACGACCGATTCGTCGAGCTGGGCGACCTCCGCGACAACCCGCTCGCCGACGTATGAGCGGCGAGATCGGCGCCCGCGTCGTCGGGCCGCTCAGCGTCGATCGTTACCTCGACACCGGTGACGAGCTGCCGGGCGGTGGTGCGTTGAACATGGCGTACCACTGGGCCCGGCGCGGCCTGCGTTGCGAGATCATCAGCCGGGTGGCGTCGGAGGGAGCCGAGCGCTTCGAGACCTTCCTCGATCACCACGGCATCGATGCGACGCCGACGCTCGTCCAACCGGGGATCGCGTGCACGGTCGACGTGCGGTTCGGCGACGACCGTCAACCGGTGATGGACAACTTCGTCGAGGGAGTCCTCGGCGACTTCCGACTCGCCGAGGCCGAGGCCGACCGGGTCGTGTCCGGGGTGCCGGCGCATCTCGTCCTCGTCGATGTGGTCGACCGAGAACTCCGTCGCCTGGCGAAGGGCCGACCGCTCGAGCGCGCTCGGTTGACCGGTGACTTCCTGAGCTTCCGCCATTTCACCCCCGACCGGTTCGGCGCGTCGATCGCGTTGCTCGAGGTCGGCTTCGTCGGATGGCCGGGCGAACCGGACCACCCGCTCGTCGACGAGTTGGCCGCACACACCCGGAGAGCGGGCAGAGTCCTCGTGATCACGTTCGGGTCTGCCGGCGTGCGGGTCGTCGACGCGCGCGGCTCGCGGGCCGACGACCGTTGGTTCGACGTCGACCCCGTGCCGGTCGTCGGCACGACCGTGGGCTGCGGAGACGCCTTCATCTCGGCCTTCCTGGAGGCCTGGTACCGAACGCCCGACGTGGACGAGGCCGTGGACGCTGGACGCTCGCTCGGCGCAGCCGCGACCGGCTGGGACCGGCCACTGCCCGACAGCGCCTACTGCTGATCGACGGCGGCGAGCAGTCGCCGCCGAACGGTGTACGGCGCGAAACCCGCAGCGATGCCGTTGTGCACCAGTTGTCGTCGCTCGTCGGGCGTCAGTCCGAACGTGGCGGTGAGTGCGCGCATCTCCGACGACGGCGTCACACCGCTCATCAGGCGGTTGTCGGTGTTGACGCTCACGTTGAACCCGGCGCGGAGCATCGGACCGATCGGGTGGCTCGGGAGGTCGGGCACGGCCCCGATCTGTACGTGACAGGTCGGCGCCATCTCGAGCGGGATCTGTCGGTCGAGGACGTGCGTCGCGAGACGCCCCATCGAGGTGACCTCGCCGTCGTCGATCGTCATGTCGGCCATCAGCCGCACGCCGTGGCCGATGCGGTGCGCGCCGTGTTCGAGGGCATTGCTGATGAGCTCGAGGTCCGGCGGTTCGGATGCGTGGATCGTGATGTTCAGCTGGTGCTCGCGCGCGAACGTGAGCGCATCGGCGTGGAGCGACGGGGGCCAGCCGGTCTCCGCACCGGCGAGGTCGAATCCGAGGACCTTGTCGTCGTCGCCGCGCCGGCGATCGACGAGTTGGGCGATCTCGAGCGAACGCTGCTCGGTGCGCATCGCACAGAGGATGGCGCCGATCGTGATCGGCCGGCCGATGGAGGCCGCATGCGCCTCGCCCCTCCGGAACCCGGAGGTCACCGCTGCGACGACCGCGTCGAGCGGGAGTCCCGCCTCCTGATGCAGCTCCGGAGCGAAGCGCACCTCGGCGTACACGACGCCATCGGCGGCGAGATCGACGGCGGCCTCGAAGGCGACCCTTTCGAGCTGCTCGTCGGTCTGCATGACCGCGAGCGTGTGTTCGAACGTGGCGAGGTATTGCAGCAGGTCGCCCGACTCGGCACCCGCGGTGAACCACGCGGCGAGCGCGTCGGGATCCGAGCTCGGCAGGGACCAACCGATCTGATCGGCGAGTTCGAGCACGGTGGCCACGCGCAATCCACCGTCGAGGTGGTCGTGCAGCAGCGACAGAGACATGGCCGCGTCGGCGTCGTCCGGCGAGGTCAATGCTCCTCACCGGATCTGAACGGTTTGCCGTCCCACGCGGGAGGTCTCAACCGCTGCGCCGACGTGGCGAGCACGATCAAGGTGAGCACGAAGGGCACCGACTTGGTGAGCGGATCGGGCACCTCGTCGATCGTGAGGAACAGGATCAGTGACACGGCGGCGCACACCGTGAGCACGATCGCAGACCTCACCTTCTTGCGGATGATGGCTCGCACCGCGGCAAGCGCGGCGACGATCGCGAAGAGCAGGAACAGCTTCGGGACGGCCTTGGAGCCGACGAGCTGCAGCGCCTCACCGAAGCCGAACAGGGCGGAGCCACCGAGGACGCCCGACGGAATCCAGTTGCCGAAGATCGCGGTGGCCAGGCCGATGAAGCCACGGCTCTGCGTCTGCCCCTGCCGGTAGTAGGACGTCGCGACAATGGCGAGGAACCCGCCGCCCATCCCGGCGAGCCCGCCGCTGATGGCCATCGCGTAGTAGCGCAGCGGTGCCACCTTCACGCCGAGCGACTCCGCGGCATACGGCGCCTCGCCGGACGACCGGACCCGCAGACCGAACTTCGTGCGCCAGAGGATGTAGGCACTGATCGGCACCAACAGGAGGGCGATGATCGACAGGAACGACACATCGACCGTGAGGCCGCGCATGATCCCCGCGGCATCGGAGATCAGGAACCAGCCTCGATCCTCGAGGTTTCCCAGTGCATCGGCCGTGTCGGCACCTCCTGACAGGAACGGCAGGCTCACCTTGCCGATGCTCGACGACTGCTGGGGCGACTGGGTGATCCCGCCGCCCTGCTCGCCGACGAACAACAGCTCGGACAGGTAGCGCATCGCCCCGAACGCCAAGATGTTGATCGCCACGCCCGAGATGATGTGGTCGACGTTGAACCGCGTCACCGCAGTGCAGTGGATCAGGCCACCGACCATTCCGCCGAGCACCGCAAAGAGAACCCCGACCCACGCGCCCCACTGCCAGGCAGCCCAGCCACCGAACCAGGTTCCGAGGATCATCATGCCCTCGATCCCGATGTTGACGATGCCGACACGGTCGGCCCACAGAGCCGCAAGACCCGCGAGCAGGATCGGGATCGTCGAGCGCAGGGCGGCGCCGACGGTGATCGACGCCGTCAGCGCGTCGGCGTCGGTCGTGGCCCGCACGATCGACAGGAGGACGAACATCACGGTGCCGAGCATCAAGCCCTGACGGATTCTCTTGTTGCGCTGGGACACGGCGGCCATGGTCGGCTCGACGTGGGTGTCGACGAGCGTCATGCTGCCACCTCCAAGCTCAGTCGGGCGGCGGCCGCCTCGGTCGTCCGTTTCGTGTACCAGCGACTGACGACGCTGTTGACGATGACGACGGAGAACAGGGTGATGCCCTGGATGACGTTGACGATCGAGCGCGGGATGTCGTCGAGCTGGAGCGGTCCGGCAGCCGCCTCCAGGAAGCCCCAGAGGAGACCGGCGAGCACGATCCCGACCGCGTTGTTCCGGCCGAGCAGCGCCACCGACAGACCGCTGAAGCCGTAGTTGCTGGGCCGCGCCGGACCGTAGGAATGTGCCTCGCCGAGGAGGTACTGGAGTCCGGCGAGCCCCGCGATCGCCCCGGAGATCAACATCGCGATCATCACCATCCGACCCGAGCTGATGCCGGACGTGGACGCCGCGTTGGCGTTGAGCCCCGACGCCCGGAGACGGAACCCGAACCGACTCTTGTTCACGAGGATGTGGTAGACGACGCAGACGATCAGCGCGACGATGACGTATCCGTTGACCTTTCCGCCGAGGATGTCGGGCATCCATCCCGATTCGGGAATCGGTTTCGTCCGCACGTCGAGCGTTCCGCTCGCATCGTCGAAGCGGAAGAAGTCGTTGAACAGCCAGTCGGTGATCTGCAGCGCGATCGCGTTCAACATGATCGTGCTGATGATCTCGCTCACCCCGAGGCGCACCTTCAGGTAGCCGGCGATGCCGGCCCAGAAGGCGCCGGCGATCATGCCGACCAGGAGGATGAACGGCACGTGCAACACCGCGGGCAGTTCCACGTTGGCGCCGATCACCGCCGCCCAGAACATGCCGAACAGATATTGCCCCTCGACACCGATGTTGAACAGGTTCATCTTCGCGGCGACCGCGAAGGCCACGGCGGAGATGATGAACGGCACCGATCGCTCGATGGTCTCGTACTGGTAGCGCGCCGTGGTGGCGACCTCGACCATGGTCGACCAGACGACGCCGGGGCTCTTCCCGGTGATGACCAGCAGGAGCGCGCTCAGCAGCAGCGCGATCAGCACGGCGGCCACCGAGCTCCCGGCCGTCACGAGCCCGGCTTCGAACCGCGCTCGACGCCGAGCACTGGCGGCTGCTCGCTCCCGCTGCTCGTCGGCGACGGCGGGGGCGTCTTCGACGACGCTCATGCCGCCTGCTCCGGCCGTCCACCCGTCATGTAGGTCCCCAGGATCTTCGGGGTCGCCGTCTCGGGCTCGAGCTCGGCATGGATCAGCCCGTCGAACATGACGATGATCCGATCCGACAGTGCGAGGAGTTCTTCGAGATCGGCGGTGATCAGCAACACGGCGAGGCCGGCGTCGCGTTCTTCGCGGAGGTGCTGCCAGATGGTCGCCTGCGCCCCCACGTCGACACCGCGGGTCGGGTGCGCGGCGATCAGGACGCTGGGATTGCTGTCGAGTTCGCGGCCGACGAGCAGCTTCTGCTGGTTGCCACCCGACAGCGCGAAGGCCGGAACGGTCTCATCGGGGGTCTGCACGCCGAACTTCGCGATCGTGTGCCGCGTCGCCGAGCGAACCGCGCGCTGGTTGACGAACGCGCCGTTCATGAACTCGGGCTCCGCGTCGCGCGTGAGCAACAGGTTCTCCCAGAGCGGAGCGTCGAGCATCAGGCCCTCCTCGTGACGGTCGAACGGGATGTAGCCCAAACCGGTGTCGAGGCGGTGGCGGGTCGACATCGATCCCACGTCCTGCCCGTCGAGCCGGATCACCCCCTCGTAGTCGGTCAACCCGAGGATCGCCTGACACAGTTCGAACTGACCGTTTCCCTCGACCCCGGCGACGCCGAGGATCTCACCGGACCGAACCGCCAACGATGCGTTGCTGACGAGCGGTTTCGACACTGTCGGATCTGGGTTCTCCACGGTGATCGATTCGACTTCGAGCCGAATCGTGTCGCCGACGTTCGTGGTGCGGGCTTCGGCGGTCGGCAGCGCGTCGCCCACCATCAGCTCACCGAGCTCTCCCTGCGAGACCTCATCGGGCTTGACCGTGGCGACGGTCGTACCCGCTCGGATGACGGTGATGTCGTCGCTGACCGCGAGCACCTCGTCGAGCTTGTGCGAGATGAAGATGACGGTGGCACCGTCGGCGACGAGCTGGTGGAGGTTGGCGAACAGCTCGTCGACCTCCTGCGGGACGAGCACGGCGGTCGGCTCGTCGAGGATCAGGATCTTGGCGCCGCGGTAGAGGACCTTGAGGATCTCGACCCGTTGGCGCTGCCCGACCCCGAGCTCCGAGACGAACACGTCGAGATCGATCTCGATGCCGGCGGTGGCGGCGATCTCCTGGAGTCGCTGGCGAGCCTCCTTGAGGTTCAGCGCGAGCCCGTTGACCGGCTCGGCTCCGAGGATGATGTTCTCGAGCACGGTGAAGTTGTCGGCGAGCATGAAGTGCTGGTGCACCATGCCGATCCCGACGTCGATCGCATCCGACGGCGAGCGGAAGTGCTGTTCGACACCGTCGACGATCACCTTCCCCTTCTCGGCGTGGTGCATGCCGTACAGCGTCTTCATCAACGTCGACTTCCCGGCGCCGTTCTCACCGATGATCGCGTGGATCGTCTGCGGACGCACGAAGAGGTTCACGTCGCGGTTCGCGATGATCCCGGGAAACCGTTTCTCGATGCCGATCAGTTCGACCGCAGCGGTCGCGCTCATTTCTGTCCGCTCATCTCTCTCCCTGCCCCCATCCTCCCGGCAGGAGGACCACCGCAGCGTAGACGCGAGACACCCGAGGGTCGAAACCCTCGGGTGTCTCGTTTGTTCAGGTTGGATTCCGGTCCGATCGCTCAGACCGGTCGGGTGATCACTCCGGTGCGGTCGGCACGGTGATCGTGCCGTCGACGATCTGCGCCTTCAGCTCCTCGAGCTGGTCGACGTAGGCATCGAGGTAACCGCCCTCGGTCGAGTACCCGACACCGTCGGTCGACAGGTCGTAGGTGGCGAACCCGCCCGTGAGCGTGCCCTCCACGGCGGCCTTGGCCGTCTCGAACACCGCGACGTCGACGCGCTTGAGCATCGAGGTCAGGATGTGCGCCTGCTGCTCGGCCGTTGCGGTCAGGTACTGATCGCTGTCCACGCCGATGGCCCACTTGTCGGACTCGACGGCCGCTTCGATGGTGCCCGCACCCGAACCGCCGGCGGCGGTGTAGATGACTTCGACGCCGTCCGCGTACCAGGCGTTGGCGATCTCCTTCGCCTTGTCCGGGGCGGCCCAGGCGTTGTTGTCGCCTGCGGCACCGAGGTACTGCACCTCGACGGTGATGTCGGGGTTGATCTGCTTGGCACCGGCGACGTAACCGGCCTCGAACTTCTTGATGAGGTCGATCTCCTGACCACCGATGAAGCCGAGCTGGTCACATTCGCAGGCCAGTGCGGCGGCCGCACCGACGAGGAACGAACCCTGCTCCTCGGCGAAGCCGATGATCGTCAGGTTGTCCGGTGCGTCGGCGACGAATCCGTCGACGGTCGCGTACTGCGTGTCGGGGTTCGCCGGAGCGATCTCGGCGAGTGCGTCACTGAACGCGAAACCGATCGCAATGATCGGGTTCGCGCCGGCACCGGTGAGGGTCTCGAGGTTCGGAGCCCGGTCGTCGGCGGTTGCAGCTTCGAGCTCCTCGAGCCCGACGCCGAGTTCGGCTTCGGCCTGGTCGGCGCCACGGCCGGCCGAGTCGTTGAAGGTGCCGTCGCCGCGGCCGCCGGTGTCGAAGGCGATTCCGACGGTGACGTCGGTGGCCGCTGGGGCGTCGCCGCCGGCTTCGGTCGTCGCGGTGTCGCCCTCGGTCGTCGCGGTGTCGCCCTCGGTGGTCGCGGTCTCGTCGCCGCTGCCGCTGTCGTCATCGCTGCCGCATGCTGCGAGTACCAGGACGGTGGCGAGGCTCGCCGCCGCGAGGCGCTTGTGCTTGATCATGTACTCCCCCTTGGTCGGGATTGATTGGTTTGTTCGCTGTTCACGGTGAACCCGCACATCGTAACCCACGCGCGGCGCGCGAACCCTCAGGTCCTTCGGCACAGGCTCGATGGACCTACGCTCACAGGGTGGCACACATCGACCCCCCGACCCTTCTCTTCATCGACGGTTCGTGGCGAGGCGGCTCGCGCGACGAAACGTTCGCGGTCACCGACCCGGCGACCGGTGAACACCTCGCAGACGTGGCTTCCGGAACCCCCGACGACGCCGTGGCGGCCTGTCAGGCGGCTGCAGAGGCCCAACGTTCGTGGGCAGCGACCGCGCCGCGTGCGCGCGCCGAGGTGCTCCGGAACTGCTGGTCGACCCTGATCGACCACCAGGACGAGCTGGCGGACCTGATCGTGCGCGAGCAGGGCAAGCCACTCTCCGATGCCCGCGGCGAGATCACGTATGCCGCGGAGTTCTTCCGCTGGAACTCCGAGGAGGCGGTCCGGATTCGGGGGTCGCTCGGAACCGCCCCGTCGGGGAGCAACCGGATCCTCGTCCGGCACCCCCCGGTGGGTGTCGTGGTGATCGTCACGCCGTGGAACTTTCCGGCCGCGATGATCACGCGCAAGCTCGCGCCCGCACTCGCCGCGGGCAACGCCGCCGTGATCAAGCCGCCGGCCGAGACCCCGCTCACCGCACTGCGCGTCGCTCAACTCCTCGCGGAGGCCGGGGTTCCGCCCGGGCTCGTCAACGTCGTCCCGACCAGCGACCCGGCAGCGTGGTTCGATGCCGCCGTCGACCATCCGGCCACCCGCATGGTGTCGTTCACCGGATCGACGGCCACCGGTCGGGTGCTGCTCAAACGCTCCGCCGACCGCGTGCTGAAGACCGTGATGGAGTTGGGCGGCAATGCGCCCTTCGTGGTGTTCGACGACGCCGATCTCGACGCGGCCGTCGCCGGCGCCATGATGGCGAAGATGCGCCATTCCGCGGAGACCTGCACGGCGGCGAATCGGTTCTTCGTGCAGGCCGGTGTCGCCGACGAGTTCACCTCGAAGCTCGCCACGGCGATGGGCGCGGTACATCTCGGGAACGGGTTCGAGGACGGCGTCGAGTGCGGGCCCCTGATCCACGAGGGCCAGCTCGAGAAGGTCGCCGGGCTGGTCGACGCCGCGGTCGCCGACGGCGCGGAGGTCGCGGTCGGCGGCAGTCGGCGAGCCGGCCCCGGAAACTTCTACGAACCGACCGTGCTGCGCAACGTCGACCACGACTCCGCCATCACCCGCGAGGAGATCTTCGGTCCGGTCGCACCGGTCATCACGTTCACCGACGTCGACCCGATGATCGACTGGGCCAACGACACCGAGATGGGGCTGATCGGGTACGTCTACACACGCGATCTGGCTCGCGGCCTCCACGTCAGCGAGCGGATCCAAGCGGGCATGATCGCGCTGAACCGTGGCACCGTTTCCGATCCGGCGGCCCCGTTCGGTGGGATGAAGCAGTCCGGACTGGGACGCGAAGGCGCGAGTGAGGGCATCTACGAGTTCTGTGAGACGCAGTACATCGCGCTCGAGTACTGAACGTCAGCGGGCGAGCGTGCTCACAGCGCGGACTTCGATCCCCCGCGCGGGCGTTGGGTCAGGGTGACCGTGACGCGCTCGGGTGCGGCGGTGTGCATCACCTCGGCAGCGATCTCGGCGGCGAGCGCCTCTGCGAACACGGCGCGATCGCGAAACCCCCACAGATAGAGCTTGAGGCTCTTCGACTCGATGCACCAGCGGTCGGGGACGTACTCGATCACGACGCTCGACAGATCGGGCTGCTCGGTGACCGGGCACATCGAGGCCAACTCGTCGCTGGTGAACGTGACCGACGAGATGCCATCGGGCGCAGGGAACACCTCGACGTGCTCGATCGCGTGACGCACCGTGTGGCCGAGCACCGTCAATTCCATCTCGTCGAGGTTATCGAAGGGCCTGCGCGCGATCTCGCCCCGCGGCGATTGCAGGACGCACGGTCAGGCCGACCGACCGAACCCGGCCTAGCTTGTCATGAGCACATCGACCGTTGTTCGCCCCCAGGAGACCGCCTCGTGCACAGATCCGTATTCGCCATCACCATCGCTGCGGCGCTCGCCGTGGCCGCGTGCTCCGGGCCCGACACGAACTCGTCGGAACGCGCAGCCGCGCCCGCCACCGAGGCACCGCCGACCACCGACCCGACAGCACCCTCCTCCGACGGACCAGCGTCGACCACGACGGAGGCGGCCGAGGTGACCACGACCATCGACCCGGCCGAGGCCCAGACCATCGAGCAGATCAACGCCTACATCGACGAGGCGGCCGCCTTCGACCAGGCCGCCGCCGACGCGCAGTTCCCCGACGGGTTGACCTTCGCCGCCGGTGGTGCACCGGGATACTCGCGCTACGTCTTCCGGGAGACCTCCGCAGGGGTCGTGCCGACCCTGGTCGAGGGCCCGATCGACGACACCGTCCGCTGCCAGACGGTCGAGCTCCCGTGCTCCTACCTCGACCTCAGGGAACTCCACGAGTCCGGCGCCGAGATCCCGGCGGAACTCGAGATGACCACCGACGAACTGGCGACGCTAGTCGGACAGCTCGACGAACTCAATGCGTTCGCGGAGCTCCATCGCGACATCGACGCCGCCTGCGCGAACGGCTTCGTGAGCGACCGCATCCAGACCGCCAACATGGGCACCCACCTCTACAAGGGTGAGTACATCGCCAACGGGTTCGATCCCGGCCAGCCCGAGATCCTGTTGTACGCGCTCGCAGACAACACGATGCCACCCGGTCCGGTCGGGCAGTGCCGCAACGGCGTCTGGGACGGCGAGCCGATGCAGCTCATCGGGACGTCGTTCATCATCCCACCGCAGATCATCGGCAACGACCATCCGGACACGTTCGCCGGCCCGCTCGACAACTGGCACATCCACTACAACCTGTGCCGCGGCGCGAGCGAGGGCCGAGACTCGTTCCTCCCGCTCTCCGAGTGCGAAGCGGCCGGCGGCAACTTCAGCGCGTCGCTCGGATGGATGATCCACGCCTGGGTCGACCCGCAACACGACAACCAGCTCGGCGTGTTCTCGATGTGGAATCCGACCGTCGCACCGATCTCGGATCCGAACGCCATCTTCGAGACCCGCGAGGTGCGCGGCTCCGATTTCCCGGAGGGTGCCGAGCAGTCGCTGATCACCGACTTCGTCTACACCGGAGACCTGCGGGTCGAGGTCGGCCAGTCCCTGTTCTTCAACAACGTCGATGCCGTGCCGCACACCGTCAGCGCAGGCACGTTCGACACGCCGATGTTCGACCAGTTCGACTCCGGGCTCCTCGACCCCGGCACGAACTTCGAGCTGTCGTTCGACGAGCCGGGGGTGTACAGCCTGTTCTGCACGCTCCACCCCGACATGCAGGCCACTGTCACCGTCGAGTGACCATTGCGGGGTGGGTCTGACCCACTCCGCTACGCGGGAGCGCCGAACTGGCGGTCGCCGGCGTCGCCGAGACCCGGCACGATGAAGGCATCGTCGTTCAGGCGGTCGTCGATGGCCGCGGTGAACAGGGTGACGTCGATCCCACAGCTCTCGACCGCCTCGATTCCCTCCGGCGCACACAGCGCGCACACCACGATCAACGGCTGTTCGGCCCCACGATCCACGAGGAGTTGCAAGGTGTGGATCAGCGAGCCGCCCGTGGCGAGCATCGGATCGACGACGATCACGGGCCGGCCGGCCATGTCGTCGGGCAACTTGTTGACGTACGGCTCGGGCTCGTGGGTCGCCTCGTTGCGAGCGATCCCGATGAACCCGATGTCGGCGTTGGGCAGCAGGTGCTGGGCCGGACTCAGGAACCCGAGCCCCGCACGCAGAATCGGGATCACCACCGGCTGCGCGGCGAGGCGCACGGCAGGAGCATCGGCGAGCGGCGTGGTGACGGTGCTCGTGACGGTCGGAAGGGTCCGGGTCGCTTCGGCGATCAACAACGTGCCGATCCGTTCGAGATTCGTCCTGAACAGCGCATTGGGCGTGTCGACGTCCCTGATACGGGCCAGCGCCTCGAGAACGAGAGGGTGATCGACGACGACGGTTTCGACTGCCATGGACAGCAGCCTGTCAGACGCCGAGCTGTTCCTCGGCCTTCAGCATGGCGTATCGCGGTTTCACGATCCCGTCGATGATCTTGATTCGCTCGGGGAACGGGGCAAACGCCGACTTCACGGCATTGACCGTCAACCACTGCATGTCGTCCAGGCCCCAGCCGAAGGCCTCCTGGCAGCCGAGCATCTCCTTGGTCATCGACGTGTCGCTCATCAGACGGTTGTCGGTGTTGATCGTCACTCGGAACCGCAGCCTCCTGAGCATCCCGATCGGGTGCTCGGCGATCGACGGAGCGATGCCGGTGTTGACGTTCGATGTCGGGCACACTTCGAGAGGGATCCGCCTGTCGCGGATGTAGTTCGCCAGCCGTCCCAGCGTCGCGTCTCCGTCCGGACCGACACTGATGTCGTCGACGAGACGCACCCCGTGCCCGAGGCGCTCGGCACCGCAGAACTGCACGGCCTCCCAGATCGACGGGAGGCCGAATGCCTCTCCGGCATGGATCGTCGAGTGGAAGTTCTCCCGATTCACCAACTGGAATGCATCGAGATGCCGGGTCGGCGGGAACCCGGCCTCCGGACCCGCGATGTCGAACCCGACGACCCCCGCATCGCGATGACGCACGGCGAGTTCGGCGATCTCGTAGCCGCGCGCCGCCTGGCGCATCGCCGAGAGGATGGCATAGATCGTCAGATCGGTCCCGACCGAGCCTCGCCGGAACCCGTCGACCACCGCGGTCACCACCTCGTCGAGCGTGAGCCCGGCTTCGAGGTGGAGTTCGGGCGCGAAGCGGACCTCCGCGTAGACGACACCGTCGGCGGCGAGATCCTGGGCACACTCGAATGCGACGCGTTCGATGGCGTCGCGTTGCTGCATCACCGCGCCGGTGTGCGCGAAGGTCTCGAGGTAGAGCACGAGATCGTTGCGTTTCGCCCCCCGGTTGAACCATTGCGACAGTTCGGCGGGATCGGTCGTCGGAAGGCCGCTGTAGCCGTACTCCGACGCCAACTCGATCACGGTCAGCGGGCGGAGCCCACCGTCGAGGTGGTCGTGGAGCAACGCCTTGGGTGCCCGGGCGATGAGATCGGCGATCGACATGGGCACACGCTACAGAGGTCCGGGCGCCGGGCGCGGCGAGGGGGCCACGTGCGGGCCCACTCAGCCGCCGAGCGGCCGCAACGGCATGTGGTCGGGCCGCTGCAGCCAGTTCCACGCCGGGTAGTCGGCTGCCCCCGAGATGGCGTGAAGACTGTAGGCGTGCCGACTCCAGACCGATCGATTCGGGCCGCTCCAGTGCGGCAGCAGACCGTGGAGGACGACGAGGGTGCCGGCGGCCACCTCGAGCGGGACGAGGGATGTCGAGGTCGCGTCGCGGACGTCGACCGGTGGCGCGGGGAGAGGACGGTCGTCGAGCAGGTCGAACACGGCGCCGTCGGCCTGCTCGGGCTGCTCGAGATCGTTGCGTCGGAACCGCTGCCGCATCGTCGTGCGATGGCCGCCCGGCGCTGCCCACAGGCAGCCGTTGTCGAGCGTCGCATCTTCGATCGCAAACCAGAAACCGGTCACGCTGATCGGGTCGGTGTACAGAAACGTGGCGTCCTGGTGACACGTCACCTCACCCCCGATGCGCGGCTGCTTGAAGATGTACATCGACTGCAGCGCGAGCGGGTCGACCATGCCGACATCTGCGGCGGCTTCTGCCAGGCGAGGGTCGTACGCGACACCGGCGAACTCGTCGTCGAGGTCGTGCTGGGCGTGCCCGATCTTGTTGATCGACAGTTCCTTCGGCTGGGTGAGCTCACCATCCGGGCCGAATGCCTCCTCCTCGAAGAAGCACCATGTGGTCGCACCCGAGTCGAGGAATTCGCGATCGGAGACACGGGACTGCTGGTCCGTCGTGAACACCGAGCGTCGCTCGGACGGTTCCCACGTCTCGACGATGTCGATCGCCCGGCGTCGAAGCCGCTCGCACCGGTCGACCGTCAGGAAGTCCGGCACGACCAGGAACCCGTCGCGCACGTAGCGGGCCGCCTGCTCATCACTCAACACGATCGCCGACGTTACGCGTCGCGGAGTGGGTCAGACCCACTCCGCGACGCGTTGCGGGGTGGGTCTGACCCACCCCGCGACGCTGTGACACCCCTTCGTCAGGATGGACGGCATGGCACGCCGACCCCGAATCGATCCGCCGAATGGCTACCACCACGTCATGAACCGCGGGGCGAACCGACAAACCGTCTTCTTCTCGGACATGGACCGAGTCGAGTTCGGGCGGTTGTTGGGCGAGATCAACGAACGGTTCGGAGTCGTGTGCCTTGCGTATTGTCTGATGGACAACCACTACCACCTCGTCCTGCGGTGCCCCGATGGCCACCTCTCCGAAGCGATGCAGCATCTCGGCAGCGTGTACACCCGGCACACGAACGAGCGCCAACGACGCGACGGGCCGCTCTTCCGCGGACGTTTCCGATCGATTCCCATCACGACGGACGCCTACCTCCTCTGCGCGGTTCGGTACGTGCATCGCAATGCGCTCGACCTGCCCGGTGTCACCGACCCGGGCGAGTACCGCTGGTCGAGCCATCGCGCCTACCTGGGATCTCGACGACCGCCGTCGTGGCTGGACACACAGGAGGTGATCGATCGTTTCGTCGACGTCGCACGATTCGACGACTTCGTTCGCGGGTCGACTGCGATCGCAGAACCGTCGACGGTGACCGAGGACGACGTGCGGTCGATCATCCGACTTGCCGTCGAGGTGCACGACCGCTCCGAGGATGGCGCCGCCGACCAGTGGTTGAACCGAAGCCTGCTCCATCTGCTCGACGCCAGCGGAGCGATCGGCCAGTTTCGAGACCGACTCGACGAGCTGGCCGCACGCGGCTCGCCGGCACAGCGCAGTGCGACCTTCCGAGCCCGACGTCGCACCGACGAGCACCCCGAGTTGATCGAGATGGTGGCGTTCGCCGCGAGCCTGCTCACTCCCGACCGACGCGCCGCGTAGCGGGGTGGGTCTGACCCACTCCGCTACGGGGCAAGCGCCGACAAGGCGGCCAGCAGGTCGTCGAGCACGCCGGTGGGTAGGTCGACACCTTCGCCGTACAGCTTGACCTTCGGCTCGGTCCCGCTCGGGCGCACCTGCAGTCGGGCGCCGTTCGCGAGCACGAGCCGGACCAGGTTCGCCTCCGGGTACGACACCACCGACTCGACCGGAACCCCACCGATCTCCGGAGGTGGGTCGGATTCGATCGCTGCGACCCACTCGGCCCCGAGCGACGGCGAGATGCGGACCGACAGCTCGGCGGTCCGATAGCGACCGAACCGATCGGCGATCGCGTCGAGTCGATCCTGCACCGTCACACCCTCGTCGGCCGCGCACGCTGCGATCTCCGCCATCATCACCGCTGCCGAGATCCCGTCCTTGTCGAGCGGGCGATCGGTCACGAGGTAACCAAGCGCCTGTTCGTAGCCGAACACGAACCGCTGCCCCTCGGCAGCGCGTTCGGTCGCGATCCGAGCGATCCACTTGAACCCTGTGTACGTCTCTTCCGAGTGCACCCCGTGCGCCTCGGCCATCCGGGCGAGGAGCGACGACGAAACCAACGTCGTGACGACGAGCCGCTCGTCGCCCGCGGTGTTCGACAGGATGTGGTCGGCGAACAGCCAGCCGATCTCGTCGCCGCTGAGGCGTCGCCAGCCCCCTTCGGGGCGTGGGATCGCAACGCCGAGCCGATCGGCATCGGGATCGTTCGCCAGCGCGATCACCGCACCCGATTCTTCGGCCGTGCGGATCAGGAGGTCCATTGCGCCGGGCTCCTCCGGATTCGGGAATGCGACCGTTGGGAAGGTGCCGTCCGGCCGATGCTGCTCGATGACGGGGATCGGGGCATCGAAGCCCGCTGCGACGAACGCCATCTCGATCGTCTCGGCGCCGACGCCGTGCATCGCCGTGTACGCGACCGGCACACCCGCCACCTCGGGGCGGAGCCGCACGGTCGGAACCCACGCCACGTACGCCTCCTGCCACGAGCTGTCCAGTCGACGGATCAGGTGGTCGTCCTCTCGGGCGATCGCGAGGTCGAGCGGATCGACTCGCTCGATGCGAGCCGAGATCTCGGCGTCGACAGGACTCACGATCTGCGAGCCGGTCTCCAGAAACACCTTGTACCCGTTGTCGGCAGGCGGGTTGTGCGATGCCGTCACCACCACGCCGGCAGCAGCGTCGAGCCCGGTGATCGACCAAGCGAGCACCGGCGTGGGCTGCACGCCCGGGTGGAGCATCGCGCGGATCCCCATGGCGGCAAGCACCCGTGCCGTGTCGAGGGCGAACACCTCGCTCTTCCGGCGTGCGTCGTGGGCGATCACGACGCCGCGCGCCGCTGCGTTGTCGATCCTGCCCGCCGCCGCCTCGTCGAGGAGCCAGCGGCCCAGCCCCGCCGCCGCCTGGCGGACGACCAGGCGGTTCATGCGCATCGGGCCGGCACCGACGGCGGCGCGCAGTCCGGCGGTGCCGAACCGCAGCCGGTCGGCAAACCGGGACGCGAGGTCGTCGCGCAGTGCGTCGTCCCCCGCGGCGACGCCCTCGATCAGCTCGGAGAGCTCACCGCGAAGGTCGTCGTCCGGTTCGGCAGCAAGCCACGCCCGGGCTGTGTCGAGTAGGTCGGCGTCATTCATCACCACGGAGCGTATGCAGTTCGACGAGCGGTCGCGGACCGACGTGGCTGATCACCTCGGCCGCGGCGATCGCTCCGAGTCGACCGCATGTCGCGAGATCTGCACCCGTGGTGAGGCCGTGGAGGAATCCGGCGGCGAACAGGTCGCCGGCACCGGTCGTGTCGACAACGGTCTCCACGGGAACCGCAGGCACCTCGACGAGTTCGTCGCGGGTGACCACCACGCAACCGTCTGCGCCCCGGGTCACGACGGCCATTGCGCACTCCGCGCGGAGCGAGGCCACTGCCTCGTCGAACGACTCCAACTCGTACAGCGACAACAGCTCGTCCTCGTTTCCGAAGAGCAGGTCGACGCTGTCCGCGACCAGATCACGAAAATCGTCACGATGACGATCGACGCAGAACGAGTCGGACAGGGTCAACGACACCGTCCGCCGATGTTCGTGGGACACCGCGGCGGCATGCCGAAATGCGGCCTTGGCGTCGTTGCGATCGAACAGGTAACCCTCCATGTAGAGCACCCGGCCCTGCGCGATGGTCTCCTCGTCGAGGTCGTCGACACTCAACATCGACGACACTCCGAGATAGGTGTTCATCGTCCGTTCCGCGTCCGGGGTGACGACGATCACACATCGTCCGGTGGGGATCGGCTGGGCGTGGTGTCCACCGGCGAACGCCACGCCGACCGCACGCATGTCGTGGCCGAACACCTGCCCGAGGTCATCGGTGTCGACCTTTCCGATGTATGCCGCGCGACCTCGGAAACTCGCCACGCCGCACACGGTGTTCGCTGCCGATCCCCCACTCATCTCGACCGCCCCGGGCAGGGCCGCATACAGCTCGACGGCACGTTCGGTTTCGATCAGGGTCATCGATCCCTTCACGAGTTGCTGGCTCTCGAGGAACTCGTCGGGTGCGTGGGCGATCACGTCGACGAGCGCGTTGCCGACACCGACCACGTCGTATCGCGGTCGATCCGACGGCAACGCGGGAAAGGACCTCGAGCCGGACACGATCCGCAACGATACCCCCGGTACTCTCCCCGTGATGTCGTCCACGATCGCCCCCTCACCGATCTCACCCGATCCCTTCCGGTTGCCGGACCACGTGCGCCCCACGCGCTACGAGGTCCGCCTGCGGCCGTCGCTCACCGACGCCGCGTTCACCGGCGAGGTGACCATCGACCTCGAGGTCGCAGATCCGACCACGACCATCGTGCTGAACGCGATCGAGCTGGGGATCGAAACGGTGCAGGTCGACGGCATGGACGTGCGATGGTCGCTCGACGAGCCGACCGAGCGCATGACCGTGACGCTCGATCATCCGATCACCGGGCCCCGAGCCACCCTGTTCATCCGCTTCGACGGAATCCTCAACGACAAGCTGCGCGGCTTCTACCGCAGCACCTACATCGACGACAACGGCGTCGAGCAGGTGATCGCGACCACGCAGATGCAGGCGACGGACTGTCGCCGGGCCTTTCCGTGCTGGGACGAGCCCGCGTTCAAGGCGGTCTTCGGGATCACCCTCGACATCGAGGACGGACTGACGGCGATCTCGAACGTCTCCGAGTTGGAGCGGACCGCCGTCGACGGCCGCACTGTCATTCGTTTCGCCGACACGATGATCATGAGCTCGTATCTGGTCGCCTTCGTGGTCGGACGACTGGAGATGACCGACCCGGTCGATGTCGGGGGGATCCCGCTCCGCGTCGTCCATGTCCCGGGCAAGGCCGGCCTGACGCAGTTCGGTCTCGAGGTCGGAGCGTTCTGCCTGCAGTGGTTCCAGGAGTACTACGACATCGAGTACCCGTCGGACAAGGTCGACCTCGTCGCCCTGCCCGACTTCGCCGCCGGAGCCATGGAGAACCTGGGCTGCATCACGTTCCGCGAGAATCTGCTGCTCGTCGATCCCGAACGAGCGACGCAACACGAACGCCAACTTGTCGCGGACGTCGTCGCGCACGAACTCGCCCACATGTGGTTCGGTGACCTCGTGACCATGCGCTGGTGGAACGGGATCTGGCTGAACGAAGCCTTCGCCACCTTCATGGAGATCGCCGCGTGCGATGCGTTCGCTCCGGACTGGGAGCGCTGGACCAGCTTCGGGCTCGAGCGCAGCGGTGCGTTCGAGGTCGACTCGCTCGCCAGCACGCGCTCGGTCGAGTTCGAGGTCCGATCGCCGGCCGAGGCAGACGGCATGTTCGACGTGTTGACGTATCAGAAGGGGGGCGCCCTGCTCCGGATGCTCGAGCAGTACCTCGGGGCCACCGAGTTCCGCACCGGCGTGTCCCACTATCTCCGGACGCACTCCTACGCGAACACCGAGACGAACGACCTCTGGGATGCGATCGAGGCGACATCGGGAGAGCCGGTTCGGCGGTTGATGGATTCGTGGATCTGGCAACCGGGCTTCCCGCTGGTGTCGGCCGAACTCGTCCACCTCGACGGCGGCCCACACGTCGAGCTCCGCCAGGAACGATTCTCGTACGGCAACCGCGACGACGACACGCGATGGGTGATCCCGGTCCACATCCGTTGCGGCGCTGCGACAGAGATCGCGGTGATCGACTCGCTCGATCCGGTCACGGTGCCCGTCGCTTCGTCCGGCGAACTCGTCGTCGTCAACGCCGGCGGCCACGGATTCTTCCGGGTGTCGTACGGACCCGAGTTGCGAGCATCGCTCGCCCACCCGACGGCACTCGCTCAGCTCGACACCCTCGAGCGGTACTGCCTCGTCGACGATGCCTGGGCGGCCACCGTGGCCGGTCGGATGCCCGCGGCCGACCTCCTCACGCTCCTCGAAGGGTTCGTCAACGAACGCGAATACGGCGTCTGGCAAGCGGTGGTCATCGCACTCGGTGGGCTCTCGCGGCTGGTCGACGGCGACGCGCTCGAGGCCCTTCGCGGACGAGTCCGCGAGCTCGTTGCCCCGAAGCTCGCATCGTTGGGTGAACCGTCGGCCGGCGAAGCGGATCTCACCGCCAAGCTCCGAGGGCTCCTGACGCGCACGATGGGGTCGCTCGGCCAGGACGCTGCGACCCAGGTCGCCTGCCGAGGCATCTTCGCCGCGGCGCGTGATGGCGACGTGGTCGATGCGGAGCTGCTTGCAGCTGCCACGACCGTGGTGGCCGTGTCGGGAGACGCCGACGACTACGAGCAGATGCTCAACGGGTTCACGCATGCGGCCACCCCGCAGGATCAGCTCCGCCATCTCTATGCGCTGGCCGAGTTCGTCGACGCAGACCTGGCAACCCGCACGTGCGAGCTCGCGATGAGCGACGCCGTGCGGACGCAGAACGCACCGTTCCTCCTTCGATCCGTGATCGCGAATCGCCACCGTGGCGCCGACGCATGGGAGTTCGTCAAGGCCCGTTGGGACGAGGCGAACGAGCGTTTCCCGAGCAACACGATCGTTCGGATGGTGGATGCCGTGAAGCTCCTCACGGCGCCGGGAGCGGTCGAGGACGCAGCCCGGTTCTTCGCCGATCACCCGATCGAGCAGGCGGCCCAGACACTCCAGCAGATCCTCGAACGTCAGCGCGTCAACGCGGCGTTGCGCGAGCGCGAGCACGCGACGTTCTCGGCACATCTGCTGCACCGCCCGCAGGAGTCCTGACGATCCTCGGATGTCGCGGACCGCTCATGGCGTCCGACGAGGTGACCGCAATCGCCGGCAACGATGCGGGGTCCCGGACGCAACCGGCCCGAGGTCTTCGAGGAGTGGAGCTAAGGGGAATTGAACCCCTGACCTCGTCATTGCGAACGACGCGCTCTACCAACTGAGCTATAGCCCCGAAGGCCGAGGAGTGTAGCGGCCCGTTCCCGGTCCCCGCACCGAAGTTCGCGGTTCAGTCGAGCCAGTTGTCGTATGAAGGTCCGACGCTGCGCTGGCTGGTCTGCGCGAGGAGATAAAGGTACCCACACAGCGCGAGGAATGCCAGGACGAAGCCGTACAGCATCACCGTCGAGCCGGTGGTGGCGGCCAGGAAGAGCGTGCACGCGGTGGCGATGAGGAGCACGAACAAGATGTTCGAGCGACGCTGCTTCGCGGGCGTGCGCATCGTCGGCGCGGTCGACGGACGACGTTGTCCACCGGTCGGGTCACCGTGCGACCGACGAACCGGTGCGCGGTGTTCGTCGTCGAGATGGCGGTGCTCGTCACGGTCGGGCTGCGGACGCCCGCGGCCACCGGTCGGATCGTCCCCCGCGCCACGATCACGCCGGTCGTCGCGGGTCGCCGGTCGACGTTGGCCACCGGTCGGGTCACCGTGGCTGCGGAACCGGGGTCCGTCCACGTTCGGGTCGGTCGGGCGCCCGGGCATGGTCGTCGTGGCTCCGCGAGCGGCCAACTCGGACTTCGACGGCTGGCGCGTGACCCCCGACCGCAGCGTCGGCTGGCCCGGGCGGCCGGCAGCGGCCGGACGGCTCAGCGGCGACTGCGCCAACGGTCGGCCCATCGTGCGTACGGCACCCCGAGGCGGGGTGGCGGTGTGCTGAAGCTTCGTCAACTGGCGACGGAAGTCGGTGACCGATGAATTCGGGCGGTTCTCGACCCTCGAGCGAAGCATCGGGGGAATGAGGACTGCCAGCCAGGCGGCGGCGACGACCAGGAGAATGAGTTGAGCCATGAGAAAGGTTGGTTGCAGGGGTGACCGGAGCGATCGATCACTCCACTTCTTTGCAAGTGTGACGAGTCTATGACGTTTGTAACGAGTCGCGCAACGACCGCCGTGTCAGCCGTCACGTTCTCGGGTCCGTCAGTCGGTGTTCGTCGTCGCGTCCTCGGCGAGGCGGCGGTACGTCCCGGACCGGCCACCGGTCTTCTCCCAGAGCGTCAGCTCGCCGATCACCATCGCCCGATCGGCCGACTTGCACATGTCGTAGACGGTCAGCGCCGCCGTGCTGCATGCGTGGAGTGCCTCCATCTCGACGCCGGTGCGGTC
Organism: Ilumatobacteraceae bacterium; assembly: GCA_963824025.1. Lineage (GTDB taxonomy): Bacteria > Actinomycetota > Acidimicrobiia > Acidimicrobiales > Ilumatobacteraceae > Ilumatobacter_A. The sequence goes on from CAWGNY010000002.1 coordinate 442,033, forward strand.
GACGGTGTCGACATGCGCTTCGATGGCGACGAAGTCGTCGCCGATCTCGAAGTTGATCGACACCGCGCCGATCAGCAAGGGGTGACACAACGGGATCATGTCGGCGGTGCGCTTCGCCGCCTGGATGCCGGCGACGCGGGCGACCGACAGAACGTCACCCTTCTTCACCTCCCGGTTGGCGATCGCCGCGGTCGTCTCCGGTTTCATCATCACCTTGCACCGGGCGACCGCTCGTCGATGCGTCGGCTCCTTCGGCGTCACATCGACCATGCGTGCACGACCGAGCGGATCGAGGTGGGTGAATTCGAGATCGCTCATCGATGTCGCACGGTAGCCGCAGCGAACCGCCCACGCTCCGAGCGAGCGGGCCGGGTACGTTCTGCCCATGGAATCCGATGGTGACCTTCCGTACGACGCGCTCGAGACCCTCCGGATGGACGGGGTGGAATTCATCGATCTCGTGACGGGCAACGACCCCGCCACACCGGTGCCGACATGTCCCGAGTGGACGCTGGCCGACCTCGCGTACCACCAGGGCGAGGTCTGGCACTTCTGGGGCAGCATCGTCGCCGACGGCATCACAGAACGCGCCCGGCTCAAGACGATTCGCCAGATCGAGCGGCCCGCCGGGTCGCTCATGCGCGAGTGGTTGGCGCTCACGCACAACGAGGTGTTCTCGGCTCTCGTCGACGCCGGAACGGAGCAGGAGGTCTGGACGTGGACCGGGGCGAACCGCACCACCGCGTGGGTCCGACGGCGCATGGTGCAGGAAACGGCTGTCCACCGCTTCGATGCAGCGCAGTCGGTCGGGGATTCCTACACGGTGCCGACGGCGGTCGCTGCGGACGGGATCGACGAGTTCCTGATGTGGTTCGCCGGGAGCGAACGGATCGAAGGAGCGATGAAACCGGGCGGCACCGTCCACCTGCACTGCACCGACACGAGCGAGGCCGATGTGGCCGGCGGCGAGTGGTTCGTGTCCAGCTTGAAGGCACCGGTGTGCACATTCAGTCGCGAGCATCGCAAGGGAGACGCGGCGGTTCGCGGGCGGGCGCACGACATCCTGATGTGGTTGTGGCGTCGGAGCGACGCCGGCATCGAGATCATCGGCAACGAGGTCGTCGCCCGCCGGTTCCGTGCCTACTCCGACCTCGACTGATCAGGTTCGGACGGGGCCCGTGTCGACGACTTCGAACGCCGTTCCCGAGATCGCCTCGAGCTGAACCGGGTCATCGTCGTCCCAGACCGGGTCGGGTGCGCCCTGGAAGAACCCGTCGGAACCGTTGTCGGCGACGATCAACCCATGGCGCGTCATCGCCTCGGCGATGACGCGCGCCTGGCCCGTGAGTCCGGAGATGTCGAAATCGGACTGCATCCACAGATGCAGCCCCATCGGCGGGAGACCGGGATCGGGGGAACTCGACGCGAAGTGGATCGTCGGGATGACATGGCCCCGCCGTGTATGTCGGAAGGTGACCCGGATCGCGTGGTCGATCGACCCGGCGGCGACTTCGTCGAAGCGGACGAGCCCGGGGAAGATCGGGAGTCCGCCGTACGCGTCGTATGAGACGGGCAAGCGAGCCTGCGACGGCGGCACGACGACGTACGGGATGCCGTCGTTCGGACCGCAACCGAAGTCGGGATGCAGACTGCCGGTGCCGCTCGCCTGGATCGACGCGATGATCTCGGCACTCCTCGGGTGCAGCGGCGCCGAGGAATGGCCCGATTCCACGCGTTGTCGGCGGGGAACACCGGACAGTCGACGATCGTCGGTCCGGCGGGACCGCCACCGATCCGTACGGCTGGTTCGGCCGCCGCGGCAGCACTGTGGGTCTCGTCGGCCGCCGACACAGATGTCGCAACACCGAGCGACACGAGGGCCGCCAAGACGGCCACCGCGCGTCGCGGGGCAACGGACTCAGCCGCCGATCTGGCTCATCGACTTGCTCGGCCGCGTGAACGACACCTGGTTGATCTGGTGACCTGCCCACTTCGTCGCGACGGCCCGCTTGATGCGTGCGGCGATCTGGTCGTCGGTCTCGCCGCCGCGCAAGGCTGCCAGCAGGTCGAACTCCCTCGTGGCGAACAGGCATGTCCGGAACTCACCCTCGGCGGTGAGCCGAACCCGGTCGCAGTCGCCACAGAACGGCTTGGTGACCGTGGGGATGATCCCGATCTTCGCGCCCGGTGCATCGGCGTCACCGTGGAGGCCACCGTCGAGGTAGCGGAACCGGTCGGCGGGAGCGGCGCCACGTGCCGGCATCACCTCGATCGGATGCACGGCGTTGATCGCCGCAACGATCTCGTCCTGACCGACCACTTGACCACTGAGCCAGTGCCCTGTCGCGTCGAGGGGCATGAACTCGATGAACCGGACCTCCACGTTCTGATTGCGTCCGTAGTCGGCGAGCGCGACGATCTCGTCGTCGTTGACGCCGCGCTCGATGACGGCGTTGATCTTCACCGGGTCGAATCCCGCCGCCTGCGCGGCCTCGATGCCGTCGAGCACGTTGGCGAGCTCATCGCGCTTGGTCATCCGCTCGAACTTCTCGCGGTCGAGGGTGTCGAGGCTGATGTTCACCCGGCGCAACCCCGCCTCGCGGAGCCGGTCGGCAACGAGTCGCAGCGTGGCGCCGTTCGTCGTCATCGCCAGGTCGACCGGGCCGCCGGCGTGCCGGAGGCGCGCGAGCCTGCGGACGAGCTCGGGGAGTTGTGCCCGAACTGTCGGCTCGCCACCGGTGAGGCGGATCCCCTGGACCCCGTAGCGCTCGACGAAGATGCGAGCAAGGCGCTCGATCTCCTCGAACGACATCACCTCAGAGCGCGGCAACCACTCCATTCCCTCCTCGGGCATGCAGTACGTGCAGCGGAAGTTGCACCGGTCGGTGATCGAGATCCGCAGGTCCTTGATCACGCGGCCGAACGAATCGACGAGATCCTCGTGCACGTTCGCCCCGGCCATCCCGACACGATACGCCTGGGCAGCCGATGAACCGCACCGAGCGACTTGCCGGGGCCGGTATCTGCCGGGGCCGCGATTTGCCGGGGCCGGGACACGGCAAATCAGTGGAGGAGGAGGACGGCGACGTCGGCGCCCGCCGGGAGTCCCTCGCCATCGGGGATCACGGCCATCGCGTCGGCCGACGCGGTCGCCAACAACTGGTGGCTGCCCTGGGCACTCACGGGACGCACGTGATACCGGCCGTCGTCGGCGAACTCACCGTTGACACGGGTGAAGTGCACCTTGCCGTCGGGGGTTCGCCGGAAATCGGCGTCGGCGACAGCCACGAGGCTGGTCCGAGTGAGCCGGGAGTGGCCCATCATCCGGCGCAGTGCCGGGCGGGCCATCAATTCGTAGCTCACCAGAGAACTCACCGGGTTCCCGGGCAGCCCGAAGATCGGGACGACCTTCCCGGCCGGGCCGGCGAGCGTCCCGAACGCAAACGGCTTCGCCGGCTTGATGGCCATCTGCATCCACGTCATGTCCGCGATCCGCCCGAGGACGGCCTTGACGACGTCGTAGTCGCCCATCGAGACACCACCGCTCGAGACGATCGCGTCGCAGGTCTCCGCCGCGCCACGCAGCACCCGTTCGAGTACGGCCTCGTCGTCACGGACGACGCCGAGGTCGACGATCGTGCAACCCGTCTCGGCCAGCATCCCCGCGAGCATCGTCTTGTTCGACTCGCGGATCTGGCCGAGCTCCAGCGGTGAGCCATCGTCGATCAGTTCGTCACCGGTCGACAGGACCGCCACGGCGAGGCGCGGATACACCTCGACCTCCCGGGCGTTGACGCTCGCGAGCACGGCCTGGATCGCCGGCGTGATCACCACGCCGGCGGGAAAGATCTCGTCGCCGATCCGGACGTCGTCGCCGGCCCGACGCACCGCGGCTCCTGCCGGAACTGCGGCCGAGAGACGGACCCGCTCGACGCCGCCCTCCGTTCCGAGGCGCTCTGAGTCCTCGACCATCACGACCGCGTCCGCACCCTCGGGCATCGGCGCACCGGTCATGATCCGGATCGCCTCGCCGGCCCGGAGCGGTCGAGCGGGAGCCGCGCCCGCCGCGATCTCACCGGCGACGACCAGCTCGACCGGGTCGTCAGATGCCCCCGCCACGTCGGCACTGCGCACGGCGTACCCGTCGACAGCGGTGTTGTCGAACGGCGGAACGAGCTCTTCCGAGACGACCGGGGCGGCGAGCACGAGGCCGTTCGCGTCCTCCCGACGCATCGTCACCGGCGCCCGCGGCGGGCACGACCCGAGTACGAATTCCTGGGCATCCTCGAGCGGCGTCATGGCCTGCAGGGTAGAGCCGTGGGCGGTCGAGCAACGCGTTCGCGGCACGGCCCGAGAGCGCGGCCGGGCCCGACCTGCTCCTAGCCTTGGCGTCGATGACGACGGCGATGACAGCATTTCCCGCCGACGGGTACACCGTGCGATGGCAGACGTGGGACGGAACGGGCGACGAAACGGTCACCCTGCGTTGGGAGAACGAGGGCTGGACGGCACTCGGTGAGGTCAGCCGGGAACGTGTGTCCTACGTGATCCGCCTCTCTCCCACCTGGAGGACGCGCCAGTTCCTCTTGTTCCGTGACCAGCACGAACCCGATCTGTGGCTCGGCACGGACGGCAACGGGCACTGGGGGGAGATGAACGGAGCGCACCGCACCGACCTCGACGGGTGTACGGACATCGACCTGCACGTGACCCCGTTCACCAACTCACTTCCGATCCGGCGACTCCAACTCGACAGCGGCGACGCCGCCGACATCACCGCTGCGCTGGTCGACGTCGACACGCTCGGCGTCATCCCGGTCCGTCAACGGTACGAGCACCTGCCGACGGGCGAATGGCGCAAGGTCCACGTGCCGACCGGCGTGGCCGTCGACTTCCGCGTGGACCCGTACGGACTCGTTCACGACGAACCCGATCTCTTCCGCCGCGTGTAGCGGGGTGGGTCTGACCCACTCCGTTACGCGTCGAGCGTCGAGAGGAACGCGCGCAGGTCGCCGCCGAGCTCGGGGTTCGACAGGCCGAGTTCGATCGAAGCCGTGAGGAATCCGAGCGGGTTCCCGGTGTCATAGCGACCGACGTCGGACAGCACCGCGTGGAACGGTGAACGGGCGGCCTGCGCCCTGAGCGCATCGGTCAGTTGGAGCTCACCACCCCGCCCGGGTGTCAGGGCGTCGATCTCGTCCCACGCGTCGGCCGTGAGGACGTATCGCCCCGTGATGATGTAGTTCGACGGCGCATCCTCGATCGCTGGCTTCTCGACGAGATCCTGCACAGGGATCACCCCGTCGTCGGACATCGAGCCCGACGGGTCGATCACGCCGTACGAGCTCACCTGATGCCGAGGAACCTCGAGCACCGCGACGACGCTTCCATCGGTTGCGGCACAGACTCCGTTCATCTGGGCCAACAGACTCGACGACGCCATCAACTCGTCGGGGAGCATCACCGCGAACGGCTCGTCACCGACGGCCTCACGCGCACATCCGACGGCATGACCCAACCCCTTGGGATCGTCCTGATAGACGATGCTCACGCGCCAATCGCGGCCGATCGCCCGCAACCGGTCGGCCGTGGCCGTCTTGCCCTTCGCGTCGAGAGCGTCGAGCAGCGCGTCGTCGGGCTCGAAGTACTGGGCGACCGCCGGCTTGGATCGGCTCGAGACGACGACGACGTGATCGATGCCGGCGCCGAGCGCCTCGTCGATCACCACCTGGATCGCCGGCTGGTCGCCGATCGGGAACAACTCCTTCGGAACCACCTTGGTCGCAGGAAGAAATCGAGTTCCGAGTCCGGCTGCGGGGATGACTGCACTGCGTACCTGCATGGGTCGGACGATAGCTTTTCAATTCCGATGCCCACCTACGTCTACAAGTTCGTCGACACCGGCGAGACCATCGAGGTCCAGCAGGCGTTCTCCGACGACACCCTCACCGAATACGTCCACCCGGAATCCGGCGATGTGCTGCCCGTGAAGAAGGTGTTCCAGCCTGTCGGCGTCACGTTCAAGGGATCCGGGTTCTTCAAGACCGACAACCGCGGCTCGAAGGCGACGACACCGCCGGGCTCGACATCGGAATCGTCGAACGGCGGATCGTCCGGTTCCTCCGATGCGTCGAGCGGCACGAAGTCGAAGTCGTCCGAGAGCGGCGGTTCGTCCACCTCCTCGACGTCGGGCTCGACCGGCTCCTCGCCTCCGGCCGGCAAGCCGTCGACGTCGTCGACCACACCGGGCTGACCCGGGTGGACGTTCCCCTCGACCCGCGGGCCGCCGACATCGGCGCCGAGGTCGGGGTGTTCGGCGGATCGGGCTTCTACGACTTCGTCGGCGACGCCGAGGACGTCGAGTTCGACACTCCCTTCGGTCGGCCTGCCGCCCCGATCCGCGTCGGGACTCTCGCCGGACGCCGCGTCGCTTTCCTTGCGAGGCACGGCCGTTCGCACGAGTTCGCTGCGCACCGTGTCCCGTTCCGGGCGAACGTCTGGGCGCTCGCCTCGCTCGGGGTGAGATCGATCGTCGCCCCCTGTTCGGTCGGCTCGCTCCAACCCCACCTCCGAGTGGCTGATTTCGTCGTGTTGGATCAACTGGTGGATCGCACGTACGGACGCGCCGGCACCTTCCATGACGTCGGATCCGGCGACGAGCTGCCGGGTTCGCACGGCCCGGTCCACCACCAACCGTTCGCCGACCCGTACGACGCCGGTCTCCGCCGCGTCCTGGTGGACGCCGGTCGCGAGCTCGACGGTCCTCCGGTTCACGACGGCGGGACGATGGTCGTCATCAACGGCCCGCGGTTCTCGACGCGAGCCGAGTCGCGCTGGCACGCCGCCATGGGCTGGGACGTCGTGAACATGACGGGCGCGCCCGAAGCGGCGTTGGCCGCCGAGGCCGGCGTGCCGTACGCCTCGGTCGGACTCGTGACCGATCGCGACGCCGGGACTCTCGACGGCGCGGCACCGGTCACGATGGACGACGTGATGGCGACCGTTCGGGAGAACGTCGCGCACGTGCGCCGATTGATCGAGCAGGCCCTCCCCCGCCTGCCCTGAACCAACCGGTTGTCGCGATACCCTGCCACGACCGACTCCTTCCCGAGATCCGCTGAATCGAAGGAGTCCCGATGTCGTTCGCACGTCGCAAGCTGTCCCCTGCCCGTCTCGGGCCGAACATCCGACTCGTGTTGGCACGTCGGCCGTGGATCCGGTGGCTCGTCGTCGGCCTGCTCGCAGCCGCCGCCGGCGCAACCGTGCACGCACAGATGCGGTCGCTCGAGACGGCACGAACCCAATGGACCGATCGACGCCGCGTCCCGGTCGCAACCGTCGGCGCGTCGCCCGGTGACGTGCTCGTGTGGGAATGGCGGAGCATTCCGGCCGTCGGCGTTCCCGACGACGTGGCGTCGCAGATCGCCGACCGCACCGTCGTGCGTCAGCGCGTCGGCAGAGGCGAGATCGTCGTTCGGGCCGACCTGGCCCTCGGGGCGGGACCGGCGGCAGGAGCCGCGACCGGCCACGTGGTCGTTCCGGTGAACGACCCGCTCGTCACCAACCCATCGGTGGGCCTCGACGTGGCGATCTACAGCGACGGGATCACCCTCGCGGGCGAGGCACGCATCGTCCACGTCGATGCCGACGTCGTGTTCGTCGAAGTGCCCGTGTCCGACGCGGCGATGGTCGCCGCAGCCGCCCAGACCCGACAGGCATCGATCGCGTTTCTCGCACCTCGCTGATGTCCCGGGTCGGACGTCGGGCTCCGCTGCGGATCGGCGGGGACGCACTGGGCAAGATGGCGGGACACAACTCGACGGGAGACCTGCAGTGAGCAACGAACAAATCGACTACGAAGACCTGACCGACATGCGTCTCGACGACGACGCCCTCGCCGAGTTGTTGTCGGCCGGCGGCGAGTGCGTCTTCAATTGGACGACGAAGGACGGCCACCCGGTCGGCGTCGTCGTCGCATTCGTCTACCACGAGGGCAAGTTCTTCACGACGTGCGCGGAACGCCGCAAGCGGGTCCCGGCGCTGCGCGTCCGGCCACAGTCGGGCATCGTGATCAACAGCGCCGGAAAGACGGCGACCTTCAAGGGCGAGTCGATCGTCCACGCTCCGGGCGATCCGGGGTTCGACGAACTCAAGACGTGGTTCTACGCAAAGCTGTCGCGCGTCGACGAGCAACCGGACGACGAGTACCGGCAGAGCTTCAACAAGTTCCTCGACTCGCCGCACCGCGTGATCATCGAGACCGATGCCCGGCTGGTCGTGGCCTTCGACACGGCCAAGTTCCACGCGTTCACGCTGCAGGCGATGGCGGCCGGACACGGCGCCGACTGAACTCAGCCCGAGCCGTCGCGCACGCCCGTCACGATCAGCGCGAGGACGAAGATGCCGAGACCGACGCGGTAGATCACGAAGGGCATGAAGCTGCGCGTCCGGATGAGGCGCAGCGTGCCCCAGACGGCGATCCAGCCCGAGATGCCCGACGTGACGACGCCGACGATCATCGGGACGTAGAGGTCGCTGTCGACCTCCCCGGTGAAGAGACCGGCCGACTTGACGAGGACCGCGCCGGCGATCACGGGGATCGACATCACGAAGCTGACCCGCGCCGCGGTGTCGCGATCGAAACCGAGCCATCGGCCGGCCGTGATGGTGATTCCCGATCGCGATGTTCCGGGGTTCAGCGACAGGACCTGCGCAGCGCCGACCTTCAGTGCATCCGGCGCCTTGAACTCCTCGAGATCGCGTGTGCCCGGCAGCCGATCGGCCCAACCGAGCAGGAGGCCGAACACGATCAGCGAGATCGCGATGATCAGCGGCGAGCCGAGTGTGGTGTCGATGACGTCCTCGAAGAGCGCGCCGACCGCCGCGGCCGGAAGCGTGGCGAGCACGAACATCCAGGCCAGTCGCCCCTCGACCGTGGTCGGGCGCTGACGCGAGAACACCAACCGCGTGCCCTCGCGGACGTAGACGACGACGTCGCGCCAGAAGTACCCGAGAACGGCGATGAGCGTTCCGAGGTGGAGAGCGACGTCGAACGTCTTCTTGACCGAGTCGCCGTTCGGGCCGGCGAAGTCGTTCCAGTCGAACAGCCACGGAACGAGGAGGAGGTGCCCGCTCGACGAGATCGGGAGGAACTCGGAGAACCCCTGAACGAGACCGAGGACGATCGCATGGAAGAGCGGCACGCCGCATGTCTATCGGACGTTCGCCACCCTTTCCCGTCCATCGTGCGCAGCTCGTAGCGTGGACGGCATGCCGCAGCACGGAGCACGCCGCGTGATGCTCGTGACGGGTGCATCCGGCTTCCTCGGCCAACACGTGGTCCGTCGTGCGGAGTCGGCCGGGTGGGAGATCATCGCTCCGACCTCTCGCGTCATGGACATCACGGACCGCTCGGCGACGCTGGCAGCGATCACCGCCGCACGACCGGACGTCGTGGTCCACCTGGCGTACCGCAAGGGCGACCGCTCCGTGATCGTCGACGGAACGCGAAATGTCGCGGAGGCGGTGGCGACCGCACGATCCCGGTTGGTGCACGTGTCGACCGATGTCGTGTTCGCCGGTCGCCCCGCTCCCTACGTGGAGACCGATGAGCCCGATCCGGTCATCGAGTACGGGCGTGACAAGGCCGACGCCGAACTCGCGGCATCGACGGCGACTCCGGACGCCGCGATCGTTCGCACGTCGCTGCTGTACGGGACAGACCGGCCGTCACCGTTCCAGGTCGAACTCGCGCGCTGCCTGCGCTCCGGTGCGTCCCCGATGACCTTCTTCAGCGACGAATTCAGGTGCCCGGTGCACGCCGCCGATGTCGCCGACGCGATTTCGCGGATCGCCGCGGAGGGCGACGTCAGGGGCCTACTGCACGTCGCCGGACCCGCAGCCGTGTCCCGGGTCGACTTCGCGCAGGCGCTGGCACGCGCCGGTGGCCTCCGTCACGAACCGCTGCCCGTGACGACCATCGCTGAGTCCGGCATGGTCCGACCCGCCAACATCGTGCTCGACACGTCGCTCGCCGGGACCCTCGGCATCGAATGCCGCAGTCTCGGCGACGCCCTGTCGACATAGACGTCCACACCGTGGGTGGACTACTTCGCGGCTGCGAAACCCGCGTCGAGATCGGCCAGGATGTCGTCGATCGATTCGAGACCGACCGACAGGCGGACGAGTCCGGGCGTGACGGCGCTCGCCGCCTGCTCCTCGGCGGTGAGCTGGCTGTGGGTCGTCGAGGCAGGATGGATCACGAGGCTGCGCGCGTCACCGATGTTGGCGACGTGACTGTGCAGGGACAGACCCTCGACGAACTTCTTGCCGGCCTCGTGACCCCCCGTGATCTCGAAGGCGAGGACGGAGCCGTAGCCCTTGCCACCGCCGAGTTCCTTCGCTCGTTCGTGCCACGGGCTCGACGGGAGTCCCGAGTAGTTGACGGATTCGACCTGGTCGTGGCCGGCGAGGAATTCGGCAACCCGCTGTGCGTTCGACCAGTGGCGCTCCATCCGCAGGCTCAGCGTCTCGAGGCCCTGGAGGAACAAGAACGCGTTGAACGGTGAGATCGCCATGCCCACGTCGCGCAGCAACTGCACGCGTGCCTTGAGGATGTACGAGCCGTGACCGAGCGCCGGCCAGTACGCGAGGCCGTGGTAGCTCGGGTCCGGGTCGTTGAAGTTGGGGAATCGGTCGGCGTTGCCGTAGTCGAAGGTGCCACCGTCGATGATCGCGCCACCGATCGACGTGCCGTGCCCGCCGATGAACTTCGTGAGGCTGTGGACGACGATGTCGGCTCCGTGCTCGAGCGGTCGAATCAGATACGGCGTCGCCACGGTGTTGTCGACGATGAGTGGCACGCCGACCTCGTGCGCGACGCCGCTGACGCCCTTGATGTCGAACACGTCGTTCTTCGGGTTCGGGATGACCTCGCCGTAGAACCCCTTGGTGCGTTCGTTCGACGCGGCCCGCCACTGCTCGAGATCATCGGGATCGTCCACGAAGGTCACCTCGATGCCCATCTTCGGCAGGGTGTAGTGGAGCAGGTTGTACGTTCCGCCGTAGAGCGACGGTGAGGCCACGATGTGGTCGCCCGATTCGGCGAGGTTCATGACGGCGAGCGTCGACGCGGCCTGACCCGACGCGACGGCGAGCGCGCCGGGCAGCCCGATCGCGGTGATGCAGCCACCCTCGAGGGCATTGAGCCGTGCCTCGAGAGCACCCTGCGTCGGGTTCATGATGCGGGTGTAGATGTTGCCGACCTCGGCGAGGGCGAACAGGTTGGCCGCGTGGTCGGCGTTCTGGAACTCGAACGACGTCGTCTGGTAGATCGGGACGGCGCGCGCTCCAGTGGTCGGGTCGGGGTCGCCCCCGACGTGGATCTGCTTGGTCTCGAAACCCCAGTTGTCGCTCATGGCGCAGCACCCTACGGGATCAATGTTGACCTCACAAGTCGGGATTTCACCGACAGCTCACCTGCCGCGCTCGAACGGGCCGGAAGCGAGACCGGCGAGTTGCCGAACCCGGCCGCTGCGTCGTTCGGCACAACCTCCCGAACCCGTCGATACCACCGTCACTACGTTGTCGTCATGGTCGACCCGGACGCCCGCGAATCGGCTGACCTCGGTTCGCTTCGACGCAGGTTGTACCTGCTGGCGTTCGTCGACGAGTTCGTGCCGTTTGCCGTGCTGTTCACGCTGTGGTTCGACGACAACGGCGTCACCGTCGCAGAGCTGTCCGTCGTCTTCGTGATGTGGGCCGGCGCCACGCTGCTGCTGGAAGTGCCGAGCGGCATGGTGGCGGATCGTGTCGACCGCCGTGCCCTCCTCGCCGGGGCGTTCGCCCTCCGGGCGATCGGGGTGGGCGTCTGGATCCTCCAGCCGTCGCTGACCGGCCTGTTGATCGGTGGCGGCCTCTGGGCAGTCCACGGAGCCGCCGCGAGCGGGGCCTGGGAAGCGTTGATCCACGACGAATTGGAGGCGGTCGGCGCGCAGGACCGGTACGGCGTCGTGATCGCTCGTGTCGGCCAGTTCGGCCACGGTGGCACCGCCGCAGCCGCGCTGGTGTCGACGCCGCTGCTGGGCGCCGGGCTCGACCTGGCCGCGCTCGGGTGGGTCACCGTCGCGATGCACGTCGTGAGCATTGCGCTCGTCCTGTCGCTGCCCGACGTGGGTTGGGTGGTCGCCCGCGCTCGTGAGACCGGTTCCGTCGACGACACCGCCGGATCGGCCCGCACGGTCATCGAACTGCTCCGGCGCCGCGCCGTGTTCGTTCCGGTCGCCGTCGGGATCTTCGTCGGCGGGCTCGCGATCCTCGACGAGTACGTCCCGCTGCTCGCGCGCAACCGTGGCCTCGACGACCCCTTCGTCCCGCTGGTGTTCCTGAGCGTCTGGATCGGTCTGCTCGTCGGTGGCGAAGTGGCCGCTCGCCAACCGGCGCCGCGACCGATCGGACTCGCCGCACTCGTGGTCGTCGGCGGAGCGACGGCGCTGTCGGCACTCACGACGAACACCGTCTGGACCCTGCCGCTCATCGCGATCGCCTATGCCGCGATCGAGCTGACCTGGGTGGTCGCCGACGCACGGATGCAGGCCCACGTCCCGGCCCACGTTCGAGCGACGGTGACCAGCGTTCGCGAATTCGGCGTCGGTGCCGTCGCCGGGATGGCGTTGGCCGTCACCGGCATCATGTCCGACGACGGCGACCCGACCTCGGGACTGATCGTGGTCGCCGTTGCGTTGATCGCGACCGGACCCCTCGTTGCGCAACTCCCGCGGCGCACCGGCGCCGCAGGTCGGACCGCGAGCTGAGGGCCGGTTCGACGCCTCAGCCGAGAACTGGTTCGCTCAGACGTCGGCCCCACCCGAGGCATCTGCGACCTTCTGCTTGCCGGCGTTGATGAACGGCATCATCGCCCGCAGTTCGGCGCCGATCTCCTCGATCGGGTGCTGCTTGCCTTCCTCTTGCATGCGGTGATAGTTCTCGCGACCCGACTCCGACTCGGCGACCCACTCGTCGGCGAACTGGCCGGTCTGGATCTCTGTGAGGATCTTCTTCATCTCGGCCTTCGTGGCCTCGGTGACGATCCGTCGACCGCGGGTCAGGTCGCCGTACTCAGCGGTGTCCGAGATGCTGTAGCGCATCCCCGCGATTCCCTCTTCGTACATGAGGTCGACGATCAGCTTCACCTCGTGCAGGCACTCGAAATACGCCATCTCCGGGGCGTAGCCGGCCTCGGTGAGCGTCTCGAACCCCGCCCGGACGAGTTGGGTCAGACCACCGCACAGCACGGCCTGTTCACCGAACAGGTCGGTCTCGGTCTCCTCCTTGAACGTCGTCTCGATCACGCCCGCCCGCGTGCCGCCGATGGCGTCCGCGTACGACATCGCCACCGCCCGTGCGTTGCCCGTCGCATCCTGCGCGACGGCGATGAGCGACGGCACCCCGCCGCCCTCGGTGAAGGTGCGCCGGACGAGGTGGCCCGGGCCCTTCGGGGCGATCATGATCACGTCGACACCCTCGGGAGCCTGGATCCGACCGAAGTGCACGTTGAAACCGTGGGCGAACGCGATCGCGTCGCCGGCGTCGAGGTTCGGTGCGATGTGCTCGTCGTAGATCTTCTTCTGCTCGGTGTCCGGCGCCAGGATCATGATCACCTGGGCCGCCTTCGCGGCCTCGTCGATCGACATCACCGTCAGGCCGGCCTCTTCGGCCTTGGCCTTCGACGACGAGCCCTCCCGCAGGCCCACGACGACATCGACACCCGACTCCTTCATGTTCAGCGCGTGGGCGTGACCCTGCGAGCCGTAGCCGATGACGGCCACCTTCTTGGAGCGGATGATCGAGGAGTCTGCGTCCTCGGCGTAGTACACGGTGACGGCCATGGTCAGCCTGCCTTTCAATGGATGGTGTTCGAGAGGGTGGTGGAGCTGTCGTTCGAGAGTTCAGCGGCGAACGGCGGCGAAAGCGCCCCGGACTCTACCGGTGACGAGCCCGGCCTCCCGCGGCCGGAACGCCGGTGACCGGGCACGGCGTCGTCGCCGGCGTCGGCCCGCCGACCGCCACTCCCTGCGAGGCGGTGACGATCAGCTGTGTTCAGTTCGCGACGCGGAGACGTGAGCCCCTGTCGAGTTTCGGCAGCGCGACTCGCCCGGTGCGTTGGAGTTCGACGATGCCGTACGTGTCGAGCAACTCCTCGAAGTCGTCGAGTTTGTCGGGGTGCCCCTCGAGGCTGAGCGTCAGGTTGTCCTCCGAGACGGCGAGGATCTTGCCCTCGAAGATCTGCGTGAGCGTCTGCACTTCGCCACGCATCGCACCGGACGCCTTCACCGTGGTGATCATCAACTCCCGTTCGACGCTGTGCGCGGGGTCGAGTTCGGAGATCTTGATCACATCGATCAGCTTGAAGAGCTGTTTGGTGATCTGCTCGAGCGGCGCCGAGTCGAGGTCGACGACGATCGTGATCCGGCTCATCCCTTCCTGCTCCGCAGGTGCGACCGCGAGCGAGAAGATGTTGTAGCCGCGGCGGGCGAACAGACCGGACACTCGTGCGAGAACGCCCGGGCGGTTCTGGACCAGCACCGAGAGGATGTGGTGGTTGAAATCGCCCTGGGGGTACGAATTGGACCCGTCATCGCGTGTGCGGCTCATGAGAGGTGCTCGGTTTCTCGGTGGGGCCATTGCTGGCGCGTTCGGGTGCTCACGTCAGGTTCGCCTTGCGGTCCTGCTGGGTCGGGTGGAGGATGACGTCGTCGTTGCTGGCGCCGGCGGGGACCATCGGGAAGACGCCCTCGGCCGCCTCGGTGCGGAACTCGATCACGACCGGGCGATCGTTGATCGAGTTGGCCTTCTCGATGGCCGGAGCGACCTCCTCGGGCGATTCGACGCGAATCGCGGCACAGCCCATCGACTCCGCCATCATCACGAAGTCCGGCAGCACCGCCGAGTCGAGGAACACCGACGAGTACCGCTCGTCGTAGAACATCTCCTGCCACTGCCGGACCATGCCCAGGTAGCTGTTGTTGAGCAGCGCCACCTTGATCGGCAGGTTCTCCAGACTGGCGGTGACCAGCTCCTGCGCGGTCATCTGGAAGCAGCCGTCGCCGTCGATCGCCCAGACGGTGCGATCGGGCATTGCTGCCTTGGCGCCGATCGCGGCCGGAATCGAGAAGCCCATCGTCCCCAGACCACCCGAGTTGACCCACGTGTACGGTTCGTTGAAGTGCCAGTACTGGGACGCGAACATCTGGTGCTGACCGACTCCCGAGGCGACGATCGTCCCCTCGGGTGCGAGGTCGCGCAGCTGCTCGATGCAGAACTGCGGCTTCAACGCAGCGCCCGGAGCGGACGGCTCGTAGGTCATCGGGAACTGCTCCTGCCAGCCCGACACCTTGCTCTTCCACGCACCGGTGTCGGCCTGCGTCGCTCCTCCGGCGAGCAGCGCCTCGATCTCGGCGATGATCTCTTCGATCACGAGGCGGGCGTCGCCGACGATCGGAATGTCGGGTTTGCGGACCTTGCCCTGCTCGGCGGGGTCGATGTCGACATGGATCACTTTCGCCTGCTGGGCGAACGCGTCGACTTTGCCGGTGATCCGGTCGTCGAACCGCGAGCCGAGCGCGATCAGCAGGTCGGCCTTCTGCATGGCCGTCACCGCGGTCGCGTTGCCGTGCATGCCGGGCATGCCGAGATTCAACTCGTGGTCGTCGGGGAACGCGCCGCGAGCCATGAGTGTGGTCACGACGTGGATACCGGTGAGATCGACGAGCTGTGCCAAGACCTCGGCGGCGCGTGCCTTCAGGATCCCACCGCCGGCATAGATGACCGGCCGCTCGGCACCGAGGATCAGCTTGGCGGCCTCCTTGATCATCCGCGGATGCCCCTTCATGTTGGGCCGGTAGCCGGGGAGGCTCGCGAGCACTTCTTCGTCGGTGGGCCAGTACCACTCCATCTCGTTGACGAGGACGTCCTTGGGAACGTCGACGAGCGTGGGTCCTGGGCGGCCGGTCGTGCTGATGTGGAACGCCTGGCGGATCGCCATCGGCAGCCCCTGGCTGGTCAGCACCAGTTCGTTGTGCTTCGTGCACGAGCGGGTGATTCCGACCGTGTCGCACTCCTGGAACGCGTCGGAGCCGATGGCGGCGGTCGGGACCTGGCCCGTGACCGCGACCATCGGGATCGAGTCCATGTACGCGTCCATGAGCGGCGTGACGAGGTTGGTGGCGGCGGGACCGGACGTGACCATGGCGACGCCCGGTCGGCCCGTCACGTGGGCGTACCCCTCGGCCATGTGGCCGGCGCCCTGCTCGTGACGCACGAGCACGTGGCGGATCGAACTCTCGAGCAGCGGGTCGTACGCCGGGAGGATGCACCCACCCGGGTAGCCGAAAATGGTGTCGACACCTTCCATCTCGAGCGCCCGGATCAGGGCCTGGGCGCCCGTGATCCGTTCGCCTTCGGCGTACTGCGGCGCATCTGCCGGGGTGTCGGTTGATTGCTCGGTCATCGGTGGTGCCTTCGTTTCGTCGCGGTCGGGGTTCAGTGTGGTGGGAGCAGGGCGCTTCGGTGCCGGATCGGTGCCGAAAAAGCAAACGACCTCCCGGTGTGGGAGGTCGAAACACGCGCGGAGATGTGTCCGGGCGTGCTACCGGATGAGTACTACGAGCAGGTTGGTCGTGTCGCTCACGGAATTCATACAACCACGATCGTACCGTCGAACGCAAGCCCATCGACGTCGGACCGGGGAGAACTCCCCGATTCGACGGGGCTCAGTCGAGGTCGACGACACCCTGGAGCGCCGCTGCGGACAAGGTGTTCTCCAGGAGGCAGGCGATCGTCATCGGTCCGGTCCCGCCCGGCATCGGGGTGATCCATCCGGCCACTTCGGCAACCGGGAGGTAGTCGACGTCGCCGACGATGCCGGATTCGGTGCGGGACACTCCCACGTCGATCACGGTGGCACCCGGCTTGACCATGTCGGCGGTGATCATCCGCGCCTGACCGGCCGCGCCGACGACGATGTCGGCCTCGCGGACCACCCCAGCCAGGTCGGCCGTGCGCGAGTGGGCCATCGTGACGGTCGCGTCGACGCCCTTGCGGTTCAGCAGCAGCGACAACGGCAAGCCGACCAGCGTCGAGCGACCGATCACCACGGCGCGACGCCCGCTCGTCGGGATCTCGTACTTCTGCAGCAGTCGCATCACCCCGAGCGGCGTGCAACTCACCAGTCCGGGGCGCCCCCTCACGAGCCGCCCCATCGACCGCTCGGTGAGCCCGTCCACGTCCTTCTCGGCGGGAATCAGGTCGAGGACGGGCTCGGGATCGAGCCCGTCCGGCAGCGGCAGTTGGACGAGAATGCCGTGGACCGCCGGGTTGGCTGCGAGGTCACGGACGATGGCCTCGACCTCGGCCTGCGACGCGGTCGGAGGCAGCGACTCGTGATGCGACACCATGCCGGCCTCGGCGGCCTTCTTGTGCTTCGAGCTGACGTAACGCTGCGAGGGTCCGTCGTCGCCGACGAGGACCGTCGCCAGGCAGACCTCGGGCGACCCGAGTTCGGCGATGCGGTTCGCCAGGCCGGCGACGATCTCGTCGCGCAGTGCGTTGCCATCCATCACGATCGCTGTCATGGCCGCGCACGCTACCGCACCTCCGCCCAGCGCAGTCGAGCAGCATCGAGACCTCGTGACGACATCATGTTCGTCGGTGCCAGGCACCGACGAACATCACCCTGCTTCGGAGTGGGTGACGGGCTGCTCGCCCATCCATTCGCGGAGCGTGTTCTTGAGCTTGGTCTGCTGGATGAACAGGTCCTGCTCGGCGGGACTGTCGCCGGCAGCCTGGGGGGCCTTGAGGTAGAAGCTGAGCCACTCCTGCACGCCGCTCGCCCCGGCACGGTGGGCGAGGTCCATGAACAGCGCGAGGTCGAGCACGATCGGCGCCGCAAGGATCGAGTCACGGCAGAGGAAGTCGACCTTGATCTGCATCTCGTATCCGAGCCAGCCGAAGATGTCGATCGCGTCCCAGCCCTCCTTGTTGTCACCGCGGGGCGGGTAGTAGTTGATCCGCACGACGTGGTCGATGTTGCCGTACAGGTCGGGGTAGACGTCGGGCTGGAGGATGCCGCCGAGCACGCCGAGCTTCGACATCTCCTTGGTCTTGAAGTTCTCGGGATCGTCGAGGACCTCGCCGTCGCGGTTGCCGAGGATGTTGGTGGAGTACCAGCCCCGCATACCGAGCATGCGGGCCTTGAAACCCGGAGCGAGCATCGTCTTCATGAGCGTCTGGCCGGTCTTGAAGTCCTTGCCGGCGATCGGGACCCCGTTGGTCTTGGACAACTCGATCATGCAGTCGAGGTCGGTCGTGAGATTCGGTGCGCCGTTGGCGTAGGGAACGTCGCTCTGGAGCGCCGCGTAGCAGTAGATCTGCGACGGGGAGATGTTGTCGTCGTTGTCGCGCAGGCCCTGTTCGAACGCGGCGACCGAGACGTGCACCTCGGACGGCTCCTGGTACGCCTCGGTCGACCCGCACCAGACCATCACGAGACGGTCACAATCGTTCTCCGCCTTGAACTTGGCGATGTCGGCGATCAGGGCTTCGGCCTGGTCCCACTTGTTCGGGATGTCCTTCACCCGGACGCCGTCCAGACGGCTCACCCAACGCTGGTCGAACACGGCCTCCATCGGGACGATGCCCTCCATCTCCTGGGAGACGGCGTCGAGGTCCTTGCCCTGCAGCACACCGGCGGTCTTCGCTGCCTCCATCGCGTTGGGCGAGATCGGATCCCACCCACCGAACACGATGTCGTCGAGCGAGGCGAGGGGCACGAACTCCTTGATCCGGGGGTTGCGGTTCTCTTCCTTGGTGCCGAGGCGGATGTTGGCCATCTGCGAGACGGATCCGATCGGCGGGGAGATTCCCTGGCGGGCGGCGATCACACCGGCAATGAAGGTGGATGCCACAGCCCCCATGCCGGGGGTGAGGACGCCGAGCTTGCCGGCGGCGGGTGCGATGTCACGAGCTGTCATGCGCCCACCATAAAGCAATGGTTGATGCGGATGTACTATCGTGAAGCAAGACTGAACTAATCTGCAGAAGATGCTCCCACCTCCGGCCGTCGCTCTGCCCGACATCTCGATCCGGCAGCTCGAGTACCTGGTCGCCGTCGCGGACGCGCCCACGTGGAAGGTCGCGGCGGATCGCGTCGGGGTCAGCCCGTCCGCCCTGTCGCAGGGGCTCGCGGAACTCGAACGCCGCGTCGGCGTGCACCTGTTCGAGACGCAGGGTCGACGTCGCGCCCTGCGCGCGACCTGCGGCCCGGTGCTCGACCATGCCCGGCTGGTGGTGACGGCCACCACCGACCTCGTCGACTGGGCCCGGCGGCTCGAAGCCGCCGCCGCCGGACGGGTCCGACTCGGGATGATCGACGTCGCGGCGGTCACCCACTTCCCGGAAGTACTCCGGGCGTTCCGCAACGAGCGGCCCGAGGTCGACCTCACGCTGTCGGTCGCTCCCTCGCGCGCGTTGCTCGCGGACCTCGGGCGGGGTGCGCTCGACCTCGTGGTCTGCGTCGAGCCGCCGACCCCGATCGCGGGGGTCGACGCTCTGCCGCTGTTCAGCGAACCGCTCGTCGTGTACGGTCCGCCGGGCGTCGAGATCGGCCCGCCCTCGACCTGGGGACCATGGGTCCTGTTCCCCGCTGATTCCCACACGCGACAGGCCGTCGCCACGAGCCTCGCGGCGCGCGGTGCGCCACTCGACATCGCCGCGGAGTCACATCAGCCCGAGGTCCTCCGCGAGATGGTGCTCCTCGGCCTCGGGTGGACCGTACTCCCACGTAGCCAGGGGGAACTCGGCCCCGTCGGCCTCATGATCGGCGAACAGGTGCTCGAGCGTCGCCTCGTGCTGGCGCGTCGACGCGATGCGATTGCCGATCCGGCCGTCGACGAACTCGCCCGTCGCCTGTCCGAGCGGCCGAACTGACGCCACATCGCGTGGGCGTTGCGGTCGGCGTGCCGCCCGGGAGGAGCCGTCAGCACACGGGTGTCGCTCCCCCGAGCACATCCCGGAACTGCTCGGAGTCGACATTGCCGCCGCAGAGCACGAACGCGCTGTGCTCCCCACGTCGCTCGACCGGCTCCGACAGCAGCCCGGCAAGCGCGATCGCTCCGGCCGACTCCGCGACGTTGTGGGTCGTTCGGTACACGATCCGCATCGCCTCGGCGACCGCGTCATCGGGCACGGCGATGATCCGAGCGGCGCCGGCGAGCACACCCGCCATCGCGACCGGATCGGGTGAGCGCGTCGCCACGCCGTCGACGAAGGTGGCCGCCGTACCGGTTTCCACCACCGCCCCCGCCTCGAAGGTCAACTTCGTCGCCGGCGCACCCTCGGCAACGACGCCGACGACGTCGGTGGCGAGGCCGAGCAGATCTCGGACGGCGATGATCGCGTTGATGCCCGACCCCATGCCCACCGGGACGTAGACCGTGTCGAGCGCGTCCGTTCCCTCGAAGAGTTCGCGGGCGTAGGTCGCCACCCCGACCACGAGGTCGCGGTGGAACGGCGGCACCGGCTCGTCGCCGCTGCTCGCGGCGTACTCGACCGACGCGTCGCGGGCTTCCTGGAAGTCGCGGCCGAATTCGATCACCTCGGCACCGAGAGCTCGCATGGCTGCGTTCTTCTCGACGCTGTTGCCGTGCGGCACGAAGATCGTCACGGTCCGGTCGTGGAGGCGACCGGCGAAGGCCAGGCTCTGGCCGTGGTTGCCGCGCGTCGCGCTGACCACTCCGCGAACCTCGGGGCGCTCCATGGCGAGCCGTTCGAAGTAGACCAGGCCGCCGCGCACCTTGAAGGCCCCGACCGGTGTGTGGTTCTCGTGTTTCACCGTGACCCACGATCGGGCCAGCTCCTCGAGCAGCGGCCATTCGTACTGCGGTGTCGGCGGAACGTGCCGTGCGACCACGTCCGCGGCCCAGTCCAACTCGTCGAGCGTCAGCTTCAGCGGTGCGGGAAGGCTCTCAACCATGCGGCCACAGTGGCCCATCGTCGGTGACGACGCAATCGAGCGCGACGTCGTGAGCCTCCGTCGGAAGGTGGTCGACGATCTGGGGCGCGAAACCCACCCCGATCGTCACGGCGTCGGGACGCCGATCTGCGAGAAATCGGTCGTACCAGCCGCCCCCCTGTCCGAGCCGCTCGCCGCGTCGGGTGAAGGCGGTGCCCGGCACGATGATCACATCGGGCCAGTCCGGGGACACACCGTCCTCCGGCATGCGCACCTCGACTCCACGGGCACGGAACCACGCCACCGCCGCAGCCGGATCCACCTCGCCGACCACGGCCGAGTAGGCCATCACGCGAAGGGCCGTGGCAACGACCGGCAAGGCGACGACGTGCTCGGCGATCGACGCCGAGCGTCGCTCCCGATCGGGGAGGTCGCGCCGCGTCCGGCGCATCGTGGCCCGGAGTTGCCGCTTCGCGTCGACGCCCTCCTCGTTGTCGTCCGGCACGGCGTCGCAGCGTACAGTCGGCACATGACTGCTCTCACGGACGGCGCGTTCGACTCCGACCACTTCAGGACGGTGATGGGACACTTCCCGACCGGTGTCACCATCGTGACCGGCCTGGCGGGCGACGGTTCACCGCAGGGTTTCACGATCGGCTCGTTCACCTCCGTGTCGCTCGATCCCGCGATGGTCGGCTTTCTCCCTCAGATCGGCTCGGCCACCTGGGAGGCGATGCGAGCGTCGCAGAGCTTCTGCGTCAATGTGTTGAGCGACCAGCAGAGTGACCTGTGCTGGAAGTTCGCGAAGTCGGGTACGGAGGACACCCGCTTCGAGGACGTCAACTGGCACCCTGCGC
This sequence comes from Ilumatobacteraceae bacterium, assembly GCA_963824025.1. Classification (GTDB taxonomy): domain Bacteria; phylum Actinomycetota; class Acidimicrobiia; order Acidimicrobiales; family Ilumatobacteraceae; genus Ilumatobacter_A. The sequence continues at coordinate 463,897 of CAWGNY010000002.1, forward strand.
CGTCGGGCTCGCCGATCCTCGACCGAGCGGTGGCCTGGATCGACTGCTCGGTGGAGCAGGTGTACGACATGGGGGACCACCACTTCGTGCTGGGGCGGGTCGGTGCACTCGACGCCGACGCCGATCACGACGGTCAGCCGCCCGAGCCGCTGCTGTTCTTCAAGGGAACCCTCGGCGGGTTCGCTGCCGAGGGCTGATCGAGGTTCGGCGCGGGCAGACTGTCAGCATGCGGAACCGACTTCCGATCGCCGCGGGACTCGACGTGTTCGTCGTGGTCGCGTTCGTTGCGATCGGGCGCCGCAACCACGACGAGAATCCCGGGATCGCGGGCCTCGTCGACACGGCGGCCCCGTTCGTGCTCGGACTCGCGATCGCGTGGATGGTCGCGCGTGCCTGGCGGGAGCCGTGGAGCCGGACGACCGGCCTGATCGTCTGGATCGGCACGGTGGCAGCCGGGATGATCCTGCGCCGGTTCGTGTTCGATGATGGCACTGCGCTGTCGTTCGTGATCGTGGCATCGATCTTCCTCGGGACGTTTCTGAACGGCTGGCGGGCGGTCGCGCGTTCGATCGCCGGTCGCCGCTCCCCCGCCCGCGCTTGACCGACGGGCGCAACGCGCAGCCGCAACCGCTGTCCGACCCCGGGCGGGCGACCGTCAGCGGTCGGTGACGACAACCGTTGCGCCCGCACTGCGTCCGAACACCTCCGGTGCGAAGATCTCCTCCGCCCGGGCCGGCGGGACCACGAACTCGCCCGGCGTCGTCGCCCGCGCGACGTACGTGTACTCGTAGGTCCCGCCGGGCAGATGGCTGGTGAACGCCTCGGCGCGGTCATCGCGCAGGTTCTGATGTTCGAACCACTGCCGATACCACCAACCCGAGGGCGACACCGACGGGTCGTCGGGCGGCACGGTGAGCGACGTCGCGAGCGCGGGGTTGACCGCCTCCAACCCCGCCGGCAACGGGTCGATCAGTGCAACGTGGGTGCGGCGGGCGTCGGCGACCATGGTGAGGCGCACACGCACGGTGGCTCCGGCCGCGATGTCCCAGCTGCCGTCGTCGTTGTGACGCACGTCGTCGGGGTCGTCGACCGCTTCGTACACACGCTCGACGACGAAGCCTTCGTCGCGCGGGTCGAGCTCGAGGTCGTCGGGCGCATAGCGGAGTCCGAGCCGGTAGTACATGCGGCCGTCGCCGTCCTTCGCGAGCACCAGGTTCGTGTCGCCCTCGACGATCACGTCGGCCATCGGCACCGTCGTCAGCGAAGTGTCGGTCGACCTCCCGCGGAACTCGGCCTCGGCGGCGTACGTGTCGCCGAGCCAGGCGCGCGCGACGAAGTCGGGATCGACGGACTCGAACGTGTCGAAGTACGAGTTGAGCGCCAGCAGGATGAACGAGTTCTCCTGCGCGTTGTTCCAGCGTCCCCGGGTCTGGTTGCCGAGCAACCCGGTCACGACCTTCGGGATCAGGTCGCTGTCGGGGGTTTCGCTGACGAGCGCGTCGAGGATGATGCCGTCGGAGCGACGGTCGGACTGCGCGATGAGGTAGGCATCCTCGCCGTAGCTCGTGGCAAAGGTCGCCGCGCCGGCCGTCTCGACGGCCGAGTTGGCGATCGAACGTGCGATCTCAACTCGGACATCAGCGTCGTCGATCACCGTCCAGAGCTGGGCGACCGAGTCGAGCTGCAGCGTGTCGTCGACACCACGTCTGTAGAGCGCGAGCGCCTTTGCGGGGTCGGCGTCGCCAGCGAGGTTGCGGACGTACAGGGCGTAGGCGCTGATCGCGTCCTTCGTCTCCTGGGAGTAGTCGGCGGGAATGAACTCCTCGATCGATCGGATGTGATCGAGCGACGCGTCGAGCTCGAGCTGCCCGACGTCGTAGCGGTTCTGCTGGGCGAGCAGCAGGGCGTGCGTGGCCTGCACGGACACCCAGGGGATCGAGGGTCGACCGCGCTGCCAGTACGGGAACCCGCCGTCGTCGTTCTGCAGCGCCTGGAGCCGCTCGATGTCGTCGTTGACCTTGGCGTCGAGCTCGGCCGGATCGGGCAGGCCTGCGGCGTCGAAGGCGTCGAGCACGTCGCGCAGCGCGGCGACCGCCATGATGCGCGAGGCGTACCCGTCGGCTGAGTCGTAGCGGTACTCGTAGAGATACAGGACCGAGTCGGTGAGCGCCTGGAGCGCGGTCGACGAGGTCGAGATCTCGAGGCCGCCGAACTGCGGGAACACGCCCGTCGGCGCGAGCAGCGGTTGCGCGATCGGGGCTGAGTCATCGAGAACGCCATAGGTTGCGAACGCCTCCGCGGTGGCCGGGGTGTACACCGGGAGGTCGACCTCGGCGGCATCGGCGAATTCGCCACCGACGGACGCCACCCGGAAGCGGGCCGTGCCGACCTCGGCGGCGGCCGCGGGGAAGCGGACTTCGACGCGGTCGTTGGCGGGCACCGTGACCCGCCGCCCCGCTCCACCGGTGAGCGCGAGGTTGGCAACCTCCAACGCGACGTCGACGTCGACCGACGCGTCGGTCTGATTCTGCACCACCACCGGGAGCTCGAACCGGTCACCGAAGTTCAGGAATCGAGGCGCCGACGGCCGGATGCTGATCGGCAGGCGGGCGGTGATCAGCGATTCGGCGGAGCCGAATCGGTCGACCCCGTCGACCGCGACGGCCATCACCCGGTAGCGGGTCAGGTTGTCGGGGAGCTCGACCGCCACGGTGACCGTCCCGTCGACGCCCGTCAGTTCCTCGGGAGCGAACACGGCGAGCGCATCGAAGTCGCCGCGGACGTCGATCGCCGTGTCGGGAGCGGCCTCACCAGGCGCGGAGGCCGGTGCCTCGGCGGCCGCGTCGTAGTCGGCCGAGGCTTCGCCTCCGCTCGACTCCTCCATCGCCTCGGTGGTCGCCGTCGCATCGTCGGACGCTCGTGTACCCGCTCCGGCCTCGAACAGGTCGGGGTTGGCCAGGATGATCGAGTCCCGGAGCAGCTGCGGGTCGAGGCGCGAGAAGCCGGGCAGGTAGAACGCGTCGAGCGGGTCGGCGAGCTCGTAGTCGGTGAGCGACAGCACCGCCTCGTCGACGACGACCAGCGCAACGCCGGCGCCTTCGACGGGCGCACCGTCGGAGCCGCGGACGGCGACGGCCACCGACGTGGAGGCACCGGGCTCCAGCTGCTCGGAGGCCGGCGTGGCGATGACATCGAGCGTTCGGAGGACGGGTGGGATCTGCAGCTGGATCTGCCCGGCCGCGTAGGCCGGTTGGGATGGCGCGCCCGGGAGCGGCGTGCCGTCGTCAGCGACACGCTCGTCGGTGCCGACCATGTCGACACGCACGTTCAGCCACGGGATGTCGTCGTCGGCGATGGGCACCGTGACCACTGCGCTTCCGTCCGGAGCGTCGAATGCCTCGACCGTCTCGATGCCCGCGCGGGTCACGGTGACGAGGCCGGACGCCGGTGCGAACGGCGCCTGCACCAACAATTCGGCGGTGTCACCCGGAGCATGGAACTCGGCATCGGGGACGATCACGACCTCGCCCTGGGTCAGGTCACGGGTCGGGCGGGCCGTCGCTCCGCTGACCCACTGGGTGTAGACCGCACGGTTCGAACGCCCGTCGTCGTCGGTGACGATGGCGGTGATCTCGTACTGCCCGCCCACCTCGGTCGTGAACTCGCAGCGCATCGCTTCGTCGATCGCTTCGTTGGTCACGGCGTCGGTCGACGCGACCGTGCAGGTCTGCTCGTCGACGAGTTCCTCGACGTAGCGCCCGTCCTCGAGGGTGTAGTCCTGCCGCCCGGCGGTGACGGTGAAGTCGCGGCCGGCCACGGCGTTGCCGTCGACATCGACGACCGTCGTGTCGATCACGATCGGGTCGCCCTGCTCGACGAAGCCACGGTCGCTGCGCAGGCCCACGTAGTAGCGCGCCGGGTGGACGAGGATCGACGTGCGCGACGAGATGGCCTGACGATTGACGTCGAACACCGTGGCCTCGGCCGTCACCGACGTCGGCTGGTCGACCGGTTCGACATCCTGGTCGGGATCCGACGACGCGGGAATGTCGTCGAAGTCGATCTGCAACAGGTGCGTCCCCGAGGCGTCCGTTCGTCCCGCGTACTCCTGGTACCGCGGATCGAATCCCGGACCGCAGTCGACGCACGGTTCGGAGTAGGCGACGTCGGTGGCCCCCTGGTCTTCGAAGAGGTACCCGCCATACCACCAGGGCGTCCAGACACCGAACGAGAACCGGTCCCAGTCCGGCGGGTCGTACGTGGTCTCGGACGCGGAGACGAACCAGTTCACCTCTGCATCGCCGAGGGGCCCGCCGGCGAAGTACTCGGCGTCGACCGCCACGGTTGCCGGCTCGACGATGTAGTACGGCGACGGCGACTCGGTACGAGCGGTGACCTGGTATTCGGGAGTACGGAAGTCCTGAATCCGGAACTGGTGGCCGACGGAGTAGCGGACGTCGGTGGACTCGGCGGTCTCGACGAGGTCGATGCCGATCGTGGCCGTGCCGGTGTTGGCCGCCTCGGTCAGCTCGATGCCGAAGTTGAACCCACCGAGTGCGTTGAGTTCGGTCGTCCCGCCACCGAGTTCGGCCCCCTGGGCGTCGAACGCGGCGTAGCGGACGATCTGCGGGCCGTCGACGAACGCGAGTTGTGCATCATCGGCGGTGAGCTCTCGCACGAGGCCGGTCACGCGGACTGTCTCGCCCGGTCGGTAGATGCCACGATCGTCGATGACGTACCAGCGTGCGTCGGGCGACCGGTCGCTCCCGGTCCACGCGTTGAACCACGGAGCCGGGACCATCACGGTGCGATCGCCGCTGGTCGCCGTGAGCCCGTCGACGGGTCGATCCAGGGGGATGCGGACGATCCCGTCATCGTCGGTGGACGCCGTGGCGGTGGTCCCGAACGTCTCGATCGTCGCGTCGGGGATCGGCTCGCCGGACAGGAGGTCGGTCACCCAGACCAGCAGCTCGTCCTCGGTGACGAAGACGTCCGCCGCGATGTCGGCCTGCTGGACCCAGGTGTAGATCGGCCGGTTCCTCCAGTAGTCGTCGTCGCGCGGGTCGGTCAGGGGCTCGGGCTGGACGCGCAACACGATCGGACCGCCGGATTCGGCGAACGCCGTCGAGAGATCCACGTCGGTCTCGGTCAACGCGTCGTCGTCGCCGCCGGTGTCGACCCCGGTGTCGAGCACGACCGGCCAGTCGGGATCCGGCGGAGCCGTGTCGGAGTACGTCGAGTCGAGATACGTCCGGAACTCGCCGTACTGATCCGGTCTGACCTGCCAGGCGGTCACGTCGAGTCGATCGTGGTTGACCGTCGTGTAGCTCAGACTCGGGGTCTCCGCGAACGGATCGGTCGTGACGAACTCGCGGTCCGGGCCGACCAGGAACGGCTGCGCGTCACCGACGTCGAAGTCCTCGGTGAACTCCTCGCCCAATGTCTGTCCGAACACGTCGACGATGTCGGGCGAGAGCCTCACCGTGTAGGTCGTGTTCCCCGCGGTTGCGCCACGGATGGAGATCTGACTCCCGACATTGTCGACGCGCAGGCCCGGCACCGCCGGGTCGACGTCGATCCAAGCCGGGTCGAATGCACCGGCGTCGAGTTGATTGCTGAACGAGATGTCGAACGATGCGAACGGCGGACACGAGTCGTAGCACTCGGTGCCGACGACGTCGAGTGGCGGGTAGGTGCGGCCTCGCGTCGTGAACGGCTCGGCGTTGGTACGAGGCCCTTCCAGCGAGGGAAGACCCGGACCGACCCGGATCGAGATCGGAGTGTCCGGCGCGAGCTCGGCGGTCGGGACGAAGGCAACTGCCCGCCCCGCGAGCGCACCCTCGACCACCGCCGACGCACTGGTGTCGGCCGCTACCTCGGCGTCGGTCGCGAGGCGTACACCGCTCACGTCACCGGACTGGAAGTCGATCAGCTCGACGATCGCATCCGGATCGACGCGCTGATCGAACGTTGCGACGAGGACCGGGTCGAGCCGCGTCGAGTCGCTGAGACCGAACACGTCCGCGACCGTGACGGCTGGTGTCGTGAACGTGAACGTGACGTCCGCGCCCAGCACCGCGCCGTTCACCGATTCGGTTCCGGCAGGAACGGTGACCGTGTAGTCGGTGGCTGCCGGGAGACGGTCGAGCCCGTCGTTCCCGTCCTCGGGGTCGCCGCTCGGCGTCACCTCGAAACGCAGCGTCCTGGTACCGATCCATCTCCACCGGCCGTCGATGCCGGCCGTCTCGGAGATGTCCGGTGCAACTACAACGGGGACATCGGCCGCATCGAGCTGCTCGAGCGTCGCGAGTTCGACCATCGGTTCGTTGAAGGTGAGAGCGATGAACGGGGCGACGTCGACGGCCCCCGCGGGCTGGAATCGCAGCACCTCGAGCGGGCCGGAGGCGACCTCGTCGGGGACGCTGGGAGCCTCGGGGGCGGGCGGGAAGGGTGTGGCAAGCGTGTCGCCCACGAGCGGCGGTCGGAGGCTGTCGACGGGTCTGTTGAAATCGACGACGTCGGTTCCGGGCACCGTCCACTCGGGCAACCGATCGATGATCGCTGCGACGTCCGCATCGCTGAGCGGCGTACCCGCCGCGACGATCGGTGACTCGTCGGACCGGACCGCGGGCATGCCCTCGCTCAGCCGCAGCCCGAGCTGGGACCCGGCGGCGGACGGTCCGACCGCTCCGGTGCCGCCGCCCGACGCGGGGACGGTGACGGGCGTGTTCGTCGCCCCCGCCGACGTGGTGGTCGGCGACGAGTCGCCACCTCCACGACACGCCACCGCCATGGCCGTCACCGCCAGCAACGCACTCCAGCGAGTCAAGCGCCGTGTCAGGTTCATGGCAGGTCCTCCTCCCGGCACCGGGCCGGTGGTCGTCACGCTACGACCCACTGTGTGCGCCGTCAGGGATTCGACGTCTGCCGGGATCACCCGGTTCCCGGCACCGAGTACCGCTCCACAGGTCGTCGTTTGCCAGGCTGGAGGCGATGAACGCACTCGACACCACGACCGACGCCGGAGCCCTCGGCTTCGACCCTGCACGACTGCAGCGGATCGACGACCACTTCGCCCGCTACGTCGACGAAGGCCGCCTTGCGGGTTGGCAGGTCGCCGTCATGCGCAACGGGCAACTCGCGCACCACACGACCTACGGGAAACGCAACCTCGAGACCGACACGGACTGGACTCCCGACACGATCGCGCGGCTGTACTCGATGTCGAAGCCGATCACATCGGTGGCGGCGATGATCCTGCACGAAGAGGGTCACTTCCAGCTGAAGGACCCGGTCGCCAAGTTCATCCCGGCTTTCGCCGAGACACCGGTCTTCCGCGGCGGTTCGTTCCGTGCGGCCGTGACCGAACCGCAGACCGAACCGATGCGCATCTGGCACCTGCTCACGCACACGTCGGGTCTCACCTACGGGTTCCACAACTCGCACGCGACCGACGCGATCTACCGCGAGGCCGGCTTCGAGTGGGGAAACCCACCCGGTCTCGATCTCGCCGCGTGCTGCGACGCGTGGGCTGGGCTCCCGCTGGTCTTCCAGCCCGGATCGGAGTGGAACTACGGAGTGTCGACCGACGTTCTCGGCCGCGTGGTCGAGGTCGTCTCCGGACAGCCACTCGATGTGTTCCTTCGCGAGCGGATCCTCGATCCACTCGGCATGGACGACACCGATTTCTGGGTCCCGGAGGAGAAGCGTGACCGTTTCGCAGAGCTCTACTATCGGAATCCGGCCACCAGGCAAGCGACCAAGATGCCGGCACCAGCGCTGACATCGAGGCCGACGATGCTCGGCGGTGGTGGTGGGCTCTGTGGCACGGCGGCCGACTACCTGCGCTTCGCCCAGATGCTGCTCAACCGGGGTGAACTCGGCGGCGTGCGTATCCTCGGGTCCAGAACGGTGGACTACATGACTCGTAACCACCTCCCGGGAAACGCCGACCTCGAGGTGTACGGCCGGCCGCTCTTCGCCGAGACCACCTTCGACGGGGTCGGCTTCGGGCTCGGGTTCTCGGTCGTCCTCGACGCTGCGGCGAACCGCTCCCCGGGGACCGAGGGCACCTACTCCTGGGGAGGAGCTGCGAGCACGATCTTCTGGAACGATCCTGCGGAGGAGCTCACGGCCCTCTTTCTCACGCAGTTGCTGCCGTCCAACACGTACCCGATCCGTCCCCAGCTCCAGCAGCTCGTGTACCAGGCGCTCGTCGACTGAACGAACGGCGCCACGTCTGCTCGTCAGTCGCCGCCACGCACTTTGAGGTACAGCGCCAGCAGGGCGCCGACCACGACGAGGAACACGACGAGTCGCAGGACCACGCGCACCGCGCCGAAGATCCAACCGAAGAAGAAGTACACGATCACGGCCACGATCAGCCAGCCGATGACCGACGCGAGCAGCGATCTCGGTCGGGAATCCGGCATGTCGACAGCCTACGCACGACCGGAACGACGGTCACCGTGCCAGCATGAGGCCATGTCGGGTCTGCTGTGTCTGCAGGGTGGTCGAGAATTCACCGCCGAGTGCCGCGAGATGGATGCCGACGTCCTCGCGTCGGCGGGCGTCCGCTCGGTCGCCGTGCTCGCCGGCGCGGCTCGCGTGGGATCGGACTACGCCGGTGCCTCGGCGCGTGCGGGCCGATACTACGACGCGCTCGGGGTGGACACCGTGCTCGTCCCCGACCCTCGCGACGGCCTCGACTCCGCACTGGACGTACTCGACCGCGGGATCGACCTGGTCGTCCTTCCGGGTGGTTCGCCGGCGTCATTGATCGACGTGCTGGCCGGGCCGATCCGTGAGCGACTGCTCGACCTGCACGCGTCAGGTACCGCGATCTCGGGAGCGTCGGCCGGTGCGATGGTGTTGTGCAGCCACACGGCACGACCCGATCTCGGCGACGTCGTCGACGGGCTCGGCCTCGTGGACGGGTTGGCGCTCCCGCACTGGAACGCCGCGGAGACGTCCCGGTGGTTCGTACCCGACGTGGCGTTGTGGGGGCTACCGGAGTGCGGCGGCGTGATCATCGAGCACGGCACGGCTCGCGGCGTCGGTACCGGTCTCGCCTCGCGAAACGACGGCGCAGGCTGGCAACCGATTCCTCGCTGACGGCGCCCGCCCTCCTCCGAGGTCGGAGGCGTCGTCTCGTCGACCTGCCGGGCCGAGGAGTTGCCCCGTCCCAGGATTTGCCCGGTCCCGGACCCGGCAAATCCGATTTGCCGGGTCCGGGACCCGGCAAATCAGAGCGGGTTGGTGATCGCTCCGGTTTCGGCGCCCTGAACGAGGCGGGCGTACTTGCCGAGCACGCCCGTGGTGTAGCGCGGGGCGTTGGGCTGCCAACCGACCTTGCGGGCGGCGAGCGTGGCGTCGTCGACCTGGAGGTCGAGCGTCTTGGAGGGAACGTCGATGAGGATCGCGTCACCCTCCTCGACGAACGCGATCGGCCCACCGTCGGTGGCCTCGGGCGCGACGTGACCGATGCAGAAGCCCCAGGTGCCGCCCGAGAACCGGCCGTCGGTGATGAGCGCACAGTCGCCGCCTCGGCCGGCACCTTTCAGAGCGCCGGTGATCGCGAGCATCTCACGCATGCCCGGGCCGCCCTTCGGACCTTCGTAGCGGATCACGATCACGTCACCGGCGTTGATCTGCCCGGCGAGGATTGCATCCATCGCATACTTCTCGTCGTCGAACACCCGCGCCGGACCCTCGAAGTGCATCTGATCCTCGCTGAGGCCGGCGACCTTCACGACCGAACCCTTCGGCGCGAGCGACCCGGTGAGGATGTTGATCCCGCCCTCGCTGTGGATCGGCGCGTCGATCGGGTGCACCACGACACCGTCCGGCGCGGGGAGGTCCATCTCGTCCAGATTCTCGGCCATGGTCTTCCCGGTCACGGTCATGCAGTCACCGTCGAGCATGCCGTGATCGAGCAGGTGCTTGAGCACCATCGGCACCCCGCCGACCTTGTCGAGGTCGCTCATGTGGAACTTGCCACCCGGAGTCATGTCGGCGATGTGCGGCACCTTGTCGGCGATGCGATTGAAGTCGTCGAGTTCGAGTGCCACGCCCGCCTCGTTGGCGATCGCCAACAGGTGGAGCACGGCGTTGGTCGAGCCGCCGAGCGCCGAGGTCAGCGCGATCGCGTTCTCGAATGCCGCCTTGGTCATGATCCGACGCGGCGTGATGCCGAGGCGCAGTTGGTTGACCACCGCTTCACCGGCCCGGCGCGCGTCGACTTCGCGGCGGGCATCGATGGCGGGCGGCGACGCCGAGCCCGGCAGGCTCATACCGAGCGCCTCGGCGATCGAACTCATCGTGTTGGCGGTGAACATCCCACCGCACGCCCCCTCGCCGGGGCAGGCCTTCACTTCGATGTCGTGAAGTTCCTGATCGTCGATCGCGCCGGCCGCACGAGCCCCGACCGCTTCGAACACCGAGGTGATGTCGAGCGCCTTGCCATTGTGCTCGCCGGGCATGATCGAGCCGTTGTAGACGAACACCGACGCGAGGTCGAGACGGGCGGCCGCCATCAGCATGCCGGGGATCGACTTGTCGCATCCTGCGAGACCGACGAAGCCGTCGAGGCGTTCGGCGTGCATCACGGTCTCGACCGAGTCGGTGATGACTTCGCGCGACACGAGCGAGGCCCGCATGCCTTCGTGGCCCATCGAGATGCCGTCCGACACGGTGATCGTTCCGAACTCCATGCCGAATCCACCGGCGGCGTTGACGCCGGCTTTCGCATGCTCGGCGAGCTTGCGCAACGTCATGTTGCACGGCGTCACCTCGTTCCAGGACGAGGCGATGCCGATCTGCGGCTTCTCCCAGTCATCGTCACCCATCCCGATCGCGCGCAGCATCGAACGGGACGGTGCCTTCTGCATGCCATCCGTGACGTCGCGCGAGCGGGGCTTGATGTCGACCGGCTGTTCTGAGTTCGCGGACATGGGGACGAGAGTAGTGGGCCGGGCCGGGGCCGAACCTGGTGCTCTGCGCACCCGTGAGGCGACATCACGCTCCCTCCGGCAGACTGGGGACATGACCGAAGTGAGGGAAACGCAGCTGCCGGGCGTCGGGGTCAAACACGACTTCACCACCTCCGACGGTCGTGACGTCGGCGTGCTCGTACATCGCGACGGTCGTCGAGAGATCGTCGTCTACGACGCCGACGATCCCGATCGTTGTTCGGTCCAGGTGACCTTCGAGGCCGCCGACACGCGCACGCTCGCCGAGCTCCTCGGCACCAGCCAGGTCAACACCGCCGTTCAGGCGGTCCAACACGAGATCGAGGGATTGGCGATCGAGTGGCTGACCCTCGAACCGACGTCGCCGTCCGCCGGGCGTACCATCGGCGACGGCGAGTTCCGGACTCGGACCGGCGTGTCGATCGTGGCCGTCATCCGCGACGACGCTCCGTTCCCAGCGCCGGGACCGGCCTTCGACCTCTTGGCCGGGGACGTGCTCGTCTGCGTCGGCACCGCCGACGGCCTCGGCCGCGTTCGCGACCTGATCGCCCCGCGCTGATCAGCGCAGGCCACTCCGCCATGCTCGCCGCCGGCAGCTCCGAGGCTGCGCTCGCCTTCATCGAAGTCGGCGCCGTCACGCTCGGTCTCGCACTGCTCGCACGGATTGCCGGCCGCATCGGCATCACCGCTGTTCCGCTCTACCTCGTGGCCGGACTGGCGTTCGGCGAGGGGGGCATCGCACGGCTCGACGTCAGCACCGAGTTCATCTCACTGGCCGCCGAGATCGGAGTCCTGCTGCTGTTGTTCTCACTCGGGATCGAGTACACCGAGTCCGAGCTGCGAAGCGGGTTGCGCACCGGTGTCCCACCGGGACTGGTCGACATGTTCGCCAACGCGGGTCCCGGCGTTGCGCTCGGCCTGATCCTCGGCTGGGAACCGCTCGCGGCCGTCCTCCTCGGTGGCGTCACCTGGATCTCGTCGAGCGGCATCATCTCGAAGGTGCTCGCCGATCTCGGGCGACTCGCCAACCGCGAGACCCCTGCGATCCTCAACCTGCTCGTGATCGAGGACCTCGCGATGGCCGTCTACCTGCCCGTCGTCGCGGCGCTCATCGTCGGCGGCACCGTGACCGAGATGTCGACGAGCGTCGTCATCGCGCTCGTCACCGTGGTGGTGATCCTCATGGTCGCGTTGCGCTACGGGCGCCGGTTCACCTCGCTCCTCGGCGGGGGCTCCGACGAATCACTGCTGCTCGCCGTGTTCGGTGTGACCCTGCTCGTGGCCGGCCTCGCCCAGTCGTTGGAGGTCTCGGGAGCGATCGGAGCGTTCCTCGTCGGACTTGCGCTCTCCGGGCCGGTGGCCGAGCGCGCCGATCGACTCATCAGCCCGTTGCAGGACCTGTTCGCTGCAACCTTCTTTCTCTTCTTCTCGTTCCAGATCGATCCGGCGGACCTGTTCGACGCGGCGATTCCGGCGATCGCGCTCGCACTCGTCACGATGGCGACGAAACTGGTGACGGGATGGTTTGCCGGTGCTCGGGTCGGCGCCGGCGCCCGCGGCCGCGTCCGCGTCGGCACGGCCTTGATGGCACGCGGTGAGTTCTCGATCGTGATCGCGGCACTGGGCATCGGGCTGGCCGACGGCCCGGAACTCGGTGCTCTCGCCGCGGGCTACGTGCTGGTCACTGCGATCGTCGGCCCGATCGCCACGCGCTACGCCGACCGGATCCCGCTGGGCCGGCTGGCCACGCCACGAGCACGCTGAACGCTCCGCTGTACCGTCGGGCGACATGGCACGAATCGGGATCATCGGGGCGGGATTCGGTGGGCTGGCGATGGCGATCAAAGGTATCGAAGCCGGCCACGAGGTGACGGTCCTCGAGAGGTCGGACGAACTCGGCGGCACCTGGTCGGCCAACACCTACCCCGGCGCGGAGTGCGACATCCCCTCGGCGTTGTACTCGTACTCGTACGAGCCTTCCGCCGAGTGGCCGAACAAGTGGTCGCACCAGCCGGTGATCCTCGACTACCTCCGACACTGCGCCGAGCGCTACGGCGTCACCCCGCTGATCCGCTTCGACACCGCCGTCACGGCAGCGCACTGGGACGGCACGAGCTGGCGGGTGACCGCGGACCACCGCGGCGTCACCCAGACCTGCGAGTTCGACGTCGTCGTCTCGGCAACCGGCCAGCTCAGCCGCCCGCGGATCCCCGACCTCGAGGGCCTCGATTCGTTCGCAGGCGCCTGCTTCCACTCGGCTCGATGGGACCACGGCGTCGAGCTCACGGATCGACGGGTCGCCGTGATCGGCAACGCGGCCAGCGCCACCCAGTTCGTGCCCGAGATCGCGCCGGACGCCGCCCACGTGACCGTGTTTCAGCGATCGGCGAACTGGATGATCGCGAAGCACGACAAGGACTACTCCGAGCAGTGGAAACGGCTGCTGCGGCGGTATCCGATGCTCGGCAAGGTGCCGCGGTTCTGGATCTGGTTCCGTGCCGACTTCCTCCTGTTCCCGCTCATGAGGCGATCGACCCGGCTGCGCTCCCTCGCCGAGAAGCGCGCTCTCGACGACATGCACGAGGTCATCGACGACGAAGAACTGCGCGCGATGCTCACGCCCGACTACCCGATGGGTGCGCGTCGGATCCTGTTCTCCGACACCTACTACGCGGCGCTCGCCGAACACGACCATCTCGAACTCGAGACGACCCCGATCGCAAGGATCTCGCCCACCGGCGTCGTCACCGAGGACGGGGTCGAGCACCCCGCCGACGTCCTCGTTCTCGCCACCGGCTTCGAGACGAGCGACTACCTGACACCGATCCGGGTGACGACCGACGACGGGCGCTGCCTGAACGACGAGTGGTGCACAGGCGGCGCCGAGGCGTACTACGGCACGGCGGTGAACGGATATCCCAACCTCTTCTTTCTCTACGGGCCGAACACGAATCTCGGGCACAGCTCGATCGTGTTCATGATGGAATGTCAGGTCCGGCTGATCCTCGGGCTGCTGGACGCGGCCGACGGACGTCCGGTCGAAGTCACCGCCGACGCGCAGGCGCGGTACAACCGCGAGATGCAGCGTCGCCTCGGCGCGTCGATCTGGGGCACGGTCGACGCCAGTTGGTACCTGACCGACGGGAAGATCACGCAGAACTGGCCGGGGCGCACGCTCGAGTTCTGGCGACGCACTCGGCGGCCTCGCCTCGCCGACTTCGGGCTGGCGTCGAGTCGACACGACCTTCTCCGTCGGGGCGGCGCCCGCTAGCTTCGGCGCCGTGATCGCATCGTCGACCGAAACCGCCAGGACCGCCGACGGCTTGGACCAGTTGCGCCGTCGGTGGATCCCGGCAGAGCCTCCCCGGGCGGCGATGCTGATCGTCCACGGCATCGGGGAACACTCGGGCCGGTACGAACACGTCGGGGCCATCTTCGCCGAGGCGGGCGTCGACGTGCTGGCGTTCGACCAACGCGGCTTCGGCGAGAGCGGCGGCCACCGGGCCCACGTCGTGCGGTTCGACGAGTTCCTCGACGACGTCCAGGCGCTGCTCGCCGAGCGCCGGTCGCTCGACCTCCCCGTGGTTCTGCTCGGCCACTCGCTGGGCGGACTCATCTCGACCAGCTATCTGGTGAGCGCACGCCCGCAACCCGACCTCGCCGTCCTGAGCGCACCGGCACTCGACGCCGACCTTCCCAGGTGGCAGCGAGTCGCCGCTCCGATGCTCGGCACGTTCATCCCGCGACTCAAGATCCCCTCCGATTTCGACGGGAGCATCCTGTCGCGTGACGAGGCCGTGCAGGTCGCCTACGAGACCGACCCGCTGCGCGTTCCCGCGTCGACCGCGCGCCTCGGCCGCGAGACACTCCGGACGATGAAGCACGTCCGGACGACCCTCGACCGGCTCCGCGTGCCGACCTACGTCCTCCACGGGGCCGAGGACACTCTGGTCCCACCCTCGGCTTCCGAACCGCTCGACCGACTTCCCAACGTCACGCGCCGCGTGTGGCCCGGGCTGCGCCACGAATGCATGAACGAGCCCGAGCATCCCGAGGTCATCGCCGAGGTCATCTCCTGGATCGACACGCAGATCAGTGCGTGACCGTTTCGACCCCGATCTCGCCGACGCAGCCGGACGAGGGGACGATCACCTGCATCGAGCCACGATCGAATTCGGGCTCGACACCACCCAGGCGGAACTGTTCGAGCAGGTTGTCGCCGCCGCGCTCGACGTTCCCGACGACCTCGCGGGCGTCGCCGCTGCGCTCGACGACCCGGAAATCGCCGAGGCGGTGTGGACCCGGTGGGGCGACATCGACGCGCTCGGGTCACCGCTCGATGTGCTCATCGGACGACTCGTCGGCCTCGACGATTCGAATGCCGGAATCGCATGGCTCGCCGCTCGCCACGCGGCCTGGCACGGACGGACCGACCAGGCGATCGCGCATCTCGACCGTGCGGCGGCAGGTGGCAATCCGCTGGTCGACATCGAGTTGGCCGCGATCGAAGCCGATCGCAGCAGCCCACGCACCGCACGGGAACTGCTCCGACGAGCGGGCATCGACGTCGAGATCGACCTCGATTCCTTGTACGACCCGCACGCGTCCGATCGGCGGTTCGGCGCCGAACTCGCCGAGGAGATCGCTCCTTTCGCAGCGATGCGGCCGCCGGCGATGGCGGGTCGGAACGAACGATGTCCGTGCGGCTCGGGCAAGAAGTACAAGCACTGCCACGTCGGACGGGAACTGCATCCACTCGTCGATCGCGCCGGCTGGCTGTACGTCAAGCTGATGCGTTTCATGCAGGTCAACCATCCGCTCCTTCCGAGCGCGATCGCCGACGACATCGTCGAATCGGTGGTCGACCCCGACCTGCGGGTCATGGTCCACGAGTCGTACCTCGGCGTCGACCTCGCCTTGTTCGAGGGAGGCATCGCCCAACGCTTCCTCGACGCCAAACGAACGCTCCTGCCCGCCGACGAGGTCGACCTCCTCCAGTCCTGGATCGACGCAACCCGAACGGTCCTCGAGGTCGAGCGATCACGGCCGGGTTCGATGGAGGTCATCGACCTTGCGACACGCGGACGGTCGACGGTCGTCGACACGGTCCCCGACGAGCCGCTCGACGTCGGCTGGAAGATCATCGGCAGGCTCGTGCCGGTCGGCGACTCCCATCGCGCCTACGGTGGCTTCCTCCCGGTCAACGACGACATGGTCGCCGCGGTGATCGAAGCCTTCGCGACGCGCCACCTCGAAGCCGCGACACTGGCGATCGGCCAGATCTTCGACACCGCAACGACGCAGGACGCGATCCAGGACCTCTTGGCGGAGAGCCTCGACACCGGCGAGCTCAGTGCCCTCCTCGGGCAACTCGGCGATGCAGCCGACGGCTCGTCGACGCTCGGAACCTGACGCGGGTCGGTTCGCGGTCGTCCGACTCCCGACCCACCGCAGCGGCTTCTTCTGCGGACGCGAGCGGCAAGAGTCGGTGACGGAGCCCGCCGAGCCTGGAGGTGCCCGCGCCGAGGAGATCGTCGGGGCAGGGCGGGTGACGGATCAGGGCTTCATCTGGTTCAGCAGGGCCGTGACCGCCTTGCCGTCGGCCTGACCCTTCGAGGCCTTCATCACCGCCCCGACGAGCGCCCCCATCGCCTTGCCCTCGCCGGCACAGAATTTCGCCCAGGCCTCGGGTTGGTCGGCGATGGCGGCCTCGACCATGGTCTCGAGTTCGGACGTGTCCATCGCCTCGAAACCGAGGGCGGCGGCGATCGCTTCGGGATCACGCTCGTGCTCGCCGACGATCATCGACTCCAGCACGGTCTTGGCCTGCGTCGCGGTGATCGCTCCGCTCGCCTCCATCGTGGTGAGGACGGCGAGGCGACCGACAGGTACCACCGCGGAGGCGTCGGGCGACTCCTTCACGTGCTTGAGGGCGAGGGCGACCACCCCTCCCTCACGGCCGACGTCGAGAACGTACGCGTCCTGGTCGCGTTCGACGACCAGCATCACCGGCTCGGAGTCGGCCGCCTGACCGCTTGCCGCGGCGAGGGCAGCGCGCCGTGCCGCCGGCAGCGGCGGCAGCGCCGCACGGACCCGCTCGATCCACTCCGGGCCCGGGTCGAGGACCACCAGGTCGGGTTCGAGGAAGTAGCGATAGTCGTCGGCGTCCTCCTTCGAACGCAGGGTGTGGGTCTTCCCGTCGTTCTCGTCCCAGTGGCGGGTCTGCTGGATGATCGGCTCGCCGGCCTCGTGCAGGGAGATCTGCCGCTTGGCCTCGTACTCGATGGCACGACCGAGCGATCGAACCGAGTTGACGTTCTTGATCTCGCATCGAGTGTTGAAGTCCTCCCCCGGGCGGCGAACGCTGACGTTGGCGTCGACGCGCATCGAACCCTCCTCCATCTTCGCGTCGGACGCGCCGATGGCGACGAGGATCGCACGCAACTCGGTCACGTAGGCCTTGGCCTGGTCGGGATGGCGGATGTCGGGTCGGCTGACGATCTCGACCAGCGGAACCCCGGCACGGTTGAAGTCGATCAGGGAGTAGTCGGAGCCATGGATGCGACCGCCGGTACCGCCGACGTGGGTCGACTTGCCCGTGTCCTCTTCGAGGTGCCCGCGTTCGATGCCCACCCGATAGCCGTCCGGCAGGTCGAGCCAGCCGTCGGCCGTGATCGGTTCCTCGTACTGACTGATCTGGTACGCCTTGGGCATGTCGGGGTAGAAGTAGTTCTTACGCGCGAACGTCGACTTCTGGACGCGACAGTTGAGCGCGAGGCCGAGCCGCATCGCCAACTCCACGGCTTGCCGGTTGAGCACCGGCAGAGCGCCGGGAAGACCCAGCGTGACCGGGTCGATGTTGGTGTTCGGCTCGTCGCCGAATCGGTTCGGCGACGCCGAGAACAGCTTCGTCCGCGTGGCGAGTTCGACATGGACCTCGAGGCCCACGACCATCTCCCATCCATCGTGCATCCACCGCTCGTGCTCGGCGTTCGACGGGTGGAAGTCGTCGTCGTTCACGTACGCGACGGTCATCGCGCACCCCCCGCGATTTGTCGGGTCCAGGACGCCGCAAATCGCTCCCTGATTTGTCGGGGCCGGGACGGGGCACATCGTCGGGTCATGAGTCGGATCGCTTTCGCTCGGCGATTCGTTCGAGTTCGGCAGCGACGCGGAACATCGTCACGTCCTCGAGCGCCGGCGCGAGGACCTGTACACCGACCGGGAGTCCGTCGTCGCCAGTTCCGAACGGAACGCTCATCCCGGGGTCGCCGGAGAGGTTGGACGGGATCGTGTAGGTGTCACAGAGGTACATCGCGAGCGGGTCGGACGCCTTGTCGCCGATCTCGAAGGCCACCGTCGGCGACGCCGGCGTGAGGAGAACGTCGGCCTTCGCGTACGCGGCGGCGAAGTCGTTGGCGATCAGGCGGCGGATCTTCTGCGCGCGACCGTAGTACGCGTCGTAGTAGCCGGCGGACAGCGCATACGTGCCGAGCATCACGCGACGCTTGACCTCGGCACCGAACCCTTCGGTGCGCGTCGCCATGTACATCTGATTCGTGTCGGGCGCGCTGACACGCATGCCGAACCGGACACCGTCGAATCGGGCCAGATTGCTGGACGCCTCTGCGGGGGCGATCAGATAGTACGCCGTGAGGCCGTAGCCGAACGCCGGAACCTCGACGTCGACGATCTCCGCGCCGGCGGCGGCCAGGGCATCGAAGGCCTCGTCGAGTCGGGCCTGGACGTCCGGGCTCGCTCCGGCGGGCAGGTCGGTGATCCGGCCGATCCGCAGTCCGACCGCTCCCATCGGCAACTTCGAACGCAGTTCGAGCGGCGGTCGTTCGATGCTCGTCGAGTCGCCCGGATCGTGTCCCGAGATCGCCTCGAGCGCCAGTGCGGCGTCGTCGACCGTCGTCGCGAACGGTCCGATCTGGTCGAGGCTCGACCCGAAGGCGATGAGTCCGAGTCGGCTCACCGTTCCGTACGTCGGCTTCACGCCGACCGTCCCGCACAACGCGGCCGGCTGCCGGATCGAGCCGCCGGTGTCGGAGCCGAGGCTGAGCGGAGCGAAACCCGCCGCGACGGCCGCCGCCGACCCGCCCGAGGACCCGCCCGGGACACGGCTGGTGTCGAGCGGATTCCGGGTCGGCCCGAACGCGGAGTTCTCGGTGCTCGATCCCATCGCGAACTCGTCGAGGTTCGTCTTGCCGATCACGATGGCGCCGGCATCGCGCAGTCGGGTCACGACGGTGGCGTCGTACGGCGGCCTCCAGTCGCCGAGGATCTTCGACGAGCACGTCGTCGGGATCCCCCGCGTGCACATGTTGTCCTTCAACGCCACCGGCACCCCGGCGAGCGGACCGGGGTCGGTGCCCATCGTCGCCATCTCGTCGATCACGGCCGCCCGAGCACGCGCCTCGTCGGCGAGCACCAGGTTGAAGGCGTGGATCTCGTCATCACGTTCGTCGATGGCCGCAAGGTGTCGCTCGACGATCGCCGCTGCCGTGGTCGTCCCGAAGCGAACCGCTTCGGCGATCATCGCCGCGGTCGTCGGTTCGCTCATGCTCATTCGTCCAGCCCGATGATCGGGGGCACGCGGAAACGGTGGTCCTCGGTGAGTGGCGCCGTGGCGAGGACCTCGTCGCGGTCGAGGCATTCCCCCACCACGTCGTCACGCATCACGTTGACGAGATGCGTCGGGTTGTTCATGGGATCGACCCCGTCCAGGTCGAGGGCGTCGATCTCGGCGAAGTAGTCGAGCATCGCACCGAGTTCGACCGTCGCCGTGGCGAGTTCGTCGTCGGTGAGGGTGAGCCGGGCCAGCGCGGCCACCTTGCTCACGTCAGCAGGTGTGATTCGGTCAGACACGGCGGTCACGCTAACTGTTCCGCCCGACGCCTGGCACGGCATGTTTCGGCACGATCTGAAACGATGGCCGCATGACACCGCGAGAGACACTGACCACGATCGCCGGCCCGACGAGCGACATCGGCGCGGCCTTCTACTTCCATCCGGCGACCGTCGCGGCCGGGAGGGAACTCGGGCTCGGGGGCTTCGTGTTCTACGTTCTCGGGCGAGGCGGGGCACTCGGCGACGTGCCGGCGGCCGTGGTGTCGTCGGCGTTCGGCTACTTCAACCCCGATGCGATCGCGGCGACGTGGAACAAGTACCGAGATGTCGTCTCACCCCCGGTCGCCGCGCAGGCGTTCTGGGACGAGTGCGGCAAGCGGGGCAACGAGCTGTTCGCCGATCTCGACGGGCTCGACGCGTACATCGAAGCGGCCGACATCGTGATCGAACACGCCGATCTCGCCGCGGTCCCGCTCTTCGCGGGCACCGCGCAGCTCGTGTGCAGCGACGAGGTCCCGGGACGGGCGATGCAGAAGGCCGCGGTCCTGCGCGAGCTGCGCGGCGGCGCCCACCTGATCGCGGTGTTGGCCAGCGGGCTGAGCGACGCCCAGGCCCACGCGATCAAGCGACCCGGTGATGTCGCGATGTTCGGTTGGGAGGAGGCACCGGAGGTGCCGATCGACGGCGACATCCGGATGGACGCCGCCGAGGACCTGACCAACACCCTGCTGGAGCGGGCGTTCTTCGCACTCACGACCGAACAGGCCGAGGCCCTCGTCGCGGGAACGATGGCGATGCACGCTGCGCTGACGCCGCCCGACTGATCGCCCCGGCTCGACTCCCCCGTCCCGAACGGGCTCCGAGGTTCCGGCGCGTCGTGGTGGGAGGCGTCACGTTGCGGCAGGGGGCGGCTGTGAAATCGACGTTGATCGATCGACGTTGATCATCGGTCGGTACGGGCGCGAAGCTGGCGTCGTGACCACCTTCGTTCGAGCCCCCGAGGCCGCTCGTCGGCTGGGCGTGTCGACGGCAACGTTGTACTCCTACGTCAGCCGGGGGAGGGTTCGGCGCACGATCGGTGCCGACGGCCGATCGTCGCTGTTCGATGTCGACGAACTCGAAGAACTCCGCGCGAAGAACCGTCGACCGCCTCCCCCGCCACCGACCATCGACGTCCGCATCGCGAGCGCCGTCACCCAGCTCGACGAGGCCGGGCTTCGCTACCGCGACGTCCCCGTCGACGAGCTCGTTGACTCGCCCTACGAGCAGGTGTGCGCGCTGCTGTGGGGAACGCCTCCGCCGACCCTGCGACCGCAGACCGTTCCCGGGTGCGGACCGGCGCCATCGGGACGGGTGATGGATCTCGTGCAGCTCGTCGCGGGGATGGAACTCCCCGACGACCCGGTCGCGGCGGCCGACCGCCTCCTCGGGACCATCCCGGGAGCATTCGGCGGCTCCACGAGCCCGGACCGCCCGTACGCCGACCGGCTCGTTCGGGCGTGGGTGCCCCACCCCTCGGTCGAGCTCGTCCGGGCCGTCAACGCGGCGTTGGTCCTGCTCGCCGACCACGAACTGGCGACGAGCACCCTCGCCGTGCGTGTCGCCGCGTCGGTCCGCTCGTCCCCGGCTGCCGCCTTCGTTGCCGGGCTCGCGACGATGGACGGCGCTCTCCACGGCTCGGCGTCGCATCACGCCCACCGGCTGCTCGCCGACTGTCGACGCGAGGGACCCGACCGGGTCCTGGACCGGCTCCGGACCGATCGCCGCCGCGTCCCCGGCTTCGGCCACTCCATCTACCGGGGCCGCGACCCGCGTTTCGGGTTGCTGCTCGATCGTGTGCAGTCACTACCGGACCCTCGTGGGCGACTGGGCACGGTCACCGACCTGATCTCCGTGGCGGGACGCTTCATCGCTCAGCCTCCCAACGTCGACCTGGCGCTCGGGTCGCTCACGTACGTCGCGGGCCTGCCCCCGGACTGCCCACTGTTCGCGATCGCCCGTATCGCGGGATGGGTCGCGCACTACCGCGAGGAGTTGGACGAGCGCCCCCTCCGCTTTCGCGGTCTGTCGTACTGAGCACCGCCGGTTCGCCGCGCGACGATGCGCCGAACCGCCCGGTCAGAACGAGGTGGCGCAGTGGGGCGTGGGCGACCAACCGAAGAACACGTCGGCGCGTGGAAGGTCGCTGCCCGTGAGCCGCCCGGCGCCGGCGAGTTCGGTTGCGGTGACGCCGCCGAGAATCAGCGCGCCCAGGGCGGCTCGTGTCATCGTGAGATCGGGCTCGGCGTCCGTCGACGACGCCGCAGCACCGTCCGGGCCTCCGTCGATCCGCCAGCGCTCGCCGTCGACGTCGACCACCAACGCGTCGGCCACGCGATAGCGCCGGGCAGCGAGCAGCTCTCCGACACGCCGCGGGCAGAGCCAGAGAAAGTCGTTCACCGCCGTCGTCCTGACCGCTCGCGGGTTGGTGAGCAGCGCCGGCAAGGGATCGTCGAGCGTGACCGAGTGCCACGTCCGGATCGGACCCACCAGGTCGTGCGACAACACGAGGTTCCACAGGGCGAGTCGGGCTTCCGGCGTGCAGGCCACGAGGTCATCGAGGCGAAGCTCGTGCTGAACGTCGAACTCGTTCCAGTCGGGCGTGATCGTCCAGATCGCGTACCCGTCACGATGCAGTGCCCCCCGGCGCCGGCCCGGCTCCTCCTTCAGGCGCATCTCGATCCATCGTGCCGTTCGCGACACCTCGCCGACTCGTCGACGTCGATAACGGTCGTAGATCTCGACGATCCGGTCGACGTGGTCGAGCGGGTCGATCATCGCGAGTCCACCGGGCTCGGGGCGGAATCGTTCCAGCACCTCGACTCGTCGCCGGTCGATCTCCACGTGACGCCACCGTGTGGCTGCGCCGTAGCCGAAGCGTTCGTAGATCGCCGCCTCACTGGCCTGCAGCCCCGCGACGGGTTCGCCTCGATCATCGGCGTCGGCATGGACGGCCGCCATCAGCCGTCGGAGCACACCCTGGCGTCGATGCGTCGGCGCCACCGACACCCACGTCGTCCCTGCCAGAGGCACGACACCGTTGCCGGGGAGCGTGAGCTCCAGCCGGTGCGACCCCGCCACACCGACGAGAGCATCTCCGTCGCAGGCCAGGCGGAACCGCTCCAGGTCGAAGATCCCGCTCCACGTGGACCGCTGCTCGTCGCTGAGGGTCCCGCCGAAGGACTCCTGATCGCGACGGAAGATCGCATCGAGATCGTCGGCTGTCGGAGTTCTGATCTCGATCATCATGCGATCTTGCCCGACCGGAGCGCGCGGTCCGTCCCCGATTTCGATTCGCCGGGGAATTCGGGCGTGTCGAGGGTCAGGGATCCAAGCGGGTCAGCTTCACGAGGACGGCCGACTCGGGTTGCATGACCGGTGGCTGGACACCGTGGAACGCCAGCTGCCGACCGGACAACGTGATTCCCTCGGCCAGCCACGCCGGTTGCGTGCGGCCCGACCCCCAGCGCTCGTACGGGATCGCGAGATGCTCCACACGGTAGCGGGCATCGAGGTCGAGGCCCGGCATCCGCAGCGGCGGCGGTGTCTGACTCGGCGCCGTGGTGAGTTGCGCGAACGAGACGATCGCCTGCGACCGATCACGGGCGTAGACACCGTGGGCGTTGAACGCCGGGTCGGTGGAGAACCGCACCGTGTCGCCGGTGTGGAGCAGGTTGCGGTGTTCCTTGTGCAGCGCGATGACGGCTCGGAGCGCGGTCCGTTCCTCCTCGCGGAGGTCGGTGATGTCCCACTCGATCCCGAGGTGCCCGAACAGGGCGGTGGCCCCGCGGAACGACAGCGTGTGGCGGCGGCCCGTCGTGTGTGATCCGGTCGGACCGATGTGTGCGCCCATCACCTCGGGCGGGATCAGCATCGAGGCGCCGCGCTGGATCGTCTGACGTTCGAGAGCGTCGTTGCAGTCACTCGTCCACACTCGCTCCGTACGACGCAGGATCTCGTGATCGATGCGTGCGCCACCGCTCGCGCAGGACTCGAACTCGACGGTCGGATGCTCGGCGCGGAGCTCGTCGAGCATCCGGTACAACGCCAGCGTCTGGACGTGCGTGCCCGCGGCCCCGTCCCGGCCGCTGCCCTGGATGTGGTCACGGTTCATGTCCCACTTGACGTAGGAGATGTCGTGATCTCGCAGCAGCGCGTCGAGGTGGACCTGGACGAACGCGAACGCGGCGGGATTCCCCAGGTCGAGGACCAGCTGCTGCCGACCGAGCACCGGTTCGTAACCCGCACTCACGAGTGCCCAGTCGGGGTGTGCTCGGAACACGTCGCTGTCGCGGTTGACCATCTCCGGCTCGACCCAGATCCCGAACTCCATGCCGAGGCCGGTGACGTGGTCGATCAGCGGCGTGAGGCCGTCGGGATAGACGCTGTCGGCGACCCACCAGTCGCCGAGACCCTTCGTGTCGTCGCGCCGCGATCCGAACCACCCGTCGTCGAGGACGAATCGTTCGATGCCGAGGTCGGCGGCAGCGCTCGCGAGTGCCTTCAACCTGTCGGTGTCGTGGTCGAAGTAGACCGCCTCCCACGTGTTGAGCAGGACCGGCCGGGGTCGCTCCGCGTGACCCTCGGAGGCGCGGACCGCCTCGTGGAACTGCCACGTGGCCGGTGTGAGACCGTCCGGCGAGTGGACGCCGAGCACGTCGGGGGTGCGGTACGACTCGCCCGACTCCAGCACGATCTCGCCGGGATGCAGCAGCTCTCCTCCCTGCACGTAGCGTCGGCCGTCGGGGAGTCGCTCTGCGAACAACGTGTGGTTTCCACTCCAGGCAACGTGCACGCCGTACACCTCGCCGTCCCACTCCTCGAACCCGGGTTCGCCCGCGAAGACGAGCGGCGGTGACTCGTGTGAGGTCCGACCGCGGCGATTCTCGACGAGCACTCCACCCTGCTGCCAGTCACGACGCACCTGCTGGAACTCGCGGGCCCAGCGCCCCTCGAACGTGAGCAACTCGGCCGCGTGTTGCGGAACGGGAAGGGTCACGGTGAGCCCGTCGAGGGAGTAGCGCCGGTCGGCGACGTTGGTGACCTCGACCCACACCCGCAGCGTCTCGTCGAGCGCGACGGTCGTACGCAGTGCGAGTCCGGCAACGAGGTCGACCGCATCGACGACCAACCGGCTGTCGGCGGCCGTGTGGGACGTCGTCGTGAAGCGCGGCGCCCAGGCTCGCCCACCGCCGCGACGTCCGGTCAATCCGGGGCGGCCGACGAAGCCCGAGCCGTGCTCGGGCACGACCGTGATCGGTGCGACGACGTCGAACGTCCCCTGAACGAGCGGTCGTTCGAGGGCCGCGGCGATGCTCTCCGGATCGAGGTCGGAGCCGAGGGACTGCCCCCAGTAGACGATCGTGGGCGCCCCCGTCGAGACGTCGACGACGACATCGGTGCGACCACCGACATGGTCTCTTGACAAACGAACGTATGACGACATGACTCTCCCCGAACGGCTGTGGACGTTACCGGCCCGACCCGTCGCGAGCCGGATTTCCGACAGTCGGCTCAGCCCTTGTCGGCGCCGAGGCTGAGCCCGGCGATGAAGTGCTTCTGGAGGGCGAAGTAGACGATCAGCGTCGGGGCGGCCACGTACATCGAGGCCGCGGCGATCAGGTTGTCGTCCGTGAAGAACTCGCCACCGAGGTTGGCGAGCGACGAGGTGATCGGCCGATCGTCACCCTGCTGTTCGAGCACGACGGCCCAGAAGAAGTCGTTGTAGATCCACGTGAACTCGAGCGTCGCGAGTGCGGCCAACGCCGGTCGGGTGAGCGGCATGATGATCTGCCAGTACAGCGTCCACACGCCTGCGCCGTCGACCCGTGCCGCCTCGTTGAGCGACTTCGGCAACAGCTTCATGTAGTTGGACAGCACGAACGTGCAGAAGCCGCTCTGGAAGGCGACATGGATCAGGATCAGTCCCCAGGTGCTCCCGTTGAGCTTGCCGGAGTTCGACAGGAAGTCGGGCAGTGGGATGCGGTTGTACATCTGGAACAGCGGCTGGATGATGATCTGCTGGGGCAGCAGGTTGCCGGCCGTGAACAACACGAGGAACGTGATGTTGAACCTCCAGCTGTAGCGACTGCACGCGAATGCGACCATGCTCGAGAAGAACAGCGTCAACGTCAGCGCCGGCGCCAGGATCAGGAACGTGTTCCAGTACTTCTGCAAGATGTCGCCCTGGGTCCAGGCGTTGCGGTAGTTGTCGAGTGTCAGCTCGTCGGGAATCGAGAAGTAGCCGTCGCGTACCGTCTCGCTGAACGGGCGGAACGACGCGTAGATCGCTCCGAGGATCGGCACGAGCCACACCAGGGCGGTCACCGTGAGGAACAGGTAGAGCAAGGCCCGGGCCGGGCTGAACTTGGCCTTGTTGCGCTCGAAGGTCGTCACTTCGGTCGGGGAGCCGACGATCGTGTCGCTGCTCATGACTCGGCTCCTTCCTGGTTGCGGCGATAGTGGTTGGTGACGTACCAGATCACGAAACCGAGGCACAGGATGAACAAGATCGTCGCGTAGGCGGACCCACGCCCGACGTTGCCACCACCCTCACCGAGGAGGTTGTTGGTCGTGAGAATCGACAACACCTCGGTCTTGCGAGGTCGGTTGAGGACGTAGATGATGTCGAACGCCCGCAGTGCTTCGATCACCGTGATCACGGCGATCACGACGTTGATCGGCTTGAGCGTCGGGAAGATCACCCGACGGAACGCCTGCCATTCGTTGGCACCGTCGAGCGCAGCGGCCTCGCGCAGCGAGGGGTCGACGCTCTTCAGCCCGGCGAGGTAGAGCACCATGATGTAGCCGGTGTGGCGCCAGGCGATCGCGACGAGAATCGCGATGAAGTTCTTGGACAGCCCGTATTCGCCGCCGTTGATGGTCAGCGAGATCAGGAAGTCCTGGTTGCCGATCCAGTCGACCGCTCCGCCGCCACCGAACAGCTCGGTGGCCAGACCGTTCTCGGTCGAGTAGATGACGCTCTGCCACATGAAGCCGACGACGGCGAGCGACAACACCACCGGCGTGTAGAACACGCTCTGGTACACGCGAGTGCCACGGATGTTCTTGTCGAGCAGATACGCCAGCCCCATCCCGAGGATCGTCGGCCCGACGAACAAGAAGATGAGCAGGATGAAGTTGTTGAGCAGCGCCTGGAAGAAGTCCTTCTCGAAGACGGTGAAGATCTGCCAGTAGTTGACGAACCCGACCACGCTCATGTCGGAGAAGCGGATGCCGTTCCAGTCGGTGAACGACAACAGGATCGACGCGACCGTCGGAACCCACACGAGCATCACGTGGAAGAAGGTGGGAATCGCGATCATCGCGAAGAAGACCCACCGATCTCGCCCCGTGAATCTCGGCCCCGACCTTCTCGCCTTCTTCGGCTTGGTGGCTCCGGTCGCGACCGCGAGCATGTCCGCAGCTTCCTCCGCGGTCTCCAGCGTTGCCGGCCTCGTCCCCATGTCGACCCCCCGATCGTGTGCTCTCGTCCGAACGTACCCGGTCGGCGTCGACACCAACGGTGTCGACGCCGACCGGTGGGTACTCAGCCGCCGAGGATGATCTCGGCCTGCTCCTGCATGTCGGTCAGGATGCTGTCGATGTTCGACGGATCGTTGAGGAAGTCCGCGAAGCGCGGGCCGGCGACGTTCGAGGCGAACTCGGGGCTCGTGTCACGGTCGAGGAACTGCGTGACATTCGGTGCCGCAGCGACGGTGTCGAGGACCTTCTGCTGCAGCGGCGTGTACTCGACGGTGACCTGCTCGGACGGGGCGACGACGCTCGGGTTGACCGCGAGGAACGCGTCCTGTGCCTCCGGCGTGCCGAAGAAGTAGGCCAACTCCTTGGCGGCGTCCGGGTTGCTCGGCTCGGCGGCGATCATCCACCCGTCGATCGGCGCCTCGACCGTTCCGGTACCGAACTCGGCGTTCAACTCCGGGAACGGGAAGAAGTCCAGGTCCGAGGTGTCGCCATCGGGGAACTGCTCGCCGATGAACGTGCCGATCGTCATCATGCCGGCTTCGTTGTTGATCACCGCGGCGGCGGCCTCTTCCCAGGTGCGCCCGTTCGGGTTCTCCTGGTGGACCGGGAGCAGCGACTCCCACGTGGTGAACACGTTCTTCACGCGGTCGTCGGTCCAGCTCTCCTTGCCGGCCATCAGGTCGACGTGGAACTGGTAGCCGTTGAGACGGAAGTTGAGCTGGTCGAACGTGCCCATCGCCGGCCAGAAGCCGTCGTTCGCGAATGCGAACGGAACGAGGCCCGCGTCCTGCATGTCCGAGGCCAGGCTCTGCAGCTCGTCGAGGTTCGTCGGCGCACTCCACCCGTTCTCCTCGAACAGACTCGGGCGGTAGTAGACGCCCCACGCGTAGTAGGTCCAGGGCACGAAGTACTGCTTGCCGTCGTTACCGGTCGACGCGACCTTGAAACCCTCTCCGAGCTGGCCGTCGAGACCGCCCGCCCACACGTCGCTCAGGTCGCCCAGCAGGCCCTGATCGGCGAAGAAGCGCATGCGGTAGCCGGCGAACCACGGGATCACGTCGTCGGGATTCTGCAGGTAGGTGCTGATGTTCTCCTGGAAGGTGTTGTGGTCGACCTCGTTGATCGACACGGTGACGTCCGTGTTCGGGAACGCCGCGACGGCGGCCGCGAGAGCCTCCTGCGGGAGCGCGTTGGAGTAGTTCGAGCCGAGGCTGACCTCGCCGGTCGCCCCGAGCGAGAAGCCGCCCTCGGAGCCCCCGGTGTCGGGTGCGGTCGTGTCACCGGCTGCGGTCGTGTCACCGGGGGCGGCGTCGGTGCCGGCGGGCTCCGAGCCGCTGTCGTCGTCGCTGCCGCACGCGGCGAGCGTGGCGGGCAGGATCAGGCCGGCGCCGGCAGCGCCGGCGGCGGTGCGGATGAATGTCCGACGCCCCAGGGCGTAGCCGTGTGTCGACGGGCTTGGTGAGCGGCGCGAGTTGTCGTTGGTCATGTTCTCCCCCTCGGAGTTGGTTGCCCGGCCGGATGCCTGGCGATCCTGGGTGAGCGCTCCCCCGGGGGAGGGCGCCCGTCTTACTTGGTTGACGGGTTCGAAACTAGTGCGATCAGCCACCTGCGTCAACGTTGACGTAGACGCGATTCTCGGCCATTGTTTCCTCGATGACCGAGAGCGACCGGCGATCGGGAGCGCGACGACCCTCGACCCTGCACGACGTGGCCGAGCGCGTCGGCGTGTCGGCGCGCACCGTGTCGCGAGTCGTCAACGACGAGGGCGGGTTCTCCGAGACGACACGCCGACGCGTTCTCGACGCCGTCGCCGACCTCGCCTATCGCCCCAACGTGCACGCCCGGCAGTTGATCAGCGGACGCAGCGGCTCGATCGGCTTCCTCGCTCCGACGCTGAGCGATCCGTTCTTCCCCGAGTTGGCCGAGGGTGTGCAACGCGCCGCCCGCGCGGCCGGCCTGATGGTTCTGCTGTCGATGAGCAACGGCGACGGCGCGACGCAGACGGACGTGCTCACCGAGCTGGAGGGTCATCATCTCCAGGGTGTCGTCGTGTTCCCGGTCGGCCCGCTCGACGAACTCGTGCCGTTTCTCGATCGCGGGATGCGGATGGTGACCGTCGACACCGTCGTCGATCACCCCAACGCCGCCGCCGTGCTCGCGGACCTCGAGGGCGGCACCCGCTCGGCCGTCGACCACCTGGTGCGTCGCGGATGTCGCCACCTCGCGATGATCTCGCACGGGGACGAACCGACCGATCGACGTCGTCGGGCGAACGCCTTCCTCGAGGCGCTGCCGGACGACGTCGAGCACACGGTGCTCGACGTCGACGCAACGATGGCCGGGGGTCGCCGCGCGGCCGAGACGATCATCGAGCTGCACCCCGACGTCGACGGGGTCTTCACGTACAACGACATGATGGCGATCGGGGCGATGCAGGTGCTGCAGACCGCCGGGCGTTCGATCCCCGACGACATCGCGATCATCGGATGCGACGACATCCAGGTCGCAGCCGGCGTGTTGCCTCCCCTGTCGACGATCCGCATCGACCCGATCCTGCTGGGCGGCGAAGCGGTGCAGCTGCTCCATGAGCTCGAGGCCGGGGCGCGACCACGCGGCCCGAGGCGGCTTCCCGCCCGGCTCGTGCTGCGTCAGTCGGCCTGATTGTCGAGGGCCGCGCGACGCTCCGGATCCGTCGGACCGACGTCGACGTCCGCGTCGTCCTCGTCCCCCGCCGGTGCCGCGGACCGGACGTCACCCTCGCCGGAGGTGGCGTCGTCGACGTCCGACTCGTCCCGCGACCCCTCCGGGTCGTCGCCGACCGGGGCACGACGGGTGTCACCCGTGTCGTCGAGCCGGGCCTCGTCGTCGACGTCGACGACGGGATCGGTCTCGGGTCGATTCCGCAGGACGAAGAAGAGGACGAGGCCTCCCACGATCGCACCGAGCGCGACCCATTGGTTCCAGCGGAACGGACCGACCTCGTCGGCGGGGTCGACACGCAACCCCTCGACCCAGAAACGGCCGACACCGTAGAACACGAGGTAGAGCCCCATCAGCGATCCACCGCGCGGCCGCCAACGACGGTCGATGTACAACAGTGCGACAACCGTGCACAGGCTCCAGAGCGATTCGTACAG
The DNA here is from genome assembly GCA_963824025.1 of Ilumatobacteraceae bacterium. Classification (GTDB taxonomy): domain Bacteria; phylum Actinomycetota; class Acidimicrobiia; order Acidimicrobiales; family Ilumatobacteraceae; genus Ilumatobacter_A. Next base: position 494,381 of record CAWGNY010000002.1, read on the forward strand.
GAACGTCGGGTGGAACGTGGTGCCGACGGCGAACAGCTCACCGGTGGCCGGGTTCTCGACCAGGTGCTCGGCATCGATCTCGAGGGCCCACGGCAGACCGGTCGGACGTCCGTACAGCTCCTGGTTGAAGTAGTTGCCCCACCGCCCGATCGCCTGGGCCAGGGGGATCGCGGGTGCGGCACATGTTGCAGCTGCTGCGAGCGGAATGCCGCGTTCCTTCGCGACGTACAAACCCACCGGGATGCCGAGGAGCAGCCCGCCCGGGATACCGAGGCCCCCCTCCCACACTTTCGGGATGTCGGCGTAGTCGTTGGCGAAACGATCCCAGTCCGTCGCCACGTGATACAGCCGGGCGCCGACCACGCCGGCGAGCACCGCCCAGATCGCGATCGCGCTCGCGTCGTCGGCGGTGCCGGCGCCGCGCGCCTCCAACCGACGGCCGAACAGCCACACGGCCGCGACGACTCCGAGCGCGATCGCGAGGCCGTACATGTTCAGGCTCAGCGGCCCGATGTCGATCGAGTTGAACGACGGGCTCGGAATCGTTGCGAGCGTGCTCAACCGGTCACCCGTTCGATGAAGGCGAGGCTTCGCTCGTTGATCAGGTCCCGGTCGTAGTCCTGTGTTGCGACATGGAAGCTCCGCTCGAGGGTCACGAACTCGACATCGCCCCCGGCGGTGTCACGCAGGTGGGCGCTGTTCTCCGGTGGGACCACGTGGTCATCGCTGGAGGAGAAGACGAGGATCGGCACGCGCAGTTCGCCGTAGCGATCGGTGATCGGAGCGAGACCGTCGCTGTTGAGTGAGAGGAGCTGGCGCAGCGGGGTGCCGTCGTAACCGATCTCGGTCTCGTCGGGGTCGGCGATGTCGTTGCCGATCGCGGGCGTCACCTCGGTGCCGTCGGCAATCATGTCCGCGAGCATCTCCACCACTTCGGGCGGCTGCGGCATGGTCGCGGCGTTCACGCAGATCAGCCCCTGCAGGCGATCGTCGTCCAGGCGCTGGAGGCCCGTCCACAGGGTGAGGGTGCCACCCATGCTCAGCCCGATGACGACGATCCGATCGGCGCGCTCGGCCAAACGGTCGTACGCGGCGGCGGCCTCACCCGACCAGTCCGACCAGTCGGTGGCCTGCATGTCGACGAGCGTCGTGCCGTGTCCGGGCAACCGTGGCTGCTCGACATGGTGGCCGGCGGCGGCGAACGCGCGGGCCTGATGTGTCATCGACGACGGGTTGCCGGTGAACCCGTGCAGAACCAGCACGCCGGTCGACGTCGTGCCGACATGGGAGAACGGTTCACAACCGGGGATGATCTGGACCTCACTCATCCCCACTGTCTAGTGGTTGGTCGCCCCGGGGCCACGGTGCCGGGTGGGGATTCCGCAAACTGTTCGACACGACGGATCGTGTCGATCACACGAACCGAGAGCCGGTCGTGGGGCGGCGTGGGAGGCGCGCCGCCAGGTCAGCGGGCGGCAGCCTGGTGCGCTCGACGGCGTTCGCCGGCAGCCCGCAGAGCGTCGCGATTGTGATCACCGACCGCCATGTACGCGTCACGCCAGTCGTCACTCCCCCACCGCTGCGGTGCCTGGACCGTCGTTCGTGGGGCGATGGACGACGCCGCGACCTGCAACGCCAGCGAGACGATCGATCGCTGCATCGCGCGGTCGCCCGGTTTGCCGCACGAATTGCCGAGCGGGAAGTCGACGAAGACGAAGCGGGGCACGCCCGCCTCCTCGACGATGTCGCGGGCGCTGCCGACGACGACGGTGACGATCCCCGCGGCCTCCAGACGTCGTGCGACCAGACTCACGGTCTGGTGGCACACGGGTCAAAGCGGCACCAGCAGCGCGATGTCGACGCCGTCCTCGGCACACCATGCGATCACCTGATCGGCATCGAGTCCCGTCTTGCGCTGGCTGTACTCGGTGGGCACACCGAAGAAGCGATCGTTGAGCGACCCGATGACGCCGTCGTCGGCCAACGACCGAACCGCAGCGAGCGGAAGGAACGATTCGGTGTCGTCGGTGTGCGTCGCCTGTTTGTCCCACGACAGGTCATCGGTGAACATCCGGTCGGGAACCTCGACGACCGGATGGTGGTAGACCTGCTTGTCGGTGGCCGGCGCGCCGAACGCAGACTCGTGGTAGTGGAGGAACGAGGTCGTGACGACCGCGACGTTGCTCTCGACGAGCGGTTTGACCGGAACGACGAACGGAACCTCGTCGAAGGCCGCCCACCGATAGGCCTGCTCGTACCCCTGCGCCGCGTAGTACTCGCGCGACTTGTCGATGTAACTCACGAAGCTGCGACGTTCGATTTGTCGATCGGCACGTTCGGACACGGGGTCGACGGTAGCCGCGACAGTCCGGTTGGGTCGACCGAGCCGCGCCGGCGCGTACGACCTCGGACCTCGACGGTGATCAGGCCGGCCAGGTATCGGTGACGCGGTAGCCGAGCGGCCACGGGTCGGTGGGCTCGACGTGATAGGTGAACCGACCGTACCGCCACGCTCGCCCCGCGACGGTCGGCACGATGGCGTCTCGCGCTCTCGGTCCATCGCCGATCGTGACGTCGGCATCGATCCGCCCCACGAACTCGGACCCGATCACCGATCGCATCCGCAATCGATCCCCGACGCGCATGGTCCCGCCCGCGCGCAGCAGCGCCATCCGAGCCGACACACCGGTGCCCGTCGGTGATCGGTCGAGCTTGCCCGGCTCGACGACGACGGTGTTGCTCATCGAGAACTCACCGTCCGCATCGCGTTCGAGCGATGCCGCGATCTGACAGAACGAGAAGTGGTCCCAGGCGGAGGTCGGGTGATCGAACCTCAACTGCTCGTTGGCGGCTCGGGTGATCCGCGACCCGAGGCGGGCCAACGCGAGCCCGTTCTCCGGCACGATCTCGATCCCGAGATCGACCGCATCCACCATCACGAAGCTGTCGCCGCCGAAGGCCGTGTCGACGCGCAGATCGCCGATCCCGTCGACGGTCAGCGTGATGTCGCGTTCGGCGACGAACGACGCCACGTTGCGGATCGACACCTCGAGGACCTTGCCGTCCCGACATGTGGCGACCGCCTCGACCACCCCGCCGGGAGCGTCGAGCATCACCGTGGTCGTCGGTTCGGTCATCGCCACGATGCCCGTCTCGAGGACGACGGTCGCAACGCACATCGAGTTCGATCCCGACATCGGCGGCGTGTCCATCGGCTCCATGATGATGAAGCCGATGTCCGTGCCGGGGGTGATCGCGGGGACGAGCAGGTTGACGTGTTTGAAGACCCCGCCCCGCGGCTCGTTGCCCAGCAACGCGCGAAGTCGGCCATCGGTGGCGACGAAGCGCGACTGCTCCCACACGGTGTCACCAGGCGGCGTTGCGATGCCGGCGACGATCACATCTCCCACCTCGCCCTCCGCATGGCAGCCGACGACCTCGATCGCACCGGTCACGACGTCGCGCAGGTCGGCGCTCATCTCAGTACGGATCGTGTTCGGAGAGGGGGAGCGTCCACCACTCGACGGGAACCTCTCCCGGCGACCAGTCGGGGTTCGGGTGGATGCAGTCGACCGGGCACACCGGGAGGCACTTGTCGCATCCGCTGCAGAGCTCGGGGATGATCACGACATCGGGACCGTGGTTGAAGATCGCACCGAAGTTCGGGGGGCAGTGCCGCAAGCAGGCATCGCAGTTGATGCAGTCGAGCATGTCGATGTACAGCGGTGGGTTCTGCCACTTCGGGTTGCGTTCCCGCCGCTCGATGCGCTCGTTGCGCGTGGTCCCGTCCCCGGCCATCGGCCGAGTGTACGACGCGTCGTCTCAGCTGCTGGATTCGACGGTGAGCTCGGGATGCCGGGCCTTCATCACGTCGACGAATGCCGCCACGAGGCGCGGGTCGAACTGCTCGCCGGTTCCTGACGCGACGAATCTGACGGCCTCGTCGATGCTCCACTCGCGCTTGTACACCCGACGGGTGGCCAAGGAGTCGTAGACGTCCGCGATCGCCACGATGCGTCCCGAGAGCGGGATGTCCTCACCGACCAGGCTGTTCGGGTACCCCGAACCGTCCCACCATTCGTGGTGCGACCACGCACACTCGGCGGCCAGGGAGAACAGGTCGGACGAGACGCCCGACAGGAGACGCTTGCCGAGCACGGTGTGCTGCTTGACCTCGTTGAACTCGTCGATGTCGAGCGGGCCGGGCTTGAGGAGCACCGAGTCGGCGATCGCAACCTTGCCGATGTCGTGCAGACGCGCGGCGAGTCGCAACCGTTCGCACCACTCCGGGGGCTCTCCGATCGCGTGACCGATCTCGGCGGCGAGGTCACCGACGCCGTCGGTGTGCTTCGTCGTGTTTCCGCCGCGGAACTCGGCGAGTGCGGCGAGCCGTTCGAAGGCCTCGAGGTGATACGCGTCGGCGTCGGCGTGCTGGGCGGCGAAACTCGCCACGAGTTCGGACGTCTGGAGGCGGGTGATCTCGGCACGGTGCCGTGCCGTCTGGTTGTCGTGTGCGACCTGCAGGGTCCGCAGCCGAAGATCGGCGGCATCGGTGAAGATCTCGCGATGCAAGGCGAAATGGCGTTCGCGGTGTTCGAGTGCTTCGGTGAATCGGCCGGCCTGCTTGTAGGCGGTCGCGAGATGGTCGTGGATCTCGAGTTCGGTCTCGCGCATGTCGGTCCGGTCGGCCAGGTCGAGCGCGGCGGCAAGCGACGCGATCGCGTCGTCGAGCTGACCGCTGCGCAACGCGACGCGACCCTCCGACACCATCACTCCCAACTGCTCGGTCGGGCTCAACTCGCCGCCCTCGGCCGTGCGGTACTCCCAGTCGGCGCGTGCTTCGGCGAAGCACAGGGCCGCGCTCGCATGGTCGGCCAACCCGACGTATGCCTCGGCCAGGTCGGCGAGCAGACCGCCGACGAGGTGCGGCGCGTGGTCGCGGGAGAGTTCGACCGCCTTTCGGCCGAGGCTGACGGCCGGGAGGTACTCGCCGCGTCGTCCCCGGATGCGGGCGAGGTTGCCCATCACCATCGCGTCGAGGTCGCGCCGCCCCAGTGACTCGTTGATCGCGAGTGCGCTCTCGTAGGTCGTGATCGCGCGGTCGTAGTCGCCCATCGACTGGTACACGGCCGCGATCGTGTGCAGGATCTTGCCCTCGTTGATGTCGTCGTGCGTGGCGCGGTACACCTGGATCGCCTGGAGGCACGCCTCGAGCGCCGACGCGAAGTTGCTCGCCTGGTAGTGCACGACGCCGATCAGGTGGAGCGACCAGGCGAGCGTGAGGTTCGGTTCACCCGTGTCGGCCAGGTTGACCGCCTCGGACGCGAGGGCGAACGCGTCGTCGGCCTGCTGATGTTGATGAGCGATCGACGCGAGCTGGTAGAGCGCTTCGGCCTCCTGGAGCGGGAGTTCCGCGGCGCGTGCGTGCACCCGGGCCTGGAGGGCGAGCTTGCGGGCGCGTGCGGGATGACTCGGTCGGCACACGGCGACCTCGTCGAGCAGTTCACGAACTCGGTTCTGCTCCGCTGTCATCGATTCCTGCACTCGGTTCCTGCTTCGGATTGTCGGTCGGACCCCGTCTGAGGTGCATGTACGCGCCGACGGCGCCGGACATGCACCTCAGCGAAGGTGCTCTCCTGCATATCGGCCGGCGGCGGTGCGATCTTGAGCAGGCCCACCGGTCCACGGGCGACGAAGACGACCTCGGGAGCATGCTCGGGTCCGGGTTCCTATCATGACCTTGATGGCCGTTGTGACCGCGCCCAGACAACGGCGACGGGTCGAGGGTTCCGCGCTGTGGGCGTTCGTGCCCGTCGTGGCGATGCTCCCGTTCACGCTCCTCGCGCTGTTCGTGATGTGGTGGCCGGTACACCTCCTGACCGGAGTTCCGTTCGGCTGGATCCTGCTCGGGTTCGCCGTCACCTGCCCGCTGCTGTTCGTGAGGCGGTTCCAGGTCTGGGTCTTGACGCCGGTCCTCGGTGCGCGCCGACCGACAGCGGCCGAAGAGGCGGCCATCGCTCCGCTGTGGAACCAGATCGTCCGCACGAACGGCCTGCCCGACGATCGTTACGTCGTACGGATTCTCCCCTCGGACGAGTTGAACGCGTTCGCGTGCGGAGGCCACCTCGTCGTCGTCACCTCGTTCGCCGTCGACGAGCTGACCACACGGGAGCTGCAGGGCGTTCTCGCACACGAGCTGAGTCATCATCTCGGACTGCACACCGTCGCGATCACGATCGGTCACTGGTTGTCGACGCCGGTCGTGTTGCTCGCCCGCATCGGTGTGTTCCTCGGGAACGTCGCGATCGCTGCTCGCGAATCGTACGGACGTGATTCTCCGCTGATCGACATGGCGACCAACGCGGCCGCCGCCGTCATCCGCGGCGTGTCGTGGGTCTTCACCGCCGGGATCCGTGCGAGCACCGCGCTCGGCAACCTGGTGGGACACCAGTCCGAGTTCGATGCCGATCAGCGAGCCGTCCGGATGGGCTTCGGTCGAGAACTGTCGAGCGCACTGCGACGCGTCCTCGCCGCGGGCAGTCACCCCCGGCCGGTGGGTTGGCGCGAGCGGATCGCCGCGTCACATCCGTCGGCACGGACCCGGGTTGCCCGGATCGAAGCGCTGATGCGCCACCCGGCCCGGTGAGCCCGCACGCTGCGATGAGAGATGAGAGTTGCAGTCGCTCTCATCTCTCATCGCTGACACTCCTCAGGCCGTGATCGGGGCGACCGTTGCGTCGAGCAGCCGGACGAGATCGACGGGGTCGAGTGCGATGTCGAGGCCGCGTCGACCGCCGCTCACGTAGATCGTGTCGAACAACTCGACGGTTTCGTCGAGCACCGTGCGCAACCGCTTTCGCTGTCCGAGCGGGCTGATCCCGCCGACGACGTAGCCGGTGATGCGTTCGGCGTCGGCAGGGTCGCACATCGCCGCCCGCTTGCCGCCGACTGCGGCCGCGACCAACTTCATCGAGACCTTGCGACTGACCGGGACGACCGCCACGACCGGATCCCGGTCCGCGTCGACGTCGACGAGCAGCGTCTTGAACACCTGGTCGTACGGGAGCCCGAGGGATTCGGCGGCTTCACGACCGAAGTCACGCAATTCGTCGCTGCGGTCGTACTCGAGGGCCACGAAAACGACCCCCTCCTGCTCGAGCAGCGCGATCGCCGGCGTCATCGTCCAAGTATCGCCGACCCATGCGATCCGTCCCGGATGATCGTCAGGTTGCCCGGCGCGACTGCGAGACTCCGTGGAATGCGATTGTCCGTCGAGCCGTCCGTTCATCCAGTCGACCACGACTTCGCCCACGACATCCGGGTGCGGTTCGTGGAGACCGATGCGATGGGCATCGTGCACCACTCGAACTATCTCGCATACTTCGAAGAGGCGCGGGTCGCATTTCTCGCCCACGTCGGCCACCCGTTCACCGAGTGGCGCGCCGACGGCCTGGAGTCGCCGGTGCTCGAATCGTTCGTGCAGTTCCGGCAGCCGTGCCGGTTCGACGACGTGCTCACCGTTCACCTCACCCTCGCAGCGGCCACCCGCGCGACGTTCCAGCTCAGCTATCTGGTCACGGTCGGCGACGAGGTTCGTACCACCGGCGTCACCGTGCACGGTTGCACGACACTCGAGGGAAGACCGACGCGCCTTCCCGCGTGGCTGGTCGAGCTCGCCGCGCACTGAGCCGACGGCGCGGGCGAATCCACCGCCGGCCGTGGAACATGCCCCGGCGGGACCGGGCGAGCAGGATTCCGGGATTCTCTTCGCGAGCGGATCGTGGTCGGACGCTCAGGTGCGCTGCGTGAGGCCACCGTCGACGACGAAGATCTCTCCGCTCGTGTACTTGTTGCGGAGCAGCGCGAGCACCGCCTCCGCGCAGTCCTCCGGTGTGGCCGAACGCGGCACCGGGGCCATCGCTGCCACCGCTGCGTGCAGGTCGTCCCAGTCCGCGGTCCATCGGGTGGCGACCAGCCCGGGGGCGACGGCGTTGACGCGGATCGGGCCGTAGGACTTCGCCAGCAGCCGGGTCATCTGGTTCAGCGCGGCCTTCGACATCGAGTACGCCATCGAGGATCCGACCGGACGCACCCCGGCGATCGACGTGATGTTGACGATGTTCGCGTCGTCGGACTCGCGTAGGTGCGGGATGGCGTACTTCGTCAACCACCAGGTGCCGAACACGTTCACGTCGAACGTCTTCCGGAAGATCTCGTCCGTGAGTCCGTCGAGATCGGTGTGATCGACCGACGTCGTCCAGCCCGCGTTGTTGATCAGGAAGTCGAGACGCCCGTACCGCTCGATCGCGGCGTCGACGAGTGCGTGGCCCTGGGCCTGGTCGGAGATGTCGGCGCGGACGTACATCGACTCGCCGGGCAGCGACGCCGACACCTCCTCGCCCAACTCGACCGATGACGCCGAGTTGACGACGACCGTGGCGCCGAGCTCCGACAACCGCCGTGCGGTCTCCTCACCGATCCCGGCCGACGAGCCCGTGACGATCGCGACCCGTCCGGAGAACTCTGGTTCACTCATGACCGAGAACGTAGTGAGAACATCGGGCATGGCCGTCATCGATCACCTCGTGCTCGCCGTCCCGGACCTCGATCGTGCAATGGACGACGTCGCACGCGAGTACGGCGTGCGACCGATGGTCGGTGGACGACACGAGGGGCTCGGCACGCACAACGCTCTCGTGTCGTTCGGATCGTCGTACCTGGAGTTGATCGCGCCCGACCCGACGCAACCCGATCCGGATGGTCCTCGGCCCTTCGGCGTGGACGGCATCGAGCGTTCAACGCTCGTCGCGTGGGCGGTACGCCCCGACGCCACGGCGGGCGAGTCACTCGAGGCATTGATCGCCGCGTGCCGGCGGGTCGGGCACGATCCCGGCGACTCGGTTCCGATGTCGCGTCGGACCCCGAGCGGTGCCGTCCTGCGCTGGGAACTGACCTTCCCGACGATGGCCCACGACGGTCTCGTACCGTTCCTGATCGACTGGGGTGAGACCTCCCACCCGGCGTCGAACGCTCCCGGAGGGATCGAACTGGTCACGCTCTCGGGCGCAACCGATGATCCGGACGCGGCGAACGGTGTCCTGACGGCGCTCGGGGTGTCCGCGTTCGCCGAGCCCGTCGGCGATGCCGACCCCGGCCTCCGCGCCGACCTCCGCGCCACCGGCACGAACGTACGGACATCGTGACGCAACGCGTCCTCCGCACGCTCACCGCTCGGACGACAGCAACTACGCTCCAGGGAATGACGGTGAGTCTCGAGGACGGCAATCGACGTGCGGCGATGGAGGGGGTTCAGCGGGTGGCATTCGAGTTGATGTCCGCGCACGGATTCAGTGCGGTCACCGTCAAGCAGATCGCTTCGCAATCGAACGTTTCACCGTCGACCGTGTATCGATATTTCGGAACGAAGGAGGCCCTGGTCCTCTCGCCACGTCGTCCGACCAAGCTGGTCGAGCGGGTCGCCCGTGACGATTCGACGAGGTCTGCACTCGCAGCTTTCACACGTGCGGCGACGAAGGTCTGGGGCAACGACGAGTCAGCACGCGTCGAGTTGACCCTCGTGGAGGCCAGTCCGGAGCTGATCGCAGCGTGGGAGCGGCAGCTCCTCGATCAGCGCTCAGCGCTCGCGGAATCGATGGCGACACGCCGCGGGGCCCGTTCGGTGGGCACCCGCGACGAGGCGAACGCCGCTGCTGCGCTGGCCGTGCTGACGAGCGTTCTGCCCAGGTGGAATGCCACGACGGGCGATCGCAAGTCGCTCGACAAGCTGTTGACGAAGTCGTTCCGCACGCTCGCGTTCTGACGGTCACCCGCTCCGGCGCGTGCTGCCTCGGCGGCTGCGCGCTCCGGCACCGTTGGTTCTGGTGCACGCTCCGAACCGTGCGTACTGTGGACCCATGACCCAGTTCGGACTCACCGACGACCAACTCGCGCTGCTCGACATGGCCGATCGGTTCGGTCGCAACGAGTTGCTGCCGCTCGCGGAGAAGATGGACAACGACGAGTGGTGGCCACCGGACCTGATGGCCAAGCTCGGCGCCAACGGGTTGCTCGGTGCCACGATCCCCGAGGAGTTCGGTGGGGCGGGTATGGGCATGCTCGAGTCCGGGCTGGTGCTGCAGGCCTTCTCGCGGTGGAACCACGCCTTCGGACTGTCGTGGGTCGCGCACGACAACCTCTGCGCCAACAACATCCACGCGAACGGCAATGACGACGTTCGTCGCCGCTTCCTGCCGAAGCTGTGCTCGGGTGAGTGGATCGGCTGCCTGGGGTTGACCGAACCCGGCGCGGGATCCGACGCACTGGGGTCGATGCGCACCACCGCAGTCCGCGACGGCGACACCTACATCGTCAACGGCTCGAAGCTCTACATCACCAACGGTCCCGTGGCCGACGTCTGCCTGTTGTACGCGAAGACGACTCCCGACGCCGGTTCGAAGGGGATCACCGCGTTCGTGGTCGAGTGCGACACCCCGGGGTTCAACGTCGCACAGAAGCTGGTGAAGATGGGATTCCGCGGGAGCCAGACGGCCGAGCTGCACTTCGACAACATGGTGATCCCCGCCGAGAACGTCATCGGCGAGGTCGACCAGGGACACAAGGTGGTGATGAGCGGTCTGGACCTCGAGCGCGCGATGATCGCCGAGATCAACGTCGGGATGGCCGAGCGCGCCCTCGAACTCTCGGTGGAGTTCGCCAGTACCCGCGAGCAGTTCGGCCAGCCGATCGGGTCGTTTCAGATGATCCAGTCACGCCTTGCCGACATGTACGTCTGGGTGGAGACGATGAAGTCGTTCGTGTGGCAGGTGCTCGCCGAGTGCGACGAGCTCGAGCACGGCGAGGCAGGCCGCGGCGAGATCCATGCGAAGTCCGCTGCTGCGGTGATGTACGCCGCGAACATGTGCAACCTGGTGCTCGACAACGCCGTCCAGGTGCACGGCGGCAACGGCTACATCTGGGAGACCGAGATCAATCGCCTCTTCCGCGGGACCAAGCTGCTCGAGATCGGCGCCGGTACCACCGAGGTCCGCAAGATGATCATCGCCGGCCACCTCCTCGCTTGACCCACGTTCAGAGGAAGAGCCGGTACGCGGGGTTGTCGGTCTCGTCCCAGTGGCGATAGCCGAGGTCGACGAGGAAGTCGGTGAACGCCCCCCGGTCGGCCGGAGGCACCTGCATTCCGACCAGGACCCGTCCGCTGTCGGAGCCGTGGTTCCGGTAGTGGAACAGCGAGATGTTCCAGTTGGGCTGCATCGCCCGGAGAAATCTGATCAGCGCGCCGGGACGCTCGGGGAACTCGAACCGCAGCAGCAGCTCGTCCGACGCCAGAGGTGACTTGCCGCCGACGAGGTGCCGCAGGTGGACCTTCGCCAGTTCGTCGTCGGTCAGGTCGATCGTGGCGAAGCCCGCTGACCTGAAACCGGCTGCCACTTCGTCGGCCTCGTCGCGCGACGTCACGCTGACGCCGACGAAGACGTGGGCATCGCGCTCGTCGCTGATCCGGTAGTTGAACTCGGTGACGTTGCGGTCCCCGACGAGCTCGCAGAACCGACGGAAGCTGCCCGGCCGCTCCGGAACGGTGACCGCGTACACCGCCTCACGGCGTTCGCCGATCTCCGCTCGCTCGGACACGAAGCGGAGCCGATCGAAGTTCATGTTCGCGCCGCACGCGACGGCGACGAGGGTCTCCCCGGTGATCCCGGTGCTGGCGACGTACCGTTTGAGCCCGGCGATCGCGAGCGCGCCGGCCGGCTCGAGCAGCGTCCGGGTGTCGGTGAACACGTCCTTGATCGCCGCGCAGGTTTCATCGGTGTCGACGATCAGGATGTCGTCGACGTGCTGCTGCACCAGCCGGAACGTCTCCACCCCGACCGACTTGACGGCCGTCCCGTCGGAGAACAGCCCGACGTCGGCCAACTCGATGCGTTCACCGGCGGCGACCGAGCGCGCCATGGCGTCGGACTCCACGTGCTGGACGCCGATCACCTTGATGTCGGGTCGCACCCGTTTGACGTACGTGGAGATGCCGGCGATCAACCCGCCACCGCCGATCGCCACGAAGATCGCGTGGACGGGTCGGCCATGCTGGCGGAGGATCTCCATTCCGATCGTCCCCTGCCCGGCGATCACGTCGGGGTCGTCGAACGGATGCACGAAGGTGAGCTCGTGCTCGTGCATGAGCGCCTGTGCGTGTTCATACGCCTCGGAGTAGGTCTCGCCGTGCAGGACGATCTCGGCGCCCCGGGCGGCCACCGCGTCCACCTTGACTTCGGGAGCGGTCGTCGGCATCACGATCACCGCGCGACACCGGAGTTCGTTCGCGGCGAGCGCGACACCCTGGGCGTGATTCCCCGCCGATGACGCGATGACCCCTCGGGCGCGCTGCTCCTCGGTGAGGTGAGCCATCTTGTTGTAGGCGCCGCGCAACTTGAACGAGAAGACCTCCTGGAGGTCCTCGCGCTTCAGGAGGACCCGGTTGTCGAGGCGGCGGGTCAGATCGGGGGCCAGCTCCAGCGGCGTCTCGATCGCGACGTCGTAGACGAGCGCGTTCAGGATGCGCGGCAGGTAGTCGATCGCCGCGTCGTCGAACGATGAGCCCTTGGTCGGTGACACCATCGCCTCAGTCTGGCCGTTCGCCCGTGCGAGGCACCGGACCTCCGTTCACTAGCGTCGACACGCATGAAGCTCGGACTCGCCTTCGCCAACACCGGACCGTTCGCCGAAGCGGACGGCGTGGTCGAGATGGCCGTCGCCGCCGAGCAGGCCGGCATCGAGTCGTTGTGGACCGTCGAGCACGTCATCTGGCCGAGCAGTTACGACTCGGAGTATCCCTACTCCCCGACCGGGAAGATGCCCGGCGACAAGACATCGCCGATTCCCGATCCGCTCGTCTGGCTGTCATTCGCCGCGGCACACACCACGACCCTGCGACTCGGCACCGGCATCGTGATCCTTCCCGAACGAAATCCGCTCGTGTTCGCGAAGGAGGTCGCCACCCTCGATCGACTGTCGAAGGGGCGGCTGCAGCTCGGGATCGGCGTCGGTTGGCTCGAGGAGGAGTTCGACGCACTCGGGATCTCATGGGCGCGGCGTGGCGCGCGCACCGACGAGTACGTCCATGCGATGCGCGCGCTCTGGGCGAGTGACGATGCGTCCTATGACGGCGAGTTCGTGTCGTTCGAGAACGTGTCGTCGAACCCGAAGCCCGACACCGGCTCCGTGCCGATCGTGATCGGCGGGCACTCGGTCGCCGCGGCCAAACGGGCCGGACGGCTCGGCGACGGGTTCTTCCCCGGCAAGGGCTCGATCGCCGAGCTCACCGAGATGATCGACATCGTCCATCAGAGCGCCGCCGAGCATGACCGGGATCCCGACGCGATCGAGATCACGGCGGCGCACCCCGGCCTGTTCGGCGGCGACCCGGTGGGTGCTGCGCAGGAGCTGGCGTCGATCGGGGTCAGCCGGACGATCGCACCGGCATTCATGCTGCTCGGCAGCGAAGGCGTCGGAGCGAAGGCGGCCGAGATGGCGGAGCGCATCGTCGCTCCGATCGCCGACGTCTGAGCCGACCCACCGCGGCGGCGCGCCAGACGCCCCGCGATGAGAGATGAGAGTGACAGGTGATCTCATCTCTCATCGGAACGGGTTGCGGGTGCGGGTGCGCGAGACTTGAGCCTGCCCGGGAGTCGCGATGACGAGGATCCAACTCGACGATGTGAGCAAGGTGTACTCCGATGGCCACGTCGCGGTTCGTCACGTGGACTTGACGGTGGACGACGGCGAGTTCCGGGTCCTCCTCGGACCGTCGGGCTGCGGCAAGAGCACCGTCCTCAGGATGATCGCAGGTCTCGAGGACGCGACCGGTGGCGACATCCGGCTCGACGGTGAGCGCGTCAACGACCTCGGGCCACGTCAGCGCGACGTCGCGATGGCGTTCCAGACCCACGCGCTCTATCCCCAGATGACCGTCGCCGAGAACATCGGGTTCCCGCTCAAGATGGCCGGCCTCCACTCGAACGAGGTCGCCGAGCGCGTCGGCGCGATCGCTCACCTGCTGCACCTCGACGACGTACTCGACCGCCGACCCGGTCAGCTGTCCGGTGGCCAGCAACAACGAGTGTCACTCGGACGCTCGATCATCCGCAGCCCGCGGGTGTTCCTCATGGACGAGCCGCTGTCCAACCTGGACGCGCACCTGCGCATCGATGCACGTTCCGAGATCTTGCGCATCCAGCGCCGACTCGACACGACGACCGTTTTCGTCACGCACGACCAGGCGGAAGCAATGGCGGTCGCCGACCGGATCACGATCATGCGCGGCGGCAACGTGATCCAGACCGGCACGCCCACCGAGCTCTACACACGGCCCGCCGACCTGTTCGTCGCCCAGTTCCTCGGGTCCCCACGGATGAACGTGATGCTGGCGACGATCATCGAGCATCTCGACGGACACGCGCTCCGGATCGGCTCACACATCGTCCCCGTCACGGGCTCGTCCCCGCCGGGTCACCCGACCTGGGCGTCGGTCGTCGGGCGCCAGGTCGCCGTGGGCATCCGGCCCGAGTCGCTCGAGCGAGTCTCCGACGGAGAGCTGCTGACAAGCGTCGAATCGACCGAGTCCTTGGGATCCGGACAGCTCGTGCACGCGCTCATCGACGCACCCACCGTCGAGTTCACGTCCACCGGGGTGGAGATCAGTCGTCGGCGTGAGTCACCGATCACCGCGTTCACCGACGCGCACGACGTCGTCAGCGTCTGGGAGCCGTTCGCGTTGCGCGTCGACAGTTCCGCGATCCACCTCTTCGACCTCGAGACCGGGGACGCCATCGCCGCCTGAGCATCCCGGCCACGTCGGGCTGACACCAGGAGCCAGGGTCCCGACCGTGTGGGAACACGGCCGTGTGAATGTCGAGCGGGTGTTGCTGCGGATCATCCGCCAGTTCCGGCAGCGGCCGGGCTGTCGAAGCAGCTGCGCCAGGTTCGCCGAGTGGGGCGACCCGTACCGCCCGAGCGTTTCAGTTGGCCGCCTTCGGCGAATACACCGTCCACCCCGACGAGGTCGAATGGAAGCGGTCGCACACCTTGCGCGGCCCGACGAGACTCGTCGTCCGCCGCGCTCACCCCTTGGCGCGGCCGGTGTAGCCGAACAACTTGCCGGCCACCTTGCGGATCTGGATCTCGTCGGAACCCTCGGTGATCCGGTACCGGCGGTGATGGCGGTAGATGTGTTCGAACGGCATCGCCCGGTTGTAGCCCTGGCCGCCACAGGTCTGCATCGCCTGGTCGGCCGCGTTGCAGCAGAAGCGATTGGCTCGGTAGTTGCACATCGCAACCTTGTCGGTGATCTCCATGTGGTCGACCCCCTCGTCGAGTTGCCAGGCGGTCTTGTGGATCAACGCGCGGAGCATCTCGGCCTCGGCGGCGAGATCGGCGAGCGGGAACTGGATCGCCTGATTCGTCGAGAGCCGCTTGCCGAACGTCGTGCGCTGATTCGCGTAGTCGACGGCGAGATCGATGCAGTGCAGCCCGGCGCCGAGCGACGACGCCGCCTGACGGATCCGGTTCTCGTGGACGAAGAGCTGGGCGGTCTGCAGGCCGAGCCCCTCCTCACCGAGGATGTCGTCGTTGCTCACCCGAACTTCGTCGAGCCGGACGTGAGCATGGTCGGTCGGCATGTTGAAGGTCCACATGAACTCCTCGATCCGGAATCCCGGCGAGTCGGTCGGCGTGATGAAGCACGTGATGCCGCGACCGTCGCCCGGTTCACCCGAGGTCCGGGCGAAGATGTAGTCGTGCGTCGCGTGGTGGAGTCCGGTGTTCCAGTACTTCTCGCCGGTGATGACCCACTCGTCGCCGTCGCGTACCGCGTGGGTCTCCATCCATGTGGCGTCGGAGCCGTGGAGCGGCTCGGTGAGTCCGAACCCGATCCGCGCCGTTCCGTCGAGCATCTTCGGGATCCACTCCGACTGCTGGGCCGGTGACCCGTACTTCTCCATCATCAGCACCGTGACGAGGTTGCCGACGATCGAGCTCTCGTTCTGCAGGTCGTTGTGGAGACCGAGCCCCTTGCGGGCGAGGTGCTCGCGGATGATCGCCATCTCGAGGTTGCCGGCGTCGTGACCACCGAAGCGTTCGGGCAACTGGTGCCGGTAGAACCCGGCTTCGTCAGCGGCCACACGCATCCGGCGGAGCAGGGCTTCCCACTCGGCGTTGGGCAAGCCGTCACGGTCCCAGTCGGTACGCGAGTCCTCTCGACGGTGGTCGAAGAAGCGGATGTTGTCGTCCTCCTGCTCCATCGGCTTGATCGTCGACTCGATGAACGCGTCGAGGTCGTCGAGCAGCTGCTGGGTCGATGCGGGAATGGCGAAGTCCATGCAGCGACCGTAGTGATCGCCCCTCCACGACCTCCGACGGAGCAGCCCGGACCGGTCGTCGGACAGCTGCGCTCCGACGCGACCGAACCTCGCTCACACCCGGCCCGTCGAACGGGGGACACGCAACTCCGGGCCGATCACCGGCCACGGCAGCGGCGCCAGGTCGGGTTCGACCCAGCCGGCTCGCGCCTCGGGACCGAACAACACGGCTCTGGTCCAGTACGTGAGCGGTGCTGCCGTCGCGCAACGAGGTGCGACCAACACTTCGTCGAGAGTCGTCGTTCCCGTGCTCGCGACGGCGCCGACGTAGTACCGGGTCAGCGTTTCGTGGTATCCCGACGACGTCGTGTTCTCGACCCCGGTCGCGTCGTTGTACGCGCGGATCGCATGCCGGAGGAGGTCGACCGTCTCCTCGGGTGTCCGGCTCGCGAGTGCGACGCGGCACACCACGAGATGGGCCTCGTGAGTCCACTCGTCCCTCGGCAGGGTGAGGTCGAGGAACGATTCGAAGACCCGCAGCGACAGAGCATCCGACATCGGCCCATCCTGGTTGACCGAGCCGTGCGGTCCACGACGGATTTCGGCAACGCGGGCCGATGCTACGGTCCGACAACACCGCCGAAGGAGCGACCGTCATGTTCACACTGGCCGACATCACACGTACCCACGCAGCCGAGCGTCCCGACAAGCCGGCACTCGTCTGCGACGACCGCACGCTGACGTACGGCGAACTCCACACCGAGAGCTGTCGAGTCGCGAACGCACTCATCGATGCCGGCGTCACACCGCAGGATCGCGTGGGGTTCATCGGCAAGAACATCCCCGAGTACTTCACGCTCAGCTACGGCGCGGCCAAGCTGAACGCCGTGCCCGTCGCGGTCAACTGGCGGCTGGCGCCACCGGAGATGGCATTCATCCTCGACAACGCGGAAGCGAAGGTCGTGGTCGTCGAAGGCGAGTTCCTCGAGCATCTCGACAAGATGGATCTCCCGCGCAATCCGCTCGTCATCGAGGTGGGCGGGAACGGCGCCAACACGTCGTACAGCGAGTGGATCGACGGTCGATCCGACGACGACCCCGGCCACACGCCCGCACTCGACGACACCGCTTCACAGCTGTACACGTCCGGAACCACCGGCCTTCCGAAAGGGGCCGAGCTGAGCAATCGGAACTTCCAGGCGATCATCGAACCGATCAGCGAGATGATCGGCGTGACATCGGACAGCGTCATGTTGCACATCCTCCCGATGTTCCACATCGGCGGAAGCGGCGTCGCCAACGTCGGGCTCTACAACGGGGCGACCAACATCGTCCACCGCGATGTCGACCCGGGACGGATCTTCGCCGACATCCCGAAGTACCGGGTCACCACGAGCTTCATGGTGCCCGCCCTCCTCCAGGTCCTTCCGATGATCCCGGGGGCGTCCGATGTCGACTTCTCGTCGCTGGAGACGATCTTCTACGGCGCCTCGCCGATCACGGAGGAGGCACTCGTGGCGTCGATGGCACTGCTCAAGTGCCCCCATGCGCAGGCGTACGGTCTCACGGAGACGACCGGTGTCGTCACGTGGCTCTCACCGGAGGACCACGATCCGGGCGGCCCGCGGGCGAAGCTCCTGCGCTCGGCCGGCAAGCCGGTGCCGGGTGTCGAGCTTCGAATCGTCGACGACGCGGGCAACGACGTCCCCGCCGGTGACGTCGGCGAGGTCTGGGTGCGGACGTCGCAGAACATGAAGGGTTACTGGCGCAACTCCGCCGCGACGGCCGAGGTGTTCCCCGAGGGCCGCGACGCCGACGGCCTCGGCTGGTTCCGTACCGGCGACGCCGGCTACCTCGAGGACGGTTACCTGTTCATCCACGACCGGGTGAAGGACATGATCGTGTCCGGCGGGGAGAACATCTATCCGGCGGAGATCGAGAACGCGATCATCTCGCACCCCGGCGTCGCCGACGTCGCGGTCATCGGCATCCCGAACGAGCGTTGGGGCGAGTCGCCGCTCGCGCTGATCGTGGTGGCCGAGGGTGCCGACCCGACGCAGGACGAGATCATCGCCCACTGCGAGGAGCGCCTCGCACGGTTCAAGTTGCCGACCGCCGTCGAACGCATCGATGCGATCCCGCGCAATCCCTCCGGGAAGATCCTGAAGGTCGATCTGCGCAAGCCCTACTGGGAGGGGCGCGACCGCGCCGTCAACTGATCACACGTACGTCGAGCCCTTCATGCCGTCGACGTCCTTGCGCATCTCGACGTTGACCAGCGCCGGCTTGCCCGACGCGAAGGCCCGTTCGAGGGCGGGAACGATCGCCCCCGGTTCGGTGACGTGCTCGCCGTGCCCACCGAGCGCTTCGACCACTTTGTCGTAGCGGGTGTAGCTCAATTCGGTCGCGACGAGGCGGTCCGACCCGTAGATCATCGCCTGCGGACGCATCATCTGTCCCCAGGCTGCGTCGTTGCCGACGATCCCCACGATCGGAAGCCCGAATCGGACCGCTGTGTCGAACTCGAATCCGTTCAACCCGAACGCACCGTCGCCGTAGACGATGAGCACCCGCTTGTCGGGGTGCGAGAGCTGCGCGGCGAGCGCGAACGGCATCCCGACGCCGAGCGTTCCGAGCGGCCCCGGGTCCATCCACGTCCCCCGTTCCGGGACCTTGATCACCTTCGACGCCTGGGCGACGATGTCACCGCCGTCGCCGATCACGATCATCTCGTCGTCGGTCGCGATGAAGTCGGCGATCCCGCGGCACAGGCGCATCGGGTCGACGGGGACCTCATCGGAGTCGAGCTGAGCGGCGAGCATCCGCTCTGCGCCGACCTCGATGGTTCGCAGCGCCGCCGAGTGCTCGGAGAAGTCGACGCCTCCCCTTTCGATCACCGCCTCGCGCAGCGCATCGAGGTTCGCGCCGAGGTTGCCGACGAGGCCGACGTCGGCCGAGCGATTCTGCCCGATCAGCGTCTCGTCGAGATCGAGCTGCACGATCTTGGCACCGGCAGGGATCGATCCGCCGTACTTCATCCGGAAGTCGAGCGGCGTTCCGGCGAGCACGACCACATCGGCCTGCGCGAGGGCGTCCTTGCGACTGCGATTGAAGAACTGCGGATGACTCATCGACAGCTGCCCACGGGCCATTCCGTTCGTGTAGGCCGGGATGTTGGTCGCTTCGACGAACCGCTGGAGTGCCGGCCCTCCCTCCGACCACTTCAACGCCGTGCCCGCCATCACCATCGGGTTCGCGGCCGCCGTCACCAGATCGGCGGCCTGGTCGATCAGCGCGGGCGGCGCCGTCGAGGCGACTCGGTAGTCACGAAAGCGCGGCAACTCGATCGCGTCGAGATCGAGCGGCGCGTGCAGGACGTCCATGGGAACCTCGAGAAATGCGGGTCCCGGCACCCCCGACAGCGCGTGCCGGATCGCCAGCTCGACGTACTCGCCGAGTCGGGCGGTCTCGTAGCAGGCATCGGCCCACTTCGTGATCGGCTTCATCACCGAGACGTGGTCCATCTCCTGCAGCGATCCGCGGCGCAGGTTGTTGAACGGACCCTGGCCGCCGATCACGAGGATCGGCGAGTTCGCCCGCCAGGCATTGGCCACGCCGGTCACGCCGTCGGTGACCCCCGGCCCCGCAGTGAGGATCGCGACGCCGACCCGGCCGGGGTTGAGCCGCGCCCAGGCGTCGGCGGCATGGGCGGCAGCCTGTTCGTGTCGGACGTCGACCACCCGAATGCCCTCGTCGAGGCACCCGTCGTAGATTCCCATCACGTGTCCGCCCGACAGCGTGAACACGCATTCGACCCCCGCCGCCTTCAGCGCCTTCGCGACCAGCCGACCGCCGTGGCTCATGACGCAACCTCGATGTGATCCATCCTCCGACCGTAGTGGCGGGAGCCGGGCGGGATTCAGGCGACCGCCGTGTGCGGCAGGCGCGCGGTGTCGAGATCGACCGACGGCGGGAACGCACCGCGCAGGTACCACGGGGGCGAGAAGTGCGACCACGTGCCCGCCGGCTGCGCGATCCGGTCGGCGATCACGGTGATCGCCGCCGCGTTGAAGCCGAGACCACAGTGACTCCCGTACACCCGGACGTTCTCGCTCGTGGAGGTGCGTTCGACCAGGCATGCCTGCCAGCTGACGACGCCGTCGGTCCTCGAGTAGATCGACGTGTTCGGGATCGTGAGCGGAGGTCGGTGCACGTCGCGCATCGCACGGCGGAAGCCGGGCGAGTGATACTTGCTCATCGCCTCCCACATCGGCTGGGCGGACGAGGAATCGGCTTCGATCATCTGGATCGGGCTTCCGAGGGTGACCACCTGTCGCACCATGTCCGGCCGGGCGCGGGCGAGCTCGCGGGCATAGATCCCCCCGAGGCTCCAACCCACGATCGACACCGCTTCGTCGCGCCGCCGGTACGCCCGATCGAGCTTGCGCACCAGGCCGTCGAGAATGCGGGGCGTCGGGCCGACGTTGACACCCAGACCCCAGCCGTAGGTGCGATAGCCGAGACGGCGCAACAGGTTGCGGAGCGGATCGGTCGAGCGATCGCTCGCCGAGAAACCCGGCAGGACCAGCACCGGATGCCCGTCGCCGGCGGGCAGCCGACGCAGCAGCGGAAGCAACGTCGACATCTGTGCCCGTTCACCGAGCGCACGGAACTCCAGCAGCGTCATCCATGGTGGCGGCGCGGAGATCCTCGCGCTCGTCATGACGCCTTGCGCTTGGCCACCGGCCGCTTCTTCGCAGTCGCCTGCTTCTTGCGCGCCGGCTTCTTCTTCGCACCCACCTGGTCCTTCGGGCTCGTCGTCTTCACCGCCGCGGGCTCCTTCGACGCTCCCTTCGCGGTCGACGACATCGACATCACCCGGATCTCGCGTTGCTTCTCGATCCGGCGAGCCACCTCGGGGTTGCTCGGCGGAATCGCCTCGGTGCCGTGGCCGCCGCGTCGCATCGCGGGCGGACTCGGCGGAACCGCCCAGTCCGCGCCGGTGGCCTCGAACAGCCGCTCGATCTCGTCGACGTGCAGGTCGACGAGATGCCAGAGGTCGGGGATCAGCTCGCGGTCGGAGATCAGGCCGATGTCGAGACGGTCCTCGTAGCTGTGCACGGTGATGTTCAGCCCGACCCCGTCGGAGATGGTCGACACGGGTATGTACGCGTCGAGCTTGGCCCCGGCGAAGTACAGCGGCTCACGAGGTCCCGGCACGTTCGAGATGACGACGTTCACCGGGGTGTTGACCCGGTCGGCGAGCTTCAGCCGGCCGACCAGCCGGATCGCGGACGCGGCGATCACCGGTGACAGGACCTGCGACGCCTCCATCATCGCCTCGGCGGGCAGGAGATCCATCTGCTTCTTGGCCGCGACCATCGCGAGCCGGCACCGCTCGACGCGTTCGACGGCGTCCTCGCAGTCGGTCGGGAGCTCCGCGACGATCGCCGACACCCGATTCGACCAGATCTCGTCGCCCTGCTCCTCACCGGTGCGGATCGAGACCGGAACCATGGCGCGTAGCGGGTCCTCCGGGAGCGCATCGTGTTCGATCAGGTACTCGCGCAGCGCGCCGGTGCACATCGCCATCACGATGTCGTTGATGGTCCCGCCGGTCGCGTCCTTGAGCGCCTTGACGTTGGCGAGCGCAACCGAGCGCATCGCGAATCGACGGTTCGGTGTGACCGAGGCGTTCCACGGAGTCGGCGGTGCCGGGCTGAGCGGGATCGACACGCTCGCCTCGTTCGACGACGCCGTGTCGCTCGCCGGCGCCACCAACGCCTTGATGGCGTCACGGGCCTGGCTGGCCGCCCCGCTGACGCTGTCGACGCCCGCGGTCTCCGCGAGTTGACGGATGATCTTCAGTTGCAGGCGGGCGGCCTTGACCGGATTGGTGGCCAGGTTGCGCGCCGTCGCCTTGAGCAGATCGATGTCCCGGGGCACCTCCTCGCCGTGCCACTCGACCGGTTGCATCGTCCACTCCGCGTCGGGCGACGGATCGGTGAGGATCTTGAGCATGATCACTCCCGACGCGCCGTCGATCGTCGAGTGGTGGTACTTGGTGAGCATCGCCCATCGCCCGTCGGCGAGGCCCTCGATGACGTACACCTCCCACAGCGGGCGGCGCCGGTCCATGTGGCGGCCGACGATACGGGCGACCTGGTCGCCGAGCTGGTCGGCCGCGCCCGGAGGGGCGAGTCCGATGTGGCGGACGTGGTAGTCGAGATCGAAGTCGGGATCGTCGATCCAGTACGGATGGTCGAGTCCGAAGGGAACGTCGACGAGCCTCCGGCGCATCGGCGACAGGTGACCGACGAGCGTCCCGAAGCGCTCGTAGACCACGTCGAACGGCTCGAACTCGGGCGACGGACGCTCGTAGATGGCAACGGCATTGACGTGGCCGTACGTATTGGGTGTTTCCATGTACAGGAAACTCGCATCGAGCCCTGACAGTTGCTGCATGTCGTTCCCCTCGTGTCGCCGACCTCGACGTCATCTCGTGTGACCCCCGTCATCATGCCTCAGATCCTCTCCCTCCGCCGAATGGCGAGCCGCGGTACGGTCCTCGACGTGACGGGTGCTGCACCTTCGATGGGGGGCGTATTCAGGCGTCTCGCCGTTCCGGTGTATCTCCCGGTCGTGGCCGGGACGATGGGATTGGCGCTGCTGATCCCGGTCCTGCCGTTGTATCTCAAGCGCTCGGGTGTCCCTCTCGAAACGGCGGCGATCGTCCTCGCCGCCGTCGGAGCAGGTGCCACGCTCGGCGGACTGCCCGCCGGCGCACTGATCACCCGCTTCGGCGAACGGGCCGTGCTGGTCGGGGCGCTGCTCGGGATGAGCCTCACCTCCGCGTTCCTGGGCGTCAGCGACACCGCACTGGTGCTCGTCGGCCTCCGGCTCGGGACCGGCGCGTCGAACATCGGACTCCGACTCTCGCGCCAGACCTACATCACCCGGCGGATCGACGCGACTGCCCGAGGTCGGTCGATGGCGATGATCGGCGGCTCGTTCCGGATCTCGCTCTTCGTCGGACCCTTGGTCGGCGGGGTGCTCGCGGAGACCATCGGATTCACCTGGACGTTCGTCGTCGCAGGGGCGCTGTCGGCGATGGGTCTGGTCCCGGCACTCGCGCCCGACGTGCTCGTACCGACGCCCGCGAGGGTCCCCGTCGCAGCCGCCGCACGTCGACCCGGTCTGTTCACCGCGATCAACCGACACCGACGACTCCTGTCGATCGCCGGTCTGGTCCCGATGCTCACGATGGCCGTCCGCGAGGGCCGCTACGTCGTCGTCCCGCTGATCGGTGACGAGCTGGGGTTGAGCGTCGCCGAGGTCGGCGCGCTCGTGGCGGTCGGAACGTTCGCCGACCTCGCACTGTTCCCCGTTGCCGGGTGGGTGATGGATCGCTTCGGCCGGCTCGCCGCGATGGTCCCGTCGTTCTCGCTGATCGCGATCGGGTTGATCGTGCTGGGGCTGGCCGACTCGACGACGCCGGCGATCGCCGCCGGTGTGATCATGGGTGTGGGGAACGGGCTCAGCTCCGGCTCGATGCTGACCCTCGGCAGCGATCTCGCTCCGCGCGACGATCCGGCGCCGTTCCTGGCGGCAATCGCCGTGATCCAGGACGTCGGCAGGATCATCGGCCCCCTCGTCGTCGGCTTCGTGGGAGCCGCCGCCGGCCTCAGCGCATCGGCGGTCGTGCTCGCCGTCCTCATGGTGATCGTCGTCGTCTGGCTGCTGGCCGTCGTCGGCGAGACCAGCGCGGCGCACCCTCGCGTGGTCCGGTCGTCAGCGATTGGCGACGCGGTGAGGCAGGTCTGACGACCGCGGGAATCGTCGAGTCGTGCGTTCGCCCGGACGTCGAGGCAGCGGCCGAGTGGTTCAACGCAGGATGACCGGGATGTTGCGCGGGCCGCGGATCTGACCGCTGGTCCACGTCGTTTCCTGCTCGGGGTCGAGTCGATAGTCGGGGAACGCCGACGCCCACTCCTGGAAGGCGATCTTCATCTCGAGTCGCGCGAGGTTGGATCCGAGGCACCGATGGATCCCGAGCCCGAACGCCACGTGTCGGTTGGCCTCGCGATCGATGAGGAACTCGTCGGCCCGGTCGAACACCGCAGGATCGTGGTTCGCCGCCGGGAACGTGACCAGTACCTGGTCGCCGGCGTGGACCGGACATCCCGAGACCGTGGTGTCGCCGACGACACGCCGGCCCATCGTGACCGGCGCGTAGTAGCGCAGCACCTCCTCGGAGAACGTGAGCCAGATCGGGTCGTCGAACGGCCGGCCGCGCAGCCGTTCCAGATCGTCCGGATGCCTCCCGAGATGCCAGAGCCCCGACCCGATCGCGGACCAGGTCGTGTCGATCCCGGCGAGGATCAACAGCAGCAGGTAGCCGTACTGCAGCTCCCGGTCGATCGGCTCGCCGTCGATCTCGGCGTGGACGACCAGTGTCGCGAGGTCGTCCTGCGGCTCGGCTTCGCGTTCTTCGATCAGCTTCAGGAAGTAGGCCCGCATGTCGGCGGTGACCTGCTCGCGGATCCGGTTGTCACGTGGTGCAAGCTGGAAGTTGCGGTGGATCCAGTCGCGGAAGATGTCGGCGTCGGAATCGGGCACACCGATCATCTGAGCGATGCCGTGAACGGGGATGTGCTGGCTGTACTCCGCGGCGGCGTCGGCCGTGTCACGTCCTTCGAGCTGTGCGATGAGCCCGCGGGTGTACTCGCGTAACTCGTCCTCCATCGGTTCGATCTGTTTCGGGGCGAACGACGGCAACAGGAGTCTCCGGTGCCCCTGGTGATCCGGCGGGTTGGACGTGATCGGCGGCGCCGGCCGGCGGACGGCATCGGGCTGCGCGACCGACACCCACTCCGACGAGAAGTTGTCGGTGTCCTTGGCGATCGCCGAGACGGCTTCCATCGTCACGGGCATGAACGCCCGGCCGTAGCGCTCGGTCATCGCCATCGGCGTGACCTCGCGCACCGCGTTCCAGATGTCGATCGCATCGGTTCCCCACGACGGGTCGAGCCAGTCCCAGTCGTTCACCCAGTCGGTGACCGCCTTGGCCTCGACCGTGCTCTCCTCGTACGCCATGTCAGAACCCCCATTCCGCTCCGCACGACGGTACACCGCGCCGATCCGGGCCTCTCACCGGGGTGGCGCTCCCCACTCAGGCGAGGCCGAGAGGGAGACGGGTGAGCAGCTCGGGCCCCGCATCGGTGATCAACACCTGGTTCTCGAGTTTCGCCCCGACCCCGCCGTCGCGACGACCGACGAAGGCCTCGACCGTCATCACCATGCCGGATTCGAGTTCGTCCTCGAATCCGACCTCGTCCCACACGGCGGGGACGAACACCTCGGGATACTCGTCACACTGTCCCACCCCGTGGAACAGGCAGCAGTAGTGGCGGTACGTGTCGGCAGGCGGAAACCAGGCGGCGTGGCTGAGGTCGGTGAGGCTGCGCCCCGGTGTCAGGAGTTCGGTGTTCCGTTCGACCTGTTCGACCGCGAGCGCGTGGACCTCGCGTTGGTTGGCGGTCGGCACTCGGTCCCCCGCGATGCGTGTCCGCGACACGTCGACCATCATCCCGTAGGCCCCGACGAGATCGGTGTCGTAGGCCACGATGTCGCCATCGCGGATCACGCGGCTCGACGCCTCCTGCATCCACGGATTCGTCCGCGGCCCGGATGACAGGATCTGGGTCTCGACCCATTCGCCCGCGCGCCGGATGTTGCCCGCATGGAGCATCGACCAGAGATCCCGTTCGGTCATCCCGGGAGACGGCGCCGAGATCGCGGCGTGCATCTCGCGGATCGAGGTCTCGCACGCGTGGACCGCGCAGCGCATCGCGGCGATCTCGTCGGGCCCCTTGATCCTCCGGGCGAGTTCCATCACCTCCTGCCCGCTCTCGATCCGGACACCCGCCGCCTCGAGCGAGCGATAGCCCAGGTACGACAGTTGATCGACCGCGATCTGGGCTCCGGTCCCGGCGTGCTCCTCGATCACCGCGATCATCTCCGCCGCCCAACGGTCGTTGCTGTCGCGATACCGCCGCCCCGAGAGGAAGAACGTCGACCCGATCGCGGGCCGCACCTCGTCGACGAGCGCGTTGTGCCCACTGAGGAAATCGCACTCGAAGAAGTCCCAGACGATCACCGGGCCGCTCGTCGAGATCCAGGCATAGCGCGCACTGTTGTGCATCACCCAGATCTGCATGTTGGTCGTGTCGGTCGCGTACCGGATGTTCATCGGGTCGAACAGGAGGATCCCGCCGTAGCCGAAGGCACGCAACTGCGCCCGGACCCGTTCGAGCCGGTACGCCCGCATGCCGTCGAGGTCGGGGAGGTCCAGTCCGGATGCACGCCACTCGGCCTCGAGATCGGCACCGGGTCCGAGCACCAGGTGGTGCAGTTCTTCGCTCGCCGCTCGGACGTGGTCGCCGCGGGCGGCGAGGCTGGCTGCGATCTTGCCCGGCATCTCGATCCCCCGATCGGCGCAGTCTCGACCCTGACGGGGCGAACCGTAGTGCACGCACGGTGATGTCCGCAGCCCGGACCCCGCCCGCCCGGAGGCCACCGCGGACGCGAACCCGTACGGGAATCGCAACCGACGCAACCGCGTGGAAACTGCACGCCACGTGACTGACGCCACGTTTCTGCAACCTTTTCGACATCAAACTGTAACTTTGCTCGCCATGTCTCCGAAGAGCCGTTCTCATCGCAGCCTGGTCGCGCTCGTGGCGACGACCCTCGCGGCGACGCTCGTGGCACTGCCCGCCGTCGCCCACGCCGAACCGCGACCGACCCGCGCCACCGAGGAGACCACCTCGCACGCGACCGCGCCCTTGCTCGATGCCTGCCCGATCGACGGTGCGGCCACGTTCGAGGATTCCTGGGGGTGGTCCCGCTCGGGCGGACGCCGCCACGAGGGCAGTCGACATGCTCGCCGATCGCGGCACGCCGATCGTGGCGGTGCGCGACGGGTACGCCGGGTTCAAGACGAACGGGCTCGGAGGGCGCGCCATCTGGCTGACCGCCGAGAACGGCGACAGGTTCTACTACGCGCATCTCGACCGCTGGGAGGGCGAGAGTCGCGACGTGGTCGCCGGCGAGCTCATCGGATACGTCGGCAGCAGCGGCAATGCTCGCGGACCGCACCTGCACTTCGAGACGCTGCCCGACGGACAGGTCGAGAACCCGTTCCCCCACGCGCTCGGGGCGTGCGTCCCGACGCCGGGCGAACTCGCCGCCACCCGCAATCGCTTGAACGACCCCAGGCTCTGGTCCCGATTCATCCCGAGGTCGTGAATCCCGACGCGGCGCTTCCCGGGCAGGAGGCGTCGTACCATCGGCTCCGATGACGACGCCACGACTCGGCCCGCGTGACTGGGTGCCCACCGACGCCTTCGTGCAGCGAATCGCCACGGACTGCCGAGCCGTCTCCCGCGACGCGGTTCGCGCGCGACTCGGACGACTCGTCGACCAGAACCGCACGATCCACGAACTCGACTGCGTCAACCTCAATCCGGCCGCCAACGTGATGAGCCCGGCCGCCGAGATGTTGCTCGCCACGTCGCTCGGCACCCGCCCGTCACTCGGGCATCCCGGCGCGAAGTACGAGATGGGCCTCGAAGCCGTCGAACAGATCGAGGTGATCGCCGCCGAACTCGCGGCGGAGGTGTTCGACGCGCCGTACGCCGAGGTGAGGATCGGGTCCGGGGCCCTCGCCAACCTCTACGCGTTCATGGCGTGCTGCGAACCCGGCGATGCGATCGTCGTGCCGCCCGCGTCGATCGCCGGCCACGTGACCCACAACGAGGCGGGTGCCGCCGGCCTCTACGGGTTGGCGATCCACGAAGCGCCGATCGACGCCGCGAACTACACGGTCGACGTCGAGGCTCTGGGCGAACTCGTCCGTCGGGTGGAACCGCGGATGATCACGATCGGCGCAAGCCTCAACCTCACCCACCACCCGGTGTCGGCGATCCGGGAACTCGCCGACGACGTCGGCGCAACGGTGCTCTTCGACGCTGCCCACCTCTCCGGACTGATCGCGGGCGGCGCGTGGCCGAACCCGCTCCACGAGGGGGCCCACATCATGACGATGAGCACCTACAAGAGCCTGGCCGGGCCGGCTGCAGGGCTGCTGGTCACCACCGACGCCGCAATCGCGGAGCGGGTCGATGCGATTGCGTTTCCCGGCCTGACCGCCAACTTCGACGCCGCGAACACCGCGGCGCTCGCGATGACGCTGCTCGACTGGCAGGACCTCGGGAGTGCGTACGCCGCGGCGATGCTCGACACGGCGACGGCGCTCGCGACGCATCTCCTCGACGCCGGGCTCCCGGTACTGACGGCGCCGGACGGCGTCGCCACACGTTCGCACGCGTTCGCCGTGCGCGGCGGACGCGACCGGCGGCGACGGACATGCTCTCGCCCAGCGCCTCCGAGAGGCGAATCTGCTCGTGTCCGGGATCGGGATCCCGGAAGGTCCACCGCACGCGACCGGTGCCATTCGGCTCGGAACGAACGAAGCGGTGCGCTGGGGAATGACCGCCACCGACATGGACACCGTCGGCGACGCGATCGTTCGCGCCGTGCGCGGCGACGACCTCGCCGAGATCGCCGCGGACGTCGCCGCATTCCGACGCCGGTTCGACCGCATCCACTTCTGTCGGTGACGGCCGGCGGCTCATCGCGTCGTGCTGCCCGGTATTCTCGCTGCGGATGACCACC
Source organism: Ilumatobacteraceae bacterium (assembly GCA_963824025.1). Classification (GTDB taxonomy): domain Bacteria; phylum Actinomycetota; class Acidimicrobiia; order Acidimicrobiales; family Ilumatobacteraceae; genus Ilumatobacter_A. Next base: position 523,489 of record CAWGNY010000002.1, read on the forward strand.
GCTGCGGCCGACACCACGATCGGCCTGACCGCAGCACAGGTGGCCGAGCGTCGCTCCGACGGTCGGACCAACGACGTGCCCGACGCACCGGTTCGCACGCTCGGCGAGACCGTGCGCGCCAACGTCTTCACACCGGTGAACGCGATCATCTCGACCCTGTTCGTGCTCATCCTCATCGCGGGGTACCCGGCCGACGCGCTGTTCGTCGGCGTCGTGGTCTCCAACTCGGTCATCGGCATCGTGCAGGAACTCCGCGCCCGCCACACTCTCCACCAGCTCGAACTGCTCAATGCCCCGAAGGCGCTGGCGCGTCGCGACGGGCGCGACGTCGAACTCGCCGTCAGCGAGGTGGTCGCCGACGAACTGCTCGTACTGCGGCCCGGCGATCAGGTGATCGTCGACGGGGAAGTCGTCTCCGCCGTCGGTCTCGACCTCGACGAGTCCCTGCTCACCGGCGAGAGCGAACCGGTGACCAAGCACGAGCACGACCCGGTGATGTCGGGCAGCTTCGTCTCGTCGGGTTCGGGGCTCTACATCGCGACCGCGATCGGGGCCGAGAGCTACGCCGCGAAACTGGCCGACGAGGCGCGCATCTTCAAGCTCGCCGACAGCGAACTCCGCAACGGCGTGAACGTCATCCTCCGGTGGCTCACCTTCATCATCCCTCCGGCATCGCTGTTGCTGCTTCTGCGACTGTTGGGCAGCGAGGAGGTCGAGAGCTGGCGTGAAGCGCTCCAGGGCACGGTGGCGGCGGCGGTTGCGATGGTGCCCGACGGCCTCGTCCTGCTCACGAGCCTCGCCTTCATCGTCGGCATCATCTCCCTCGCCCGGCGACAGGCGCTCGCCAAGGAGTTGGCATCCGTCGAGCTCCTCGCCCGGGTCGACACGCTGTGTCTCGACAAGACTGGAACGATCACGACCGGCGAGATCAGCTACGGCGGTGTGCGTCCACTCGACGGCGTCGACGACGATCTCGTGTCCGAGGCTTTGGGCGCACTCGGTGCGGCGGACCCCAGTCCGAACCCGACGCTGGCGGCGATCATCACGGCGCACGATGCCCCCGACGGATGGGTCGCGGACGAGATCACACCGTTCAGCTCCGCGCGGAAGTGGGCCGCGACACACTTCGAAGGCCGCGGTACCTACTACCTGGGTGCGCCCGAGATCTTGGCAGGACCCGACGACGATCAGACCCTGTCGATCGTGCGCGAGTTCGCCGACGCCGGGAGTCGCGTGTTGCTTCTCGCCCATGCCGACGGCGAGCACCAGGGCGAACGCCGGCCGACCGACCTGCGCTCGTTGGCTGTCGTGACCCTCGAGGACACGGTCCGCCGCGATGCACCCGAGATCCTTGCGTTCTTCGAGGCCCAGGGCGTGACGATCAAGGTGATCTCGGGCGACAACCCGGCCACGGTGGCAGCCGTCGCACGACGTGCCGGAGTGCCACACGCCGAGTCCGGTCTCGACGCTCGGAGCCTGCCCGACAGCGACGACGATCCTGCTGCATTCTCGGCTGCCGTCGCCGACACGTCCGTCTTCGGGCGCGTGACTCCACATCAGAAGCGGGCGATGGTGCGGGCGCTGCAGGAGCAGGGCCACGTCGTGGCGATGACCGGTGACGGGGTGAACGACGTGCTCGCGCTCAAGGACGCCGACATGGGCATCGCGATGGGATCGGGGAGTTCGGCCACCCGCGCCGTCGCCCAACTCGTGCTGCTCGACAACAAGTTCTCGACCCTGCCGCAGGTCCTCGCGGAGGGTCGGCGGGTGATCAACAACATCGAGCGGGTGGCCAACCTGTTCATCACGAAGGCGACGTACGCGGTCCTGCTGACCGTGCTCGTCGGGCTGTCGGGCGCGCCGTTCCCCTTCCTGCCGCGCCAGCTGACGCTGATCGGCACGTTCTCGATCGGCGTCCCGGGTTTCTTCCTCGCCCTGTCGGCGAACGAGGCGCTGGTTCGACCCGGATTCCTGCGACGCGTCCTGCGGTACTCGATCCCGGCCGGGATCGTCGCGGGAGGGATTGCCTACACCGTGTACGAGGTCACGCGGCGGATGAACGACGTCACGCTCGCCGAAGCGCGGACCGGTGCGACGGTGACACTGCTCAGCGCCGGGCTCGTGGTGCTGATCGTCGTGAGCCGACCGCTCCAGCTGTGGAAGGTGGGGCTGTCGCTGATGATGGCGGCGCTCTACATCAGCGTGTTGGCCATCGACTTCCTCCGCGAGTACTTCCAGCTCGACCTGCCACCGAACGAGGCGTGGCTCGTGATCGGCATCGGCTCGGCCGTCGCATCGCTCGGCGTCTGGCTGGTCCCCGCAACCGTCGAGCGTGTGATCCCCGACGAACCGGCCCCGGATCGATAGCCGTTCTGGTGCCCGTTCGTTGGTGCCAGGCACCAACGAACATGCTGCGCCCTCGACAGGAATCGAACCTGTGGCCTGTCGCTTAGGAGGCGACCGCTCTATCCAACTGAGCTACGAGGGCGGGGCCGGCGCGAAAGGTGGGAGAAAACCCACCGACGCCGGCAACGGGACCCGATTGTAGATGGTGGTTCAGCGATCCAAGCCGGTCACCGGGCTCGTCCAGGCCGATTCGGCCGCTCGCTGCCGACCGCGAGCGCGTTCGACCCGTGCGGTGCCGGATGAGGAGGATCAGGCAGCTGCCCGCGGGCTCGGTGGGTCGCTGGTGCGACTGCGATGACGGTGCAAAGCGAGGCTGTTGACGCCGAGCGCGAACGTCAGCAGGTTCAGGTGCTGTCGTGCGTGACCGATCGAGTGAGCCCGTCGCAACCAGAGCGTGTCGTCGAGCGCCCGGTTGATCGACTCGGCGTCGTTCCTTCGCCGGTAGAGCCCGGCGAAGTCGGGGTCCGTCGAGGGAATCGGGCGGACGTTCTCGGTTCGGTTGAACTTGCGTTTCGTATCGTCGTCTGTTGCGTGCAACCGCACCGTGATCGTCCCTCCACCGAGTCGCTCGGGGAGTTGGTAGTCGTTGTACCAACGGAACTTGCCGTTCTTGTCGGCATTGCGATGCGTCCGAACGCGACGGAGCTCCTCGAACTGCTGCTCGCCCGTCCCCAACAGATGGGTGACACCGATCGCGCCGTCGCACGCGTACAGATCGACCGTCGACGTTGTTCCATCGGCGCTGGTGATCTGGCGTTGCTCCACGAACGTCGACTTCGGGACGCGTTGCCCCTCGGCGCGCCGCGGCTTGTTCGACCCGGCCTTCTTCGCGGTCACCTTGTTGATCGACAGCCATCCCAGGTCGCGCATCAATCGCTGATGATGAACACCGCGAAGCGCTGTGTCATACAGCACGCCCTGCGCGCCTGGGCAGTGCGGCGCAAGCCCGACAAACGAATCCATTGCGACGGCGGCCTCTCCCCCAGGTGACGTCACCCAGTCGACGTCGACGATCAGCCGACCGTGTAGCTCGTTCGAGCGCACAGCAACGAGCACCCACTTGGTCCCCCACGCCGTCTCACCGGTCCCTTCCCAATGCAGCGCACCGTCGGGTTCAGCGCGCAGCGGGCGAAGCTCGCCGGTCTCCTTGTTGAGTCGCGTGTCGCCCGGGTGCGCATGGAACAGCGGGGTGAGGACTTTGCCGTCTGCGTAGAGCATTCTCGACAGGTCCGGATGCGTCCACGACCCCGGTCCGTCAGGATCGAGAAGACCCATGCCTTGAGCCTGCTCAGTAGCGAGTTTGCGGTGCGCGTCGCGGAGCCCGGCGAGGATGACGGGATCGGTCAGCCATCGTGTTCTCGCGTACAGGTAGTGGTAGCGGCGCATCGGCGTGTCGGGCAACCACAGATGCGGCTCGTTGGCGAACCGCTCGCGGACCAGGCTGCGGAGGTGTTTCCACACCAGCGGATGCGCCAACTCGACTTCCACACGGCGGGCTGAGCCGTACACGGACAGCAGCGCGTCGTACAGCAGCCACATGTAGACCGGGTAGTGGCGACGGCGTCCCCCGCTCGACGGCTCCTGGTCGGGCACCAGCTTCGCGAGCTCGTACAACGCTGGATTGGCGACGAGCGCTTCGAGCCGTTCCAACGCGGCAACCCCGCCCGACGGTGCCGTCATCAGCTGTCGTCACTCCAGTCGAACGCGATGAATCGAGCGGCGCGATCGAGACTGGCCATCCCCAGCCGACGGGCGACCTCGTCGATCCGACCCGTCTCCGCCAAGATCTGTCGCCCAGCCCACGCCGCGACCGACGCCGGTCGAACATCGGGCTCAGCGGCGAGACCGCCCCGAGTCAGCACATCCGCAATTGCGGTACAGGCTGATATCTGACCCGTCGATTCGCTGCCTGCACCGCCATAGACGACAACTGTGTCGGGCCCCGGGGGCAGCACTCGGAGGCGTCGCTCGAGTTGGCGGGCTCCCCAGTCGTTGAGCTGGCCCCACCGCTCCGCTGTTGTGCGGCCGCCGTGAATCCAGACCCGGCGACGAGTCAAGTCGACATCGCCGGCGCGGATCTGACCGATCTCCATCGAACGACACGTCGCCTCCGCAAGCGCCCAAGCCGCTGCTCGCCGTGAATCGCTCAGCGACCACATGGCGTTTCCCCGACACAAGACCACCTCGTCGTCTGTCAACGGGCGGGTCTTGAGCTGGGACCGCGCCGGCAACACGAGATCCAACGTCGGGTCCCCCACCGCAACGCCCGACTGGCGTAGCGACCGGAACAGGATCCGAAGTGCCAACCGTCGCAGGTGCATCAGCGGCACTGACGGTGCGCTGCCGTCGCCGAGCGATGACTTGACGAACGCCTCGGCGACCTCCGCCGTCACGAACTCCGGGTCATCGACCTCGTAGCCCGTTCGAGCAAACGCGGCAAAGTGCTCGAGGCAGGCAACGATTCGCTGCGACTGAGTTGGTGCTTGCCATGTCTCGGCGAGCTGCGCACGGGCAAGCCGCACGGCGTCGTCAATCGACCACCTCGCAGGGCGCCGCGTATCATCACGCATGTCGGGACCTCCTCGTAGGTTCCGGCCAGGTCCCGGGGCGCTGCTAACGCCGCCGGGGCCACTGGTATTCGAATGTCTACAACCGTAGGCTACGGTATCTCATCGCAACCTGTCAACGGTTGTAGTCTTCAAAGCGTGGTGCGGAAGGTCGATGCCGACGATCTGGTTGACGCCCAGGGCGTGGCGGACCTGCTCGGCCTGGCGCAACGGAACACGGTGTCCCTCTATCAGCGCAGGTACCCAGACATGCCAAGGCCGGTCGTCGATCTCGGACGAGGTCGCTGCAAGATGTGGCTCAAGGCCGAAATCACGGCTTGGAACAAGTCGCGCTGATTCTCGCGCGTCCTCGGCGACACCTCTTTGATGATGCTCTGGAACGATGAAGAGCACGTGCAGCGATAGCTCTCGGCCGCGAAGGGCTCGAAGAGCGTCACGCTCCAGACCGTCGCTCGCCCACTGCGGACATTCGTTGGCTGAGAGTCGACTCGGCGAGCCCTCATGGATCGCCTTCACGGCGACTGGGGTACGCCCGAGAGCTCGTGCGAGACCACGCACGTACACATCGCCGACTGCACACCACCGTGCGTGCAGCACACTCGGCCGGCGAAAGATGTGCTACTTCCCAGCGGGTCCGCCGGCATCCTCGACCGTCGAGATGCGTGTTCCCAACCGGGCACCCCGGGGACAGTCTTCCGACGGGCGGAGCGCGCGTTATGGGGCGGTCTGCCGTGATCAGATTGCCGGGTATGAGCGGCCGATGACTCCTGCGGCCAGAACATTCTGAGCGATCGACGACGTGCCTTCGCTCGCATCTCGCACCTCTCTTCGCCCGATCACCCGCTGGGTAGGGACCGCCCATGGTGGTGCGAGGTCGCCGGAGTACCGGGGCGAGGAGAACAAGGTCCTCCACGGATTCGGTCACGACGGCGCCACGGCGATGCTGCCGGCGCCGTTCTCGACCCCGTTTCGAATCAGCCGGTGAAACGAAACGGGGTCAGGACGACGCAACCGATGAGCTCACTCCTCGGTAGTCGCTGCCGCCTCAGCGGCGCAGTGCTCGACCCAGCGTTCGAGTGAATCGGCTGTGCCGGGCGCTGTGCGCATGCAGTCGTGGTACTCCTCCTCGAACGGGTCGGCTTGGGCCTGGCAGTGGTAGAACCACTGCTCCTTGGAGTCAGCCGTCCCGGGTGCATCGATCATGCATGACTGTTCGATGTCCTCGACGGGTCCCGCTTCTGCGCCGGGAGCGCCCAGAACGCTGGCGGTCAGTGCGCATGCGGCAAGTACCGATGCGAGCCGGATGTTCTTCGTGATTGTCGTGTGGTTCTTCATGATTCGGATCTCCTCGTGTTCGGTGGTTGGTGGAACACGAACGAGCATCCACGTGCGAGATTCCCGGAGCATCTAGTGACGTCACCGTTCGATCACAGCACGCCGTCCAGGTCAGGGGTGATGCGAGAGGAGTTGCGGACGTGCCGTCAGCTGCACGCAGGTCGTTGCGGAGCGTCGCCAGGCACGAGGCGGTTCCATTCGTCGACGGTGAGCTCACGCCCGACGAAAGCGCAGACGTGATCGACCCAATCCTGAGGATCGAGCGAGAACCGCATGATCGAGCCCGACGCAGCCACCCAGACCGAGTCCATAACAGGTCGTCCCACCGGTCGCGGACCGCGATGCGCCATCGCTCGACTGCCAGAGCGTGCCCGCCGACTCGGCTCGAACCGTGTCCCACAGGCCGACAGATCCATCCAGCTCGACGACCACGAGCAATGCCCCGTCGCGAGCGAATTCGAGGGCCACCGCTGACCCGCCGTTGCGCACGTGTTGAACGGATCCCGTCGCCGGGTCGACGAGGACGGCTCCGTTCTCGCCGCCGATCGCAACCGACCCGGTCTGCGGGTCCGTGACGACCAGCGAGGCATTGCGCAGGCCGGTCGGTACCTCGACCGTCCAGTGGCCGGTCGCGTCGTACGACCGAAGGCGGCCGTCGTCAAGCACCACGTGGATCCCACCGTCGCGGGCCGGGGCGGCGCCAGCCGCAGCCGTTGGAGGGGACTCGATGGTCGCGCTCGGGGTCAGGCTCGTCGCCGCTCCGGTGTCGAATGCGTACACGCCCCTCGGTACGTCCCGCTGGAACACGACGAGTAGCGCGACGCGAATCGAATGCAATCCGGTCAACCGACGGGTCGCTCCATCCTCGGCGGTCAGGCTCACCGTGCCCGGACCGGGCCAGAGCGGGAGTCGCTCGACGACCCGACCGTCTCGCCAACGCACCACGTTCGTTCCGTCGTCCCATGCGAGATGGCCATCGACCTCGGGAACGAATCCCAGGGCCGCGAACGGATCACCGCCCGGCAGCGTCAGATCGACGTCTTGGCGTTCGCCGGTCGTCAACTCGATGATTTCCGCTTCCCCGGACTCACCCAACACGCCGGCGTGCCCGGCGCCGATCCCCACGACGGCGGCAGGATCGACATCTACCCCTTGTTCGACCAGCAGGCCGCCGATCGGGTCGAGAACGTGGAAACGGTCGGAATCGCCGGTCGGGACCAAGACGGACGAGGTGCCGTCGGGACGAACCCGAGCCTCGTCGCTCGGAACGGTGGCAAAGGCCTGTCCGACTTCCTCGCCGGGGTCGAAGGTCTCGATCCACTGCCGACCGACCGCCACGATCGTGCCGTCCGGGCGAACACCGCGATCACGGCGTCGAGAGCATCGGTGGTCAGCTGCTCGATCGACTCTCCGGTTTCGAGGTCGAGCACGATGACGTCACCGCCCGCCTCCCCGGCGAGTACCCGATGACGGTCAGGATCGAAGACCACAGAGGTCAACGGGCGCGACCGACGAACCCTGAGCACCTCCTCGCCGGTTCGTGCGTCGAGCAGCACCATCAGTCCCCCCGGCGCGGCGGCGTCGGTCGCTGTGGACTCTCCCACGATCACGAACAATCCGTCCTCGGTGCTGGCCGCTGTCGCAGTGACGAGGGAGCCGCCCGATGAGTCGATTGCGAAGTCGTCGAGCGCTGGCCCGACGGGTTCGAGAGTCCCGGCATCCACCACGACGATCTGCTGCGCTTCGATTGCGAACGCAACCGCAGTCCAGTAGAGCCATCGGTCGCCGATGCCTTCCGGGTGCAGGAGGGCGCCCGGTGGCACGCCGCCGGTCTCGGAGGACCTGTCCGGCCACCAAACGCTCTCGTCGACTTGCACTTCGGCCCAGCCGCCGTCGGCCGTGCCGATCGACTGATCGTAGATATCGGTCGTCGAGCCCGCCCAACGGAAACCGGTGTTGGCATCCTCGAACCAGCGGACGCAGCTCGCAGGTGCCTCGCCGCGATCCGCCGTGGCCCCGGTGGTCAGATCTTGGAGGAGGAGAGTCCCGTCGATCGCCGCGAACTCGCTCAGCCCATCGGGTGTGAGGGTCCGGCCTTCGACCCGGCCGCACGGCTCGGTCACCGGCAACCGTGAACGGAGCGCGGTCTGTCGCCGAGTTCGGCGGCCGCAATGGTGTCGAGCAACGCCCGGTCGGTGTCGGGGCCCGGTGAACGCTGGCGGGCCTCGAGCACGAAGAACCCGGCGTCGGGCTGATCGTCCGCCAGCCCCATCACCAGGGTCGCGCTGAGGCTGACGAGTTCGGCCGCGGCGGTCGCCCTCGGCGCGAGCGGCCTCCTGCTCTGCGGCGCGTGCCTCGTCGTCGGCACGCCGCTGCTCGACGAGCGAGCCCGCCTGCGACGAGAGCGAGGACCAATCCCGCGGCGGTGCCGGCGACCAGTCGTCGAAGGCGCTGGACTCGTCGCTGTTCGACGTGCAGGTCGGACCGGGCTCGGCCGTCCGACGCCTCGACGAACTCGTGGTCGATGGGACGAAGCCAATCGGGGTTGGTCTCCCGCACATCGAGCGCAGCATGAGCCGGTTGCCGCGGTAGAGGTCGGTCTCCTGTCGGTCGCCCCGTTCCCAGATGGTGGCAGCCGCACCGATCGCGTCGACCTTCCGACGCAGCTCGCGGTCCTCGTCGAGCCAGACCGCAGCGCGCGGCCACTCCCGGAGCAGCGCTTCGTGCGCAACTTCGACGGTCGGCTCGCGGCTGGCCGTAGCGGTCGAACGTGAGGAGTCGAGCGCCTCCGAAACCGTCGAGCACCCAGTTGGTGGAGTTACGTCGGTGCCCAGGTCGGCGATCGGGCACCGGCGGCGGGTGTCGACCGTCGACTCACCGGGGTTGGTCAATCGGCCGAAGACGCTGCGTATCGTCGCCTGTTGGCGGGTGTCAGGCCTCGTCGAAGAGTGCCTCGGCACGCGTGGCGAGTGCCCCGGTCAGCCCGCCGATCGCCGCGTAGTCGACGGTGGTCAGCGTCGCTCCCGACCGGCGTCGCTCGAACAGTTCGCTCAAGGTGAACTGCAGCAAGGGGAGTGGCGAGGGTTGGCCGACCGTCTCGGACAGCGATCCGCGCCACGAGCCCCGCTTCGAATTCGATCCCCACTCGATGGGCCGGCTCGGTGATCGCAGCGACCAACTCATCCGGTGTGAGTGGCGTGACCTCGACCGCCGCCTCTTTGACGATCCGTGCAAACGTCGGGTGTTGGAGCGGGCGGTCGTAGTAGTCGGCACGAATCGTCCCCACGAGCCGGAGTGGAGATATCGGGTCGTCGACGGCCACCGAGAGGGCGTCGAGGAACCGGTCGGCGTCGGCAGAGGGCGTCCTGGTGAACAGCTCCTCGAACTGGTCGATCACGATCACGACCCGATGGTCGTCGCCGGGGAGACAGCGGCGGACTCCACGCAGGATGCCCCGTTCTCCGTCTCGGAGTTGGTCGAGCAGCGAGGTCGGCGGGTTGACGGCGATCCGGAGCAGAGCGGCCTCCAGCGCTTCGTAGGGGTCCGCACCCGGAACCATCGTTGTCGTGAACCAATCGGCGGAGCCAGGAACGGCGCCATTGCGCAGCACCGGAACAACCCCGGCACGCACGACCGACGACTTCCCCGAACCCGACGGCCCGACAACCACGACGCATCGCGCCTGGACTCCGTCGCCGGCAAATCGGTCAGCGATCTCGCTCACCAATCGTTCGCGCCCCGAAGAACCGTTCGGCATCCCCGTCGTCGAAGGCACGGAGGCCGAGATACGGGTTCTCGACCGGGCCGACCTCGACCAGCGGGGTGGGGCCTCCACGCATTCTTGGGCGCA